>NZ_CAJLKP010000032.1 GCF_905207245.1 uncultured Bacteroides sp. | reverse complement strand
CCGCCGCAATCGACCACTCTGCCACCTCTCCAAAACTTCTCTTTCAAGAAGTGCTTTTCTCTTAAAGCGGTGCAAAGGTACAAATCATTTTTAATTCTACAAACTTCCTGCCATTTTTTTCGCGAATAAATACTACTTTTGCACCATGATATACCCACAGAACTTTGAGCATAAAATAGGTTTCGACCAAATACGCCAGTTGCTAAGCGAAAAATGCCTTAGCACGTTAGGTGCAGAACGGGTGACTGACATGGCATTCTCCGACCACTATGAAGAAGTAGAAGAACGCCTGAACCTTGTCACTGAATTTATCCGTATTATAGAAGAGGAAGATAATTTCCCCGCCCAATACTTTTTCGATGTACGCCCGTCACTAAAACGAATACGTGTAGAAGGAATGTACCTGGACGAACAGGAGCTTTTCGACCTGCGCCGTTCGCTGGAAACGATACGCGACATCGTACGCTTTCTGGAAAAGGACGATACGGAAGCAGAAGACTCCCCCTACCCTTGCCTACGGCATCTTGCCAAAGACATCCTGGCATTTCCGCAGCTTATCCAGAAGATAAACAACATTCTTTCACCCTATGGAAAGATAAAAGACAATGCCTCCTCTGAACTGGCACGCATCCGCCGTGAATTGGCAAGCACGATGAGTGGCATTTCCCGGTCGCTGAACAGCATCCTGCGCAATGCCCAGTCGGAAGGTGTAGTTGACAAAGATGTTACCCCAACCATGCGTGACGGACGTCTGGTTATCCCTATTGCACCGGGGCTGAAACGGAAAATAAAAGGAATCGTACATGACGAATCGGCAAGTGGAAAGACCGTCTTCATTGAACCTGCCGAAGTGGTGGAAGCCAACAATCGCATCCGTGAACTTGAAGGAGACGAACGCAGAGAGATTATCCGTATTCTGGTAGAATTCTCCAATCTGCTGCGCCCTTCCATTCCCGATGTTTTGCAGTCCTACGAATTCCTTGCCGAAATTGATTTTATCCGCGCCAAGAGTTTGTTCTCCCTGCAAATATCAGGTATAAAGCCTGCGCTGGAAAACACGCAATTGCTGGACTGGACTATGGCCGTGCATCCGCTACTCCAGCTCTCTCTTGCCAAACATGGTAAAAAAGTAGTCCCCCTCGATATTGAGTTGAACGCACAGCAACGCATCCTCATTATTTCCGGTCCGAATGCTGGTGGTAAGTCCGTTTGCCTCAAGACCGTAGGATTATTACAATACATGCTGCAATGCGGCATGCTCATCCCCATGCACGAACGTAGTCATGCGGGCATTTTCAGTAGCATCTTCATAGATATAGGTGACGAACAGTCCATCGAAGACGACCTGAGTACCTACTCTTCACATCTGACCAACATGAAAATGATGATGAAGAATTGCAATGAGCGTAGTCTTATCCTCATTGACGAATTCGGCGGCGGCACAGAACCGCAGATTGGTGGCGCCATAGCCGAAGCCGTACTGAAACGCTTCAACCAAAAACTGACGTTCGGTGTTATAACTACACACTACCAGAATCTGAAGCATTTTGCCGAAGACCATGAAGGAGTAGTGAACGGAGCTATGTTGTATGACCGTCACTTGATGCAAGCACTCTTCCAACTTCAAATTGGTAACCCCGGAAGTTCATTTGCCGTAGAAATAGCCCGGAAGATTGGGCTTCCGGAAGATGTCATTGCCGATGCATCCGAAATTGTAGGCAGCGAGTACATCAATGCTGATAAATACCTGCAAGACATCGTACGCGATAAGCGGTATTGGGAAGGAAAACGCCAGACCATCCGCCAGCGCGAGAAACACATGGAAGAAACCATCTCCCGCTATCAAACGGAAATGGAAGACTTGCAAAAGTCCCGCAAAGAGATTATCCGGAAAGCCAAAGAGGAAGCGGAACAATTGATGCAGGAAGCCAATGCCCGGATTGAAAACACCATCCGCACTATCAAGGAAGCGCAGGCGGAAAAAGAAAAAACCCGCCAAGCACGTCAGGAGTTGACTGAATTCCGTGAATCGATGGAAGCTCTCGCCTCTAAAGAACAAGAGGAGAAGATAGCCCGCAAGATGCAGAAGTTGCAGGAAAAGCAGAGTAGAAAGAAAGATAAAAAAGCCAAAGAGACAGGAAGCGGACTTTCGGCACAGGAACAAGCCGCACAGAAAGCCAAACAAGAAGCAGAACGCCTGGCAAGTATCGTTCCCGGCGCTATGGTGAAGATAAAGGGCCAGAGTGCAGTGGGTGAAGTGATGGAAGTAAATGGTAAAAATGCTATCATTGCTTTCGGCAGTATAAAGACCACCGTAAAAGTGGAACGTCTGGAACGCACGAACGTTACTCCGCAGAAAGTAGACAGTTCTACTAAGAGTACATTCGTCAGCAATCAGACGCAAGACAGCATGTATGAAAAGAAACTACACTTCAAACAAGACATTGATGTACGCGGTATGCGTGGCGACGAAGCCCTGCAGGCGGTGACTTACTTTATTGATGATGCCATCCTCGTAGGTATGGCACGTGTACGTATTCTTCACGGAACAGGTACGGGCATTTTGCGTACGCTTATCCGTCAATACCTGCAAACGGTTTCCGGCATAAGGCAATTTGCCGACGAACATGTACAATTTGGCGGTGCAGGAATCACAGTCGTTGACCTATAAACTAATATAATCATGAAATCAATCAAAGAACTCTACCGTATCGGTACAGGTCCCTCAAGCAGCCATACAATGGGACCACGCAAGGCTGCTGAGCTTTTTCTGGAGAAACATCCGGAAGCTTCTTCTTTTAAAGTGACTTTATACGGTAGTCTTGCCGCTACAGGTAAAGGGCATATGACCAATATAGCCATTACCGATACGCTGCAACCTGCCGCTCCGGTAGAAATTATCTGGGAGCCGAAGATATTCCTCCCTTTCCACCCTAATGGAATGAAGTTCGTATCTTTGGATGCAACAGGAAAAGAGACGGATTCATGGACAGTATTCAGCGTTGGCGGTGGCGCACTGGCCGAAGAAAACGATGGTGCCTCCTCTGTCAACACATCAGACATTTACGCCATGAACCACATGACCGAAATCCTGCAATGGTGCGAGAGAACCGGAAGAAGCTACTGGGAATACGTCAAAGAATGCGAAGAAGAAGATATTTGGGACTATCTGAGTGAAGTATGGAAAACCATGCAGGCAGCCGTTCGCCGTGGACTGGAACAGGAAGGTGTATTACCCGGCCCGCTGAACCTACGCCGCAAAGCCTCCACCTATTATATACGTGCCAGCGGATACAAACAATCCCTGCAATCGCGTGGACTGGTATTTGCTTATGCCCTTGCCGTAAGCGAGGAAAACGCTTCGGGCGGAACGATAGTTACCGCACCCACTTGTGGTTCCTGCGGTGTGATGCCGGCTGTGCTGTATCATCTCGCTAAAAGCCGTGACTTTAGTGAAACCCGTATTCTCCGTGCCCTTGCCACAGCAGGACTTGTAGGAAATATCGTAAAGACTAATGCTTCTATTTCAGGAGCTGAAGTTGGGTGCCAGGGAGAAGTAGGTGTAGCTTGTGCTATGGCCTCAGCCGCCGCCAACCAATTATTCGGGGGAAGCCCGGCTCAGATAGAATATGCTGCTGAAATGGGGCTGGAACATCATCTGGGTATGACATGCGACCCTGTATGCGGATTAGTACAGATTCCTTGTATCGAGCGAAATGCATATGCTGCCGCCCGTGCACTGGATGCCAACTTATACTCCTCCTTCACCGATGGCATGCACCGTGTATCTTTCGATAAAGTGGTGGAGGTGATGAAAGAAACCGGAAATGACCTGCCATCGCTCTACAAAGAGACGAGCGAAGGCGGACTTGCAAAAGATTACCGTCCAATGGGAGAATGATAATTTGGCGCATAGCGCTAAATTAAGTGACGAGCTACGAGCTACAAGTGAGAAGTGCCTTTCGGTGTGATAATCAGGCGAATAATAATTCGCCCACCAGTATAGCACAGCAACTTGTAACCTGTAGCTCGTCACTATCTCACACTTCCGGCGGATAAATCGTATCATCCTTACCCGAAATATCTACCGTATTCATCAGTCCCCCATCTTCAGAATAGAACAACTGATATTTCAATTTTCCCTGTTCCACTTCAATTACATATTGCATAGGTTGCAACGGATAGAACAAGAAATAATAATCATCTTGTACCCAGTTGGCATAGTCACCATTACCAAATGCTGTCTGTACAGCAGCCGGAACATCATTCCAATATAATTCAGATTCCGTCATCAGCCAATCAGCATTGGTATTAAACCATATATTCGATTCTTTTCCATCCAACCAACAGTCGGCAACATAATACGATTTTTTCTGTTTCCATTCTATACCTGTTGCACTCGGATACCTCTGTTTCAAAGCCTGTTCCACAGATTCCGGTACTTTAATACCTTTATCATCATCGTCATCATCACTACATGCGCTGAATGTCATAGCAGCTATGAACATCATCATCGCTATCATCAAAAATCTTGTTTTCATCTTGTCTTCCCCCATTAATCATCCATGCTGACAAATTGTCCTTTCTTATTAAACTTCAAAGAGAAATCATTCGCAAGTTCCACTTCTATACCTACACCCTTGCGCTCTATCTTAGTGATAATCTCATTAGGAAAATTAGCCTTCACATAATCCTTAATAGAAACAGGGATTAAGGCAGCAGGTACAGCATTCTTCTTACAGTCAATTTCTGTCCAGTTACCCTTCTTGTCAAACTCGATTTCCGTACGGTCAGTCAAGAGCACTTCATACTTCTTGGATAAGAAATCACTATCTATCTTGATGTATGAAATCTGCGGTTTGCTGAAATACTGATTAATAAAATTACGCGCAGTCAATGGAAGTTCCTTTGCATCCTTAGTAATGACGTCACCTGCAAAAGCGAACTGAATGGCTACGATAGCCAATACGAGAATAGATAAAATCTTCTTCATAATCGTTATTTTTTTAAAGTGTTACTAATTTATTACCTGTTTTTGTTCACACTGCAAATAACGACACAGAACTGGGAAAGATTTGGGAATATACGCCTTTAGCTTTTCTTTTTAGGTTCTTTAACGAGTAAGAATACATGCATTCCTTCTTCCCACTTATAAATCAGGCGAAGAGATGCAGACGTAGCAATGGAGCGGGCAATGGCAAGCCCTAATCCGGTGGAATCTTTCTTTCCGTCGATGCCACGATAGAAACGCCGGAAAAGCTTTTCTCCATCCAAAGGGTGGTCACCACTATTCTTTATACTCAATGAGGAAGGAGTAGTCACAATATGCAATTCACCACCTGCACGGTTGTGTAGCAGAGAATTCTTCACCAGATTGGAAACCAGAATCTGCGCCAGGGAAAGATTACAACGGATTATAAAAGGAGCCTCTCCTTGAGTACGTACCAAATGGATATGTTTTCCCTCATATATATCCATCAGGTCAGGCAATAGCTCATCCAGCACATCATCTACAGATACATCTTCCGTTTCAGTATATTGCCCGTTCTCAATACGGGACAGCAATAACAGAGATTTATTCAATCTCACTGCCCTACCCAGCGTAGCATATATCTCATCCAGTTCTTTCAACTGCTCTTCGGTCATCGACTCATTTTCGGCAAGTAACTCCACCTTGCCGCGTACAATAGCAAGTGGTGTCTGCAACTCATGCGAAGCATTCTCTATGAACTGCTTCTGCTCTTCATATGCCTTGTAGCTACGGTTCCCCATATCCACAGCCGCATCCCCCAACTGACGGAATTCCCGGATTTTAGTAGGATTATCCAGTACCGGCACTTCTTTTCCCGGTTGAATCTGCTTCAGCCAATCCAGCAGGCGATGCAACGGACGAAACACACTTTGCAATATCAGGCGGGTTCCGATGGATGTACAAATCAGAAAAAGCAGAAATAAAGCTCCCAGATACCACAGAATCGCTTCCACCATATCATCACGTTCCAGAATAGAAATCATCAGTTCCAATTCGTAATATTGCCCGTCCGGCATACGGAAAGCTGTTTTCATGACCCGCACCGGCTCATCCTCATCTTCACTCTCTATATAAACGGTAGAGTCATAATATACCTCATCATAATCTTCCGCTTCTTCCTCGGATATAGGGCGGAATTTGTAAAAGGACATCAACGTACCTTCCGTATCAAGTATGGAAGGATCCATCAAAGCATTACTAATCAAAATTTTACCATAGTTTTCAAGTGTATCATCCGTTTCATCCACCACCTCTTCAACGATGGCATAATAAAACAACACACCCCATGCCGCCATTAGAAAAAACAACAGTAACGAAAGCTTTCCGTAGGTATAGTGAAGCAGTTTCATACTTCAGAGAGCTTATACCCAAAGCCATACACCGCCTTCAGTTCTACGGTAGCTTCGGCCTGTTTCAGTTTCCGACGAAGGTTTTTCACCTGCGAGTATATGAAATCTAATGAGTCCGCCTGGTCGATATTATCACCCCATACAGACTCCGCAAGACTCATTTTATTGATGACCCGGTTAGGGTTGACCACAAAATAATAGAGTAAATCAAACTCTTTCCGGTTGAGTTGCAACGGGATTCCCCCAACTTCCACCTGCCGTTTATCAGGGAACAACAGCAAATTGCCCACTGTAATTGAGACATCTCCTTTTGCCTGCCGACGCCGGATAACAGATTTAACGCGCGCATTGAGTTCCGCCAAATGAAAAGGTTTCGTAAGATAGTCATCAGCGCCCAACTCCAATCCTTCCACTTTATCGTCCAGAGAATCTTTAGCTGAAATGATTAGTACACTGTCGCTACGATGCAGGCGTTTGAGTTCGCGTAGCAAATCCAGACCGCTTCCACCGGGCAACATGATGTCCAGCAAGATGCAGTCATAATCGTAGTCATTCACTTTCTCCAGTGCCGAATAATAGTCGGCGGCAGTTTCCACTACGAAGTTCTCTTTCAAAAGGGAAATGCGGATAGTTTCCCGCAAATCCGGTTCGTCTTCTACAATCAAGATTTTCATACCGGCAAAGGAAACTCATAAATTAGGAAACATTCTGGAATTCCCAACTTTCTGTTTTTTAATTTTTAATTTTCAAAATCTTCCAGTAATTCTTCTTTCTCCATAGATATTTTTCCATCCGGCGTAACCGTCAGCGACAACGGAATATAGAGATCTGTCTGCGGATAGCAAATGCTTGCAGCATATACAATACCTTTCGGTGTGGTTTTATCATACACCAATCCTTCAAGAATGGAGTGTTTCAGGAATTTTGCATCCACCAATGAAGCAAAACTTTCCTTAGTGAATGACTTGTCCACAACGGACTTACCACCAGAAGTTATACGTAGTGTGATTCGGTTATCTATAAACTTTTCTCCCTGTTCATTTATCACGACAGGCAGACCATCATCAGGTCGGCGAACTATATTTGACTGATAATCCTTACCTTTATAAGTAAATGTTGTTTTAATATCAGACACCTGCATACGTTGCAAACCATTGGCATCCACACTGTCTTTCATCAGTATTTGTATGTCTCCCCCATCCCCTTTTTTCTGTGAAGAACAAGCGGACAATAACCACATTGCTATACATATCCAGAAGTAAAATACGTTTTTCATTCTACCATTTGTTTACAATTAACGGGAACAAAGGAACAAAAAGAGAGGCAAAAATACAAGAGAAAGCCAAAATAAATAAAAAACGGGCGAATCATCATCCGCCCGCTCTAAACTAATACCTGCATATCTTTTATCATACCTATTGAATTACAATGATTATAAGACAACAGGAAAAGAGAAAAGTTTAATTAAGCTCTTCACTTTAACAAAAAACAAGATTTAAAGACAAATATAATCTCTATTCCCATTATGGTTCAATCACATACCCGAAAGATGCAACACCGCCATATCACTATTTGTTCCGATTCGGAAAGGAGGTCCCCAAAGAGACAATCCACTGGATACATAGATGTGCGATTTACTCCACTTACGGTAACCATGGCTCTGTTCATATAGTCTGTCTGTCACCCAACTGATAGGCCACACCTGCCCGTGGTGTGTATGTCCGCTGAATTGCAAGTCTATTCCTAAAGAATCCGTTTTTTTCAAATTATAAGGTTGATGATCCAAAACAACCGTAGGTTTGCTATTGTCTATTTGCTTTAGCAACTCAGGCAAAGAGTGGCGCGAACGGTTGGAACGGTCGTCGCGCCCTATTATCTGCACCCCATTAGGCAGTGTCACCACAGAATCACGCAATAGTTTTATGGGAGTCGTTTTTAAGAAGCGGACACATTCATCAATACCGCTGATATATTCATGATTGCCCGGAACCATGTAAATACCCATCGGAGCTTTCAGTTCCGCCAATTCTTCCGCCATATTTTCATTGTACAACGGGATGAGACTGTTGTCTATCAAATCACCACCGATAAATATCAAATCGGGAGTCTGAGCATTTATCATATCCACATACCGCTTCAGCATAGCTTTTCCCGTCCCATTGCCTAAATGAAGGTCACTTACGGCAACAATCTTCACTCCTTCACCTTCTATGGGTTTGTCGATAGGGATATTTATATTGTTTATCTGCGGATGGAGATAATTATAGTAACCGTACAGGAGCAGGCAACTGGTGAAACTTAAAGCATAGTAAAAGCCATACTTCATTGTCGGCGCAAACAGCCTCACCACATCCGCCAACAAAAGAGACAATACCATATACAGCGTAAATACCAACCATACCGAGCCGACACAAAACATTGTTTTCGACAAGACAACCGGTATCTCCATGTGGCGGGTCAATAGAGCAATTACCAACGAAAATGCCGCTAACCAGAAAAAGGCAGACAGCAAAATTCTCAAAGGCAGCGATACTCCGGAAAGCATCTGCAAAGCACGAATAAAGACGTACACGTTACCACCTATATAGCCAAGTATAAATAGCAAGAAAAACATTCGCATAATCGTTATCAATTTAAATAGGCTCAAAAATATCGTCAAAAAGCCAACTAAGTTCCATTGACTCAGTTGGCTTTATTCTTAATTATGAATTAATAACATACCTAACTATAAAGTTTAGGGTTCATCCAGGTAACGGACAATAATCGAGACTTGCTTAGGAACAAATGTACGCGCCCTGGGTGTATAGCCCGTATGAAGCAAAGCTGCATAAAGTTCTTTATTTAATTTTATCCAGTGAGTAAGTGTACGAATGGCACAACGCTCGGTTATATCAGGACAATACAGGTGAGCTAATTCTTTTTTTCTATATGTCCGGATGCGAAACACAGGTTCATCTTCCATGATTATAAAGTTTAGGTTTATTTTGTAAAGATACAACATTCAAAAGGCGAAATCAAATTTTCAGAGAGAATAAATTGATTTTGTTTATCCCAATGGGTTGTCATTAAGATCTCCCTCACCACTTTCATCAGGGTCAGGAGTTGTGCCACCGGAAACCGCTACCTCTCCAACCATACGCGTCAGGCTGGCATTCCGTAGCATATCCTGGAAAACGGTTCCCGGACTAAAAATGATTTTTCTACGACGAATCGTACTTGTTGTCACATCTTCCAGTTTATCCTGGCTCTTTGCATTAATACCGGGACGGAAACAACCGAAATCTCCCAATTGTACGGAAAAGCCTTTGTTAATATTCAACTTCAGGGTATCAATCAGTGCATCCAACACAAATTTCACCGCACCACTCGGCACCAGACCAACTTTTGTCACCTCCTCACACAGTTCTTTAAAGTCAATCAACCCAAGCGTACGAGATTCAGCTACAAACTTTTCAGCTTTTGTTTTGTCAAAGCCAAACACTCTTTTTCTTACAACATAACGTAAAGACATAATTCTTAAAGTTTAAATGGTTAATAAATTGTTCTTTGTTTGTGATCACGTTGCAAAGATACTATGCCGTGAAAGCGAGGTGGTGCTTTAACGGTGACTTAGGTATATATTAGTAGAAAAAAGTTGGATATATTATAGTTAATAAGTCTTTGAAATATAGCAGTATAAGAATAATATAAAAAAAAGTATATCATTTAGTACAATATCAATTATTCCTATTTTTCGGTAGCTTTAACACGCTTTTAGCTTAAAAAAGCGATTAAGATATATAGCAATTATTGATACTGTCTTATTCTAAAAAAGATTATTCTATAATAAGACAGTATCAATAACTTCTATATAGTTTTTATCAATCAAGAAATACATTGATAAATATTAATTCAGTTATATACATTCTAAAATCCCCCCCATTGGTGGAACAGACGCCGTACTGATCCCCCAAAATCTTGCTCTTCGTTTATCTTTATCAAAGATACCCTCATTCCATATTCTTTTCAAAACATTTCCTGAATCATCAACTATTTTGCTAGATGATTGAAAGTCATTATGCAGTAAATGGATTGTTTTAGATTCTCCATTTATTTTGAGAAAACAATAGGTCGAATCACTTAACAACTCATATAAAGACATCCATGTATTTTTAGTGGGCAGTTTCTGAAAAAACGAATCATTCTGTTCACTTTCATAATGCAACACACATAAACTATTTGGAGCTATTTCAAAGGGCAATGAGTCACGAAGTGCTAACATAAGTGTATCATGCCCACTAACAACACAAGCTTTATCTGGAACATCAGAAGCTAATATTATTGTTGAATCACTCTTATTATAAACTTCAATTTTTCCATAAATATTTCTTATATAAAATTTGAAGTTGTCAGTAAACAGAGAGTCCGATTTTGACAATACCATATCATGGCTCACTAACCACATATAAAAATCTGTTCTATCTGGTTGCCCACCTGAATAATAAGGCCACAGTTCCGGATAATCCACCATATCCCAAGCATCTTGTGACTGTTTTATTAGTACTCCGTTATCTTTGTATTTTGAAATCCCCATATACCAAATATCAGAATTAGGATACCCAATCCCAATGTCATTGTAGCAATTAGTTATCCTATTTACTTGTTCTACAGATAACTCCGGTTCATCTAACTCTACGAAACAAAAATACTTTCCACCAGACATCACTATTTTAGACGGGAACTCTGTAAAATTCGATATTACAGAATCACTTCCAAATATTGTATAAATACTACTGGAATCGTTCATTCCCATCTCATACAAATGGATATAATTATCAGTTATGTATCCACTATCAATAAGTGGCATCACATATCCAATAGCCCGTTGATATACATCATCCGGCCTTTGTATGCATCCTAAAAGCCATATTAATAAACTTAATAGTGCAATTCCTTTTTTGTTCATGTTCATAAAATAGATTGTTTTATACCGAGTCTTTATCAAAAAAACAATGTACTTCACATTTACTTATTTACATCTTTCTTTTTTCTCATTGATTCTTATACTTTTCGTTATTTCAATCTATTTCTAAATCAACCCGAAACATTTCACTTATGATTATCTGCTCAACAGCATTTTGGTTAAAGTTGGATGACACGGTTGGCAGAACGGAGATTAATACGTACATAAGACTCCATAATTATTTATTATAAAATTCTTCTCTTTCTTTGTAATATCTCTCAACTTCATCCAATCCTACTCCTAACAAGACTGCACTTTGTATTTTCCAACTTGTCGGATACTTTAATCTGAAATAATGAAATATTATATCATGAGTTGATGGATGATTAAAATCCTCCTCCTTAAATTTTAAACTTCTATTTTCTTGCTTTTTATAATTTGTCCTCCAAAAATTATATAGATATAAATAATGCAATACAATAGAAAGACTCAAATAATATATATCTAACATATTAATGATTTCATCTGTCCTATTGACGAGCTGTTCATAATATTCTTCCACAATCTTAAAATTACTTCTGATAAGTTCAGCTACATTATCTATATCCTGATTAACTAACAGAATATTTCCAACATCTGATTTTACACGTATACCAGCCTCTTCTACGACTAAATTAACGGTAAGATTTTCTATATTTACATTCTTCATCTTTATAATTTATTTAATGGGTAATAATATTTACTCTCTGGATCCACCACTTTACCAGGGAAGAAATGAACCGTACCTTCCGTTCCTTGGGCAAATCTTGTAGATAATCTTTGCCACATCGGACTTTTTGCAAAACTAAATAACTACTATCCGAGAAGGAATTCATTAGAGTTTTAGCACGAAGTAATCGTTGATTTACCTGTTCTCCTCTACTGCAAGAAGTAAATATCAAGAAACATACGAAGAAACAAAGAATAAAAAACAAACGGTTTGACATATTAAAAAAGCTAGAAAATAAAAATTAAATAGTAGTGTTCGTCTTAGAAATTACAACTATTACCTGCAAATTACATATACCACCGTCTTCCCCATCCCATGCTTCGCCAGCACTCCTCCCTGTATGAAAGCATTCAGTTCCACAATCGCCTGTTTGCGACTGCGTCCGGTCAACTGTGAATATTGCGCACGATTAATGCAAGGATACTTCTGCAAATACTCCTGTAAGAGTCTCAAACATTCTTCTTTGGACAAAACGCGGGAAGCATTAGAAGATGCTTCCTGAGCGGGTCTGCGTTCAAAGGAAATCTTTTCATTCAGTCCCCGGAAAAACGGTTTGCTAAGACGGAAGTTCAATCCACGTAAGGACACGGACGCCGAACGAAGTTCTTTTTTATCCATCACCCGACGGCTATTCAGAGAGGGAGTGAAATATCCGAGTTCGCCAAACTCCACAGTCCAGCCATTGGCGAGGGAATCACGCAGTTCGTCCGTAAAAGCCTTCATTGCTCCTTGAAGCAAACTATGGCTAATGCCCGTGAAACGATGGACACGGTCAATAAATTCTTCCTGCCCCATAGTGCCTTTGGGGACAAAACGGGCATACAAAGGTTGAGGTTCTCCGGTGTGTTGTACGTCGGGACTTTCAAAGAGGTCGTAATAAGCGCTCATAATCTTCTTTTCTTTAATTGATTAATCAAATTACCTGTGAAGGCTAAGGCGCTTTTTCGTAAGGACTAAAGACTAAGATAACGAAAGCTTATTCGTCCCTCCATAAGGAACTTTGCGTTCCCTTATGGAGGGACGAAAAGTACCTTATGAAGGGACGCAATGTTCCCTATGGTGGAACGCATTAGTATTCGCATACAAAGGTACTAATTCTTCTATTGTCCTGCGAAACCATGCCTAATAAAATCACTTCATCTTCTCAAAGAATTCATGAACAGCCTCTTTTTTAACGGCCTTAATAGTCGCCGCTCCATCTCCTACTTCCACTTCTTCAAATAAATGGGAAAGAGTACCGAAGCCCTCCATATTTTTTTCAAGAAGTGAGCAATAATAAGCTGATGTATCATGTCCCTGATTATCTTCCGGTTTTCCGGCAAAAGAACCCAGATAATAATTTCCGTCAAAGATATTACGAGTGGACTTCGTGAGATTAAATGCCGAAACTTCGGGAGCATAAAAAACATTCTCCACAAAAGTAGTATTGTCAGCATAACCACCCCATGAATCGGCTGTAATCATTTTCCGGTCAATATGGCTGGCAGGTTTTACGTTGGCGTGCAGAATATTATTATGAATACGGGTATTTTCACAGGGGCCAGCGATATGTATGGTAGGTGAAAAGATGCCTACACGTGTTTTGCGTGTGCGAATTGCATCGTTTATACTTATGTTATAGCGGACAACAGTGCCTATATTTCCAATGTTATCTTCAGGATCAGTTTCTCCCTTTCCGGCATTGCAAATCAGGATGAAGCCTCCTTCATTATGGTGGCTGTAATTATATTGAATAAAGGTCCGTACAGTTGCGCATCAGATTATATTCCACTAAAACTCCATCACAACCTATAGGAACGATTCCATCACCAGGAACTTCTTCGATAAGATTCTTTCGCACAACGGTATTTGTGCTCAGATGCCAGTTCTTCCGGCTCCAGGGAGCACTCCAGATTATAGCATTACGCTCACATCGGCGTATGGCACAATTTTCAATAGTCAGACTATCAAAGACAGAAACAATGCTATCCTTATTCCATTTATTATAAATCAAAATACCTGAACCTCCACCTTCATTTTTAACCAGGCTTCCGTTCACATCATGAATATCCAAAGCATTAAGAATCACATTATGCGATGTCCCATAATTCTCACATACCACTTTTACTCCCGTACGGTGGGCCATGCGTTCAGTCCCTTTATTGATAATTTCAAGGTGCTGCAACGTCACATAGTCTGAATTTTTAATGCAGACTGCATATAATGAGCTGTCGGGAGCAGTAATACAAGGTTTCTTGCCTTTACCATAAGCATCGATGACAAATCTACAATCGGAACGGCCTTGTACACTTATCTCAAGAATACCGGAAAAAACAGAACCACGACAAAATAATAGACTATCACCTGCTTCCAACCGGACACTTCTTATTTTATCAATACTTTTCCAGGCTGTCTCTTCGGATAACCCATTATTATCATCATTCCCATTTTTCGAATCAAAATAATAATTTACACCCTCTTTCAGAGTTTGCGAATTGCCACAACCATATAGCAAGAATGTTGCAACAACGATAAAAAGAAAAACGATTAGCCTATTCATAAATTTATATTTTTGGACAATGTATACCTTCATTGCCACGTGGCATTTTAATTTTACTCCAAAAATACTAAAAAGTCCGTGACTCCAAAAAAGGAAAAGACAGAAAATATTTATATATTTGTAGCATAAGGTCAGAAACTATTTAAAACAGCAACTACATGAAAACTATAACTTTATTAACAAGTGCCGTCATTGCACTATGTATCTTCTCATCTTGCGGAGCCGCTATGGTAGGAGGCGTTGCCGCTGTATCCGTCACTTCTTCTAAGAAAAGCACAGAGCCCTTATCAGAAGAAGAAATTACCCTTTTAACAAAACGTGTCTACTCAGACCATTTCAACACACTTTATCCCTACCTTTTGGAACGTCTACAAGCGAAAGGATGCTATATTTCAAGCAGTGATAAAGCTTCAGGAGTCATCACTGCTGAATTTATAGGGATTGAAAAATACAAAAGATACAATCGGCATTTAAGTTTCTTGCTGATTGAACGTCCGACAGGAGATACGGAAGTAAGACTCACCATTTATGAGGATGAATTATATAGTGACAGCTCTGTAGACATCAATATTCCTACAGTACACAACGTCATACAGCGAGGGATGGTACGTGACAAATCGCTGTATGACTACTGGTTTAAAGCACTTTTAGAATCCTAAGAGTGCTGGTATCACTGCTTTTACAAAAAACAATTATTTAGTTCAAACAGTTATGAAATGGTATTGATTATTAGACTAAAATATAAATTCATTTTTTTATTTCTTTGATATTTATTCTACTGTTATCAAGATAATTTCTGAATTATCTTTTCAAAAAAAGTGTAGTCATGTTATTAAAAAAGATATAACTTCGCAAGTTACCTCACAAAGCCATTTCTATAAAAATCGTAAGCCGCTTCTATCTTTTCCGGACTGTCAGCCTCTAAAAGAAGTAGTAATTCCCGAGTAAATTCCAAATGTCCCGTGCCGTTGGCAGTCACGATATTCTTATCGCTGACAGCTTGCTTTTCCTGATACCCGGCTTCGTTGGTGTATCGCTCACCCGCAAATTGTTTCAGATACGGAAGCGTGTTGCTGGTATGCTTCACATTATTCAAGAAGCCATGTGCCGCCATAAATGCAGAAGCATTACAAATAGCTCCGACAATTTTCCCACGTTGCAAAGCCTCTTGCACAATGGGGACAACCAGTTCAGCTTCGGGTGATTGCCATTGCATGCCACCTATCAATATCAATGCAGCATAATCAGCAGGCATGGTTTGGAAACTATAATCAGGCAAAGTACGGAAACCGCCTATGGAACGTACTTCGTTCAGAGTTGGGGCTACTGTTTTGGGGATGTATTTCACTTCACTGCCCGGCATTACTCCGGCATTTAAAGTAATAGATAGGAATGCGCCTTCCCAGTCGGCATAATCATTCAGTAAAAGGAATAAAACTTCTTGTTTCATTGTTTTTTTGTTTTAAATCAAAAAATAGCATATAAGCCTACATAAGCACGATTAATAATCAATATTTCTCAGCTGCAGAGATATACTTCTAAAAGAGAAAAATAAACCATTTCCAAAAAGTTACTTTACAGAGAGTAAACGTCCCTTTTTAGCACTCTCACAAAAGACTGTATGCATGTATTTTAACTTTTTCAACGTCTATTCATGCACTCAGATTTACACGTTTCCCCACTCACTCCACAGTTACCTTGAAACGGCATTTTTCTGCGCCCCTCAAAACGGTTTCAATTATTTCCACGCTGATATTTTTATCGGGCAACAAATTTCCGATAATATACAATACGCTCTGGCGAGAACATTCACAATGTGATACGTCTTTTATTTTTCCGCTTACCACCTCCGGACAAACACATGCCGGGTAACCAATTTCATAAATGTGTCCTTCTTCAATTGTCTTCGCAAAAAGCCATTCTGTATTCCCATATCGTTTGTACTGTTCGTCTAAACAGCAACCACATTCTTCAAATTGCTTTCTTTGCATTGGCAATATCGTATCCTTGACACAATGTATCGCCTTGTCTTTATAATTCATTATATTCTCTTTTTTTAATTCGTTTTCTATTCCTTAACTACTCTCCATACGCTGCAATCGCCATAGTAATCATACTTCCACCATTTAGCGCAACGTTTGAATTTGAGATTAAAAGCTATGACAAAGAAGGCCAAATTAATAACAATCCTATTTAGCCCGAAGAGGAGTATAAAGTTCTATATCGTTTTGTAGTTGCTATTAACTTAGTTTCATTTCAATATATCTACCTTTTTCTATTTGCAGTAATTATTATCAATGCTTGTGGTAAAAAAAGCCAGAAACCAGAAATAGGCTCTGCAATACACCCTACTACAGTAAATACCAAAATGCAATACCCCAAAAACAGAGGTGCAGGTTTATGCTCCTTTTTAATATAGTATTGAAGTGTTTGCCCCCAAAGAATAAGTATAATTCCACACACTAAAAACCAAAGGGCGAATGCACGGTTATAATTATCACCTGTGGAGTTTATGAATCCATCTTTTATCATGTCCGCAAAATCCTCTTTTCCAAGCAGTAGTGCATAAATCGTGTGGATTAGTCCTGTTATAACAAGAAATGTCCCACTATATTTCCAAAGTTTCATATTCTTTTAATTTATTGTCATAGGTAATATTACATTATCAGCATTTTATCTATATGCCCTTCATATATGGCAATAAAAAAAGGCTATCTATCCCAGACAGCCAATCTTTTTGTTAACCTTAAATCTAATACTATGAAAAACACATTGCAAAGATACGGACTTTGAGGATAACTCCAAATTATCAGGCCCAAACAGGCACTTTTATAACATGGTTTAATAGACATAACAATCTTGTTAACTACCCAAGCATCTCCTGTTAAAAAATAACATAGCAAAAACAAGAATGAAACAAACCTGCGAGATTATTGGATATATGCAAAAGAACCGTTAAATTCGCAAATAGAATGATTGCACTTTTTCTTTTTTACTTTGTTTATAGCGTAGAAGTATGAAGAATTAATTTAAAATAAGGTTGATGTTGAAAGGCTTTGTCGTCTGGTTGTGTATGTTGTTGCCGCTCGCTTTGTTTGCTCAAAACAGAGAGAACGACTCTATTGTATATGATAGCCTCAGCACCGGAAAGCAACAGGGAGGCTTCATGAAAGCAATAAAGAAGTTCCTCAATTTTAATGATTTTGATACAACCTACATAAGTCCCAACCGCTACAACTACGCTTTAATGCTGGACCATTTCACCAACTACGAGTATTACTCCGTAGGCACTTCCGCCCCCGAGCCCCAACGGCTCCGTTTCACTCCCAACCCTCGCAATAAAATAGGTGCTTATTTTGGTTGGCGCTGGATATTCTTAGGTTGGTCTGTAGACACAGACGGACTCATCGGAAAGAAAAGTGGTAAAAACAGGGGAACGGAATTTGACCTTAGCCTTTATAGTTCAAAGTTAGGTGTGGATATATTCTATCGCCGCACAGGAAACGATTATAAGATACACAATGTGACAGGTTTCTCAGACCGCATTCCTTCCAATTACTCCGAAGACTTCAACGGTTTGAAAGTGAATATGAAAGGGATGAACCTATACTATATCTTCAATAACCGGCACTTTTCTTATCCGGCAGCTTTCAGCCAGTCCACCAACCAGCGCCGAAATGCGGGTTCGCTCATAGCCGGACTCTCCGTGTCTACACACAATCTGAAGTTCGATTATACAAAATTGCCCGAAGTGATTCAGGAAACGATGAATCCCGGTATGAAAGTAAGGCACATAAAATACACAAACATCAGCCTCAACTTCGGCTATGCTTACAACTGGGTGTTTGCACGCAACTGCCTTGCCTGCCTGTCGCTCTGTCCGGCGGTTGCTTATAAGACTTCGCGTATTGAAAAGACGGCGGAAGAGCCAAGTGATTGGTACAAGAACTTCAATATAGACTTTATATTGCGGGCAGGCGTGGTATACAACAACAGTAAATACTTCGTAGGTACTTCGTTCCTGGGCAGAACATATGATTACTACCGGGACAATTTTTCCCTGAACAACGGATTCGGTACGCTACAAATATACGCCGGATTCAACTTCTACCTAAAGAAGGAACACCGGAAGAAGAAATAATCACCGAAAATCACCAGAACTTGTTATGCTCTGCACTATATTCAAATCCGGCCGACTGCAACAGCCCTACAATCGTTTCTTTATTGACATTCATATCATCGCAGAGTTCATCCAGTGAAGAATAACAATCACGCAATTTCGTATTGATGAAGCTGAAAAGCATCATTGGGTCTTTAGGTAATTCCATTTCTATACTAATACTTATTGATTCAGGCTGCAAAATTACAACTATCCGAATTATATTATTCTTCTTGCGGACCTATTTTTTCTATCTTTAACGCTACTTTCTCTATAATCTTACTGAGTTCCTCTTCCAGTGGAATGACATTGAAATCCTCCCAGAAGTTCTTGTCATACCTGAAGTCTTCCTCGGCAAGAACCGTACGTGTCGGCAGCCTTTCGGCACGCGGAAAACGAGTCACATTCTCATTATCTACCCTGCATGTCACCATCTCAAACCATGTGTGCAAAATGGGATTGCTTGAGAAAGCACGTTTCCGCTTCATCCTGAAATACTGGTCGCCACGGATATGATGAATATAATAAGTCCCGTTCCAAGGCTTATAGGAGATGGTATATTCTATTTTCTGAGCTGTCAGATTCACCTTCGGCGCCTGCCGGACCACGAAAATCCGTGTGGCTTTCTTTATGTATTTGGGCTGCATCTCGATACGGGCCTGTACCAAAGCCCCGTTTTCCGAGTCGATATACAGCGCTCCGCAATAAAGCGGTTCCTTGACATCGCTCTTTTGCTCAAAATAGACCACATTAACGCAGCGGTCGTCTATGAATGTGATATCGCCGGAGGTGTATACATAGGGATTATTCAATTCATCAACAGAGAAGAAATCCGGTAGGTCTTTCATTATGTCCAGTTGCAGGCAGGCCTGGATGCCGGCTCTTATCTTAGCTACCAGACTATCAGAACTTTCCCGGTTGTCAATACGACTCATCTTTAACAGCTTCACTTGGTCGAACGCATTCTTTTCTTTCAAAGAAGTCTTATATACTTTGAAGACAGCTTCCGTCAGGCTTTGGAATTTATTCTTCAACTGAACCCCCTCGCGATAGAACGTAGTCAGATAAATAGGTTCCAATGAATAATTATCCTCCCGGCGTTCCAGCATTTCCCGCAGTAATTTCTTGGGTTCCACCAGCCTTATCAATACTTCCTGCAAAGGGACTACTTTAGGCTCCAGATTCAGCACATTGTCACGACCAACCAGCGTAGCCGCTTCAATAGTCTGCGCCATATAGCCCAAATGTGAAAAAGAGAGACTGCTGTTTTTCAGGGAATCCGGCAAATGAAGCCGGAATTCCCCATCTTTATTTGAAATATTACCTATTGAAGTTCCTTGAACTATTACGGAAGCATTGGATACAGGTTCGCCCGTTTCTTTATCCCTCAAAGTGCCAGTGATAGTGAAGAAAAACGATTGAGGTATTTCTGCCACCTTTTCTGTTCTTACAATCTTTTCCGCAGGAGGCAGAATCAGGATATGCTGCCCTATAACTTTAAGTTCTAATCTCTTATTACCTATTATTTCGTAAATTGCCTGCCGGACAGTGCACTTTTTCCCTTTCGTCTTCACTACCGCATCATTGTTCACAATCTTGCTGTCATACACAAAAAGGTATCCAGATTGCTCCGAGACTTTCCCCAACAACGCATATACCGTCCCTTTCGCTCGGGGCAGCCTGATGATACGGTCCAGCACATCTCCCCCCTCTGCTTTCATGCTACCGATGACGAGGAGCAGTCCTAAAAGGATGATGAGGAAACGATGCGGCTTCATTGTTTTATATGTTTGAGGTTATCGTTCGGACAGAATCAACTTATCCCCTTCACGGGAACACTTCAAAGTAAGTGCCCAGCAAATCAGTTCAGCCATTGCTTCGGGCGAACTGTCTTCAAACTCAATAGTCAGCTTCCGTTTGCCTAAAGCTGATGAACTGGTCTTTATCTGCAAGGCAGAGGCTTCCGTATTCACTACCCTCAAGACGTCTTCCAGGCACTCGTCCTTGAAACGTATATTCCGGGTATAACGCCCGAATGCGTCGAAATCTGCCGTCTCGCTCAGTTGCAACTGTTGCGCCTGTAGTGTAACAGTTTCTCCTGCATTCACAAGCACGCTTTGTCCGCCTTGTTTCATAGACACCCTTACCTTGCCCCGCCGTACAGACAGTTTGAAAGGACCATCTTCATGACTGCGGACATTGAAAGCCGTGCCCAATACCTCTATCCGCACCTTTTCCGTCTCAATCAGAAAGGTTTGTTCTTGCTTTTTCGCCACGTCGAAGAAGGCTTCTCCCTGTAAGTTCACTTTTCTTTTATCCGTAGCAAAATGTTCGGGATACTGCAAAGTGCTTTCTTTTGCCAGATAAACCACAGAACCATCTTCAAGGGTAGTGACCAGTGTAGATGCTTCCCGATTCTCTTGTGTCACCAGGTTAAGGTCCATGTTTTCACTTCCCGGCACAAGCCACAGGGCAGATGCCAGCCAGACAAAGCCTGCAATCACAGCAGCCGCCAACATTCCCCATTGCAGAAGAAGTTTGCGGCGCACTGCCCATCCCCTCCCTACCTCTGTCAGCAGGTGGTCTTCATCCAAACGGGCATACAAACGTTCCCATGCCTCATCCGTCTTTGTCCTATTTTTATTCAGTTCAATCATTTCGTAAGAATATAATTATCAATTTCATTTCGTAAGGTTCGGAGTGCTTTCGTCATCTCAGCCTCTACCGTCTTGACGGAGAGAGAGAGTTGCGAGGCAATCTCCGCATATTTCTTTCCTTCCATGCGATGCATTTCAAAAATCCGGAGCCTTCGTCCGGGCAGTTTTTCAAGTGTGTGGCGAATCACCCCTTGTAACTCTTCATACTCCAATTGCCGGTGAGGATCGGAAACCGGTTCCGTGGCATTGCCCGCCAATACATACTCGCGATACCGTTCTTTCACCTCCTTGTGCTGGCAATATTGGAGAGCCTCATTACGCACTGATTTGTATAGATAGCTCTTTACAGACTGGAAAATCTGCAAGTGTTCCCGGTCTTTCCAAAAGACGTAGAACAGTTCTTCCACTATTTCCTCGGCAACCTCCATCTCTCCCGTAATACCTGCGGCATACCAGCAAAGAGGGGAATAGTAACGGCGGAAGATTTCCTCAAACGCCTTTATATCGCCCTCTTTTATTTTAGTCAGTATGAACAGTTCATTCAGCATATCCCGGAATTATTGTTGGTCTCCAAATATAAGCAAAACTATCTGAAATCTAACGTGATTGCTTTTTCAATTTGCTCACTGCATGCTCCAGAGATTCTGTAGGTTCAATAATATTGTATGCATTCCAGAAGTCTTCGTTCCAATATTCGTCTACCATATCATAGAACACTTGTTTTTCCTTGAAAGCCTTTTTACTGGGAATAGCCGCGAAGTTATTCTCCTTTCTGTCCGTCACCACCATTTCAGAAAATGCTGTGTAGCTTGAAGAAAACAAACGCTTTTTCCAGTCGCACTTGAAGCGGATTTCATTCCGGATATAGTTCAGGTATGTCTTCCCATTCTTTTCTTTATACGTCACCAGATAGGAAACTTCCTGCGGTCTGAAGCGCAGTCCGAGAGGCTTTTTATGGAGAATAGCTTCCACAGCTTTCACCCTATTCTGCATATCCAGTGAAAACTCCGCACGGGTGAATGCCAGTTTCTCAAAATCGATATAGAGCTTCCCGTAGAACAACGCATACATCAGGCTGACTCTGGGGCGGAAGCTTACCACATACTGCATACGGTTGTCTAGGTTTACAGGTTCTTCGATATGGAAATCATAATAATTCAGATTTTCCATACTCAGCAATGCATCTCCGTTCTTCACAATATCCAGATAGATAGACAGATTAGGTCCTCCCACTACTTTGACAGCCAGCGTATCGCTCGTCTTTTGACTCAACAGGCGCCGACCCCTCTGCAACTGCACTTTATCACCCGCCGGGTCACGGTCACTGTAGGCTGTTTTAGACACATCTATAACAGCTTCCGATACACTGATGTAACGGCGTCTCTTCTGCACAGTCTCCCGATAGAATGCAGTCAGCAGGTTTTTATCTGCGGCATAATTCACCGGAATTTTCTTGATAGCCTCTTCCACAAGAGCCCGGCCATTATTGCCGAAGATTACAATTTCACTCAGCAGATTAGGGGCAGGCAGCATCCAGATTGTCAAATTGGATACATCTTTATTTTCTTTCAGGGAGATTTGAGTATTAAGATATCCGATATGGGAAACTTCCAATCCATGAACAACTTCCGCATCCTTAATCTTCAGAGAGAACACACCGTCCGCATTTGTAACAGTTCCGATATTCGTACCGGGAACAGACACATTCACGTTTTCCAGCTTCCGCTTGTTATCCTTATTCTTCACCACCCCTGTGATAGTGAAATAACTTTCAACTTCGTCCTGTGCCCATAGAGGTGAAACGCCCAACAGCAAAAATGCCATCAACCACCCGACTGTAATTCCAACTAACTTTTTCATCTTCATATGATTTTAAAGGTGAACAATTCTTGTTTTCTACTTATAAGATTGCTCAGAACAGAAAAACCCTATCGATTGGCGAAGAAAAAAATAAGGAAAAAGTTTCCGACAGGAAATATTTCCAACAATCGGTACACCAATAGCTAATAAGCAAAAGAATGTAAAAACATCAAATAAGCTTTTGCAAACGTGAACATTGATTTAAACATATTGTTTTCTTACGATGAATAGACAGAGTATTCACCTTACAAAACATTTAACACCTATGAGAACAATTCATCTGATAGTTATTCATTGTTCTGCAACAAAAGAAAATGATACATTAACAGAAATGGAGTTAGAAAAGTCGCATCGGCAACGTGGATTAAACGGTATTGGTTACCATTATTATATCCGGAAGAACGGCGACATAAAGAGCACACGTCCTATCCGAAAGCCTGGAGCACATGCCAGAGGACATAATATCAGCAGCATTGCCATATGCTATGAAGGCGGTCTCAACCGTCATGGAGCACCCAAGGATACGCGCACCGAATGGCAAAAACACTCCATGACAGTCCTGCTCAAAACACTTCTCGTCGACTTTCCCCAATGCCACATCTGCGGACATCGAGATTTACCTCAAATGGCGAATGCCAACTCACAGGTAGAACCGGAATCCTGGCTGGAAGAGTGTCCTTGTTTTGATGCAGCTATGGAGTTCAGGAGTCTGCGCCAATAGTCTCTTTACTCCCAAGGGGGAAAATGTCTTTACTTGATTCCTACAAATAGAAAAAGGTGCATCAGATTAATTCCTGACGCACCTTTTTCTATAAAATATCCCGTTTCTTCTTAGAACGCATGCACATTCAATAGTTTATCTACCAAGTATCCATCTATCACCTTCAAGTTGAAAGTTACTTTCCGCTTGGCTTTGAGCTTGATAATGAACAAGTCACTGTCTCCCTCAAGCGTCTCACGTTCTCCTATGTTTACGAACGTAGGATACAATGACTTGGTACCGTTGGTATGGAGTCTGTCATTGGTCAGATTCTCCATCTCCTTCATACCCAATGGTTGTATGCCTACAAACTCATAATCGGCAGGATTGTAAGGCAGCGCAAAGCTGAGGGCATTCACATAACGCAGACCGATACCCTTCACAAGAACCTCAACAATTTCATCTTTGGCATAAGATTGTTTGGGTGTACTGATGCCCAGACTTCCCTCCACCTTCTCACCTCTCACGGCATCGGCACCACCATCCAATTGCGTGGCAACCACAGAGATGTCGTAGGCATCTATCAAACCGTTACGGTTCAAATCGCCATTACTGATGTATCCTTCAAAGTCTGCATCACCACGTCTCAGTCCTGTGTAGTTGATATAGGAAGTCAGGTCATTTTCGTCAACCAGCTTGTCGTTATTGATGTCGCCCGGCAGATAACTTTCCGTTTCAGGCACCCGGAAGACATAAATTTCTTGTCCCGAACCATAATTGCCCACAGCCTCAGAGATACTCATCTTAATATAACGGGCGGTAGGAGTTTGGGCAAAGGTGAATATCTTCACTTCATTATCGCGCTTCCAGTCGAAAGCTCCCGCTTCGGTCCAGTTTTCTTTATCCATACTATAGTAAACAGTGCCTTTCAGCAGTGTTCCGTTTCCGGCATTCTCACGAGGCAGGTAGTGGAATTTCTCAACTTGGTTAATAGATTTCATATCCATAATCAGGTCAAAGGGAACAGCCTTTTCATTATACTTGGTGTGCCACAATTCGCCTTCCTCAAAATCGAACAGGCGGCGAAGCGAACGGCCCTGATTAGCAGCGGTAGTCTCGCCCACAATACCATGTATGGCAAATTCCAGCGGATCTTTCTTGGTAGTGGCGCTGAAAGATGACCAGTCGGACTGTCCTTCTTTGTTCACGGCGCGTATTTTAAAGCTATAATCAGTTTCCACGTTCAGGCCGTCAAACAACAATTCTGTGGTTTTTATAGTACTGTAGATCATGCCGTCAAACTCGATTTCATAATAATCGGCATTGTCTACCTTGTTCCAAGTCGGTTTCAGAGTATAGGCTGCTGTGTTTTCTTCCGTCACCTGTGCCTGAGGAGCAACCAGCGAACCCGAGGATAGCAGATGAGTGTCTGCCGGGGCAAATACAAATCCATTTATCTTGAGTACTGTCGGAGCTGCCGTAATATCAGAAATAGCCAATCTGACGAGAAGTTGAGGATTCTTGGTGATAACCTCTTTTTCGAACTCACTACCTTTGGTGGCAAACTTATTCAGGTTTGGCCGGGCATCGTAAAAGTAAACATTCTCTTTCCGGAGAAATTCATCCATGCTGCCTGCTTCTGTGAGTTTTATCTTATTCTTGCCAATAGTTGCCGAAATCTTTTTAGGCTTTTCGGTGACATTAATCCTGAACTCGGTGGCTTTCTCTTTTACGAAACCATCAAAATCACCCTGAGCCGGATGAATAGTAACTGTAACATCGCCTTTAGCGTTGACGTCGGATTCAATCACTGTACTTACGTCCTTACCTAAGCGGTACTCTTCAGTCGTTCCATCATCATCATACTCGGTGAATGCGCTTTGTCCGCAAGGATAAAGTTCATATATACGCAGTTTTTTGTCTATTTCGCTGACATTATTATGGGGTGATGTCATGGGGATAATGGCTCCTTTCTTCACAAATACGGGTAATTTCCAGAGTGGTGCAGCATAGTTATTGATGATGCGTCCGCCCTGATATATTTCACCGGAAAAATAATCTATCCATTCGCCTTCAGGGAGATAGATGCCGTTACGAATGTCGTTGCCTTGTTCATCTGCCTTTGTAGCCTGATAAACAGGTGCTATCAGAAAATACGGACCATAGAGAAACTGATATTGAGTGGCTTTACCCAGCGTGTAAGCATTGGGATATTCCAGGAACATGGCCCGTATCATAGGCAGACCGTCCACTGATTCTTTGGCAATGCTGTAAGCATAAGGCATGATTTCCGATTTCAGTTTCAGATACCAGCGATTGATAGAAGTGGCCGGTTCGCCCAAAGCATGAGGATACTTCTCATTGGCTCCCCATCCGTCCATATTCAACTGCATGGGTGTGAAGGTTTTCCACTGGAAGTCTCTGGTGTTGATTACCGGATTCTTTCCACCGAAGATACCGTCCATATCAGAACAGATATTGGGATTACCCGACAACCCCGAACCAATATATGTCGGGATGTGGAAACGGATGTACTCCCAGACACCTCCGGTCTGGTCGCCCGACCAGATGCCGGCATAGCGTTGTGTACCTGCCCAACCGTCGAGAGAAATAATGAAAGGGCGGGCATCGTTACCATAGTAAGACATAATCTGTGCTACATCTGTAATACCGTTCAGTCCGAAGGAATATCCGGCACCTACCCAGGCAACGTCGGTTTTCAGCACGCGTACACCTGCATCACGCACCTCTTTTACGATATCACGTTGCAGCAAAGCACTGATGCCCTCTTTAGGATGAAGGTCGGACTGTGTCCACAGACCAATTTCCACACCATTCCCATGGGCATAATCTGTCAGGCTCTTCAAGTTCTGAATATTTCCGTCCAATGTCTCCGTCTGACCGTAACCGGCCCCGTAGCCATCGTTAGGCAACAGCCAACCGAGTGGCATGTCATGTTTCTTGTAGCGATCTATCACAGCACGTGCCGAGAATTGGTAGTTATCCTTTTCTCCGTTCAACGATTCTTTGATACCTCCATTATCTTTCTGGCTTTCTTTGTAGCGTTTCCCATCTTCAAACAGGATGCCGTTTTCATCTTCTTTCCAGTAATCACGGTTATAGGCGTTCAGATGTCCTTGATAAAAACCAAACTTCGGTACCAGCACAGGATGCCCAGTCAGTTGGTAATAGTCATTCAGCAAAGGCACGGCACCATCACTGACCATAATAAAGAGGTCAAGATAAGTCGTTTGATGAAACAGCTTCACAATGCCCTTCTCTTCTCTTCCAAAGTCGTAAACTCCTCTTTTGAAAGTATACCACATCAAGCCGTAACCACCTGTCGACCAATAATATGGATTGGGGGATGCTACACCGCCATCCGTCCAGCTATTTTGGTTTTCGATAGAAATCATTTTGCCTTTGTGCGAGAAACGTCCATTCTGCACACCACCGCCAAAGAAATACTCCTGCGGGGTCTCTTTCAATTTCAGAGTGACTCTCTCTTTATCAAAAAGAATGGGTTCAGCCTGTTCCAACACGGTAGTTCCTGTTTCAAGATTAGTGACTTTCATCAATGTAGTGTTTTTATCGAACTCTACTTTAATCTTCCCGGTAGTGATGGAAACGGAACCGGCATTGTTTATAACATCCAATTGCGATACGTCCCTACGTGGTTGGCTTACGAGGATTTTAGCTTCAGGTTTTGCTTCCGGATCCCGGAGCATTCTACCCGAATTATCCTGAAACATTCTGAAAATGTTCTCTCCGTAGAAGTCGAGTGTCATACGTTGATGGTTGGAAAACAAGATGTCAACCGCAGCCGGATTGATTTTTACTACATCGACAATTTTAGTTTCTTGTTGCGTTGTTCCAATGTTACTTTCTTCTACTGCATACGCATGCAGACAGGATAGCGTAAAAGATAGTAGGAAAGTAAACGATAATGCCTTAAATTTCCTACAGTAGTTAATTGATTTGTTCATGTCTTTTTCTTTATATATTAAGGTTATGAATGTCTTCTTCAATCAAAGGTAAATAAATTATCATGTAAGACAAAATATCAGATATAAAATTATAGATTTATTCTTGTAAAAGAAATAAAGGTATCAAAAAAGAGAAAAGCCATAAATCATAGATTTACAGCTTTTCCCTTTTAATATATTGCTTAAATTATGCGAATAATCACTTAACTTCCTCAAAATCAGCATCCTGCACGTCACTATCATGCTTGCTGCCATTCTGAGCACCACCAGCTTGTTGTCCACCATTCATGTCCGGCCCAGCCTGAGCACCACCTTGGGCACCACTCTGTGCATACATCTCAGCGCTTGCAGCTTGGAATGCAGTGTTCAATTCTGCCATGGCAGTATCTACTGCTGCCAAATCCTGTGCCTTGTGAGCATCTTTCAATTTCTGCAAAGCAGCTTCAATCGGAGCCTTCTTATCAGCCGGCAATTTATCACCCAACTCTTTCAACTGATTTTCAGTAGTGAAAATCATTGAGTCAGCCTGATTCAGCTTGTCAATCTTTTCACGTTCTTTCTTATCAGCTTCTGCATTGGCTTCTGCTTCAGCCTTCATCTTGTCGATTTCTTCCTTACTCAAACCGCTGGAAGCTTCGATACGGATAGCTTGTTCCTTACCGGTAGCTTTATCCTTGGCAGATACCTTCAAGATACCGTTAGCATCGATATCGAACGTTACCTCAATTTGAGGAACACCGCGACGTGCCGGAGCAATACCTGTCAGATTGAACTGACCGATAGATTTGTTTTGTGCAGCCATCGGACGTTCACCCTGCAATACATGGATGGTAACTTCCGTCTGGTTGTCGGCAGCCGTAGAGAAGGTCTCACTCTTCTTACACGGAATAGTGGTATTCGCATCAATCAGTTTTGTCATTACACCACCCAGAGTTTCGATACCCATAGACAGCGGAGTAACATCCAGCAATACCACACCTTTAATCTCATCCGTCAATACAGCACCCTGCACAGCAGCCCCCACAGCTACTACTTCATCCGGGTTCACACCTTTGGAAGGAGCCTTACCGAAGAAGTCTTCAACCAGCTTCTGTACAGCCGGAATACGAGAAGAACCACCTACAAGGATTACTTCGTCAATATCAGCATTGTTCAAACCAGCATCAGACATAGCCTTCTTACAGGGTTCCAGACAAGCCTGAATCAAATTATGAGCCAGAGCTTCAAACTTAGCACGGGTCAAAGTTTTAACCAAGTGTTTGGGCACACCACCTACCGGCATGATATACGGCAAGTTGATTTCAGTGCTTGTAGAAGAAGACAATTCAATCTTAGCTTTTTCAGCAGCCTCTTTCAGACGTTGCATAGCCATCGGATCCTGAGTTAGGTCAGCACCTTCGTCGTTCTTGAATTCTTCTACCAACCAGTTGATGATTACGTGGTCAAAGTCATCACCACCGAGGTGAGTATCACCATTCGTTGACAAAACTTCGAACACACCACCACCGAATTCAAGGACAGAGATATCAAATGTACCACCACCAAGGTCGAATACGGCAACCTTCATATCTTTGTTCGCTTTATCGATACCGTAGGCCAATGCAGCGGCTGTCGGTTCGTTCACGATACGCTTCACTTCCAGACCGGCAATCTGACCGGCTTCTTTGGTAGCCTGACGCTGAGAATCGGAGAAGTAAGCCGGAACGGTGATAACAGCTTCCGTCACTTCCTGTCCCAAATAGTCCTCAGCAGTTTTCTTCATTTTCTGAAGAATCATAGCTGAAATTTCCTGCGGAGTATACAGACGGCCGTCTATATCTACACGCGGCATATTGTTGTCACCCTTCACCACCTTATAAGGCATGCGGGCTATTTCTTTTTGTACCTGATCCCATGATTCACCCATGAAACGTTTGATTGAGAACACGGTTCTCGTCGGGTTCGTGATAGCCTGACGTTTTGCAGGGTCACCTATTTTACGCTCGCCACCATCTACGAATGCTACGATAGACGGAGTAGTGCGTTTTCCTTCACTGTTTGCAATTACTACAGGTTCGTTTCCTTCAAATACGGAAACGCAAGAGTTTGTAGTTCCTAAGTCAATACCAATAATTTTTCCCATGATCGTTACTATTTTATTTGTTATTATTCAAGTTTCATCTCGTCTGCCTCAGCAGCAGACGCCAATAGAAAGACAAACGTCGTGCCAAATTGTTCAGAGGGGTTGTAATTTTATTGCTTGGCAGGAATGCTGTCAGTTTGGCAGAATTATTCTTCACTTTTCTGTCGTAAATTACCAATTGTTAATCACTGTCCTATAGAAATGCGCTACTTTTGCAGACGATTTAGGCCCCGTAGCCCGTAACTTGTATCTCGTAACTAACATACATATTATGGAAAAAGATAGCATTGATTTTAAAAACATGGACATCGCGGCATTGTTCCGCAAATTATTACTTCCTACTGTACTGGGCATGATATTTTCTGCCTTATTTGTAATTACAGACGGTATATTCGTAGGAAGAGGTATCGGTAGTGATGCACTTGCAGCAGTAAACATTGTGTCACCGTTATGGTTATTCTCCACCGGCATCGGATTAATGTTTGGTGTAGGAGCATCTGTTGTGGCATCCATCCACCTATCTCATGGAAAGGTGAAAGCCGCCCGCATCAATATCACACAATCTATAGTCATATCCTCACTATTATTGCTAACAACCTCTACCCTATTCTGTTGCTTTGCTCCGCAGGTAGTGCAGCTATTGGGCGGTTCGGAACGGCTGGCCCCATTGGCAATAGAATATATGGTGTGGTTTGTCCCGTTCTCGGCATTTACTGCCCTGCTCAACTCAGGCATGTTCTTCTTGCGACTGGACGGTTCGCCTAACTTTGCTATGATGTGCAACGTAGTGGCTGCCATCCTGAATATCATTCTTGATTACCTGTTCATCTTCCATTTTGGTTGGGGAATGTTCGGCGCAGCCATTGCCAGTGCCATCGGTACTACGGTTGGCGCACTGATGATAATCGTCTACCTCTCCCGTCGCAAATGTACCCTACACTTTTACCCAGTGAAACTAAGCCGCAAAAGTATGCAACTGACCCGCCGTAACATAGGCTATATGTGCCGTTTGGGTTCCTCCGCATTCCTGTGCGAAGTCGCTATTGCCTGTATGATGTTTGTCGGCAATATCGTATTTATACACTATCTGAAAGAAGAAGGTGTGGCAGCATTCAGCATTGCCTGTTACTTCTTTCCTATTATATTTATGGTGTACAATGCCATTGCCCAGTCGGCACAACCCATCATCAGTTACAATCATGGACTCCACGAAGAAACCCGCGTCCGCTGTGCCTATCTGCTGGCACTGAAAACAGCCATCGGTTGCGGTGCAGTCTTTGCGCTGATAACAGCATTGTTCAGCCCGGAAATTGTCTCTATGTTCATTGAGCGCAGTTATCCGGCTTACGAAATAGCCAGCAAAGGACTTCCTCTCTATGCTACCGGGTTCGTATTCTTCGCCGTCAACATTGTTTCCATCGGATACTTCCAAAGCGTGGAACGGGCACGATATGCCACCATCATCACTCTACTACGCGGTTTCGTCCTATTGACAGTCTGTTTCTTCGGTCTTCCCCTACTCCTTGGCAATCCGGGCATTTGGCTGGCAACCCCATTGGCAGAGTTACTCACCACCCTCTTCATACTCATTATTTATATAAAAGCGAAAAGGAAGCGCAAAAAAAATATAGTATCTTTGCCACATGGAAACGATGATAAAGAAATTCTGCCAAAGATACAGACTCCCGGAAGAAAGCCTGCGTGAACTTTTGTCACACATGACAGAATATCATTTCGGCAAAGGGGAAACAATTGTAAAAGAAGGGGAACGTAATACCAATTTCTACATTCTAAAGAAAGGTATCTGGCGTTCTTACTACATGATGGATGGAACCGAAAGTTCTCTCTGGTTTGCCGGAACAGGTGAGATAGCCTTTTGTTCTTGGGGATACGTCAACAACGAAGTATCTTTGGTTAATATTGAATCTGTAAATGAAAGTACTGCCTACTGCATTGCTAAGTCCACACTGGAGGATCTCTTCAATAAATCTATTGCATTAGCCAATTTCGGCAGAAAGATTTTTGAACAGGAAGTCCTGCTTATTGATGGTTATACTGTGGCATATGGCACCCCCAGCGCCAAGGAACGTTATCTGACTTTAATGGAAGAGAACCCGGAATTATTGCAAGATGTTCCACTGAAACATCTTGCATCGTACTTATACATCACACCACAATCTTTGAGCAGAATACGAGCAGGTCTGAAAAGAAGGAAATAATTCGCTAGCGGAATTGTTTAATTTCTCTTTCCCCCCACTTTCTTTACTTTGTATTCACAAACATTACGCTTGTGGTTCCTGTTTTCAGGACTCACTTCGTAGTGTGCAACTTTAAATGATAAAAGTAATGAATACAAAAAGGATTGAAAAAGATGACGGAAGGATGGACCCTTCGCTGTATATGGCGGAGGTCATTGACGAATTGAAAGAAGATAGAAGATATCCTGCGGTGCAATGTCCGTGAATGGAAACTTATCTGAAACCCTTCGAGAATGAGAAGGTCGACAGGGAAAATCGTAAGCTAATTTCTACTGCCAGAAAACACAAAGTCAGAAGTGAGAAATACGTTATCCATTATAGAACATAGTGTTGCGATAGAATTACTTACCAAATAACGGCTCATTTCCGTTTGCAAAGTTTATATTTTGCCTTTATTAATCCAAGCAAAAGCATGATCTTTTTGATAAAAGGAGCGATCGACCTCTTCTATGGTGACGAATCTCATATCTGCACGGAAAGCTATGTCCTTTATGGAATCGCTTTTTTATGCCACCAACAGGACTTTGGCGGCTATAGGAACACGACTGAGTATTAACTTTAGCCATTATGCGGCTTTATTTTGATTAGTTACTTAACTAAAAAATATGACATAAAATGATAGGGTTCTATTCGCATTTCTTGAATTAATTTTAAATCAGCACTTACTATTCAGAAATCATTGAAAGAGGTTGTGTATATATCAAATTCGGTACAAACTCGGTATATACTCGGTATAAATTCGGTTAAATAGTCTATTTAACGGGAATGAACCGAATCTGCTAAGAGAAAATATCCAATATATACAGAAGAGAAGAGGACGTAGACGAAGGAAGAGGAAATCAAGAAAAAGAGAAGAATACCTTGGTTTAAATATTAAGTAACTAATCAAAATGAAACAACATAATGCATTAAGTAACTCTTCAGTGGTGATGATAGAGCATGGAAGATGATGGCTAAAAACATATATGAGGCAACTCAAAACCGGAAATGTAGGAAAAATATATTTATATATTCCTCTTTTTTTCTTTATATTATTATATCATGTACGGTCAACGATACGGTTTGCTGTTCACTCGAAGAGATATATCACTTGTTATCAACGCATTAAGACACACACAGTACTACTCGGATACCTGTTCGGTAAGAAAATGTCTCCGGAAAGTGGTCTTGTGTAGCATTTGTATGAAATATCAGCCAAACAATACCAATATGAACCGGATGAAGCATCACGCAGACCAAATACGATTTATTGTATTACCTTTGTGGCTATGAACAAAAATAATACCCATATGATAATCGATACTATAGATTCAACTCCAGTACTCTTTGCAGACTTCCTACGTAATAGAAAGGAAGGTTTATCAGTCGGAATACCCTGCCGGAAGCAGTCTTCACATCGTCCACAGAATATCCACCATTCCAAATACGGATAGCCAGATTTCCACCTGACAAGTCTATAAACGAATGCAGGGAACGCAGATGAACATTGTTTCCACATTTCACTTCTATAGGAATAATTTGCGTGCCATTTTGCCATACAAAGTCAGTTTCTGCATTGGAACCTTGTTTGTCTCTCACCCAAAAATATAAATCTGAAATATATAAATCATCTAACAACACACGCAATTGTTGCCCAACAATATGTTCAGCCACAGCTCCCTGCCACGTATCCATTAAAGTACGGTCATGCAAAAACTCAGTTTGGATGTTAGCCGCAAAATTAACCAAACCGGTATCCAGCCACATTAGTTTAGGCGCACGTTTCAAAGCTGGTAATGCCGGAGCAGACACTGCCGTAATAGGATAAACCAAGTTTAGGATAAAGGTTTTCTCCATAATGCCAAAAGCCTCACGCACATCTTTAGAATTATAATTAGACTCTCCAAAATTTCCTAATTTAATCGTCTGTCCCGCCTTATTCCAACCCGTTTTAAGGATATGGCGAATAACCTGCGTTTGCAATTGAGTGGGAGCATACTTCTCAACATCCTCATTATAACCCTTCAAAAGGGAATTATAAATAGATTTCAAACGCACAAGGTCACCATTCACTACATAATCCGCCACCACTTCGGGCATTCCTCCTATAAGAGCATAACGATGAAAACGGGACATTGCTTCTTCATGCAGCACAGACGGTAAATTCACTTTATCTATTGCCGTACGATATTGTTCATCTCCCATCGCTGTCAGATATTCACCGAACGTACAAGGAGCAAGCTGCATGTACTCCACTCTCCCCACCGGAAAAGATATCCGTTCTTTAAGTAGGGACTGTAAACGGGAACCGGCAGCTATTACATATAATTCCGGCATGTCCTCATAGAAATATCTCAGTAAAGCCACTGCTTTAGGCACATTTTGTATCTCATCAATGAAAAGCAATGTCCGCCCCTCACGCAAAAGGATATTTTTTTGGAAACAAGCAATCTTGACTATTTCCTGTACTTTATCTGTACTCAAAAATAATCGTGCATCTTCTTCACGTTCAAGATTCAAGTGAAGATAGTTCTCGAATTGCTGCGCAAACTCATTAACTACAGTCGTTTTCCCAACTTGGCGGGCACCGCGTAGCACCAATGGTTTACGACCTTTACGTTCCGCCCATTCCTGCATTTTTTTATAAATATCTCTTCTAAACATAGAAAGCATTGTTATTCAACTACAAAGATATAAGTTTAAACTAAAAACATAGGCAAAATAAATAGAAAACAGTCTAAAAACATAGGCAAAAAAAATAGAATATTCATATAAAAACATAGGCATTTTCTCATATCAGCAGAAATTCCCTATATTTGCGTTTAGCAAATCAATCAGATAAATAGCACCCATATGGATATAAATCAGATTATCGATAACATAGGCATCCTCCCGGAACCATCAAAAAATGCGTTGAAGGAGATTATTACCGAGGTCACTTACCCTAAAGGGCATATACTGTTCAGAGCGGATAAGGTGGAGACCAAAGTATATTTTATCAAGCGGGGGATTGTACGTGCTTACACTGAAATGGAGGATAACGAAATCACGTTCTGGTTTGGACGTGAAGGCGATACAGTGGTTTCGATGAAAAGCTATGTGAACGACCGGAAAGGTTATGAGAATATAGAACTCCTGGAAGAATGCGAATTGTATGAGGTGAAGAAACAAGCCTTACACGAACTCTTTGGCAAGGACATACACATATCCAACTGGGGACGAAAATTTGCAGAACAAGAACTGCTCAAAACCGAAGAACGGTTCATCAGCAGGCAGCTCAAAACATCCACAGAACGGTACAGGGAACTAATGAATAATAACCCCGACCTACTGCAAAGGGTACAGTTGGGATATATCGCTTCATATCTCGGCATTACCCAAGTCAGCCTGAGCCGTATCCGGGCGAAGTTCCGGTAAATCACTTTTTATCATTTGTTAAACAGGAAGTCAAAGCAATTCATGACCTTTGTACCCAAAATCAAAAGTTATGAGTTGGATATATTTAGTTGTTGCCGGACTGTTTGAAGTGGCATTTACATCGTGCATAGGCAAAGTGAAAGAAACAACCGGAAGCGAGATGTACTGGTGGCTGACCGGTTTCCTGATTTCTATGAGTATCAGCATGTATTTGTTGATAAAAGCAACACAAATCCTACCTATCGGTACGGCTTACGCAGTATGGACGGGAATAGGCGCAGTGGGAACCGTATTGGCGGGTATATTGATATTCAAAGAACCAGCCACTGCATGGAGAGTGTTTTTCATTGTGACACTGATCGGCTCAATTATCGGACTTAAAGTCGTATCACATTAAAAACAAAAACAGGATGCCAACCGAACATTGACACCCTGTTTTTTTTATCTTCTGATTATCTAAATCACTTCTTCACCAACACCATTACCAGCGTATTGTTTGCATCGTAAAGTCCGATGCCTCCGCCCGCCAGTTTGCCGAAAGACTTCACTTCATTCAGTGCTTTCATCACACGGCCTTCCACTTCCATATCCGGGCAAGCCATCATAGTGCTCACAAGTTGCGGGAAAGAGATAGCGGATGAATTTTCGTTATCTGCCACAAATCCGCCGTTGATAAGATTACAACCGGCATTGCCATGTATTCTTTTTTCAGCAAGATTGAATTCTACAAACGGTTGCTTTTCCATTCCTTCGGGAATAGCCTGACCGCCAGCTTCGGAAATCATCCACTTACCATTCAAATCTGATAGTTTCACTGTAGGAGCTTTCTTTTGTAATACAATAATAGGACGATTGGATGAACCGCACAAAGCCATGTTCTCCTTGCCCAACTTCTTATACTTCTTCACCTGTCCTAAAGCAGACAAAACGTTTTGTTCCAACGTCATGTCCGGACAAGCCATACGTGTGCTTGCCATAGCGCCCAAGTCAATCGTGCCGGGTTTGGCATTCACGTCGAATGAACCCATCATACGGTTGCAACCACTGTTACCGAATACTTTTCCGGTAGATGTATCAAAGCCTATAAAGGGAAATTCCTGATTAGGTGCGGGAACTACGGCAGCACCGTTGATTTCTATAATATTCCATTCACCACTGATGGAAGACAGCGTCGCAGCATCTTTGGACGAGCGACAAGATGACAAAGCTACCAAAGCCCCTGCCATACAGAGAGAAACAAATACTTTCTTCATTGTTATTCGTTGTTTAAGTTAATTTTCACGGGACAAATATATATAAAATAACCCAAACGTGAGCTGTTTGTTTGAAAATAGATGCTATTTCTAAAAAGTATTTAGCAGGATTTTAATGTTTATCTGCGAATTAAATCCTATATTTGCTCACCAAAAATTATCGTGCAAGGCGCGATAAGTGACGAGCTACAAGCTACGAGTGACAAATGCCTTTCGGTGTGACAAGTACAGCGCAGCAACTCATAACTTGCAGCTTGTAGCTCGTAACTTATATAACAATGCGATTTTAAATTTAACAATGTAATCAAAAGAAATGGGTAAAGTTCTTATTATCGGTGCAGGCGGTGTAGGTACCGTTGTTGCGCACAAAGTGGCTCAAAATCCTGATGTATTCACTGATATCATGATTGCCAGCCGCACAAAGTCCAAATGCGACGCTATCGTTAAAGCAATCGGTAACCCAAACATCCGGACCGCACAGGTGGATGCCGACAATGTGGACGAACTGGTAGCTCTTTTTAATAGCTTCAAACCCGAAATCGTCATAAACGTAGCACTCCCCTATCAAGATCTCACCATCATGGAAGCCTGTCTGAAAAGTGGAGTCAACTATCTGGACACAGCCAATTATGAACCGAAGGATGTGGCTCACTTTGAATATAGCTGGCAATGGGCATACAAGAAACGCTTCGAAGAGGCCGGACTGACGGCTATCCTCGGTTGTGGTTTCGACCCGGGCGTAAGCGGCATTTATACCGCATACGCTGCCAAGCATTATTTCGACGAAATGCAATATCTGGATATCGTAGACTGTAACGCCGGCAACCACCACAAGGCATTTGCCACCAATTTCAATCCGGAAATAAACATTCGCGAAATTACTCAGAATGGTCGTTTCTACGAAAATGGTGAATGGGTGACTACCAAACCACTGGAAATTCACAAGGATCTGACATATCCGAACATCGGACCGCGCGATTCTTATCTGTTATATCACGAAGAACTGGAATCGTTGGTGAAGAATTTCCCCACCATCAAACGTGCACGCTTCTGGATGACGTTTGGACAAGAATATCTGACTCACCTCCGTGTAATCCAGAATATAGGCATGGCACGTATCGACGAAGTGGATTATAACGGAATGAAAATTGTTCCGCTACAATTCCTAAAAGCCGTGCTTCCTAACCCGCAAGACCTGGGCGAGAACTACGAAGGAGAAACGTCCATCGGTTGCCGTATCCGTGGTTTGAAAGACGGAAAAGAACGTACTTACTACGTTTACAACAATTGCAGCCACCAGGAAGCCTACAAAGAAACAGGCATGCAAGGTGTAAGCTACACAACAGGCGTTCCTGCCATGATAGGTGCCATGATGTTCATGAAAGGCTTGTGGAAGAAACCGGGTGTATGGAATGTGGAAGAGTTTAATCCGGACCCGTTCATGGAACAACTGAACAAACAGGGATTGCCTTGGCACGAGGTGTTTGACGGAGAATTGGAAGTGTAATATAAATGAAGAATTAAAAATGAAGAATGAAGAATTACCTTCGGTGTGCTTTCATTGTGCAGCCTAATTCTTCATTCTTAATTCTTCATTCTTAATTTAATAAATTATGCAAGTAGGAGATAAAGCGCCCGAAGTATTGGGCATCAACGAAAAAGGCGAAGAAATCCGCCTCAGTGACTATAAAGGAAAAAAAATAGTTCTTTATTTTTATCCCAAAGATATGACCTCAGGCTGCACGGCGCAAGCCTGTAACCTACGCGATAACTACTCGGAACTGCGCAAGGCTGGTTACGAAGTTATCGGCGTAAGCGTGGACAACGAAAAGTCACATCAGAAATTTATAGAGAAAAACGAACTGCCCTTCACCCTCATTGCAGACACGGACAAGAAACTCGTGGAACAATTTGGAGTATGGGGAGAGAAAAGCATGTACGGACGCAAGTATATGGGAACTTTCCGCACTACCTTCATCATTAATGAAGAAGGAGTGATAGAGCGTATCATCACGCCCAAGGAAGTGAAAACCAAGGAGCACGCCGCACAAATATTATAGAAAACTCTAAATAATAGAAAGCAATATGGCAAAGAAAGACGAACTTATTTTTGAAAACGAAAATGGCAGCAAGATGGCATCCAGCGAGAAGTTGAAAGCTCTGCAAGCTGCCATGGACAAAATAGAAAAAAGCTTTGGTAAGGGTTCTATCATGAAAATGGGCGACGGCATCGTCGAACAAGTAGAAGTAATCCCTACCGGCTCTATCGGACTGAACGTAGCACTTGGTGTCGGCGGTTATCCGCGTGGACGTATCATCGAAATTTATGGTCCGGAGTCATCTGGTAAAACAACTCTGGCCATCCACGCCATTGCTGAAGCACAAAAAGCTGGTGGTATCGCTGCATTCATTGATGCAGAACATGCCTTCGACCGTTTCTACGCAGCCAAACTGGGTGTAGATGTAGATAATCTCTTTATTTCCCAGCCGGACAACGGTGAACAAGCATTGGAAATTGCAGAACAGTTGATTCGTTCCTCAGCTATCGACATCATCGTCATCGACTCCGTAGCCGCCTTAACTCCAAAAGCAGAAATTGAAGGCGATATGGGCGAGAACAAGGTAGGTTTGCAAGCCCGGCTTATGTCACAGGCGTTGCGTAAACTGACCGGTACTGTCAGCAAGACACGCACCACTTGCATTTTCATCAACCAGTTGCGTGAAAAGATTGGCGTCATGTTCGGCAATCCCGAAACAACAACTGGTGGTAATGCACTTAAATTCTACGCATCCGTACGTATTGATATCCGTGGAAGCCAAGCCATAAAAAATGGTGAAGAAGTTCTTGGCAAGCAAACTAAAGTGAAAGTTGTAAAGAACAAAGTGGCTCCTCCTTTCCGTCGCGCTGAATTCGACATCATGTTCGGTGAAGGAATCTCACGTGCCGGTGAAATCATTGACTTGGGTGCAGACTTGGGTATCATCAAGAAAAGCGGCTCTTGGTTCAGCTACAACGAAACCAAAATTGCCCAAGGACGTGATGCGGCCAAACAAGTCATCCTTGATAATCCGGAACTGGCAGAAGAACTGGAAGGATTGATTTTCGAAGCATTAAAGAAAGACAAGTAATCTCCTATAATAAAGGGGGAACCGGAACCGGTTCCCCCTTTTTCAACAAACTATTTACACCTATCAGCAGACGGCCTTATTCCAGGTTTTCCAAACGTTCTTCCAGCATCTCCATGCTTTTCTCAAAACGCTTCCAAGTATCGGCATCCATCTGTTTCTTCAGATATTCGCTATCCTTTAGTTTACTTAAGTCTTTCAAACTTTTCAATCCTTTTAAACTTTCCAGACTCTTCAGGCTTTCCAGACTTTTCAGTCCTTCCAATCCTTGCAAACCCTCCAATCCTTTCAGGCTATCCCAAATGTCGGCATTCGCCAAATCAATATTGCCATCAATATGATAAACATTGCCACCCTCGTTCATACCGGTATTCTGATACATCATAATGTTCTGAATATCTTTCAGCGTCATCTCTCCTTCCAGATAGACAAACTTCAAAGTGGCAGCACCGTCAATTATCATAATCAGTTCCTTCACCTTATCCCCTTTCCTGTTGATATAGAATTCAGAACTGGATACGGTTCCTTTCTGTTTCATCAGCAGTTCATACTTGGACGACTGCACCAGCGAGCGCAGGTCTTTGCGCATATCTTTCTTGATATTGCTATCCATTGTTGAAAGAATCTGCACACAATCCAACTTACCGGATACCTTTCCTATATAGATATCCTTCGTAAAAAGATTGGGGTTCATTTCAATCATCGCTTTCGATATATAAACCGAAGATACCCCTTTCATATCATTATAGGTATTGAATATGTTCTTCTGCGCCTGGCAGAGCAGGGGTAACAGTAGCAACGCACCTGCCAATAAAATTTTGTTGAGTTTCATAATCGTTTATCTTTGTATTTCTTTTTTTACTTCCTGATTCACTTTTTTCATATCTACCTGCGTCTCCTTCACTTGGGCAATGCCCTGGTTCAGATTAGTGGAAACTTCCAATAATGTTGCCTGCAACACACGATAGGCTTCTTCCGGGTCGGAGAATGTATCCTGTGGTGTAGGCGGACACACATCATTTCCCAGCTTATCAACACCATATCCGATGCCAATAAGCAGCAACACAGTAGCGGCAATGCCGCCAATCCAGCGCCAGTTGCGTTTAGCTTTGTTAGGACGGAAAAAACGTTGTTCTTCTTCGGCCTTTTCATCAATCAGCAGGCTTAGTTTATCTCCCAGGCCCGCAGGAACTTCCACATCTTTATCCGCAGCTTGATAAAGGCTAAGAAAAAACTCTTTATCCCTCAACAGATGCTCAGGTACTTCCGTTGTTCTGAAATAATCTCTCAACGCCTCTTCCTGGCTCTCGGTAGTGTTCCCCTCGTAAAACTCGGCGAGCAGCCTTTCAATTTCCTCGACTTTCATAGTTATTCCATTTATTAAATTCCTCACGTATCTTTTTCCTTGCCCGAGACAGCAGTACACGGACGTTTGTAGAGTTCAGACCGGTCACTTGTTCTATCTCTTCGTAAGAACAGCCTTTGACGTCCCGCAGATTCACAATCCGTTGTTGCTGTTCGGGCAAGTGGGCAATGATATTTTTCACTTGTCGCACTTCGTCGCGTATCTCCAGATTATCTGCCTGAGAGACGTCTTGCACGGCAGTCAGTTCTACAGATTGTTTGGATAAAACGTACTTTCCCGAACGAAGCAAGTCAAAACACATGTTCTTTACCAAAGTGACACTGAACGCTTCCGGGTTGCTGATAACCGTCAGTCCTTCCCGCTTATCCCACAACTTCAGATAAGCTTCCTGCACCAAATCTTCCGCATCGGCCGCATTCTCCAGTAACCGATAGGCCACGCAGTACAGTTTGCGGTGATAGGGTAGAAACTCATTTTTAAAACTCTCAGCATCCATGGGCTTTTCTGTATCTCAATCCTGTTTACTTGTTGTATCTATTGGTTAGACGTAAAGAGGCGGAATATTGTTACAAAGAAAAGAAAAAAATCGCTCCTACAAGTTCAAATGACCTATAGGAGCGAGACACTTTTACCCGAACACACAAATTTTCTTTCCGGATTATACTATTAAATCAGACTATGCCAATGCCGGCACCAGATATTTAGTCAGCAGATAGCCACCGCCTACCAGCCAGATATAGAGAAAGAAAGCCAGAACAAACGGTTTGGCACCTGCTTGCTTAAACTTATCAATGCTGGTATCAGTTCCCAATGCCGTCATAGCCATTGTCAACATAAAGGTATCGATGTATTCAATCGCACCATTCAAAGGAATATCCTTTACCGTTTCCGCACCAGTCAGGTATTGCAGAAGGGAATTCAGACAAATAATTCCAATAAAACCAAAAGCGAACCAGGGAATGGTAATCTTACTCTTTACCGGTCTACCTTCAGCGTCTACACGTTTGCGTCCGGCCAAGGCGAGACTCATGATAACCAATACAGGAGCCAGCATCATGACGCGTATCATTTTCGTGATGGTTGCCGGTCCGGCAATGCCCAAGGCATCTGTAGGGTCCATTGCATTACCCGCACCTGCCACGTGGGCTACTTCGTGCAGGGTACTTCCAGTGTAGATGGCAACTCCCATATCACTCAATCCGTCAAGCAGTCCGGCACGATACATAATGGGATACAAAAACATGGAAATCGTACCGAATATAACTACTGTGGATACAGCAATGGCCGTTTTATGTCCTTCACACTTCACCACTGGCTCAGCACCCAGTACGGCTGCCGCCCCACAAATAGCACTACCGGTAGAAGTCATCAATGCAGTATCTTTATCAATCTTCAGCAACCTGCCCAACCAGATACCCAGGAATATGGTGCCCGCAACCACAATCGTATCAATTACAACTGCCGGCAACCCTACTTCTGCCACCTGCGTAAGTGTCAGACGGAAACCGTACAGCACGATACCTGCGCGCAGCACCTGTTTGGTACAGAACTTAATGCCCGGCACCCATGTCTCCGGCAAGCGATTACGCAGACTATTGGCATATATCATACCCAGAATGATGCCAACAATGAGTGGACTAAATGATAAACTTTTTACGAAAGGAATTTCAGCGATATAGAAAGCTGAAAAAGAGAATAAGGCAATCAGCAAAATACCATGCAGAGTGTTGCCTCTGTTTCCACGACTAAACATAGATTTAAATTTAGTATTAATAATGTTTGTTTTTTAACTGGCGCAAAGGTACGTCATTCGCATTATTCATCCAATTTAAATCTGATTATACATTATAACTGAAAGTAATACTTATAACTTTCCACTATTATGTTCCGCAAACCGCATGAAAGCCTGCGGCAAGCCTCCCTCCTGCCCTTGCTGCTGAACGAAGCAGAAATCACGATGCATGGTCATCCCTTTAATTTCGACAACACGAAAAACACCCGCAGCGAGCTCCTTATAAATGGAGCGAATAGATACAATTCCCATGCAATCCGTGTTTTCCAGAAAGAGCTTGATACTCTCAGTACTGCCCAAATACATCAAAACATGAAGTGAAGAAAGTTTGATGCTGCATTGCCCCAATGCGCGCTCTATGAGATCGAGTGTACCAGAACCACGTTCACGAAGCACAAGGGGAATATTCCTCAAATCTTCGAGAGTAATTTCTTCGGGTAGCGACAACTTACTCTTGGCATGTATCACAGCTACCAATTCATCTTTAAGAAAAGTTACATACTTCAGATTAGGCAATCGGTAGACACCTTCTACCAATCCCAAATCTATGCGGTGTTCCTGCAAAGCCGCCTCTATTTCACGAGAATTACCATTCATCAACGAAAGATTCACCTGTGGGAATTTTTCAATAAAACTGGCAAGCAAAAGAGGTAAAACGTATTGGGCAATGGTGGTACTGGCGCCCAAACGCAACTCTCCCATATATTCATTATGCAACAGATGCATTTCATATTCCAGTTGTTTATAATCTTCCAGAATACGGTCGCAGTGTTCCAACAACAGTTTCCCAGCTTCCGTCAGGCTTATTTTACTGCCCTGCCTGTCAAACAAACGTGCCTGATAAGTACTCTCCAACTCTTGTATATGCTTTGTAATAGCGGGCTGGCTTACAAACAACTCTTGCGAAGCCTTCGTAAAGCTCAGGTTCTTCGCCACGGACCGGAAGACTTTTAAACGAAAATCGGACACGGTAATTAATGATTAAGGGTTAGTGATAAGTGGTTAATAACAAGGCTATTGCAATTCTTCGGCCTTAATACCCAAAGCACGCATCATGGAGTAACCCAACAAATCCCATTTACAAGCAAGAGGACGTGCAGGCTCATCCATATTAAAAAGAAAAACCTCTTTTGACTTTTCCGGATTGGCGTCTTTCAGATATTCATCCAGAACTTCCATAAGTTTGGCACCATAGTCTTCAATAAACGGAACCAGCATAAGGCGCTTCACATCGGCAGAATCAAGAGCTATATTCAGCAAATCAAGATAGAGGTTCGCCCTCGACACAAACCCCTCGGAGGATACTGAAGTGAATATAAATTCACCCAACTGATTAGTATATCCTACCCCATTCAAATCTTTATTTAAATTGGTAGGGTCACAGTGAAGCAGTTCATTTGTCTGCTCATCATGCACAAATAACACTCCTATATTATTGTCCTTATCGCGAACACCAGAATCAAGTGCCAGATAAGAGGCCCATTCTTCTACATAAATATTCTGTAAGGGACGTCCTAATTGTAACTCAAAGTATCTCTTCAAATCTTTAACCACGTCATTGAAGTATGCTACGTCCACTAATATCACATTCTCTGCGAACTTTACATTTTCTGCCATAATTACTATAATTCTATATTTTAAGGGATAAAGATACAATAATCCTTTTAGCTACACACAGGATTTAAACAGAATTTGCGTATTGCTATATAATAATGAAGAGAAGTCCTATAAATACAGTGGGCAACGTCCCCCTATGGGCATTACAACCAATCAATAAAGACATTTTGTCAGAAATTTTTATATTCCATCTGCTATTTTGTCAGAAATAAGTCATTGGCAAATCTTTTGCGCCCTATTAGTTGTTATTGAAAATGAAAATAGAAAGGAGATATAAGATATGAACTTTAACAATTTCACCATTAAATCACAAGAGGCAGTGCAAGAAGCACTGAATCTAGCTAAGAGCCGTGGGCAGCAAGCCATTGAACCGGTTCATGTGATGCAAGGAGTGATGAAGGTGGGCGAAAACGTCACCAACTTCATTTTCCAGAAGCTGGGCATGAACGGACAACAGGTTGCACTGGTGCTCGATAAACAAACGGATTCCTTGCCCAAAGTTTCGGGTGGAGAACCCTACTTAAGCCGTGAAACGAATGATGTGTTTCAAAAAGCCACCCAGTATTCCAAAGAAATGGGTGACGAATTCGTTTCACTGGAACATCTGTTACTGGCATTGCTGACCGTAAAAAGCACAGTCTCCACCATCCTGAAAGATGCGGGAATGACGGAACATGAGCTTCGCAATGCCATCACCGAACTGCGCAAAGGCGAAAAGGTGACCTCACAATCCAGTGAAGATACTTATCAGTCATTGGAGAAGTACGCCATCAACCTGAATGAAGCTGCCCGAAGCGGTAAGCTCGATCCTGTGATTGGTCGTGACGAGGAAATACGTCGCGTGCTGCAAATCCTGAGTCGCCGCACCAAGAACAACCCTATATTAATAGGTGAACCGGGTACTGGTAAAACTGCTATTGTGGAAGGACTCGCCCACCGTATCCTGCGTGGTGACGTTCCTGAAAACCTAAAGAACAAACAAGTGTACTCACTGGATATGGGTGCACTGGTGGCTGGTGCAAAGTACAAAGGTGAATTTGAGGAACGCCTGAAAGCGGTAATCAACGAAGTGAAGAAATCGGAAGGAGACATTATCCTTTTCATTGATGAAATTCACACGCTGGTGGGTGCTGGAAAGGGCGAAGGAGCCATGGATGCCGCCAATATACTGAAACCTGCGCTGGCGCGTGGCGAACTGAGAAGTATAGGTGCCACTACTCTCGATGAATATCAGAAGTATTTTGAGAAAGACAAAGCATTGGAACGTCGTTTCCAGATTGTATATGTGAACGAACCCGATACGCTGAGCACCATATCCATCCTGCGCGGACTGAAGGAACGCTACGAAAACCATCACCACGTACGGATTAAAGATGACGCCATCATTGCCGCCGTAGAGTTAAGCAATCGCTACATCACGGATCGTTTCTTACCGGATAAAGCTATCGACCTGATGGATGAAGCTGCCGCTAAGTTGCGCATGGAAGTAGACTCGGTTCCGGAAGAATTGGATGAGATTTCACGCAAAATCAAACAATTGGAGATTGAACGCGAAGCCATCAAGCGTGAGAACGACAAGCCAAAGCTGGAACACATTGGCAAGGAACTTGCTGAACTAAAAGAACAAGAGAAATCTTACAAGGCGAAATGGCAGAGTGAGAAAACGCTGGTTAACAGAATACAGCAGAACAAGGTTGAAATAGAAAACCTGAAATTCGAAGCTGACAAGGCAGAACGCGAAGGCGACTACGGCAAGGTAGCCGAAATCCGCTATGGCAAGTTACAGGCTTTGAATCAGGAAATTGAAGATACTCAGAAAGAGCTTCATGCCATGCAGGGCGACAAAGCCATGATTAAGGAAGAAGTAGATGCTGAGGACATTGCAGACGTAGTATCTCGCTGGACGGGTATCCCTGTAAGCAAGATGCTGCAAAGTGAAAAGGACAAGCTGTTACATCTCGAAGATGAACTTCATCAACGTGTCATCGGACAAGATGAAGCCATCCAGGCAGTTGCTGATGCCGTGCGCCGTAGCCGTGCCGGTTTGCAGGATCCTAAACGTCCGATTGGCTCGTTCATCTTCCTCGGTACTACCGGTGTAGGTAAAACAGAACTTGCTAAAGCACTTGCAGAATTCCTCTTCGATGACGAGACTATGATGACGCGCATCGATATGAGTGAATATCAGGAGAAGCATAGTGTATCACGTCTGGTCGGAGCGCCTCCGGGATATGTGGGCTATGATGAAGGTGGGCAGTTGACCGAAGCCATCCGGCGCAAACCGTACTCTGTGGTATTGTTTGACGAAATAGAGAAAGCGCACCCGGATGTATTCAATATCCTGCTGCAAGTATTGGACGACGGACGGTTGACGGACAACAAGGGACGTGTGGTAAACTTCAAAAATACCATCATCATCATGACCTCGAATATGGGTAGTGCCTACATTCAGAGTCAGATGGAGAAACTGAACAGCGCCAACAAGGAGCAAGTGATAGAGGAAACGAAGAAGGAAGTGATGAATATGTTGAAGAAAACGATTCGTCCGGAATTCCTGAACCGTATTGATGAAACCATCATGTTCCTCCCACTAAATGAAAGTGAAATTAAGCAGATTGTAGTGCTCCAAATAAAAGGTGTACAGAAAATGCTGGCTCAGAATGGTGTGGAACTGGTACTGACGGAGGGAGCCATAGAGTTCCTTACCAAAGTAGGGTATGATCCGGAGTTCGGTGCCCGTCCTGTGAAACGAGCTATCCAGCATTACCTATTGAATGATTTGTCGAAAAAGTTATTGGCACAGGAAGTAGACCGCAGCAGGTCCATTATTGTAGATGCCAGTGGCGAAGCGCTGGTATTCAGAAATTAAACTGAAAAACTAATGAATAAAAAAGGCTGTCTTACCACATTGATAGAGCAAGACAGCCTTTTCATTATTCTATAACGAGCTGCTTAACAACTGGTGCGGACAGGGCGTGTGTCACAACCAACACATATTCTCCTGCACACGGTAAATCAAACGAAGAACTTTCCTCCTGCGTCTGTTTCACCTCAACCACCTTCCCCCGAATATGATACAAACAAAGTGTGGCATTCGGCAACACTCCGTCCACATATATCTTCCCAGCGGCTTTATCCACCTTCACTGTTACGCTCTTATGCTCTTCCATCTTATTAATACGCAGCCTCAAGTCCCCCTAAAGGCAGTAAGTTCATATATAAAGCGTGGGAACTGCTGTTATTATTGTACCTGGGGCTCTGGACTGCCACTATTCAAATAATATACAACAGCCCACGCTCCGTACTATACATTTGAATATGCATATACAACAGAGCATGAGCGTTTGTTGTCTATTATCCTTGAATAGCGTGAAATTGTCCAGATTTCAAGTACAAGATAATATTAAACGCTTTTATCCATAATTATCCTTCAATCTTTGTGAGAGAGGTCACTACCCACTCTGCATTTCAGGATGGCAACAAAGGTAAGAAAAAAGTAGTCAAAATGAAACTACAACATAAAAAATATGCGGATACCCCCGGGAGTACCTGGGATTATCCGCATATTCTATCAAAAGAATTGTTCTATTTAAAATTTATTCTTCTGTTTTCTCCTCTACTACTTCTTCCGTTTCAGGAGTATCCGCAAAATCAGTCATTCCGCAAGAAACCAACAGATTGTACCAGGAAATAAGCTTCTTGATATCCGCCAGATATACACGGTCACGGTCAAAGGTCGGTAAAACTTCTCCCAAATAAGCACGAAGTTCGTCAGCAGTAGCTTTCTTCAAATCCATTACGACAGGAGCACCGTTTTCCTTCTCTTTCATAGTAGTCAACACATCTTTCAAAGGTACATCGTCCGTATCTGTATACATGGCAATATCACCCAAAGAGATTATTTTTTCGTTACCATAAGCGGGGAAACGTTTCTTGTCCGTCAGAGACTCTACAATCAACATATTTCTACCTTGTGAAATGAGTTTATACAATCCCGGTTTACCGGAGATAGACAAAATAGTCTTCAACATAGTATGTTCTATTTTTTATTAGTAATATTTTATTTTTTCGGTTGGCAAAGGTAAGCAATATTTTTAGATAGAGAAGTTATAACTTCTAAAACCTGCGGAATTAACGGAGTTTCACCGTCGTTTACAATTACAAAATCAGCATTGGTACGCTTCTCCTCATCGCTCATCTGGCTACGGACACGACGTTCTACCAATTCCCGCGGAGCAGCATCGCGTTGCATGGCGCGTGCTATGCGAATTTCCTCGGGCGCATAAACCATCACCACAGCATCTACTTCGCCAGCAAAACCTGCTTCAATCAGAATAGCAGACTCCATCCCCACTATCGGATAAGCAACATGGCGCTCCACCCACCGACGGAAATCATCCCGCACCCGCGGATGGATAATGCCATTCACTATACGGATATGTTCGGGATTACCAAATATATAGGAGGCAAGCAAAGTTTTATTCAGTTCATCGCCAATATATACTTCCTCTCCCAACAAAGCAATCAGTTCCCGGCGAATCTGAACATCTGAAACCGTCAAGTGCTTTGACTCGACGTCCGAGATATAGACGGGAACCCCCATCGTTTCCAACAGACGGGAAACTACACTTTTCCCACTGCCGATACCACCAGTTATACCTATCTTAATTGCCATGTTCGGGTGCTACCTGTTCAATGAGAAAATCTACTTGTTCGGGATTAATACGTATTTGGTTTACACCTTTCGGCACCGACCTCAGTTTCACGGTATACTTATCCGAACCGAGTTTCAAAAGTTCTTCATAAGAAACATTGATATGAAAGTCGCTCCCTGTTATTTGACGGAAATGGCTCAAACCAACCTGAAAGGTAACATTTACTTTAGATGGGAATGCACGTAACACTTTACCTGCCGGGAAGTTAACCCCACGCAAAGGGACTTCCACTGTCTTCTCTGTATAAATATCCACCGGAAAAACCATCTCTACCGAAGCCGGAACGAACTTAACCCCCTTTTGACTGAGCAAAGGAATTTGCCGCTTCAATGTATCAGAAACATCATCAAAATTAACTTTTTGCGTATAAGCAACAGTTATGGTATCCAATGCTCCCGCAGGTGCATAAACCAACACCGAGTCCGGTTTGCAGATTGTATCCGAGATGTAATATTGACGGCCTGCACTTACCGTTCCCTGAAACTTTACCGGAACTAATTTAGAAGCTCCTGTAGAATAGATATACTCCAATGTGTCGGGCTTCACAGAAAGTAACTTTGTAGATACATTCAACTGGCTGAGCAGTCTTTTCTCAAACTGTGAAGAATAAATACGTACATGGTTATCATCATTTCCTTTATAATCAGAAAAATCCAGAGTAATAGGAAAGAAACTCTTCCCAAGCATGTAATTAAGCAACACAGTACCCTTATCCTTTACCCGGATATGAAGTTCGGAAGATGGTTCGGAAGTTATCACGACATTGTTAGGTACTCCTTTCAGACGCACAGGAATGGAGAATTCCGTTTCATAATCATTGTTCAACGTCTGGAGCAGCCAGAATCCACTAGCAATAAGAAAGAAAAATAAAAAAATTAAGAACTCTCTGCTCTTATCACTGAGCAGAAAGTCCTTAACTTTCCTCGTTGTTATCAGATATATGCGTTTTATGTTCCTACGATTAATCATAGGCTCACTTATTCAAAATTATTTAGCAGCCTGATTACTGTTAGCATCAGCAGCCGCGGCGAATATAGAATTCTTATCAATTCTAATCTTAACATTAGAAGCTATTTCAAGCACGATATCATTATCATTAATTTCTTTGATAACACCATGGATACCACCGGCAGTAATCACCTTCTGGTTCACTTGAAGTGATTTACGGAAATTTGCAATTTCTTTCTGCTTTTTGTTTTGTGGGCGAATCATGAAAAAATACATGATAGCAAACATGGCAATCAGAAGAATCCACATCATGCTACCACCACCAGGCGCTGCGGCAGGAGCTTGCAAGAATACGGTCATTAAATTCATAAATTATTCGTTTTTAGTTTTTAATACTCAACAAAGGTATCAGTTTTTCGCTAACTTACCTTCTTTTTTTAATTGATTAACTATTCCGTCCAAAGTACCGTTTACAAAACTTCCGCTCTTTATCGTACTGTAGACCTTAGCTATTTCAACATATTCATTTAACGAAACACTTACCGGAATGTTCGGGAAACTCAGAATTTCTGCTAATGCACATTGCATAATCACTACATCCATAAAGGCTACACGTTCCAAATCCCAATTGCGCGTATTCTCACTGATAAGGTGACGATAGTAATCACAATTCAATATAGTACGACGGAACAGACGACGGGCAAATTCCTGATCTTCCTCATCTTTAAACTCAGGCAACAAAGGTTGGTTAGCACCATTTCTTTCTTCAAAACGCTTAATTGTCTTCAGAACAAAGGTATCTACTATCTCTTTATCGTCATTCCAATAGAGACTCTGGTCTTCCAGCAAAGTATCCAACTCCTCATTATTGAAAATAAAAGCTTTATAGAGCTTCCTCCATAATTCACGGTCGGCTTCATAAGATTTATCAGACGAAGCCATATATTCCTTATATATATCGGAAACTATAATCTTATCATACAATCCTTTCACAAAATCTTCGTCATTTGCCCACGAACGCTTTTGGTTGGCTGCAAAGTCCATCAACTGTTTATTAACCTCCAGTTGAGAAACAAACTTGTTTTCTACGAATTTCATGTTGGGATACAACTCCTCTGCGGTCGGAGCTAACTTGGCTTTTGCCGCATCAATGCGTTTTTGTGCGTAAGTCGTCAGAGCTACCATCAGCATAAGCAGATAATTATAAAGGTCATACGCTTTTGAAAGACTAAAGAATAATTCTTTCTCCGCTGAGTCTAAATTTTTACTGCCATTCTGATAATAAGCATATACAATCTGTATAATCTTAAGACGAATAAGAACTCTGTTAATCATAAGTCTATTTAATCAATACTGTTTTAACGAGATGCAAAAGTAGACATTTTTAATGAGTTTACACAAATAAATCACATTTTTTAATGCAGAAGTTCATTATCCGGGCATTTTCTTTTGACAGTTTAAAAAAAATCGTCAATTTTGGAGTCACTAATAACAAGAGACCTATAAATATGGAAGACTTAAAGAAGAAAAACGGAGCGGACATGAACGATAAGGAGATTGTATTCTCTAAATCCATTAAAGCAGGTAAACGAATCTACTATCTGGATGTGAAGAAAAATAGGAAGGATGAAATGTTTCTCGCTATCACTGAAAGTAAGAAAGTAGTGACCGGTGAAGGTGAAGATGCACAGGTGAGCTTTGAGAAACATAAGATTTTCTTGTATAGAGAAGATTTTGAAAAGTTCATGAACGGTCTGAATGAAGCTATCCATTTCATTAACCAGAAAGAAATGCTGGAAGTCATAAATGATATGAACGCAGAGGCAGATGCAAATAGAGAAGCTGAACTCGACGCTATAGCCGAAATGAATGAAAAAGGTATGGATTTGGAAGGGGAAATCAAGATTGATATTGATTTTGAAGAGCCAACTCTTTGATAATTCAAAAAGAAGCTGTACTTTTGCACCGCTTTTTTGCAACATTGTGTGGCTAACCCCACATCGTGCGATGGTGAATTAAGCAAGAACTAACTTAATTTAGAGTAACACAAAAAATTTAAAAAATGAAATCAATTGAAGTAAAAGGTACTGCAAGAACTATTGCAGAGCGTTCTTCGGAACAAGCAAGAGCTTTGAAAGCTATTCGTAAAAACAACGGCGTACCCTGCGTACTCTACGGAGCAGGTGAAAACGTTCACTTCACTGTACCCGCTGACGGTTTGCGTAACTTGGTTTACACTCCGCACATTTATGTAGTTGACCTGATTATTGATGGCAAGAAAGTAAATGCTATCATGAAAGATATTCAATTCCACCCGGTAAAGGATACCATCCTGCACATTGACTTCTATCAGATTGATGAGGCTAAACCTATTGTTATGGAAGTTCCGGTACAGATGGAAGGCTTGGCAGAAGGTGTGAAAGCCGGTGGTAAGCTGGTATTGCAGACACGTAAGCTGAAAGTAAAAGCTTTATATAACGTTATTCCAGAAAAACTGATTGTAAACGTTGCTCACCTGGGACTGGGTAAAACTGTTAAGGTTGGCGAATTGAGCTATGAAGGTCTGGAATTGATGAATGCTAAAGAAGCTGTCGTATGCGCCGTTAAGCTGACTCGTGCTGCAAGAGGTGCTGCTGCTACTGCTGGCAACTAATCAAGCTTTTCGTAAGAAAACAACATATTCCGGAACGCGGATTAACGCAGATGACGCAGATTTCACTAATCCGCGGAAAGCTGCGATAATCCGCGTTCCTCATTATAGTCACAGGGTTAAAAGATACAATTTCTCAAAGAAATGAAATATTTAATTGTTGGATTAGGAAACATAGGTCCTGAATATCACGAAACCCGCCATAATATAGGTTTCATGGTAGTGGATGCATTGGCTAAAGAAGCAGGCGTCACCTTTAATGACGGACGTTATGGTTTTACCACTACACTATCTGTCAAAGGACGTCAACTACTACTGTTGAAGCCATCCACATTCATGAACCTCAGTGGAAATGCTGTGCGCTACTGGATGCAAAAAGAGAACATTCCCTTGGAAAATGTGTTAATAATAGTAGATGACCTTGCTTTGCCATTTGGTACTTTACGCTTGAAAAGTAAAGGTAGCGACGCTGGCCATAACGGATTGAAGCACATTGCAGCTATTCTGGGAACGCAGAATTATGCACGGCTCCGCTTCGGCATTGGTAACGAATTTCCACGAGGCGGACAGATAGACTATGTGTTGGGACACTTCACCGAAGAAGACTGGAAGACCATGGACGAACGTCTGAAAACAGCAGGAGAAATAATCAAGAGTTTCTGCCTGGCCGGCATTGATATTACCATGAACCAATTTAATAAGAAGTAGTAGTTACTTAAATAATATGAGTGAAGCAAGAATAGATAAATGGATGTGGGCCGTACGCATCTTCAAGACACGTACCATTGCTGCCGAAGCATGCAAAAAAAGCCGCATCAGCATAAACGGAGCCTTAGCAAAGGCTGCCCGCACAGTGAAACCGGGAGATGTGATACAAGTTCGCAAACCACCTATCACCTACTCTTTCAAGGTACTGCAAACCATTGAGAAGCGTGTCGGAGCAAAGCTTGTTTCGGAAATGATGGAAAATGTAACAACTCCCGATCAATATGAACTGTTGGAAATGAGCCGCATCAGCGGTTTCATAGATCGCGCCAAAGGTGCCGGTCGCCCCACCAAGAAGGACCGACGGACTTTGGAAGAATTCACAACTCCTGAATTCATGGACGACTTTGATTTTGAATTTGATTTTGAAGAAGAATAAAAAGGGGATTCACATTATACTATTATGAGCGAAAAGAAGATTAAATGGGGATTCATTGGTTGCGGAGAAGTAACCAAATATAAAAGTGGTCCCGCCTTTCAAAAAGTGGAAGGTTCGGAAGTGATTGCTGTCATGAGTCGTGACGGTGCCAAAGCCCAAGCCTATGCTGAAGAAAGGGGCATCCCGAAGTGGTATGACGATGCCCAGGAACTGGTTGATGATGAAGAAATAAATGCTATTTATATCGCCACACCGCCTTCTTCGCACGCTACTTATGCCATTATGGCAATGAAAGCCGGCAAACCTGTTTATATAGAAAAACCTATGGCGGTAACCTATGAAGAATGCTGCCGCATCAACCGCATTTCAAATGAAACAGGGGTTCCATGCTTCGTGGCTTATTATCGCCGTTATCTACCCTATTTCCTGAAAGTAAAGGAACTGATAGAGAATGGAATGATTGGTAATGTCATCAATGTGCAAATCCGCTTTGCCCAGCCTCCCCGAAATCTGGATTACAACAAGGAGAATCTTCCGTGGCGCGTACAGCCTGACATTGCTGGTGGTGGCTATTTCTACGATTTAGCTCCTCACCAAATTGATTTATTACAAGATATGTTCGGTTGTATTCTTGAAGCTAACGGATACAAGAGCAATCGCGGCGGATTGTATCAAGCCGAAGATACTCTAAGTGCATGTTTTCAGTTTGATAGTGGATTGGTAGGTAGTGGTTCCTGGTGCTTCGTTGCACATGATTCTGCTCGCGAAGACCGCATCGAAGTTATCGGGGACAAAGGAATGATTTGCTTCTCTGTATTTACTTACGACCCCATCGCACTGCATACAGAAAAAGGAAGAGAAGAAATTCCGGTAGCAAATCCGGAACATGTACAACAACCGCTCATTCAAGCCGTTGTCGACCATCTTTTGGGTAAATCCGTCTGCACCTGTGATGGAGCAAGTGCAACGCTGACAAACTGGGCGATGGACAAAATACTGAATAAGCTTTGAGAAATTAAAAATTAAAAATTGAAAATTAAAAAATGCCATGCGGTCACAGCATAGCCTATTTTTAATTTTCAATTTTTAATTTTTAATTTCTCAAAGTCCTTTCTTTACTGCCTCAATCAATTCCTGATACTCAGCATCCGTCAAGTATACTTTTCCCGGATTCATCTGGAATGTACCGCCGTAGTCAGGACCATCTACATACTTCGGAGCAAGATGGAAATGCAAATGCGATAATTTATCAGAATATGCACCGTAATTGATTTTTTCGGGATTAAATGCTTTCTGCATGGCACGAGTCACACGGGTAACATCTTCCATAAAAGCATTACGATCTTCATCACTCAATTCGTTCAAATCATTGGCGTGGTCTTTGTAAGCAACAAGACAACGTCCTCTGTACGTTTGTTCCTTGAATAAAAACACACGAGACACACTCAGTTCTGCAAACTCAATCATCAGATTGTGCAGCGTCTCATTATTCTGACAATACAGACATTCTTTCGGATCACTTTTCATGATATTCTTGGTTTATTATTTATGTTTACGGAGCAAAGATAAACTTTCTATCCTTATTTCATGTCGACATTCTCATTCTTTTGTCCGACTAATTTATACACATCAGCATTTTCTCCTACCACCCAGACAACATCACCTTCCATAAACGGCTCGTGCGAATCGGGGGCATGCAAAGCTTCTTCTCCTCTTTCCACACCTACAATCAGGCAATGATATTGCTCGCGAATGCCGGACTCACGCATTGTCTTGCCCAAGAACAGAGAATGGGTATCTATACGGAACTGACGCAAAATCATCTCACTCTTCTCAACCACATCTGTTTCTAAGGCTGCTGCCTTTTCCATCTCCGCACCAAACTGGTTCAGTTCTTCATCTGTGGCTATGACTTGTATCTTATCTTCCGGAAAAAGGCGTACGGAAGCACCCGGTATATTAATCCTCTTCCTTCCCCGGAGGATAGACACGACATGCACTCCATATTGTTTACCCAAATTAAGTTCTGCAAGCGTTTGTCCTGCCCATTCTGACTCACCAGGTACTACAAAATCCGTTAAGTGCAAATCACGGGATAACAAACGTCCGGCGTATTCCGGTTTTTTTTCGCCCATATATTCAGCACGCATATCACGATAACGCAGATTCTGAAAAAACTTACGCTCTATCATAATAGATTGTTTCTTCAACTGGCGGGACAAAATCATCATCGTAACCAGCAATACAGCCACCCCGAGCAACAATCCAACAGATATTTTGAACAAACCGGCTATCACGAACATTACAAATGAAACAGCAATCAAGATACGTATAACGATAGTCGCAACCAAGGGAGCACGATTGCCACGACTATCATTCCACAAAGTTACAAATTCTACAGAATGATTCTTTTTAATCATGATAGCCCGCAAGAAAGGAGCTATAAACAAGATGGTAACTACTGCTGCCAGCAATTTACCCCAAATACCAGGCAAATTTTCCTGAAATATCGGGACTAAAAAACGGAAGGACAAGGCAATAACCGCTATACTAACGATGGAGTAGACTATTGTAATCCTTGTCAGGGCAAAGATAAACTTCTTCCAGAGACTTTCATGATTCATGGTCTGAGAACCGGAAGCATATCGCGTCAGGAACTTCATCCATCGGACCGGCAGATGTTTATCTACAAAGCCGGAAGCTGGCTCAGCAAAGCGAATCATATAAGGAGTCAGGAAAGTGGTAATGACAGAAACCGCCACCACAATAGGATACAGGAAATCACTCGTCACATGGAGGGACACTCCCAGCGACGCAATGATAAAGGCAAACTCACCAATCTGTGTCAAACTGAAACCACATTGCATAGCCGTCTTCAAAGGCTGTCCCGACAACAACACTCCCAGTGTACCAAACAAAGATTGTCCCAGAATGACCGCCAATGTAATCACGATAATCGGAAGCGCATATTCCACAATCATAGCAGGATTCACCATCATACCAACCGATACAAAGAAGACGGCACCGAACAAATCCTTTACCGGTTTTACCAGTCGTTCAATACTTTCCGCCTCCACCGTTTCGGCAAGAATAGAACCCATTATAAATGCACCAAAAGCCGCAGAAAAACCTGTACGAGCTGCCATAACCACCATGCCAAAACATAAACCGAGCGAAACAATGAGCAATGTTTCCTCACTCATCAGCTTGCGGCAACGTTTCAACAATTCAGGTATCAGATAAATGCCGACCACAAACCAAAGTATCAGGAAAAAGAGCAGCTTTCCGATACTTTCCAGCATTTCCGAGCCTTCAAAATTATGCCTTACCGCCATAGTAGACAACATCACCATCAAGACGATAGCAAGGATATCTTCCAGTATCAGCACACTAAGCACCAGCCCGGTGAATTGCTTCTTACGCATACCCAAATCATCGAATGCCTTATAGATAATAGTAGTGGAAGACATCGCAATCATACCACCCAGGAAAATGCTATCCATACGTTGCCAACCAAAACCGGTGCCCACGGCAATTCCCAAAAGAATCATGCAGAATATAATAGTGCAGGCAGCTATGACGGCCGCTCCTCCTACTTTGACTATCTTCTTGAAACTAAACTCCAGACCTAATGCAAACAAAAGGAAAATCACGCCGATGTCCGCCCAAGTCTGTATATTTGCCGTATCCATAACCGAGGGAGTATAGGGCATATGCGGACTAGCCAGGAAGCCTGCCACTACATATCCTAACACCAACGGTTGCTTCAGTTTCTTGAACAATAGCGTCATGACTCCAGCGCAAATCAGTATCAGAGCCAAATCGTTTATTAAAGTAGCCAAATGTGACATATTATTTGTCCTTTCGTGTTTTTGCTGACAAAAATAGTAATTTTTACAGCACGAAGAATCACAATCCCACAAACTTTTTTCCCTATGATATTGTTGAGATGACAATCAATCATTTAAAACATATTATTATGGAAGAAAAGAAAGAAGCCCGTGAAGAACGGAACAGAGAAAAGTTGGCTAATGCCGAACTGGTCATGGCAGAATTTTATGCAACCTGGTGCCCTCATTGCAAGCGCATGCAACCTATTGTAGAAGAATTCAAGAAATCAATGGAAGGTACTCTCGAAGTGGTGCAGGTGGATATTGACCAGGAAAGTGCACTTGCTGATTTTTATACCATCGAAATGTATCCTACATTTATATTATTAAGGAAAGGCGAACAGCTTTGGAGGCAATCGGGAGAGTTACCTCTGGAAAGACTGGAAAAGGCGGTGAAAGAATTTAAGTCTTGATTGGTCTGTTTTTCCTCTTCTTCATACTCAAACCGTACCAAAACCGTACCTGCTCCGTATTTTCTCCGTGTCCTTAGGGAGGGAGTAGGTACGAAGCAGGTACGAGCCAGGTACGGACCGGGTAGGTAGAAGACCCGAAAATGGTCTAAATATCGGATATATCTACAATTTATTACTCAAATAATCCGTCAGACTATCCTCACGCTCCAACCCAAACTTTTTGCGCAGGCGATAACGGATGGTCTCTACTCCACGAACAGAAATATTTAACAGAGGTGCAATTTCTTTGGTGGAAAGATTCATCTTGAGATAAGCACACATCATACGCTCATTATTAGAGAGATCGGGATGCCGGGCATGAAGACGTTTCATAAAGTTATTGTGAATCAAATCGAACTGATCTTCAATACGCTTCAACACCTCATCACTCTGGATATTAGAATCAATTTTGCTATTTATCACCAAGAGAAGCTGCTTACCTTCGCGGGCACCTTCCCCTTTCAAGGAAGCAGCTACTTTAAAGATTTCCGATTTAATCTCCGTCAACATTTCATTCTTGCGGACGAAGTTTATCATAAGGTTTGCCATCTCCTGACTCTTGTGCTGAAGGTCATATTCCAGCTTTTCTTTTTCAAGTTGCATGATCTGCTTCTCACGGAGAGACTTTTCGGTTTCAAATTCTTTCTCCATTTCATGAAGCTTTTTATCTTTCTCTACAACAGCCAGTTCTTCCTTTCGTTTCACGCGAGTGTCGTCCCAGCGATAGATATACCACGTGCCCAATAGCGCCAGAATAAAGTAGCAGATATAAGCAGGAACACTACGATACCAAGGCGGAAGAATACGGAAAGAGAGAGCATCTGCCGAAGTTGTACCATCCGGATAAATCACCTTTACCTCAAAAGTATAGTCGCCTTCGGATAGATTACTATACTCCTTGGTCCGCACGGTGGTATAATCCGACCAAGCTCCTCCATTCAGGCGATACTGGAAACGGACATCATCGCTCCCCAAAGCAATAAAGGAAAGGCTATAATCAAAGCGGACAGAATTGGAAGTATAGTCAATAGCGAGAGATGGCTTCTTTCCAAGAAAATTGGCCGTAAATACCAGCGAATCTTTGGGGTAAGTGAGATGCATGTTCCTGATATATACGGAATGAGTCAGGTCTTGCCGATGCTTCACCGCCGGAATGGTAAATAAAGCAAAGCCTTCTTCGCTCGGAATCACTATTAACGAGTCCGACAAAGGGATAAGCGCTTCATAAGGCGGTACAAGCTCCAGTAAAGACTGGCGGATGGGGTTTATACTGGTGTTGGCTCCCCGCTTATAAGTTCCCAGGTTGGCTATACAGATTTCATGAGGACTCAAACTGATGAGACGGTCATGATATTCCAACAAGCGGGTATAAGGTACGGCTCCATTCAACAGATTATTCAAATCACTACAAGGTTCCATCATATCCTTATGAATGTTATATTTATAGATCCCTTGCGGAGTAGCGAAATAAACACGACCTTCTATTTTGGCAACATGTATATCACGTTCCACCGGAAGCCCTTCTGGCACGCTATAAGACTTCATACTAATTTGCCGGGTTAAATCTTCACTCAACTCAATACGCATAAGAGTACCGGAGTTATAGACCCATAAAACCCTGGCAGATTCCTGCTCAAACAAACGGCACGAATCCATAAATCCATCGACCTTGCAAAGTACACTCCACTCTCCCGCTTTCTTTTCCAAAAGATAAATACCGTTATAAACCCCGACAAACATACGGTTGGGTTGCCCCACAACCTCCTGACAATACCAGGCACCCGTGATATCCGTTATGCGGCGCACACTGGTGCCTTTTATCAGAAAAATGCCGCGGTCGTGAAGACAAAAAAGATCATCGCCAATCTTACAAAGATTCCAGACCTGACCACTGGATTGAGGAATGGGGTGAATATCAGGCAAATCACCATCCAACTTTACCGGATAAGAGGTATAATAGAGTCCGCGATTGGTGCCCAGATAGAGGTAACCGTCTTCTACGGCGGCCGTGTAGCCCGTGCCATAAGAATAGGGATATGAATATAGATTGGTAAAAGAGGAACTAAGGGAAATGTAATCAACCCCACTATCTAATCCCGCCCACAAATTACCCTGACTATCGAAAGCGACCGAAAGCACGGTATTGTTGCGCAATCCGTTATTCTCGTTGAAGTATTTCACATTCATCGTAGCACAATCTATCAGCAACACACCTTTATGAATAGTTCCCAAAGCTATTTTGTCATCTTGGGAAGCCACACAAAACACTTCATTCTCACGCATGAAGTCTTCGGCACCGGTAACGAAAGGCACAGTGGTGCGTCCATTGCTATAAAACAACCCGTCATACGCCGTAACAATAATGACGCCTCCACCCTTATGGGGAATGATGCCACGGATACGGTTGGAAACCAGAGACTCCGCTCCTTGCAAAGGAAAGAAAGTATTTCCGACCAGCACCCACACGCCACGGTCGGTACCTATATAAAGGATGCCATTCACCATATTGGAGCAATCTATCTTGGCATCCATTTCAATAGTGGTATATTTTCCATTCAGATACTTCACCACACGGTCATCACCTTGCACATACAAGATATTATCCGCTTCATGAATCCCCCATACATTGCCCAGAAGACGGGAGTCAGCACCGAGCGTATCGGACATGCAATGATAAACCAGTTCGCCATCTTCCGCCGGTTCGTAGTAACCGAATTCATTGATGCCACCTGCATATATTCTCTTTTGAATAGTGGATGCCAGCACAGAACGCACATCTGAAAAGTTATTCATCGGAAACACCTTCCAGACATTTCCATCAAATTGCACCATACCATTCTTATTGGCAAAGTACACCCAATGGTCATCATAAGGAGCTATCTGCCAGGTTTGCGTACCTTTCCCATAAAGGCTTTTATCAAAGTTGACAATGAAGTTATTCCAACCGGCAAAAGCTCTGCCAAAAGGTATCAGAAGAAGAAATATGAGAGTCAGATATGAGGAATGAGATTGTATCCGTATCATAATATTAGATTTAGCGGAACAAAGCTATTACTTTTTTCGCGAAAAACAAATAAAAAAAAGAGATACATTCTTACATAGAACATATCTCTTTTTTGAGCCTCTTGTCGGATTCGAACCAACGACCCCGAGATTACAAATCACGTGCTCTGGCCA
>NZ_CAJLKP010000031.1 GCF_905207245.1 uncultured Bacteroides sp. | reverse complement strand
GAAGTTGTCAACTAAATCCAGTACAGTACACTTCCTATAATTTAGATTCGTTTCTGCTGCTGGGAACGGCAGTTTCCCCTTATGGAAACTCGCGTTCCCCTTAATGGGAACGCCGGTTTCCTACCATTTGGACACTGCAATTGCTTATTCCTTAGAGGATTAAAGAAGCCTTTGTGAAGCATTAAACGATAATACGAAAATGCATAGCCAATAGGGGATGACAGGGGAGAATAACTGCCGGATAAGAGGTGATGTAGGGAAAAGTTGTAACAAAGTAGAAAAGACTTTTCTTTATGCCAGTTCATTGTCAATATAGCGAATCGCTCTTGCCGGAAAATGTCATTTCTTCTTTCCTTAAACGTCATCCCGAATAAAAAAATACCCGCAGGGGAGGCGGCACTCAGGTAATTAATGAATTATACATGAAGCAATTTCGTATAATTCCGCCGTCTCGCCCTGTGGGCTCCCTCTTTTCACAAAGCGGGTTGAAATAAATTCATATTCCGATAAGAATTTACTTCATTTATCTCTGCATATCAATGATGCCATTGTCCGTATCGCTATTGTTCAATCCCTTGTTTCCGGCTTTGTGCTTGCGGCCAAACTCAAACGTATAACCTACGCGCAGCACAATCATTTGTCCCGTCTCTCTCACAAACGTCTCCGAACGGAAGGGAGCCACTTCACTGATACGTTCTTTTCCCACCTTATAATTATTGGTGAAAGGAAACAGAACACCAATTCCGGCCTGAAAGTTCTGCTTGGCATACATTGCCATAAATGCCGTCTGGTTTTCATTCTTCTTGATAGTTTCGCCGAAGAAGTTGTTCTGCACCTTCCGGAACTGCCCGAGCAATGAGAATCCTTTGTATTGCAGTTGCGCCATCACACTATAATAAAACTCATCGTACGTGTGACTGTATTCCAACCCCTCCGACCAACTGCGGGTATATCCTCCCGAAGCATAAAGCGTCAGGAAATCTTTCAGTCCGAACAGTGTTGCGCCATTGGTGCCAATCATCAGTTCCGCATTCAGGCTTTGGAACGACCGTTGGTTCTCATCTTTCAATATCAGTTTCCCGTCCTCAACGAAGATACTTTCCATGATGGGACTGTCGTAGTACTGGTGGCGCACGCTCAGATTGGCATTGAACTGCTTCTTCGAATAACTGTAAGACAGAGAGTTCGTGAACTGCTGATACGTTTTCAGCAACGGATTACCACGAACTATCTGTATCGTATCTATAGCCTGCTCCACATCCGTCAACGAACCAAGCGACGGTATGGCGGGACTGATATTGAACCGGTAGCGCAGGAAGCCCGCTTTCTTCAAATTGTAACTCAATCGCACGGTAGGCGTGAAAGTATAGTAAGCATGGTCTTCGTCGCTTTCCTTGAACCAGGCGCGCGTCATGCCCACACTACCCGCATAACTGAAGTCCTTCACCTTGCCCTGCACCTCCAGGAAAGCCGATGTCTGCGACTGGTCCATTTTCGAAGTAGTGGGGTTGGAACCTTTGTACTCATTTTCCGTCCTCATCTGATAGTGGCGGACACCGCCGCTCAACTTCACATCCTTGAAGTTCTTTTCGTAAATGGCCTCACCGATGACAGAGCGTTTGTCACCATCCACCAGTGTCTGAATATCCGCCAACGGTGCATGCTTGTCCTTGTACTCCTTATATTTACGGTGGTTCTTGGTGTGGATAAGCGTTCCCGTCACATTCACCTGGATGCTTTGCTGATGGGGTAGGGTATGCTGGAAGTAAAGGTCGAGTGCCGGAGAATAGCTGGATGTGTGGTTATTGACGTATGAATAGATAGACTCCGTGCTGCCCACTGCCCACATCCGGTTCAGCTCGTTCTGGTAAGGAGCGTTGTTTAGGTTATTGCGGAAGATGGCGTTGAAGACATACTTGTCCGCTTTCGTCAGATTGTACGTCAGGTTCAGGTTGTTGATGAAACTGAGTGCAGGGGATTCGTTTTCCATGCCTTCCTTGATACGGTCGATGGTGCGGTCGCCCAGATAAAAGGTTTCGTGAGATTCGAGGCGGCTGTGATACTTACCGTTTTTGTTGAAGTAATCGATGCCCCACTCAGAGTTCTTGTAGTTGAACTTCGCGCTCAGGAAATTCTCTCCCCACAAGGTATGGGGCGAGTCGGAAAGCTGGAAGTTCACCACACCACCCGTTTCGCGGCGACGCAGGATGATGTTTACCACAGCGCCCAGTTCGTCGTCGCCGTATTGTTTGCCGGGGTCTTCAATGAACTCCACGCGTAGCACGTCTTTGGCTCTGATGGCGGCAATTTCCTTGTCCGTCACCTTGATACCGTTGATTCGGGTTTGCACGGCTCCACCGCCGCTGACACTCATGCTGTTGGTGAAGTTATCCACTTGCAGGCGGGCGATGCCAAGGTTGTTCAGCAGGTCGTAGGCACCGAACGAGCGTTTCAGTTGGCTTTCGGTGGGCAGGATAATCTGACGGTCCACCCGTTGAAGCACGTTGCTGGCAGATACGGTTACCTCGCCCAGACTTACAGCATCTTCCTGCAATTGTATGTCGCCCAAGTCGAGATTGTTATTCAGTTTCAGCAGGATGACTTCACTCTGATAGCCGATAAAAGTAATGGCGAGACGGTAACTGCCTGCCTTGATTTTATGGAGAGTGAACTTGCCTTGTGCATTCGAAGTTACTCCGGTCACCAGGGTGGAGTCTGTGGTCCATAGTGATACGTTGGCGGCTGTAATTGCCTCTTGCGAAGCGTCTGTGACGCGTCCTTTGACGGAGAAGTTCTGTGCCTTCGCACTGAGTACACAGAGGATAAACAGTAGTAAAAATAGTTTTGTTTTCATATTTGTTTCTATTAGTAGGTTACTGATTAATTAGGGATACAGATTTCACTCCTCCCCATTGGGGAAGATTTTATATGTTGTATTTCAATTGTTTATACTTTCTTCGTTGAAACGGCGAAAGTTAGGATTGTACGGCGGAATTCAGTTCGTACATCAGAGTAAAAACTTTGACTATGATGAGTACGAAGAGGAGTCCGAAGGTAATCCATAATGCTGTCTTTGCGTATCTCTTCATGAACTGCTGTTTTTAAGTTTATTATATCGTTCTGTTATTTCATCTATGCTGATGCCGAGCAGGTCCATGACGTTGAACAGGTCGGCAAGCTGGTTTTCAAAGAATTCTTTCTTCTGTATCTTCATTACTTTCTTCATGGCATCCTTTGAAAGATAGAAGCCCATGCCCCGTTCGGGATAGATGATGTTCTCCGCTTGCAGGTATTCGTAGGCTTTCAGCACGGTGCGCGAGTTCACGGCAAGCTGCGTGGAAAGCTCCCTGACCGAGACTATTCGTTCGCCCGCCGTCCACTCACGGGTGAGTATCTTGCTGAAACAGAAGTCTACAATCTGTTGGTATATCGGTTTGTTGGTCTTGAAGTCCATAGCTTACAGTTGTTTTTCTTTGAGCAGGAAGTAACTCGATATCCATGTGCCGATGGTGAACAAAGCTGGGGTGGCGTAATTGCAAAAGGCAATGACGGCTTCTCCCGTACTGCTCATCGGAAAGTTATATATAGGATAGGCTATGATATTGGATAACCAGTAGCCTTTGGTGTCAGCAGGGCTGCATAAGTATGTAAATGCGCCAATACTTAGCAGGGCACTGAGGCAGAGGCATAACACGATGAAGGAGCTTATCAGCTTCTGGCGTTTGAAGGCTATGCATCCGATAAAGAATATACCTTGTAACAGACTGTATGTCAGCATCTGGTCTTTTTGAATGATATAAGGTTCTATCTGGCTTCCGAAATATTGCAGATAATCGATTCCTGATAGATTGAATATTCCTTTAAGAACTGCTATCAGTAAGATGCAGAATAACGGGATTATAAGTATATATTTCATCCACAAGTGCAGGAACTTCTCAAAAACGGAAGCGGGCATCAACAAGTATAGTGTGGAGGTTTGTTTGGTGATATTTATCTCCAACAGACAGGGGGCAATACACAAAAACCATAGCACGTAGCGGCTGAGAGAGAAAGCCTGTGTATGTTCGATGTAATAGCTTGAGCCTTTGTTGATGTCATACATCATGCAGAGAAGACAAATGCCCAGCACAATGCCGGCACTCCATAGCAAGTGTTTGCCGGTTTCCTGTTTCTTATACTGTTCCAGCAGGAAGAAACGTTTCAGGTTGAAGGTTGCATTCATATTCTTTGTTTATTTGAACATTGATTTTATCTTTTCCGGCACTTGCAACATTGCCTTGTACAGCAGTTCTATATCCGGTGTATTTTCTTCTTCCTCCTCATTAGGCAATACGGAGAAATATCCGGGTAATTCCTGTTCACTGTAAATGCTGTCTTCGGGCAGACTGTCTGTCCGGACAAAGAGGAGGCGCTGGCTGATTTCGTCCAACGAACGGTTCAGCAAGATTTCGCCTTCGCCGAGGATAATGAGGTGATCCAGCAGGTTCTCGAAGTCGTGTGCCTGGTGAGTGGAGATGAGGAGCGTACTGTCATCATCTATGCTGCGGCTGATGATACGTTTCAGAGCTTGTCGGGATGTGATGTCCAGCCCGTTTGTAGGCTCGTCGAGTATCAGGAGCGGGGTATGCAGTGCAAAGGCATACGCCAGCATCGCCTTTTTCTGCTGACCATAGGAAACTGCGGATAACTTCTGTTTCCTGTCAATCTTCAGTTCTTCAAGATTCTGTTCAAACTCTTTGTGGTTGAAGTGAGGATAGAAAGCAGAATGCCGTGTGGCAAAAGCGGAAATGCTTTCGGAAGGCATCTGCATTTCTTCGGGCAGAAAGAAGTAGCGGCTCAATAAGGCGGGTGCTCTTTTTGCCGGATTCATTCCATCAATGCTGCATTCTCCTTTCCAGGGAAAAAGTAGTCCGCAAAGGAGATGTATCAGTGTGGTTTTACCTACACCGTTCTCTCCCAGAAGTCCGTATATTCCGTTGCCTATTTCCAAAGATATATCATTGAAAATAGGACGGTTAGACTTGTAGCCGTAGCTGACGTTTTCTATCTTTATCATAGTTTCTTAAGTGTTGCACTGATGTACAACACTGCAAACGTAAACGAAGCGGAGGAGAAAAGCAAGGAAGGGGGAGGATTATTAATATATTTTAGCAGTTGGTAGCAACTATAGAATCAGCCATACCGCCATCATGTGGCACACCGAACCTCCCAGTACAAAGAAATGAAATACAGAATGCATATAGCGTTGCCGGAAAGAGTAAAACACTGCTCCGGTGATGTAACAGATGCCTTCACCGATCATCCAGTAGCACGTTCCTGCGGCAACGGCATATAGAGGTTTGAAGGCAACCAGTACGGACAGCCCCATAACGATGAAGCAGATTGTCTCTACATTGCTATGTTCCTCCATTTTGCGGAAACTCACGATGGTGCCGATAATGGCACATAACCAGACAAAACCGAATAATCCCCATCCCCAGGCACCTTCACCCCGTAGTGCTATCAATGTAACGGGCGAGTAACTGCCCGCAATATGCCAATAGATAGCCGCATGGTCCCAGTTCCGCAACCGTTTCTTCCAGGGATTATGGTATTTCAGTGCATGGTAGAGGGTGGAGGCAACGTAAGAACCGAGCATGCCGAAGAGATAGAGCCAGATGCCGAATACAGCCCAGAAGTTTCCACTCTGATAGCTTTTTACGAGAAATATCGTGCCGACAACGACTCCCATCAGGATGCCTGCGGCATGCGAGAGGGTATTTATTCTCTCTTCGGTTTTCGTGTAGAAAAGTCCGTTTTGTTTCTTTTTCCGGATGATGCTCATTTATAAAAGTGCGATGGTTATACTTCCCTTTTTATCTCTTTCATATCATTCTCTGTGTGTTATTGCTTCAATATGAGGCGTTATCTTTATCACTCGACACTGCTTTTGTTGCGCAACATTGCAAAAGTACTTTATTCTTTCCGAAAGAACAAAGGAAGCGGACGGAAAGTTGTTGTCCGGCAATATCAAGTATTATAGGAGTAATGTCAACAAGAGAAAGGATTACAGTTATATCGAAAGAGGGTGAGAGCAATAGTTGCCTTAAAAACAAAATAGAGTGTTTCAATTCCCCTCATCCATCGGACGAGGGGAATTGAAACACTCTATTTATTGAATACGGGTTATCTGTATTATTATGGGGAAATGCAATTTAGAAACATCCGTAGCACGTCGGCAACAACTTACGGTCGCCCAGCGTGTTATCCACACGTGCCACATTTATCCAGAACTTGTTTTCGCGTACACTTTCTATCGGATAAGCTGCCTTTTCCCTTGTATAGCTGTGTTCCCAGTTATTGGCAACTACCTCATATTCGGGATGCGGGGCATTTATCAGAACGTTATCTTCCTTATCCGCTTTTCCTTCTTTCACTTCCTGGATTTCCCCCCAGATGGTCAACATCACGTTCACGAAGTTATCCAGTTCGGCAAGGCTTTCGCTTTCCGTAGGCTCTATCATAAGCGTGCCGTGAACGGGGAAGGAAAGGGTAGGAGCATGATAACCATAGTCCATCAGTCGTTTGGCGATATCGTTTTCGCTGATACCCGTCTCTTCGTGTACCTTGCGGCATTCCAATATCATTTCATGACCCACAAAACCGGTTGCGCCCCGATATACGATACCATACGTATCTTTCAGACAGGCTGCCAGGTAATTAGCGCTGAGAATAGCGATTTTGGTAGCACGTGTCAATCCTTCCGTACCCATCATACGGATATATCCGTAAGTGATAGGCAGAATACCCGCACTACCGAACGGAGCGGCAGACACCGTATTGGCAGGATTACCGAAAAGCGGATGTCCCGGCAGGAACGGAACCAGATGTTCCGCAACGCAGATAGGACCTACCCCCGGACCACCACCGCCATGAGGCGAAGCGAATGTCTTATGCAGGTTCAGGTGGCAAACGTCCGCACCGATAAAGCCGGGATTCGTCAGGCCAACCTGGGCATTCATATTGGCACCGTCCATATATACCTGTGCTCCGCAATCATGGATGATACGGCAGATTTCTACGATTTCAGTCTCAAAAATGCCGTGCGTGGAAGGATAGGTAATCATCAGTGCGGCAAGGTCGTCTTTGTTTTCTTCCGCCTTGGCACGAAGGTCATCCATATCCACATTGCCCTGTGCATCGCAAGCACAAGTTACGGTAGTGAAACCTGCCTGGATGGCAGATGCGGGATTGGTGCCGTGGGCGGAAGCAGGAATCAACACTTTGTTGCGGTGCCCCTGACCGATGTTTTCCAGATAAGCGCGGATAACTCGTAGTCCTGTATATTCACCTGCTGCACCGGAGTTCGGTTGCAGACTGACACCTGCAAAGCCTGTGATGACTTTCAGTTCTTCGCTAAGATTGTTTATCAATTCACGATACCCCTCTGCCTGATCCTCGGGAACAAGCGGATGCATGCACATAAATTCCGGACGGCTGAGGGGGAGCATTTCTGCCGCAGCATTCAGTTTCATGGTACAGGAACCAAGGGAAATCATGGAGTGGGCGAGGGAGATGTCCATACGGTCGAGACGCTTGATGTAACGCATCATCTCCGTTTCCGTATGGTATTTATTGAAGACCTCGTGTGTCAGATAGGAACTACGGCGCTCCAAAGCCTTGCTGATAGTGCTGCTAACGGGAATATCTTCTGTCTTTGTCCAGTCTTTACCGGCGGCAATGGCAAAAATGGAAAGCAGGACGTTGGCAGCAGATACATCTGTTGTTTCGTCGATACTCATACCTACATCTCCATTATGGAAATAGCGCAGGTTGACTTCTTTACTCAGGGCGATGGTACGTATCTGTTGTGCCGAAACGGTATCGGGCAATGCGAAACGCAGAGTATCGAAGTACTGGGCATTCACTTGCTTGTACCCCAGTTTATTAATGGTCTTCTCCAGATATGCAGCGATGCTGTGGATGCGCTCTGCAATGCTGTGGATACCTTCCGGTCCGTGATATACGGCATAGAAACCTGCCATTGTAGCCAGTAAAGCCTGTGCGGTACAGATGTTTGAAGTTGCTTTTTCCCGTTTGATATGCTGTTCGCGGGTTTGCAGTGCCATGCGGTAACAGAGCTTTCCATATTTATCTTTCGACCAGCCAATGATGCGTCCCGGCATATTACGTTTGTATTCATCGCGGGTGGCGAAGTACCCGGCAGACGGACCGCCGTAGAACATCGGCGTACCGAGACGCTGGGTGGTTCCGAATACGATATCGGCTCCCCATTCTCCCGGAGGGGTGAGTAAGGCTAGACTCAGGATGTCGGCAGCAACAGCTACTTTACAGTTTGCTGCGTGCGCTTTCTCCACAAAGCTACGGTAATCTTCCACATTTCCGCTTGCATTGGGATATTGCAGTACGCAGGCAAAGATGTCCGGAGTGAATTCCATTTCGGAATATTTTCCTGTGCGTATCTGGATACCCTGCGGAAGGGCACGCGTAGTCATTACTGCCAATGTCTGCGGGAAGATTTTCTCGTCCACAAACACAACGTTTGCACCGGACTTCTGCATATCGCGCGGACGCAAGGCATACATCATGGAGACGGCTTCGGCCGCAGCCGTCGCTTCATCCAGCAGTGAGCAGTTGGCAAGGGGCATACCCGTCAGGTCGCAGACGGCCGTCTGGAAGTTCATCAACGCTTCGAGGCGTCCTTGCGAAACTTCTGTCTGATAGGGGGTATATGAGGTATACCATACCGGATTCTCGAATACGTTCCGTTGAATAACGGCGGGGGTGATGGTGTTGTACCAGCCGAGGCCGATGTACGTAGTGTAAAGTTTGTTTTTGCAAGCCAATCGGGTGATGTGCTGTCCGAATTCATATTCTGTCATTGGTTCGGGCAATGCCAACGGTTCTTTCAGACGAATATTTGCAGGGATGGTTCTGTCTATCAACTCATCCAGACTGCTGACTCCTATTTTGTGGAGCATCTTTTCTTCATCTTTCTCGCTGATGCCGATATGGCGGCAAGCTAATAGGTCGCTTTTCATGATAGTATCTGTTTTTTAAGTTTATCTGAAGAATGGGTTTTCTGCCTTTTCAATGCCGATGGTAGTCGGTGCACCATGTCCAGGATAGACAATCGTCTCGTTGGGCAGAATGAACAGGCGGCTGCAAATATGCTCTTTCAGTTCGTCAAAATTGCCACCGGTGAGGTCAGCACGTCCGATACTTCCCTGAAAGAGTACATCGCCGGAGAACATACAATGGTCTTTGGCAGAATAATAAACCAGGCTGCCCGGTGAGTGTCCCGGCACGTGGATGGCTTCAAGTGTTGTGTTACCAAAGGTGATGATGTCTCCGTCGTGCAGGTATTGCCCTATTGGCGCCGGTATTTCGTTCCATTGGAAACCGAACATGCGGCTTTGCTTCGGAGCTTCGTCAATCCAGAATTCATCTGCCTTGTTAGCTTCCACCGGCAATCCGAATTCCTTGACCATATAAGCGTTTCCGAAGATGTGGTCCAGATGCAGATGTGTGTTGAGGAGGTGTTTCACGTTCAGTCCATTCTTTATAATGAAATTCTTCAACGCTTGTTTTTCCTCCTCATAAAAGCAGCCGGGATCTATCACGGCGGCTTCAAGGGTGTCGTCCCACAGAACATAACAGTTCACAGGGAACATATTAAACTCAAACCTTTTTATTTTCATGATAGGTATATGTTAGTCATTACTTTTGCAATCAGGGTACCGCGTAGACCACTTTTTTTGTTTCAAAGAATTCTTCGTGGAAGTAATCTTTCAGGTCGTACATCATGGTTTTGTGCTTGAAAGGCATAGCTTCGTTTGCCAGTTCACCACCTTTCAGGCAAATCAGTCCGTTGGGCAAAGCATTGTGCTGTTCAGGGGCAATGTTTTTGCGGATGATTTTCAGCAAATCCGCGAGTGGCATTACGGCACGGCTCACGACAAAATCGAATAATTGTTTCTCTTCCTCAGCCCGTGCGTGGCGGAAGGTAACGTTTTTCAGTCCTATACTGTTTGCAACTTCCGTGGCTACGCGTACTTTTTTGCCGATGCTGTCAACGAGGTGAAACTTCACTTCGGGAAATAAGATAGCAAGGGGAATGCCCGGAAAGCCACCGCCTGTGCCCAAGTCCATAATGCGGGTGCCGGGCTTGAAGCTAATGATTTTGGCTATGCCCAATGAATGAAGCACGTGGTGTTCGTACAGGTTTTCGATGTCTTTACGGGATATAACGTTTATTTTTGCATTCCAGTCCGTATAGAGGTCATAGAGGGATGCGAATTGCTGCTTCTGCGCCTCTGTGAGGTCTGGGAAATACTTCAGAATGATTTCCATTTTATTTAAATATTAAATTAAATACAAACTATTAAATATTTAATTATTAATTGCGAGCCGGAATTATGAATCTGCATAGGATTAATAATTAATAATTCATAATTAACACCCCTTTTTCATCGCTCAGCAGGTGCGACATAATCTCATAAGGTAAGGTGATTTCTACCGGCCCCATTACGTAGGGAGCGATTTCGTAGATATTATAATAGAAAGTGATGCCTTTGTCATCGAGATAAAAGTTTTCTGTAGGTTCCAGGTCACCGGTACTTGTGTAACCCATTTCCTCTACTTCCTGGCGTGTCGCAACTTTATTGTCTGCCATAAGTTGGTTCCACAATAAATCGGTGAGCGCTTCTTTATATTCCCCTACAAAAATATCATCCAGGCGTACGGGACTCAGCGTGCGCAAATCCATATTGAGGAAGGTGGACATATAAATGCCATGTGCGCCTCCGGTGAACTCATTATAATCGATGCGATAAACCAGCAAATGTTTCTTATAGAACTGTACGTGGCTTTCGATACCTTTATAATAAGAATACCACGCAAGTATGGAGGCGGAATCTTCTTTTTCCGCTTCATCCTTGGCATACATCGGTTCCAGATCTTTGAGGTAATCTTTGATGTAAGTTTCCTTGTAGAGTTTCACAGCTTCTTTGGGCTTCAGCGTCATGTACTTATCGCCGAAACAAGCAGAGAGGAAATAAGTGTTCAGACTATCTTTCAATTTTTCATCGGTCGACTTGCTGGCGTATGCAAAGTTGATGGTGATGTTACAACCGGGCTTTGCGGTATCTCCAAAAAGGTGTCCGACTTCGTTTACCTGTATACTATCGAACTCCAACGCGCCTGCGTTTTTGTTCACGGTGTTACCGCAAGAAAATAAAAAGCCACTTGCCGCAAGTAGAATGACAAGTAGGCTGACATATTGCTTTTTCATTTGGACTTTCTTCGTTAAATTCAACATTTCTCTTTCGATTCGCTATCGACAAATATAGAACATATTAACGAATAGAACATATAAAAAATGAAAAAATAATAGGCATGAATGCTTTTATCTGCCTATCTTTGCATTGGATATGAAGAGACTTCGTTACATATTGGCAGTTTTACTGTCCCTGACAGTTATCTATGCGGGGGCGGGAGTTTCTATTGTCCACTATTGTTGTGCCGGTTGCGAGACGGCGCAGGTATGTTGCACTCATGGTTGTGCCAAATGCCATAAATCTCATAAATCTTCTCATAAACCGGAAAAATCTTGCAAAGACGAAGGCTGTACGGCTACCTTTTATAAGGTAGACTTGGTGAAATACTCGTGCGAAAGCCCTGTAATAACCGTACCTGTCATCCAGCTTTTCTGCGAGGCATTGCCGGATTTCCAATGCTCCTTGCCTACGGGTGAATTGAAAGAGGTGTCATATGCCGTACCTCCGCATCCCGACAGTTCGAGGCAGTATCTGGCTTTATATTCTGTTCTCATTATTTAAAATCGATTGGCGTGCAAGAAGTGTTTCCCTTCTTGCCCGGTTCCATCCAAAGGTATATTTGAGCCGTATCCGGTCCGTACCTGCTCCGTAGTTTGTCCGTATCTAAGAGTACGGAGATGATACGGACGAGGTACGGACAAGCTACGGAGATACTATGGAGCCGCTACGGAGATTGTACGGACGGAATAGAGATTTTCTTTGTCCGGTCTCTTTTTAATTGATAGCTGGATAGTCTTGCAACCTTGTTGCACAGCATATATCCTATTTTTGTACCCTCTAATTAATGAATTCAGATATATGAAACATATATTTTTATTAGTATTTCTTTTCACTTTTCAATTTATACAGGCTCAGGTAACAGGTGTTGTAAAAGATGCTGCTGGTGAACCTATTCCGGGAGCCAATATCTTTTGGATGAATACCACTGATGGAGTAACTACCAACGAAGATGGCAATTTCTCCATCCATAAGCCTGCCCGCAGCCACATGCTCGTAGTTAGCTTTATCGGTTTTGAAAATGACACGATACATGTGGATAAAGCGAATCAGCACCTCGATATTGTGATTCGTGAGGGAGTGGAATTGAATGAAGTGAATATCGTATCCCGTAAACTGGGTACGATGAAATTGCGTACCAGTGTGATGAATGAAGATATGATTAGCAGTGCCGAACTGACGCGTGCAGCTTGCTGTAATCTGGGAGAGAGCTTCGTTACGAATCCTTCCGTAGACGTCAGCTACTCGGATGCGGCCACGGGTGCCAAGCAGATTAAATTATTGGGACTCTCCGGTACGTATGTGCAGATGATGACCGAAAACATTCCGAACTTTCGGGGGGCTGCTTCTCCTTATGGATTGGGTTATGTGCCCGGACCGTGGATGCAGAGCATACAGGTCAGCAAAGGTAGCTCGTCCGTAAAGAACGGGTATGAGTCTATAACCGGACAAATCAATGTCGAGTTCAAGAAACCACAATTGCCGGAAGCGGACTGGGTGTCGGCAAATCTCTTTGCCAGCAGCACAAACCGTTATGAAGCGAATGCGGATGCTACGGTGAAATTGTCGAAACGATGGAGTACTTCGTTGTTGGCTCACTATGAGAATGAGACGAAATCTCACGACTCTAATGATGATGGTTTTGTTGACATTCCACGTGTGGAACAGTATAATTTCTGGAATCGCTGGGCATATATGGGAGATAACTATGTATTCCAGGCTGGTGTGAAAGTATTGCAGGAAACGCGTAATAGCGGTCAGACTGCACACGGACAAGCTCCGTCTCACGACCTTTATGAGATAGGTATCAAGACGAATCGTTACGAAGCGTTTACCAAGAATGCCTATATATTCAATAAGGAAAAAAACACGAATCTTGCCTTGATTCTACAAGGAACGTTGCATAATCAGGATGCCACTTACGGGCGTAAACTGTATGATGTGGACCAAAGCAACTTTTATGCTTCGTTGCTTTTTGAAACGGAGTTCAGTAAGCAGCACAGTCTTTCTACCGGATTGAGTTTCAATTATGATGGTTACGACCAGCATTATCGGTTGACAAATCAGGTGGAAGATGGGCTAACGAAGAAGTTTGTTAAGGAATCCGTTCCGGGCGCATACGTTCAGTACACCTTCAATCTGAATGATAAACTGATGCTGATGGGGGGACTTCGCGGAGATTATAGCAGTGAGTACGGTTTCTTCGTTACACCGCGTGCGCACGTCAAGTATAATCCGAATGAGTATGTGCACTTCCGCGTGTCTGCCGGTAAGGGATACCGTAATACGCATGTATTGGCAGAGAACAATTATCTTTTGGCAAGTAGCCGTAAGGTGAAGATTGCTTCCCATCTGGACCAGGAAGAAGCATGGAACTATGGAGCAAGTGTATCGACTTACATTCCGGTTTTTGGTAAGACGCTGAATGTGAATGCAGAGTACTATTATACGGATTTCCTGAAACAGGTAGTTGTGGATATGGATAGTAATCCGCATGAAGTGGCTTTCTATAATCTGGACGGGCGTTCCTATTCGCAGGTGTTTCAGGTAGAAGCCAATTATCCATTGTTCAAAGGCTTCACTCTGACGGCGGCTTACCGTCTGACGGATGCAAAAACTACCTATAATGGTAAATTAATGGAGAAGCCACTTACTGGTAAGTATAAAGGCTTGTTGACTGCTTCTTATCAGACTCCTCTGGGTTTGTGGCAATTTGATGCTACTTTACAGTTGAATGGTGGTGGACGGATGCCTGAACCTTATGAACTGGCGGACGGAAGCCTTTCATGGGAACGGCGCTATGGTAGTTTCCAACAATTGAGTGCGCAGGTGACGCGCTATTTCCGTCGCTGGTCTGTTTATGTAGGAGGTGAGAACCTGACGAACTTTAAACAGAAAAATCCGATAATAGATGCTTCCAATCCGTGGGGAGAAAACTTTGATGCCACTATGGTGTGGGGGCCGATGCATGGGGCGAAAGCGTATATAGGGTTGAGATTCAACTTGGCAAGAAACTAGTCTAGCTACGAGCTACAAGCTACGAGTGACAAGTACCTTTCGGTGTGATAGCCGGGCGAAAATTATTCGTTCCTAGTATATAGCGTAGCCACTCGTAGCTTGTAGCTTGTAGCTCGTAGCTTAAAATATTATTAACCAATAAATAAGGAGGTATTTATGAAAACAAAGAGAATGATGGCTGCCCTTGTAGTAGCTTTATTGAGTGTAACGGCAGTAATGGCGAAAGACATCCGTACCGCTGTCTTCAAGGTTTCTCAGATGCACTGTGAGAATTGCGAAAAGAAAGTGAAGAACAACATTAAATTTGAGAAAGGAGTAAAAGAATTCTCTACAGACTTGAAAACGAAAACAGTTTCCATCACATACGATGCTGAAAAGACAAATGTAGACAAACTGAAAGATGGTTTCAAGAAGTTCAACTACGAAGCCGAATTTGTGAAGGAGACGAAGCAAGAGGACAAGAAGTAATCGAACAAACGACCTGTAGAGATTGTTTATAACACTGGGTAGAACACAAATTACGCGAATTATACGAATCTCCTTCGCGCTTGTAGCGAAACCTGCATTTGTGTGATTCGTGTAATTTGTGTTCTGTTTTTTCGGAACTTCTAAAAAACAATATATATATGGGTAATATAAAAAAACAGACGTTTCCTGTGCTGAATATGCACTGTGCAGGATGCGCCAATAATGTAGAAAAGACAGTTCGCAAGTTGGTGGGTGTTACGGATGCCTCGGTCAACTTTGCTTCCAACACACTGTCTGTCTCTTATGAGACGGATAAGCTGACACCCGGAGAAATCCGTGCTGCCGTGCTGTCTGCGGGCTATGACCTCATCATTGAGGAAGAGCATGCCGAAGAACGCCAGGAGGAAGAACAACATAAACGCTATCGACACCTGAAAGCGCGCGTGATAGGAGCGTGGATATTTGCTGTTCCCCTGTTGCTGCTTTCCATGGTCTTTATGCATATGCCTTATTCCAACGAGATACAGATGGTGCTGGCTATCCCTGTACTGGTGTTGTTCGGTACGCCGTTCTATACCGGTGCCTGGAAACAAGCACGTCTGGGACGCAGCAATATGGATACACTGGTTGCACTAAGTACATCCATCGCCTTTCTGTTCAGTGTCTTTAATACTTTCTTCCCCGATTTCTGGTATAGCCGTGGGTTGGAACCTCATGTCTATTACGAAGCTGCTGTTGTCATCATCGCCTTTGTCCTGACAGGTAAATTGATGGAAGAGCGTGCCAAAGGGAATACTTCTACTGCCATTCGTAAGCTGATGGGTTTGCAGCCCAAGATAGCCCGTGTAGTGCGTGATGGTAAGGAACAGGATATTCCTTTGGAACAACTGAACATAAACGACTTTGTCAGCGTCCGCCCCGGCGAGCAAATCCCCGTGGATGGTTTCCTGACCGAAGGTGACTCTTATGTGGATGAAAGCATGATTAGCGGCGAACCTATTCCGGTAGAAAAGAAGATTGGTTCACACGTATTGGCGGGAACCATCAACCAGAAAGGTTCGTTCATTATCCGTGCCGAGAAAGTAGGCGGGGAAACGGTGCTGGCGCGTATCATTCGCATGGTGCAGGAAGCGCAAGGTAGCAAGGCGCCTGTGCAGCGCATTGTGGACAAGGTAACAGGAATCTTTGTTCCTGTCGTATTAGGTTTATCCGTCCTGACATTCTTTATCTGGATGTTCTTTGGCGGTGTAGATATGCTTTCTCATGCTATGTTGTCGGCCGTTTCCGTGCTGGTGATTGCCTGTCCCTGTGCATTGGGATTAGCTACCCCTACTGCCTTAATGGTAGGCATCGGTAAAGCTGCCGACCATCATATCCTGATAAAAGATGCTGTTGCGCTGGAACAGATGCGGAAGGTGAATGTGGTTGTATTGGATAAAACCGGTACATTGACCGAAGGCCATCCCACTGTTACCGGTTGGCTTTGGGCACAGCCGCAGGAAGAACATTATAAAGATGTGCTTCTGGCAGCCGAACTTAAATCCGAGCATCCGTTGGCTGGTGCCATTGTCACCGCCTTGCAAGAGGGGGAACAAATCGTTCCCGCTACTTTTGATGGTTTTCAAAGCATTACCGGAAAAGGCATCAAAGTATCTTATCAGCATACTGAGTACTGGGCAGGCAGCCATAAACTTTTGAAGGATTATCATGCCACCCTTACCGATGTATTAGGCGAAATGTTGGCTCAATACGAGTCCGATGGCTGCAGTATCGTTTACTTCGGACGTGAGAATGAACTTCTTGCGATTGTTGCCATCAAAGACCAGATAAAGGCAACTTCCGTTGAGGCTGTCCGCGAACTCCGTAATCAAGGTATTGAGGTGTGTATGCTGACGGGAGACGGCGAGCGTACGGCTTCAGCAGTTGCTGCACGATTAGGCAACATCCAGTATATTGCCGATGCCTTGCCGGACGATAAAGAAGAATTTGTCCGCCAGCTCCAGCTTCAGAGAAAAACGGTTGCTATGGTAGGTGACGGTATCAACGACTCGCAGGCTTTGGCTTGTGCCGATGTCAGCATTGCCATGGGTAAAGGAACGGATATTGCGATGGATGTGGCGATGGTCACTCTTATGACTTCGGATTTGCTGTTGTTGCCGAAAGCATTCAACCTCTCCCGTCAAACGGTAAAGCTGATTCGTCAGAATTTGTTCTGGGCATTCATCTACAACCTGATAGGTATTCCTATCGCTGCCGGATTGCTTTATCCCATCAACGGATTGTTGCTGAACCCCATGCTGGCAAGTGCTGCCATGGCATTCTCCAGCGTATCAGTGGTGTTGAATAGTCTTCGCTTGAGATACTAACTATTTCTATATTCCAACGGACTCATCCCCATGTGCCTCTTGAAATACTTTCCGAAGAAAGAGGCGCTGGGGAAGTTCAGTGAATAGGCTATCTCCTGGATAGTCATATCTGTAGACTTTAACCGTGCTTTGACGTCAATGATTACTACATGCGAAATGATATCGAGCACATTTCTTCCTGTCACTTGCTTTACGGTGGTGCTGAGATGCTGCAATGAAATCCCCAGTTTGTCGGCATAGAATTGGGCACGCCGCTCGGTCATATAATTCTCAATAACCAGTTGCACGAACTTTTGGCAAATCTCTTCTTTACGGCTCTTGGCAAGAATGCTTTGAGGATGGCGGGCATAGAGGGTGTTTATCCCAAGCAGAATGCTGTGAAGCACACTTTGCGCCATTGCTGTACTGGTGGCAGTTGGGTGGGAGATGGATATACGTGTCAGCAATGCAAAATAATCCACGAAATAGGAGGCCACTAAATCGCTGACGCTGACAATAGGGTTTTCCCATATCTTGGAAAATGATCCCATAGTGGCTTGCAGCAGATTAATGCCATTGACACAATGAGAAGAGAAACCAACAAAGCAGAATCGTACCTTTTCTTTTTGCTCGTTGAGCTGTATAATAGTACCCGGCATCAGAATAACCAAATCGTTCTTTTTTATTTCATGTTCCATCAGGTTGATGGTTACTTTGATCGTTCCTTCTGTGCAAAGTGCAAATATACAAGCCTTCAATCGGCATGACTGGCGATAGAGGTTCAGAATATCTTCTGTAACGTCTCTCCATGCCAGCATTTCGACCGGCAAATCTACTTGTGGGAAGTTATGTTTCATCTTTATTCATTTTGCTGTCGGCAAATATACGATTTTATCCCTAAAATCTTAACTTTGCCCTCATGAAACTGAATATAACAGACTGGAATATCATTCCGTATGCCGAAGCGTGGACCCGGCAAACGGAGTGTTTTGATGCTCTTATCCATGCCAAGCAGGCGGGAGAGGAGTATGAGAATCATATCATTTTGTGCGAACATCCGCATGTCTACACCTTGGGGCGTAGCGGAAAAGAAGGAAACATGTTGCTGGGTGAAGAACAACTTCAGCGGATAGGGGCTACACTCTATCATATAGACCGGGGCGGAGATATAACTTATCATGGTCCGGGGCAATTGGTGTGTTATCCTATCTTGAATCTCGAAGAATTTTCTCTGGGATTGAAAGAATATGTTCATTTGCTCGAAGAAGCTGTTATCCGCGTTTGTGCTTCCTATGGTATTACTGCCGGAAGATTGGAGAAAGCCACAGGTGTCTGGTTGGAAGGCGATACGCCGCGTGCCCGAAAGATTTGTGCTATCGGCGTGCGTAGCAGCCACTTCGTCACCATGCACGGGCTGGCGCTAAATGTGAATACTGATTTGAGGTATTTCAGCTATATTAATCCTTGCGGATTTGTGGATAAGGGAGTGACTTCACTGCAACAGGAACTGAAAAGGGAAATACTGCTCAGTGAAGTAAAAGAGCATTTATGTGTAGAATTAAAAGACTTGCTCCGGAAATAAAAAACAGACCATCTATTTATGTGAAATAGATGGTCTGTTTGTATCAGATAGACGGTCTGTTTGAGGTTAACAGACCATCTGTTTTATTTCAGCCATTTGTCCAGCCATTCAAAGAATGTGCGCTGCCACAGAATGCCATTCTGTGGCCTCAATACCCAGTGGTTTTCATCCGGATAAATCAGCAACTCGGCAGGAACGCCACGCATTACTGCGGCATCAAATGCTGCCATAGCTTGGTTGGCAAGGATGCGGTAGTCCTTTTCACCGTGGATGCAGAGAATAGGTGTATCCCATTTATCTACGAACTGATGCGGAGAGTTGGCAAATGTGCGTTGTGCCACCGGATTTTGTTTTTCCCAGTATGCACCGCCCATATCCCAGTTGGCAAACCACTTCTCTTCTGTTTCCAGATATTGCATTTCCATATTGAAGATGCCGTCGTGAGCGATGAACGCCTTGAAACGTTTGTCATGATGTCCGGCAAGCCAGTAAACGGAGAAGCCGCCGAAGCTGGCACCTACACAACCGAGGCGGTCGTTATCTACAAACGGTTCTTTTGCCATTTCATCAATCGCTGTGAAGTAGTCTTTCATGCACTGACCACCATAATCTCCACTAATGGCTTCATTCCATTCCACACCGAAGCCCGGCAGACCGCGACGATTGGGAGCTACGATAATATAATCGTTTGCCGCCATAATCTGGAAGTTCCAGCGATAGCTCCAGAATTGGCTGACGGGACTTTGCGGACCACCTTCGCAGAACAGGAGGGTAGGATACTTCTTGTTCGGGTCAAACTGTGGCGGATAGATTACCCATGTCAGCATCTGTTTGCCGTCTGTAGTTTTCATCCAACGAGCTTCAACTTTACCCATTTCCAGTTGATCGTAAATCTGTTTGTTTTCAAAGGTCAGTTGTTTTGCCTCGGCAAAAGCATCACTGTTACGGGTAGCAGCTACAGCATAGATTTCATCACCCATACTCATGGAGTGGCGTAAAGCGATAATCTTATTACCCGCAAGGGCGAGCGAAGCATAATCATACATGCCGTCCGTCAGTTGCGTAACCTTATCATTGGCTGCCAGATCGATGTTGTAAATCTGTGTTTCACCATGCCATACGCCGATGAAGTAGATGCTCTTGGAATCCTTGTTCCAAAGGAAACCATCTACATTCGATTCGAATGCTTTGCTGACGAAACGTTTCTCGCCTGTCTCCAGGTTCATGATGAAGAGGCGGTTCAGGTCGGCTTCATATCCGTCACGTTCCATGCTTTGCCAGGCAATGTATTTGCCGTCGGGAGAATATTGCGGATTGGTGTCGTAACCTTTGTTCTCTTCGGTGATATTCTCTGTTTTCCCGGTGGCAAGATCATAGATATAAATATCCGAGTTGGTGGATATGGCATAAGCCAACCCAGTCTTCTTGCGGCAGGTATAAGCCACTTTGTCTCCTGCAGGGCTCCATGCCAGTTGTTCGATACCGCCCCAAGGTCTCATCGGACTTTCATAAGGTTCGCCTTCCAGTATATCCTTTATATTGCTGATGCCGTTTCCATCAAAATCGGCCACAAAAGGATGCGGGGCGCCGGTCACCCATTCATCCCAATGTTTATACATCAGGTCGGTGACAATGATGCCCGTTGCTTTCGGCAGGTCGGGATATTTCTCTGCGGTGCTTTGTTTGGTTTGCACCTGGGCGATGAAAAGTAATTTCTTGCCATCGGGAGAGAAAGAATAACCTTCGAGGTCACCATCATATTGCGTCAACTGCTTGCGTCCGCTGCCGTCAGGGTTCATTTCCCACAACTGGCTGCTGCCGCTCTCGTTAGAGAGGAATGCCAGTTTGGTGCCACCCTTTATCCAGGTCACTTCATTTTCCTGCCACGGGGTACGGGTGATTTGCTTGTTATCTGTTCCATCTGTGTTCATCACGAAAACCTCGCGGTTACTCTTGTTTTCCGGCACGCTGTAGTAAGCCACCGTGTAAGCGATTTGTTTTTCGTCGGGCGACACGGCAACACCGCCGATGCGTCCCATGGCCCAGAGAGCTTCGGGAGTCATGCGCTTGCCTTCAATCTTGATGTCCGACCGCTCGATAAGCGGTGCTCCGGCTTGCCCTGCGTCTTTTGTCCCGCCGCAGGCAGCCAATGTCATAGCTGCTGACATAAGCAATAAGTTTACTTGTTTCATATATGTTGTTCGTTACGGTTATTTGCAGCAAATATACAAATTATATGCGTTTCTCTTGCCATCGTCCCCGCTTAATATACCACCAGCAAAATATTAAGATAAAGAAGGAATAAACCATTTCTGACGTCCAGCACAGAGCTACATCCAGGCGTAAGTAAAGAATGATGTATGTGATATAGGCTACGTAAACAACCAGTGTCGCCAATTCCATTACCAATGCCGTACGCGTGTTACCCGTTCCCGATACTGACTGGAAATATACATTGGCAGGCACAAGCAGTAAGTAGGCTGAGCACATCACCCATAGCGAATGTACCGCTGCATCCTGTAAATCAGGCATATCCGTATAGATACCCAATATCAGTTTAGGGAAGAGCGAGAAGAACAATGCCAACGGCAATACGAATATATAGGCAATGCGTATATGCTGCCGGATGGTGCCCGCTACGCAATCCTTCTCACCGGCACCAATCAGGTTGCTGACCAGTGAGCCGCAAGTGGAGGCAAATGCCATCATCACCATGAACAATATGCCGGATACACTCCGGACAATGTTTGTAACAGCCAGCGACCGTTCTCCCAGATGTTCCACATAGAGAAAGAACAGAAACCAGGTGGACAAGGAGACGACATTTTGTATCATTGTCCAGAAGGAGACGTTCAATATGCGTTTCAGTACCTCATGGCAGAATTTAGGTATGCGATCCAGTCCATACTTGCGGCAGTCAATGCGGCTGCGAGTATAGAGGATGAAGAATACCAGTGAAACCAGTTCGGCAAGAGACGAGCCGATAGCTGCTCCGGCAATGCCAAGAGCCGGAAAACCGAATTTACCGAATATCAGTATGTAGTTGAAGACTACGTTGCTTAACACCATCACTACGGAGTTCAATGTCAATGTCTTCGTCTGTGTAGTGCCCAGGAAGAAGGCACGGAACATGACTGCGCTGAATGAGAAGAACGCGCCGAATACGCGCCAGTTCAGGTAACTGATGGCGGCTTCGTAAATGTGTTCCGAAGCTACAATACGCTTCAAAATCAACGGAGAGAGGAAGTAGGAGAGAAAGAACATGACTGCCGCCAATCCCACCTGGAAATAAATACCCTGATAGAACAGGTTTCCGATTTCCTTGTACTGGTGTTCGCCGTTGCGCCGTGCAATGAGTATCTGTGCTCCGATGCTGAAACCGAAAGCTGCCATGAATATTACCATGTAGAAGACACCTGCAATGGCAGATGCTCCCAGTTCCACTTCGCCTACCCGTCCCAGGAAAGCGGTGTCTGTCATACCTATCATTTGCTCCATTAGCAGGCTGATGAGGATGGGATAGGCTATCATCCATATCTGTTTGTTGGTGTATTTTGTTTTCATTTTCTTCTTTTCTTTCCGTTACTTAGTAATATTTGAAAATAAAGTGGTATAAATGAGCGTTTAATTTTCTCCAATAGGAGAATTTTTTTTCCCAATAGGAGAAAAAAAGGGCTGCACTATTCATATAGAGTACAGTGCAGCCCTTGTATTTTGTTAACTCGTTCCCTTGTCAACTCACCTCTTATTCTGTCTCTCTTTCAACAACTGTTCCTGTTGCTTCTGCATTGCCTCCAGGCGGGCGGCAAAGCCGGTTTTCTTAGCTTTCTTCGGGTCCTTCTTTCTTGCTTCGAGTTGGGCGAGAAGTTTCTCTTCATTCGTCGTCTTTCGCAGGATGATTGTGGTCACTACGCTGATTAACGTCGATATGAAGTAGTAATAGTTCAAACCCGAAGGATAACTGTTCAAGATGAACAACATCATGATCGGCATGAGATACGTCATCCACTTCATTGCTGCCATTTGCGGGTTGGCACCGGTGTCTTGTTGCTGCATCATGAACTTGGAGTTCAATACGTTCACAATCGTCATCAGTAAGCAGAACAAACTGAGGTGACTACCCAGGAACGGAATGTTGAACGGGAAGTTGATGAAAGCATCGTACGTAGAGAGGTCGTCAGCCCACAAGAAACTTTGTTGGCGTAACTCGATAGCACTCGGCACGAACATGAACAATGCAATCAGAACCGGGAATTGCACCAGCATCGGCAAACATCCACCCATTGGACTCACACCGTACTGGCTGTACAGTCCCATTACTTCCTGCTGTTTCTTCATCGCATCTTCCTGCTTGGGATATTTCTTGTTAATCTCGTCTATTTTCGGTTTCAACACACGCATCTTGGCGGAAGAGATATAAGTTTTCCAGGTAGCGGGGAATACGACTGCTTTCACAATCAAGGTCATCAGCAGTAATACGATACCCATGCTCAGTCCCCAGCCGGACAACCAGTCGAAGATGTTGATGGTGAACCATTTATTGACCCAGCGAATCAACGGCCAACCCAGATAAACCAGACGGTTCAATTCCCATTTTTCCTCGCGTCCTTTATCAAGTGCAGTCAGCGTCTTGTAATGGTTCGGGCCGAAGTAGAAGAACATTTGCGTTGCTTTCTGACCAGTCGGGTCGAAAGTCGTACTCATTTCAGCCGAGTAATCCTTGATATATCCGCTTCCTTCGCGTTCCATTTTAGAAACTAACTTCGTTTTCTCGAAGTCGGCATCTGCTATGAATACCGAGGAGAAGAATTGATTCTTGAAAGCAATCCAGTCAAGGCGTTCCGGCACTTCTTTTTCGTCATCCTTGTTGGCTGACAGATAGTCTGTGCCATTTCCTAAAAACTTGTAGGTCAATTCAGACAAACGGTTCTCGTATACATAACCTTTCTCAATCTGACGGGCACGTTGTGCCCATTCGATGTCGACGTAGTTATTGCTTGCTGCCAGCTTATCTGTCATACCTTTAGCTTCGATGCTGAAGTCCACCAGGTAAGTGTTGGGATGCAATGCATATTTGAAGTCTATATAACTTGCACTGTCGGCCGCCAAACGCATCGTTACGGTGCTGTCCGTACGGTGTACAGTGCTGAAGTAATAGTCTTTTGTCTGTATCGTTTCCTTCTTATTATAGAAAAGGAAATTCATGGAAACATCGTTTCCGGTGAATAGAGTTACAGGAGTTTTCTTGTCCTGTTCCATGTACTCTTTCAATACAGCGGAGAATATGGAACCGCCTTTAGTACTGAGGGTCAACTCTGCCAGATTATTCTGGATGGTAATCAGCGAATCCACTCCCTGGCGTGCATTGAAGAAGAGTGCTGTGGAGTCCACGGTTTCCACGTCTTTCTCATTTGCCAATGCTGCGTCCGCTTTGGCTTTCAGTGCTTCTTCGCGTTGCTGTACCAGCGCAATGGAATCGTAATAACGTTGCTGTGCCTCCAATTGCTCTTTGCTGGGGCGACTCAGAAAACTGAAGCCGACTAACAAAATGGCTATTAAAACAAGACCTGTAATGGTATTTTTATCCATGAATTTATTTACAATTTATCTATTTACAATTTACTATTTCGGGATTGCAATAATCTTATTTTTTTGCTTTTTCCTCAAAACTCTCGATGGCAGCTTTAATAAATGCTACGAACAACGGATGAGGTTTCAATACTGTACTGCTGTATTCCGGATGGAACTGAGTTCCAACGTACCATTTCAGTTTCGGTATTTCTACGATTTCCACCAGGTCGGACTCTGGATTGATACCTACACATTTCATGCCTGCAGCTTCGTATTCCGCTTTATACTGATTGTTGAATTCATAGCGATGGCGATGACGTTCCTGGATGTGTTCTGTTCCGTATGCTTCATAGGCTTTGCTACCTTTATGCAAAATACACTCGTAAGCTCCCAGACGCATGGTTCCACCCATGTTGGTAATGGACTTTTGCTCTTCCATAATGTCGATAACATTATGAGGAGTCTTTTCATTCATCTCACGTGAATCGGCATCGGCGTATCCCAATACGTTGCGTGCAAATTCAATAGCGATGCACTGCATACCCAGACAAATACCGAAAGTAGGAATATCATGCGTGCGCGCATATTTGATGGCAACGAACTTTCCGGCAATGCCACGTTCGCCGAATCCCGGGCCAATCAATACACCTGCCATTCCCTCCAGTGCTTCTGCAACGTTATCTTCGGTCAGCTTTTCGCTGTTCACATAGTCTACAGATACTTTGCGGTCATTGTAGGTGCCGGCCTGTGAAAGGGCTTCACGGATTGATTTGTAAGCATCCTGCAAGTCATATTTACCAACCAAAGCAATATGCAAAGGTTCCGTATCTTCTGCTTTATGACGACGTTCAAGGAAAGCACGCCACGGACCCAGTCCCGGGGTGTCGCCTACGGGCAGTCCCATTTTCTTCAATATTGTTTCATCCAGTTTCTGAGCCTGCATCAGGATGGGTACTTCGTAGATGGTAGGGGCATCAATACTCTGTACCACTGCATTTTCATCTACGTTGCAGAACAAAGCTACTTTCTTGCGAAGGTTGGTGCTCAGTTCGTATTCTGTACGCAATACCAATACATCCGGTTGGATACCTGCGCTTTGCAGCTCCTTGACGGAGTGCTGAGTTGGTTTGGTCTTCAATTCGCCGGCTGCTGCGAGGTAGGGTACATAAGTAAGGTGTACGCACAAAGCGTCACGTCCCAGCTCCCATTTCAACTGGCGGATACTTTCCAGATACGGCAAAGACTCGATGTCGCCCACTGTACCGCCGATTTCTGTAATCACGAAATCGAATTTATATTTGTTGCCCAGCAACTTCACGTTTCGTTTAATCTCGTCCGTGATGTGAGGAATTACCTGAATTGTCTTTCCTAAATAGTCACCACGGCGTTCTTTGTCGATAACGCTTTTATAGATACGTCCGGTCGTGATGTTATTGGCTTTGGTGGTCTGGATGCCCAGAAAACGTTCGTAGTGACCTAAGTCGAGGTCAGCTTCATGGCCATCTACGGTCACGTAGCATTCTCCGTGTTCGTAAGGATTCAGAGTACCCGGGTCAATGTTGATATACGGGTCAAACTTTTGGATGGTTACTTTGTAACCTCTTGCTTGCAGCAATTTACCGATGGAGGACGAAATGATGCCTTTACCTAATGATGAGGCAACGCCACCGGTGACGAAAATATACTTTGTTTCTCCCACAGCTATACTGTTTTTAATATTATTGTTTCGTTTGGTGTGATGTACACATTTGTGTATCTATCCGTCTACACGTGAGACTTAAAAAGCGCAAAATTACAAAAAAAAGAGGAAGTATATCAAGTTTCGGCGAAACAATTCTTAAAAAAAACTCGATTTCAGTGAAACTCCGTATCCGGCCATTGTTAATCTTTTCTTTTGCATTTCTATGTTTTCTAAACATTTTGCTTTACTTTTGCACTCAAAACATAGATTTTAGGGCGTTATGAAGAATAGACACTTAGCATTGTGGGCAATTGCCGCACTATTTTCTTCGTCGTTGATGGCGCAGAATTCGGTGAAGCCTGTTTTGAAGGCCGCGGAGAAATCGGCTACCGTACAAGCAGATACCTTGTCGGATTTGATGAAGCAATATTTTGTCTTAAAGTTGAAACCGGGAAGTAATACTCAACAGTTGGACACTGTTTCCATTTTGCATGAACAATATTTTGGAGTATTGAACTACCTGAATGACCCCTCTACTCCGGAGCGTTATATTGCAGAGAATCCTGATTATTACCGTTTATTCATTCCATTGACTTATTATAATTCTCCAATGGAGAGTATATCCAAGTTGGACTGGAAATTTCAGCCTCTCGACACGCTTAAGGCTCCCGTAAAGGAATTGTTGCCTTTTGATGAAAAGCTTTTCACATCAAAGAAACATGCTAATGAGACGGTGGATCGCGCGTTGTTGTACCTGTATGTGAATAATGACCCTCGTCATATTGTAGCGTGGGAAGATGAAATAATGCAGGTAAAAGCCTTCAGAGATAATATTGAGAAAGAGGTCTCTTCCAAACCTTCTGTAATCAAACTGTTTGCACAGGAGAGCATGGCTAATGTGAAAGAGGATGCGGAAGTGGTTATCCGTAAACCCAACTGGTGGGTGACGGGCGGAAGCGGTTCTTTGCAGATTACCCAGAACTATATTTCAGAGAACTGGTATAAGGGTGGGGAGAGTACGAACTCTTTCCTGGCCAACTTGCAGCTTTTTGCCAATTATAATGACCGGGAAAAGATACAGTGGGAAAACACTTTAGAAGCTAAATTAGGCTTTGGTTCAACTCCTTCGGACAAGTATCACGATTATCTGGTAAATACCGACCTTTTCCGTATATATAGTAAATTAGGTATTCAGGCTGCTTCCAATTGGTACTATACCATTTCTACGGAGTTTAAAACTCAGTTCTGTCATGGCTATAAGGCAAACAGTGAAAAACTGGTTTCTGCTTTCTTTGCTCCGGCCGACTTATCTACCAGTGTCGGTATGGACTATAAATTAAAGAAGAAAAAGTTCAGTCTTTCTGTCTTCATAGCTCCGTTGACCTGGACGATGCGTTACATCGGTAATAAGGACGTAAATGAGGTGGATTTTGGCTTGGAAAAAGGCAAAAGTGTGCGCCACAACTGGGGTTCGCAGATACAACCGACACTGAACTGGAAAATAATTCCTTCTATCGTGCTGGATTCCCGTCTGAACTATCTGACCAGTTATGAATGGACTCGTATAGAGTGGGAAAATACAATCAATTTCATTTTGAACCGCTATCTTTCTACAAAGCTATATGTACATGCCCGCTATGATGATAGTAGCAAGCCGACCACGGGAGACAGCCATTTCCAGGTAAATGAAATCCTGAGTTTCGGTATCAATTACAAATGGTAAATAATCATATTCAATCTTGAATTTTCCGCAAAAGAAATCCCGTTTGGTGTGTATCAAACGGGATTTTTTATAAGGTTATGAATTAATTTCGCTAACAGGTTAAAATATCATTTTGTCATTTCATGGAGGAAGATAAAGCAAAGTAAATGAAAAGTGGTGTTCTAAAGCAGATTTTTTTTGCTTATTCTGTGAAAAATGCAAAGAAAAATAGTTAAAACGGGAAAAAGTACGTTGGCGTACACATAAAAAAGTAGGCGAATGCCTTGCAGTTCACAAATAATGCGTAAATTTGCCGCAATTTGTAATGCACAGTTTGCAAAATGGCAGATATTATAAAACATCAAGGTATTGTGGAAAACATAAATGGTTCTCATGTGAAGGTGAGGATTGTCCAAACGTCAGCTTGTGCGGCATGTAGCGCTAAGGGACATTGCGCATCGGCTGATACCAAAGAAAAATTAATCGACGTGACCACCGGCGATGCATCTTCCTATCACCCCGGAGACCGGGTGATTGTCTTTGGAGAACTCTCCATGGGAATGACGGCAGTGTTGCTGGCTTTTGTAATACCTTTCTGTGTTCTGGTTATTTCCCTCTTTATATTCATGGCTATCTGGAATGACGAACTTCGCTCCGCGCTTTGTTCGTTGGCACTCCTTATACCTTATTATTATATATTATGGCTAAATAAAACACGTATGGGAAAGAAATTCTCTTTCTCTATAAAGCCGATAGACTGACTATAATACTTTAAAATGAATAATTAAATAAATAACTAATTTATGAATGTAATTCTGATTGCAGTGATTTCATTGGGAGCCATAGCGCTGGTTTCAGCCGCTATCTTGTATATCGCTTCCAAGAAATTCGCCGTGTATGAAGATCCGCGAATTGCACAAGTAGGAGAGGTATTGCCTCAAGCAAATTGCGGTGGATGTGGTTATCCGGGTTGCAGCGGTTTTGCCGATGCTTGTGTAAAGGCAGGTTCGTTGGATGGTAAGTTCTGTCCGGTAGGCGGGCAACCTGTAATGACGCAAATAGCTGAAATCCTTGGTTTGGATGCTACCGCTGCCGAGCCTATGGTTGCAGTGGTGAGATGTAACGGAACCTGTGCCAATCGTCCTCGTACTAATATGTACGATGGTGCAAAGAGTTGTGCTATTGCAGCTTCTTTGTATGGTGGCGAAACAGGTTGTAGTTTTGGATGCCTGGGCTGTGGCGACTGTGTAGAAGCCTGCCAGTTCGATGCTATCCACATGAACCCCGAAACAGGGCTTCCGGAAGTGGACGAAGCTAAGTGTACGGCTTGTGCGGCTTGCGTCAAGGCTTGTCCGAAGAACATCATCGAAATTCGTCCGCAAGGCAAGAAGTCACGTCGTATCTACGTGCAGTGTGTAAACAAAGACAAGGGCGGCATAGCACGCAAGGCTTGTACGGTTGCTTGTATCGGCTGTGGCAAGTGTGTGAAAGTTTGTCCGTTCGAGGCCATTACTCTGGAAAATAATCTGGCTTATATCGACCCGATTAAATGTAAATCATGTCGTAAGTGCGAAGAGGCTTGTCCGCAGAACACGATTATCGCACTCAATTTCCCGCCGCGCAAGCCGAAGGCAGAAGATGCCGCTCCCAAAGTGGTTGAGGCTTGAGCTGACAAGGGAATGAGTTGACAAGGAAGTGACGTATTAAGGAGTAGTAATCTCCTTGTGTCTTGTCCCCTGATGCCTTGTCCCCTAAAATAAATAAATAATAAACGACTAAAAATACAGAATTGTATGTTGAAGACATTTTCAATCGGTGGTGTTCATCCACACGAAAATAAACTTTCAGCACATCAGCCCATCATCAAGGCGGAAGTTCCTGCCAAAGCTGTGATTCTGCTGGGACAGCACATCGGTGCGCCTGCAAAACCGGTTGTGGCTAAAGGAGATGTGGTGAAAGTCGGCACAAAGATTGCCGAAGCCGGTGGTTTCGTATCCGCAGCCATCCACTCGTCTGTCAGCGGCAAGGTTGCCAAAATCGATACAATTATCGATGCCAGTGGTTATCCGAAACCTGCTATCTTTATTGATGTAGACGGTGATGAATGGGAAGAAAGCATTGACCGCACTGAAACATTGGTGAAGGAATGTACTCTTACATCAGAAGAAATTGTGAAAAAGATTGCCGATGCTGGTATTGTAGGTTTGGGTGGTGCATGTTTCCCTACTCAGGTGAAGCTCTGTCCGCCACCTGCATTCAAGGCTGAGTGTGTCATAATCAATGCCGTGGAGTGCGAGCCTTATCTGACTGCCGACCACCAGTTGATGTTGGAGCACGCTGAAGAAATTATGGTGGGCGTATCCATCCTGATGAAAGCGGTAAAGGTGAATAAAGCATTTATCGGTATCGAAAATAATAAGCCCGATGCTATCCAGTTGATGACGAAAGTGGCATCCAGCTATGCAGGCATCGAGGTGGTAGCTTTGAAGGTGCAATATCCGCAAGGAGGTGAAAAACAGTTGATCGATGCTATTACCAACCGCCAGGTGGGAAGTGGTGCACTGCCCATTTCTACAGGTGCAGTGGTACAGAATGTAGGTACTGCATTTGCTGTCTATCAGGCTGTACAGAAAAATAAGCCATTGTTTGAGCGTGTGATTACTGTGACCGGCAAATCAGTGGCAAAACCTTCCAACTTCCTGGCACGTATTGGTACGCCGATGAAGCAGTTGATTGATGCTTGTGGCGGTCTGCCCGAAGATACGGGTAAGATTATCGGTGGTGGCCCGATGATGGGTAAAGCACTGGTGAATACGGATGTCCCGACTGCCAAGGGCAGCTCCGGCATTCTGATAATGAATCAGAAGGAGGCTAAGCGTGGTGAAATACAACCCTGCATCCGTTGTGCGAAGTGCGTGGGCGCTTGTCCGATGGGGCTGGAGCCTTATTTGCTGTCGGCACTTGCCGAACACGCAGAATTCGAGAGAATGGAGAAAGAAAGAATTATGGATTGTATCGAGTGTGGTTCTTGCCAGTTTACCTGTCCTGCCAGCCGTCCGTTGCTGGACTACTGTCGTCTGGGTAAAGGCAAGGTAGGAGCGATCATCCGTGCACGTCAAGCTAAAAAATAACGAAGTATGGAAAATAAATTAGTAATATCACTTTCGCCCCACGTTCACAGTGGAGACAGTGTGAAGAAGAATATGTATGGCGTGCTCATCGCATTGATTCCTGCATTTCTCGTATCACTCTATTTCTTCGGACTGGGTGCACTGATTGTAACAGCTACTTCGGTGGCTGCCTGTTTGTTCTTCGAATGGGCTATCGGCAAATACCTTATGAAAAAAGAAACCACAACCATTTGCGACGGTTCTGCCGTGATTACAGGTGTGTTGCTGGCATTCAATTTACCTTCCAATCTGCCCATCTGGATTATTATTCTTGGCGCACTGTTTGCTATCGGCGTCGGCAAGATGTCTTTCGGTGGATTGGGTAACAACCCGTTTAATCCTGCATTGGCAGGTCGTGTGTTCCTGTTGCTCTCTTTCCCTGTGCAGATGACGAGTTGGCCGGTTGTAGGCCAGTTGACTGCATATGCAGATGCTACAACGGCAGCTACGCCGCTTAACCTGATGAAACAAGTAGCCGGTGGAAATATAGAAGCTCTGAAAGACCTGCCTTCTTCTTTCGACTTGCTGATTGGTAACAATGGCGGTTGTCTTGGTGAAGTAAGTGCGTTGGCATTGTTGCTGGGATTGGCTTATATGCTCTGGAAGAAAATCATTACTTGGCATATTCCTATTTCCATATTGGTTACGGTGTTCATATTCTCAGGTATCATGCACTTGGTGGATCCGGAACTTTATGTTTCTCCGGTGCTTCAGTTGCTTACCGGTGGTCTGATGCTGGGTGCCATCTTTATGGCCACGGACTATGTTACTTCTCCGATGAGCAAGAAAGGTATGTTGATTTATGGTGTTTGCATCGGTCTGCTGACGGTGATTATCCGTCTGTTCGGAGCTTATCCCGAAGGTATGTCGTTCGCTATCCTGATTATGAACGCCTTCACTCCGCTGATTAATACATATTGTAAACCTAAACGCTTTGGGGAGGTAGCGAAGAAGAAATGAAAAAGTTAGAATCATCCTTGAAGAATATGTTGCTGGTACTCACGGGCGTTACTGCTATCTCCGTGGCATTGCTGGCATATGTAAATGAATTGACTAAAGAACCCATTGCGCAGGCCAATGCAAAGACATTGAGCGATGCAGTCAGTGCGGTGGTTCCCGGTTTTGATAATGACCCGATTGCAGAAAAGAAGATGCAGATGGTGAATGATGTGGAATATGCCGTGTATCCTGCAACAAAAGGCGGAGAGTTTATTGGTGCTGCTGTGGAAGCCGGTGCAATGGCATTCGGTGGTGAACTGAAAGTGCTTGTAGGCTTTGATGCGGAAGGAAACATTATCGATTATTCCCTGTTGTCGCATGTGGAAACTCCGGGATTGGGCTCCAAAGCTGCCGACTGGTTTAAAGAAGGCAATAAAGGAAGCATCAAAGGTATGAATCCGGGTAAGACTCCTTTGTCTGTGACTAAAGACGGTGGTCAGGTGGATGCCATTACGGCTTCTACTATTACTTCACGTGCTTTCCTGAATGCTGTGAATGCTGCTTATGCCGCTTATGCCGGTCAGAATGTATCTGATGCCGCTACGGGCGCCACACAAAAAGTTGTTGAACCTGCTGAAAACGCAGCCACTGAGGCTACGGACTCTATCAGCGCTAAATAAAGAAAGGAGTAGAAGATATGAATAATTTTAAAGTTATGATGAATGGGATTATTAAAGAGAATCCTATATTTGTGCTCCTGCTTGGTATGTGTCCCACGTTGGGTACGACCTCTTCCGCCATTAATGGTATGGGTATGGGCCTGGCCACCATGTTCGTGCTCATTTGTTCCAACGTGGTGATCTCTCTGATTAAGAATCTTATCCCCGATATGGTACGCATTCCGGCTTTCATCGTGGTAATCGCTTCTTTTGTGACGCTGTTGCAAATGGTTATGCAGGCTTTCGTTCCGGCATTGTATGCAACGTTGGGTCTGTTTATCCCCCTGATTGTAGTAAACTGTATCGTATTGGGGCGTGCCGAGGCTTTTGCTGCCAAGAATGGCCCGGTTGCTTCTTTGTTCGATGGTTTAGGCATGGGCCTTGGTTTCACCATTGCCCTGACGCTGCTGGGTGCTGTGCGTGAGTTCCTGGGCACAGGTAAAATCTTCGACCTGACCATTCTTCCCGAAGAATACGGTATGCTGGTGTTTGTGCTTGCTCCGGGTGCTTTCATCGCATTGGGTTATCTGATTGCATTGATTAACAGCTTGAAAAAGAATTAATAATGAAAAATTAAAAATTAGAGATGAGAGTAGCAACTACTTTTAATTTTTAATTTTTAATTCTTAATTTTGAAAAGTATGGAATATATATTAATATTTATCTCGGCAATCTTTGTCAACAACATCGTGTTGTCGCAGTTCCTGGGTATCTGTCCGTTCCTCGGTGTATCCAAGAAAGTGGAAACAGCGTTGGGTATGTCGGCTGCTGTGGCATTCGTGCTCACTATCGCCACTATCGTAACGTTCCTTATTCAGAAATTTGTGCTCGATGCTTTCGATTTAGGCTACTTGCAGACTATCACCTTCATTCTGGTGATTGCTGCATTGGTTCAGATGGTGGAAATCATTCTGAAAAAAGTATCACCTTCCCTGTATCAGGCTTTGGGCGTTTTCTTACCTTTGATTACAACTAACTGCTGTATTCTGGGTGTGACTATTCTCGTTATCCAGAAAGATTACGATTTGCTGACCGGTGTGGTTTATGCATTCTCTACCGCTATTGGTTTTGGCCTGGCGTTGACTCTTTTTGCCGGTTTGCGCGAACAGATGAGTTTGGTGAATATCCCTAAAGGAATGAAAGGAACTCCGATTGCTTTAATCACGGCAGGCCTTCTGGCTATGGCTTTTATGGGCTTTTCCGGTGTGGTGAAAATCTGAAAAATAGAACATTCAATGTGGGTGAGGGGTAGAAGAAATTCTACCCCTTTCTTTTTTAAATTAAAAAAAATACTCTTTTTGCTTTCTATCTAAATAAATTTCCTTAAATTTGCCCCCACAAACAATGATAACCTAATAAGAATAAATCACTGATGAAAGAAAAGATTTTAGTTACAGGTGGAACCGGTTATATTGGTTCACATACTGTAGTAGAGCTTCAAAACGCAGGTTATGAAGTAGTGATAATAGATAATTTGTCAAACTCCAGCGCCGATGTCGTTGATAACATCGAAAAAGTATCGGGTATTCGCCCAGCATTCGAGAAGTTGGATTGCTTGGATTTCGCCGGTCTTGACGCTGTGTTTACTAAATATAAAGGCATTAAAGCCATTATCCACTTTGCAGCCAGTAAGGCTGTAGGCGAGTCGGTTCAGAAACCGTTGCTTTATTATCGCAACAATCTGGTTTCATTGATTAACCTTCTCGAACTGATGCCGAAGCACGGAGTGGAAGGTATTGTGTTCTCATCTTCTTGTACAGTTTACGGTCAGCCGGACGAATTGCCGGTAACGGAGAATGCTCCGATTAAGAAAGCGGAATCTCCTTACGGTAATACGAAGCAGATCAATGAAGAAATTGTTCGCGATACTGTGGCTTCAGGTGCTCCTATCAATGCAATTTTGCTGCGCTATTTCAATCCGATTGGTGCGCATCCTACAGCATTGCTTGGTGAGTTACCCAATGGTGTGCCTCAAAACTTGATACCTTATCTGACCCAGACCGCTATCGGTATCCGTGAGAAACTGAGCGTGTTCGGTGATGATTATGATACGCCCGACGGCTCTTGCATACGCGACTTCATTAATGTAGTCGATTTGGCAAAAGCACATGTGATCGCTATCCGCCGCATCTTGGAAAAGAAGCAGAAAGAAACAGTGGAAGTGTTCAACATCGGAACGGGACGCGGTCTTTCAGTATTGGAATTGATTAATGCTTTCGAAAAGGCAACCGGCGTGAAGCTGAATTATCAGATTGTCGGTCGTCGTGCGGGAGATATTGAAAAGGTATGGGCCGACCCTAAATTCGCCAATGAAGAGTTGGGTTGGACTGCTGTTGAAACCATCGAAGATACGTTGCTCTCTGCTTGGAACTGGCAGTTGAAGCTTCGCGAAAGAGGTATTCAATAAGCAAAAAAGCGATTTTTGTTTTTATTAACAAATAGGTCATGAACAAATGCTTCCCCGCATTTGTTTATAAATTGCAAATCAGCCTGACGCTGTTTATGTATATGTGAATATCCGTAACTAGTACTTATGCCTCCCCGGCATAGACAGGTAAGATTGCATAGTAGTTTTGTCGTGTTTTATTTTGTGTTTGTGTTGTGAATAAGCCTTGTCGGGAGACAGGGCTTATTTTTTTGTTCATTGGTGAACAAAAAAAGAGGCCTGGAATCAGCCTCTTTGATGGTATATGCAAAGTTTGTCTGTCTGTTATTTCAGTACGCCCCGATATACAAATGCTTTTTTCCCGAAATCTTCTTCCGCTGTTTTTGTATCTTCCGGTTTGAACAAACCAAATACAGATGAGCCGGAGCCTGTCATTGCCGCGTATATGGCCCCTTGCTTATAAAGCTTCTCCTTAATCTCTTTGATGTCCGGAAATTGAGGGAATACGCTTTCTTCGAAGTCATTTACCATTAGTTCCCTCCATTCTTCCATGGGACATTTTATCACTTCCTTCAACGGGATTTCCTGGCGATGCGGTTTTATCTGCGCAAAAGCTTCGCGGGTGGAAACAAAAATATCCGGTTTTACTAAAACAATCTGATAGCCTTTCAAGGATAAAGAGATAGGAGAGAAGATGTTTCCTATTCCTTCAGCATACGTTGGAGTATTCCGGATGAAAAAGGCGCAATCTGCTCCCAATCTGGCGGCATATTCTTCTAAGGTTTCATTCGTCAGTTCCAGACTGAACTTCTCATTCAATAGTTTCAGCATATAGGCGGCATCAGATGAGCCGCCACCTAAGCCTGCACCGGAAGGAATGTGCTTGAACAGATGGATATCTACAGGCGGCAGGTTGAACTCTGCGTCTAAAAGCTTATAAGCCTTTACCACGAGGTTGTTTTCGGCTTCTCCTTCAATTTCTAATCCTGCCTGATGCAGTCGGACCTTTTCATTACCTTCATTCAGAATGTTGACTTCCAAGGCATCTTCTACAGGAACCGGATAGAATATCGTTTCCAGATTATGATATCCGTCGGGACGCTTTTCTACGATGTTCAGTCCCAGGTTTATTTTGGCATTCGGAAATGTTATCATGATAAAAATGTTTTTTTACTTGTTTTTGATACAAGCGATCCACGCTTGTCGCACATTGTGTAGCAAATATACGAATTTGTTTAAAGCGGAAAGCAAATTGCGCGAGGATTTGTTTAGGGTAGAAAGCAATCGGCTTGTATTGCAACTTTAACAGGAAAAAGAACAAAAGAGGTTACTTCTGGGGGGAAGTAACCTTTTTGAACTTTTTTGTCTGACCAGATTTTAGTTTTGCAGCAACTTCAGAATATATTTTCCCGGCATCACAATTCTTGCTTTCATTTGTGGTGAGTTGTTGATGTCATATAGGATCTTCCAAATCTTTCCTTTCAGTTTACCGAAATCTGTCAGTCTGAGGATGGCATTGATTTCTTTGACGACAGTCACTTTTTGCCGCTTCAATTCTTCCATCAGCCCTTCATAGTTATGCGTCTGTTTGTTGAGTGCATACTCCGGAGGAACCAGAAGAATCTCCTCATTCTTCTCAGTCTCCCCTTGGGGAGATATAGAGGGGGAGTTATTTATCTTATTAGTTTTATTTATAGCTAAAGCGTCGCTTGGCATGCCTTGCCTGATTTTCTGTTGGTTAGCCAGTCCTCCGCGTCTGCCCGACTCTCTGTTGGCTTCGCGCTTGGCTTCCAGTGGGCCCATGCGTCGGGTGAGTCCGGGTGATGAGAAGGTTGTGTCGTCCACTCTAAAGAGTCCCGACTCGTAGATGAATCGCTTCAAAGTAGTTACTGTCACTCTCATCTTTTGTGCCAGGATAGGCAGCACTCTCAAGTCAGCCTTGTATCCATCCTGTAGTCTCAGAAACTCCAGTATCATCCAGTAGATGCCGTATCCTTTCATCCCTTCTTTCTGTATCATCATCATAATTTTAAAGTTATTGCCTGCATTGGCGTCATGTATCAAATATGAGTCCATAATCTCTTATTTTTCAATTTTCAATTCTCAATTTTCAATTCTCAATTTTTAATTTACCACCGGTTTCCATTCCAGAAAGTTCTCTATCTGGAACGTTCTCCATCCCTGTTGTTCTATATCCCAGTACACTACGTGGTTTCGGATATGTTCAATGTCATACTTTCGATGGAAGTCTGCTTCATAATACACAAGTGTTCCTCTTACCATGCAGAATTCCCCATTCTGTTTTCTGTAGGCTATCAGTGCACATCCGTATGCCATGTAGTCTGTCAACTGCAGAATGCGTCGTGTCATCCATGCGATAGTTTCATCTGATAAATCGGTTTCCTGTCTGATAAGTTTCTTCCATAGACTTTCTACTCTTTCTTCTTTCGTTACATGATTTGGTTGGTGACCCAACGTTTGCTTCTTCATTTTAATGAATTTACTCGTTTATAAATGATTAATAATCAACCTTCTGTGATGGCTACACCCTTTGCTTCGGATAGCTACACCCTTTTATGCTTAGGGCTACACCATCCGGTTGAAAGGGTGTAGCCCTTCCACATTCAGGTTGACAGGGGCAAAGTTATGCCCTTTCTTTGGAGTAAACTATTAATGATTTATTCTTACATCATATCCGTATGGATCTATGTGTTCAGTATCTTCCTTTTGTATCACTGCCCAAATCTTTCTTAGTTCTGTCATTAAACTGCTTAGTTCCAATAAAGTATCTTCCCCTTTTTCGTGTTTTAAGCCATCACCCGATTCGTATAAATGCATTCCTAAATCGCTTATAGTGTCGATATTTAGACCTCGGAAATAGCCTAATTTGAAACTTCTTAGAACTCCTACATACATGTGAGTTTTTGTGCCTGCATAATACCGCTCAGCCAGTAAATTCTCATCGACTATACTAATTCTGCTTACTGTTCTGCCACTGCTTGTGCTTTGATTTCCAACTTGATGAGACTTTTTCTTTGTATCAGATTCATTCTGATTCTCTTTTTTTTAAATCTTTCATATTATATAAATTTTAATTAAGGATTTAACTGATATTTGCAGTTAAAAAAATGTTGCAAAAGTAGAAATTAAAGTTTAGATATGGTAACGAGGAGAAGGAAAGTGAAAAGAATGTGATTTTTTATTGGATTCAAATGGCTGTAAATTAAGTTGATAACTTACTATTTGTGGGTGTATAAAAAAACGTTCGTTTAATGGACGCAAAGATAGAGGTGTTTTTGGAAACGACAAAATGTTTGATAAAAAATCTTCTTGTTGCTACTCTTTTAATGTGCTAACAGATTGATTATTAGAGATAAAGTAAAAATAAAAATTTCCGTTAATATCTATTCATTTTATTATTTTATTTATCCCTCGCTTTTTCTAAATTTTGACGTCCATTAAACGAACGTCTAAAAGACACTTTTTGGTTGTGATTGGTTCGTTTATAGCTTTTTACCTGTAAGGTAATGAACTGCTACAGAAAATATGTTGGCAAGAGGGGCGCAAGGCTTGCTATATTCTACATAAAGCGTTCGCAAATGATTGAATTTCAAGTGTATGCAAGGAATTCAAAGCCCCGAGAGAACACCCTTTTCTGAAATAATCATAAAATGGAAGTGGAGAAAGAGAGCGAAATATGGTACGCCATGCGTGCTACTTATCGCAGGGAGTTGGATGCTATGCGACTACTTGAAAAAGAAAAGTTGGGTTGCTTTATTCCGATGCAATATAAGATAAGTATAAAGAAAGGTAAGCAAGTTCGTGTTTTGATGCCCGTCATCCACAATCTGGTTTTTGTTCATGCCTGTCCTTCTGAAGTGAAGCGTGTTAAATCACAGATCAATTACTTGCAATATATAACTGATACTCGTAGTGGTCAGAAAATAATTATCCCAGACAACGATATGCAGCGTTTCATTGCTGTTGCCGGTACCTACAACGACCATCTCTTATACTTCCAACCCGATGAACTGAATTTGTCTAAGGGTACCAGAGTTCGTATTATCGGTGGTGATTTCGAAGGGCAGGAGGGGATTTTCTTGAAAGTGAAAGGAGCACGCGATCGTCGTGTGGTTATCGAAGTACAAGGTGTTATTGCTGTTGCTTTGGCCACTATCCATCCGGATCTTATAGAAGTAATCGAATAATTAACAGCTGTCATTTGGTGGCTGGTAAATCATAAATTTGAAATCATAAATTGTTATGACTCTTTCCGAAGAAACATTTGCTCTTCAGCGTGCAGCGCACGAACTGATGTATTTAGGTATGGACGGGAGTCCGGTCTATAGCGATGACCTTTCCCGTCGTAATGGTGAAGTTTATCGTCTGACCACGGCTTTGTATAACTCTGGTGCCAAAGGTTCTACTACTGAAGAACAGGCAAATGTCTGTCTTGCACTGCTGATGGGTTATAGTGCTTCGTTCATAGATCACGGTGAGAAGCAGAAACATGTTCAGGAAATATTGGATCGTTGTTGGGACATCCTTGATGTCCTGCCTGCATCATTGCTAAAACTTCGTCTGCTTACTGCTTGTTATGGTGAAGTATTCGACGAACCTTTAGCGGACGAAGCTCGTGCCATTATCGCCTCTTGGAATCCCACTTCACTAGCTCTTGAACAACAGGAAGCCATTACGGAGTTTCAGAATGTAATGAATAATCCTTACCCGTGGGAATATATTGATGAATGAAAATATCTCATAACTATTTTGGTGAATACTTTAATTAGACCTCAATAAAGATAATAAAGTAATGCTTGATAGTGAATATCTCGAAAAATTTCACTTTCAATGCCAAACAGCGGCTTTGTTATTTTACTTTTCTCGGTAATGATATTGTGTCTGAACAGTGCTTGCCTTCTGAGAAAAGTTTCAATTCTTTCCATACAGGTAAAGTAATCATTGCCTGAGATTATTTAGGGAGAGATAGGATTGAGTACCGTGTTCTTTTTGGTATTCTAGTAACACAAATTGAAGAAAGTTGTGCCTTTTTCATTATAATTGGTATATTAGGTGACTACCTAGGATTGGGTTCAAAAATGATGTTTCCCAAGAGTCGGGATAAAAATCAAACTTTATAGCTGTATAACAATAACCAAAACTTATAAATTCTCTGTTTTTCAGGAGCGATAAATGATAAGGGTAACTGTATTTATACATCATCTCTATTTAACTTACAAGATACAGGAAGTATTCGTGTTAGGTTATTCCAAGAAATTCTTCAGTGAAATTGTTAAAGGTCATAAGGATTATAAACACTATCACTCTTGGTCTTAGATTAAAAAATGTAAAAACATTAAAGAAAAATATTGTTTTTTTAGCATATAAAAAAACTACCTAGTGACGGCTTTCCTTAGGCTACACGTCAAAATTGGACGCTAATAAAATAAAGAATTATGCAATGCTGATTTTACAAGGTATGGAATGAAACTAAGTTTATATGTGAAAGTTTTACTTTTCCTTTTTTAGGAAGGTTTAAACTACTAATGATTCAATTGTAAGTATCTAAAATGTGTATTTTGTTTTTATGCTAATTCTTTTAGCTTTGTGCTGTATTCATCTAATTAATAAAGACATAGTTCCAAGATTTTGAATATCTGTCCTGAGGTGGTATGCTGTTTTGAGGACGCTTACACATCAGTTTTCCACCTTGCTGATTTTCTGTGGATGGAAGAGGTTGAGCGCTTACTTTTATGGATGATTGAAAATTTGAAATAGTTAGTTATGAAAATTTCACCTCAGATTATTGAACTTCCAAAGTTCCTTGATAAGCGTGGTAACTTATCGTTTGTGGAACAATTTAATCAGATACCTTTTGCTATTAAACGTACTTATTGGATTTATGATGTTCCAGGCGGTGAAGCTCGTGGCGGTCATGCGTATCGTGAGAATGAAGAGTTTATCATTGCTCTTTCAGGTAGCTTCGATGTAATACTGGATGATGGAAAAACAAAGAAGACATTTTCTCTGAACCGCTCTTACCGCGGGCTGTATGTTCCGGAAGGCTTATGGCGTAAAATGGACAATTTTTCGACTAATTCTCTTGCTCTTATCCTTGCTTCAACTTCATATGACAAGGATGACTACATCTATGATTATAATGAATTTCAAGTCTACAGCAATGAAAAAAAGTAGTGTTTATGATTGTACCATGATAGAGCTTGATTGTCATCATAGTGATCGAAATGGTAATATATCCGTTGTGGAGAATAACCTTACGGTGCCTTTTGAAGTTAAACGTACCTATTATTTATACGATGTACCTGGTGGGGAGAATCGAGGTGGTCATGCTCATAAAGATTTGAGTCAACTGATTATTGCGGCCAGCGGTAGCTTTACGGTGACCTTAGATGATGGCAATGTTAAGCGTACCTTCATGCTCAACCGTCCCTATCAAGGACTCTATGTTGTGCCGGGTATCTGGCGGACACTTGATGATTTTTCTTCAGGTGCAGTATGCTTAGTATTGGCTTCACATGTGTATGATGAGAATGATTATATCAGAGATTATAACGATTTTATTGAATATAAGAAATGAATAAGATTCATTCATTGGCAGATGTTCAAAGTACAAACATCGGTGAAAATACTTATATTTGGCAATTTTGTGTCATCTTACCTCAGGCTGTTATTGGAAATGACTGTAACATATGTGCACATGTATTTATTGAGAACGATGTGGTTGTAGGAAACCGTGTTACGGTGAAGAACGGTGTGCAGCTTTGGGAAGGTGTACATTTGGGAGATGATGTGTTCGTCGGCCCCAACGTCACCTTTACCAACGATCTTGTGCCTCGCTCCAAGCAGTATCCCCAATCATTTTTCAAGACCATTGTGATGCGTGGTGCTTCTATTGGTGCCAACTCTACTATCATTGCTGGTCACACCATTGGCGAGTATGCGTTAATTGGTGCGGGTAGTGTGGTGACTAAAGATGTGCCTGCTTATACTGTGTGGGTTGGAAATCCTGCAAAGTGTGTGGGCACAATTACTAAAGAAGGAGTAATAAATAAAATGAAAGATATTGATATGTTAACAAATATAAACGGGGGGGTAAAATCATCTTGCTTAATGCATTCATATCGGATAGCCGCTCCTCTCGTATCACAGTATAACGGTTACCGATATGTTTGAAATAGTAAGATACAACCCAGAACAGAAAAATAGTTGGAATCAATTTGTGGCAAATTCTAAAAACGGTACTTTCCTGTTCGACCGTAATTATATGGATTATCATTCTGATAGATTCTCTGATTATTCGTTGATGATATACCGCAAAGGTAAGTTGTACGCTTTGCTCCCCGCTAATGAGAAAGGTCATACGCTCTTTTCTCACCAAGGCTTGACTTATGGTGGCATGATAATGAATGACAAAGTCACGGCATTAGAAATGGTTGATGTGTTTGCGCTAATCAATAGCTACCTCAAACAGCAAGGGGTTGAAAAGGTAATATATAAGGCTGTACCATGGATCTATCACCAACGACCTGCACAGGAAGATCTCTATGCAATGTTTCGCAATAGCAAATCATTTCGCATTATTGGGCGAAATCTTTCATCTACTATTATGCAGAGCAACAAAATTAAGTTTATTGAGTCTCGTAAATCTGGTATACGCAAAGCTACTGCTAATAATATTACAGTGTGTAAAAGTGACGATTTTGCATCTTTTTGGGAAATTCTCAACACTAATCTAAAAAATCGATATGGAGTGGCTCCGGTGCATACCCTCAAAGAGATACAGTTGCTCCAGTCTCGATTCCCACAAAATATAAAGCTCTATTTAGCTTATAAGGACGAAAAAGTATTAGGGGGTACGTTGCTGTATCTTACCAAGCAAGTAGTGCATACACAGTATATTTCTGCCAATGTTGAAGGTAAAGAGTTAGGTGTACTTGATCTGCTTTTCGACTATATCATAAATCAAAAATATACTAATTATCCCTATTTTGATTTTGGTCAATCCACAGAAGAAATGGGACATGTATTAAATGAGTCTCTCATCTTTCAAAAAGAAGGTTTTGGTGGAAGGGGTATGTGCTATGACATCTATGAGTATGGTTTATGAGTATAGAAGTTAGAGATGGATTTGTTGTAAATCCTACAGTAGAAGTAACTCCCACCATTCGTATTTCTCCATTTATGGAATGCGATTTGGGGATGGTGGCTGAAGACGCTACGTGTGCCAAAGATTATTTGAACCAAAGATTCCATAGTTATTGCCTTACAATAAAAGCACGCGAAGCAATCAAGGTGGCATTGACATTTTATGATTTATCTACAGATGATGTGGTGACCATTTTTACCACTTCCAATAACTATTATGTGAGTGGCTGTGTAACACGTACCATAGAGACGATGTGTAAATGGTCACGAGAGATTACTGAGAAAACCAAGGTTATTTTAGTAATTCATGAATTCGGGTATCCATGCCTGAATATGAAAGAAATCCTTCAATATGGATTGCCCATTATAGAAGATTGTGCCTTGTCGTTTGCTTCAAACGATCAAGATAGAATGACTGGAAAGACTGGTGATTTTGCCATATATAGCCTTCCTAAGTTTTTCCCTATGCAAATTGGAGGAGTGTTGGTCTCTCACAAGTACGACTTGTCTACTTTATCTCCACAAATAACAGAAGAGCAAGAATCATTCATACTTCGTTCGCTATCCTTGTATGTTCCACTTCTATCAGATATGTTGCAAAAGCGGATGAATAACTATGAATATCTTCAAGAGAATCTGAGCGGATTAGGTGTTCAGCCGTTTTTCTCATTGGTAGAAGGTACATATCCTGCAGTATATCTTTTTAAATGGGCTGAAGATATGGACTATTCCTTATTAAAAGAGTATATGCAAGGCAATGGGATAGAAGCTAGTGTATTCTATGGGAAGAGTGCATTCTTTGTTCCTATCCATCATAGATTAAGTAAACAGCATTTAGATTACATAATAACGTTACTTAAGCAATTTGCACCATGATATATTCAAATATTCAATTAGGCAAGAATGTTCAGATTGATCCTTCTTCATCAATCAATAACATTACGATAGCAGATGGCGTAAAAATATCGAAGCGAGTTTCTGCATTTGGAAGCAAAGAACACCCATTAATAATTGGGGAGTATACATATGTTGGGATGAATACTATTCTGAATGGATATTCAGATCACCTTACGATAGGAAATCATGTTACTTTTGCACAAAATGTGAATGTAATGGTTGATTCTGGACCTAATGCAAGTGAGCTGTTGCAATGTATATTCCCATTACAACATGGCCCTGTAATCATTGGAAATCATTGTTGGATAGGTGCATCGGCTATCATTATGCCCAATGTAACTTTAGGGAAGTTTTGTGTTGTCGCTGCGAATAGCTTTGTCAATAAATCCTTCCCAGACTATTCAATAATTGGTGGAATTCCTGCCAAACTTATCCGGATGATGACAAAAGAAGAAATTGAAAACCTAAATAAATAATTGTGATTAAGTTTTTAGACTTACAAAAGATTACTCAGAAGTACTCTGGAGAGATACGCGAAGCTGTTAATCGCGTAGTAGATAGCGGTTGGTACCTTCAAGGAAAAGAAAACGAGAAGTTTGAAGCGGACTACTCTCGGTATATTGGAACAAAATATACTGTGGGTTGTGCTAACGGTCTTGATGCGTTGATTTGGATTTTCCGTGCCTATGTAGAAATGGGGGTGATGCAACCTGGTGACGAGGTGATTGTACCTGCAAATACGTACATCGCTTCTATCCTTGCCATTAGTGAAAATAGCTTGAAACCTGTGTTGGTGGAGCCGAGTATCGAGACATATCAGATTGATGACTCGAAGATTGAAGCTGCTATCACAGAACGCACCAAAGCTATTTTGATTGTACACCTCTATGGTCAATGTGCTTACACTGAAAGGATTGGCGAAATCTGTAGGAAGCATAATCTTAAATTGGTGGAGGACAATGCACAGGCACATGGCTGTAAGTTCAACGGTAAGAAAACAGGCTCGCTTGGCGATGCGGCAGGTCATAGCTTCTATCCGGGCAAAAATTTGGGTGCGTTTGGCGATGCCGGAGCGGTGACTACCGACGATGAAGAACTGGCTCGTGTGGTTCGTGCCGTGGCCAATTACGGTTCCACCAAGAAGTATGTATTCAAGTACATTGGTCGTAACAGCCGTTTGGACGAGATTCAGGCTGCTGTGCTTGATGTGAAGCTGCACCATTTAGACAAGGATGTGACACTCCGTAAAGAAGTTGCTCGCTATTACATCGACCATATCATCAACCCTGCCATCATCACTCCTATAGTGAAAGATTGGGATGCCCACGTATTTCATATCTTTACCATTCGTACCAAGAAGCGTGACGAACTTCAGAAGTATTTCGCGGAGAATGGTGTGCAGACCATCATCCACTACCCGATACCTCCTCACCAGCAGGAGTGCTACAAGGAGTGGAACAATCGGAGTTTCCCCATTACAGAGCAGATTCACAACGAAGAGCTGAGCTTGCCCATAAGTCCGGTGATGACGGAAGAGGAAGTTAAAACGGTTGTTAACATAATTAATAGATACTAAATGTCTTCTGATCAACAAAAGAGGCAGAACAATTTTAAGGCTAGTCTTAAAGGGACATCCCTATTGGGTGGCGTACAAGTATTTCAAATATTAATAGCTATTATTAGATCCAAAGTTTTAGCTGTTTTTTTAGGCCCTACTGGGGTTGGTGTCTTAGGAATGTTAAATTCGTCACTTGACGTCGTTTATAGTATTTCTAACTTGGGGCTTGCTACGAGTGCGATTAGAGATATTTCAGAGGCGAATCAGGAAGAGAATAGAATAAGGTTATCAAAGATAAGTAAGATATTTAAAAATATAGTTTGGGGAACTGGTATTTTCGGTTGCTTACTTTGTTTAGTATTGTCTCCTTATTGGAGTGTTCTCTCTTTTGGCAATCATGATTATACTATTACTTTTGCTTTACTGTCAGTAACAGTTTTTTTTAGATTACTATCTGAAGGTCAGAACGCACTATTGCAGGGAACACAAAACTTACGCCTTATGGCAAAGTCTAATGTATTAGGGAATGCATTAGGACTTTTATCTTCTTTACCTTGTTATTATTTTTGGGGGGTAGCAGGGATTGGACCATCGATATTTTTAATGTATCTAATTAATCTGATATTATCCTGGTACTACTCTAATAAGATAAAGTTAGAGAAAGCCGCAGTTACGATAGAGGAGACTTTTTCCGAAGGTTATGTAATGCTAAAACTTGGTTTTTTTATTTCTTTAAGTGCATTATTGACAACAGGGACTACATATATTATCCGGATTTTTATTGGTAAAGATGGAGGTTTGGAAGATGTAGGTTTATATACAGCAGGTTTTGCTATAATAAATACATACGTAGGAATGATATTTTCGGCTATGAGCAAAGAGTATTTCCCGCGATTGTCTTCAGTTGCTAAAGATTCAGAAGCCTTTTCTGTTGCCATAAATCAGCAAATGCAAATGAGTATAATATTGATTGCGCCATTCATATCAGTATTTATGATTTTTTGTAAGATTGGTATAGGAATATTATATTCAAACGAGTTTTTGGGAATTGATTTGATGCTTTGTTTTGCCATATTAGCTATACTCTTTAAGGCCCCAAGTTGGTGTTGCTCTTATGCTATTATTGCAAAAAGAGACTCTAAAGTGTTCTTTTGGGGTGAATTTGTATCTCTTTGTGTAATGTTGGTTGCAAACCTTACTTTGTATCATTTTTTGGGGTTAGTAGGATTAGGCGTTGCGTATATCATAATTTATATTTATTATATGATCCAAGAGTGGGCAATTTGCAAAAAACGCTACAGAGTTAAAATTTCCAGTGATGTAATAAAGATATATATACCTCATTTTTTACTATGCCTGTCTTGCTTTATAATTAGCCTATCTTTTTCAGACATTTATAGATACTTAGTAGGTATAATACCCATTTTTTTTTCATTCTTACTTTCATTTAAACAATTAAATGAGAAGATAAATATCATAGGAATACTCAAATCAAAATTAAAATGATATATCAAGATATTTGTAAATTGATGCCAAATCCTATAGCATCGGCTTTTATATTTACTTATAATCAGGAACATCTTATTGATAAAACAATAGAAGGCATGTTGAATCAAAAATGTGATTTCGCATATGAAATAATTATATGTGATGATTATAGTAAAGATTCAACTGTACAAAAATGCCTTAGTTATCAAGAAAAGCATCCTGATTTGATAAGAGTGGTGCAAAATGGTAAAAATTTAGGTGCTAGAACTAATTTCTTTACCAATATACTAACCTTTTCAAGAGGAAAATATATAGCCATTTGTGCAGGTGATGATTGGTGGGTCGATCCTCAAAAATTACAAAAGCAAGTACACTATTTACAATCTCAACCAGAATATGGTCTTGTACATACGCATGCTTCTGTGTATGTAGATAAAGATAAGAAATACTCAAACCGTATTCTTGGTTCAGACAATAACACATTTCGGGAAAATCTCTTTAATAATCACGTCGCAGCTCTTACCATGTGTTTCTCTATGAAATCATTTAGAGAATATGTTGATGAAGTTGATCCAATCAATTTGCCTTATTCTGAGGATTATCCTTTAGTTCTATGGTATTCATACAGGAGTAAAATTGGCTTTATTCCTGAAGTGACCTGTGTATATAGATTGTTAACTCACAGTTTATCACATTCAACCAATATAGAGAAGATATATAAAGGTCCTCTTGATTTTTTTAATTGTGGAATGCATTTTATTAAACTGTTTAAGATTGATGACGATGAATTAATAAACAGAATGTTTTTGCGTTTATATATTGGAAGAATGAGATACGCTCATCTGTTGAATGATCAATCTAATATAAGCAAAGGTGAAAGTTTATTCAGAAGCAATAAATACTATAGCTTTTTGATAATATCAAAACTTTACAATATTGCGGGTGAAAATAAGTTAGCTAATTCAATAGTCTTTTACTTAGAAAGGGTGATTAGGAAGTTTCATCCAGCTCGTCAATTATTTTTATAATCTTATTCGTCCTATTTGCAAGACAGAATACTTTTGTAACGAATAATTGTAGCGCTTTTTAGCTTGGCTGGTTTTTGTATTTGGTATATCTATAGGCGTGTCAGCTATTATATTAATGAATAATTTATTTAAGGCGCTTAACTTGTATTCTTTTCAATGTTAAGATATGCGGGTCTAAATGTTGTTATTTCCTTAATAACACATTGGATAGTTAGAAATATATTACTTGAATTTCTTTTTTCTTCTGGTAATAAGTGGCTTTTTATATTTTTTGTAGCGCAATGATTATAACACTGCCCATATTGAGTTGGCCTTTCAATCAAGGAAAATTAAAATATTTAATTGGCAAATAATTGTAAATCATAAAATTATGTCGGAATTTGAGGACAAAACATTATTAATTACCGGAGGTACTGGTTCTTTCGGCAATGCGGTTTTAAGAAGATTTATTAATGAGGATTTTAAGGAAATCCGCATTTTTAGCCGTGATGAAAAAAAACAAGACCAAATGCGACATATGTTGCAGGATAGCAAGGTTAATTTTATCATAGGTGATGTACGTGATTTCGAAAGTATAAATAACGCCATGGCTGGTGTGGACTATGTATTCAGTGCTGCAGCTTTAAAACAAGTGCCTAGCTGCGAATTTTATCCGATGCAAGCAGTTCGTACCAATATTTTGGGTTCTGAAAATGTACTTGAAGCTGCTGTTAGAAACAAAGTAAAAAGAGTTGTAGTACTTTCAACAGACAAGGCTGCATATCCCATTAATACAATGGGTATGACAAAGGCTCTTATGGAGAAGTTGGCAATTTCTAAGGCTAGAGATCCACGAGCAATTAAAAATGGAACTGTGATTTGTGCTACTCGCTATGGTAATGTGATGGCATCACGTGGTTCAATTATCCCTTTGTTTGTTCATCAGATTAAGAATAAATTGCCAATGACAGTAACTGTTCCTGAAATGACACGCTTTATGATGTCACTTGATGAAGCTGTAGACTTGGTTCTCTTTGCATTTAGAAACGCAAATCCTGGAGATTTGTTTGTCCAAAAAGCCCCAGCTGCTACTGTTGAGACTTTGGCTCAAGCTGTGAAACAACTTTTCCATGCAGACAATGAGGTTAAAGTTATTGGTGCACGTCATGGTGAAAAGATGTTTGAAACACTCTGTACAAGTGAAGAAATGGCAAAGGCCATAGATCTGGGTAACTTTTTCAGAGTTCCAGCAGACCTTCGTGATTTGAACTATTCTAAATACGTCGATACATTTGGACATAGAGTTGATGTAGAACAGTATAACTCTGATAATACACAGCTTTTGAATATTGAGCAAATGAAAGAAAAACTTTTGAAGCTTGACTATATGCAGGAAGAATTAAGAAACTTTTTTGAGGAAAAATAAAATGATACCATTAGTTAAACCTTATATTGCACCGACTTCTGAAATGATGCCTGCTATAGAGGAAATACTTTATAGTGGATATATTGCAACGGGCCAAGCTGTATCTGATTTTGAAAATAAATTTCGATCATATATAGGAAATCCTCTCACTTTATCACTTCATTCTGGAACGGATGCTTTACACATAGCTTTGATTTTAGCAGGTATAAATCCTGAAGATGAGGTGATTAGTACACCAATGACAGCTGAACCCACTAACACTAGTATCGCAATGGTTAGGGGTAGAATTGTATGGGGAGATGTAAATCCAAACAATGGATTGCTTGATCCTCAATGCGTTCGCTCTCTCATAACGGAGAGAACGAAAGCAATTGTGTTGGTACATTACGCTGGAATGGTTTGTGACATGGATGAGTTTAATAAGATCTCTGAAGAGTATAATATTCCTATCATTGAGGATGCAGCCCATGCACTGGGAAGTAAGTACAACGGCCAAATGGTTGGATGTAACTCTTCTTACACAATATTCTCTCTTCAAGCGATTAAACATTTGACTACAGTAGATGGTGGCTTTTTATCATTGAAGAACGAGAATGAAATGAATCGGGCATTGAAACTTCGTTGGTTTGGACTTGATAAAACTCATTCTCGATTAGAAAATGATATAACTGAAGTTGGATATAAGTATGCAATGAATAACGTCAACGCAACAATTGGACTTATTCAAATGAATCATATTAACGAGGTTGTTGGCAAATATATTGCTAATGGGCAATTTTATGATGATGCTTTAGCAGATATAAGCGGAGTAACTCTTGTAGACTACTCTCCCAATACGGTCCCCTCTTATTGGCTTTATACCATGAAGGTGGAATGTCGAGAAGATTTTATAAGGATGATGGAGTCTGCAGGTGTAATGGCATCGCCCCTCCATCATCGTAGTGATACTCATAGCATCTTTAAAGAGTCACGCAAGGAGTTACCAAATATGGACAAATGGTATAATAGCTTCGTTCATATACCTTGTGGCTGGTGGGTGACTGCCGAAAATCGTGAGAGAATCGTAGAACTGATCAAAAAAGGCTGGTAAACCATGAAATATAGAAGTGTGACAATATCAGAACTATCTGATATTTTGGGGATTTGTCCAGTTTATGGAACTAGAAACACTAATTTTGAAGATTTAGACCATCTTGTTATACATGGATTAAATCTGTGTAATCATACTACGGTTTTTAATTCAATTTTATCGTATGTGACAAACGATAAGTTTTTAGATACAATAAAAAATAATCCATCAGTTACAGCTCTTATTTTATCGCAACAAGTATATCATAACATTGCTGGTTATTTAAATCCCGATATGGTTTATTTTATATCAGATACACCAGAAAGGGTCTTTTATGATTTACATAATTCGCTATGGTACGATTATGATTTTTACGACCATTACACAACTGATCCTATAATTGGCGTTGATTGCAACATCCATAAATCTGCAGTTATAGAAAATGGTGTCATTATCAAAGATAGAGTAACTGTTGGACCTAATAGTGTAATTCGCTCAGGAACTATCATAGAATCGGATTCCTATATAGGTTGCTGTAGTGTTATCGGAAGTGAAGGTTTTCAAGCTATACGTGGTTATCATAAAAGTATTAAGCATGTAGGTGGTACTCATATTGGAGCAAATGTATGGATAGGTGACAATACCACTATCGGAAATGAAGCCTTTGAAGGATATTCAGAAGTAGGAGAGAATACCAAAATAAATAATCATGTGCATATAGCGCATTGTTGTAAAATAGGTAAAAACTGTGTCATTACAGCGTCCGTACTAATGATGGGGTCGACAAAACTCGGGGATAATGTGTGGTTAGCTCCCAATTCGGTTCTTATGAATAAGGTTTTAGTAGAGCAAGATGCATTTGTTGGAACAATGTCTTTGGTTACAAAAGATGTTCCTGAAGGTATAACTGTAGTTGGCATTCCTGCAAAATCATGGGTAAAAAAATAGAATTGTATGAATCCACTTTTTAAACCATATATGCCAAAATATTTGCCCGAGATTGAAACTATCCTTCAATCGGGACAGTTGACATATGGTAAATGGGGAAGAGATTTTGAGAGATTGTTACGCAAGTATATTGGGGTAGAAAATGTGATGACGACTTGTAATTTCTCTACAGCTATTCAGATTGCGTTGACTGCTCTTGACCTTGAACCAGGAAATGAGGTCATTGCATCACCAATGAGTTGTTTGAATTCAACGATGCCCTTATGTACTTTTGGTTTGAAAGTAATCTGGGCAGATATAGATCCTGCCACTGGAACGTTAAGTCCCCAAAGTGTAGAAGAACATATTTCTGATAAGACTAAGTTGATTTTCCACAATCATTATTGTGGCTATATAGGATATGTAGATGAGATAAATCATATTGGGAAAAAGTATGGAATTCCGGTAATTGATGATTGCGCAGAGGCTTTTGGAAGTAAATATAAAAATAATATGGTAGGAAATCTTGGAACAGATGTTTCAATCTTTTCTTTCCAAACTGTTAGACTTCCCAATACTATAGACGGAGGCACCGTTATTTTCAAAGACGAAACGTTGTACGAAAAGGCTTTGCTCATTCGTGACCAAGGGATACGTCGTAATATATTCAGAGATACAGATGGAGAAATCTCAAAAGACTGCGATATTTCTATGCGTGGATTTGCAGGAACAATGAACGAACTGAATAGTTATATTGGTTGTGAGTCAATGAAAGTAATTGAAGATTTACTTTCAATTCAGAAAGTAAATGCTATAAAATGGCAGGAGAACGATATTCAGTGTCCTTTTCTTCGTAAAGATATTGAACCTAATTTTTGGGTTTATGGAATACTATCCAATAATAAAATAGAAACGCTTCGTCAATTTAAAACTAACGGACAAAGCTGCTCTGGAGTGCATCTTCCAAATAATTATTATTCTGTATTTGGAAATCAAGATCTTCTGCCTGGGGTGACAGATTTTTATAATAAATTTTTAGCAATTCCCTGCGGATGGTGGATGTAGAGTAACAAAGTAAGTTTAGAAAAATTATATGGAATTATTATCAATCGTTATTCCTACAAGAAATAGAGAGAAATATTGCATATCTGCTATAAAGCAAATATTAGAATATGAGTCAGAATCTTTTGAGATAGTTATTCGCGATAATTCGGATTCGGACGAAATTGAAAATTATGTGTCAGCTATAAATGACAGTAGGGTGGTATACATACATATTAAGGAACGCATTAATTCTGTAATTAATATGGATAGTGCCATGAGGATGGCCTCTGGTGAATATATTTGCATGATAGGAGATGATGATACAATTCTACCGTCAATTTTTGATGTAGCTAAATGGGCTAAACTTAATGGTTTCGATAATGTTACTCCGTTAAATATGATTACTTATTTTTGGCCTGACGGAAAAGAACAAAGTGGAACTATTTCGTGGAATGTATATAATGACTCGAGGATTCAAATCAAAAACTGTGAAACTCAATTAAATAAATTTGTTCGAGATGGCTGTATTCGTTATAATGAATATCTTCCGAGAGTTTATCATGGGCTTATTAAGCGCATTGCATTAGAAAAAGTGATGAGTAAAACAAATCACATAATTGGCGGATTATCTCCAGATATATATATGGCAATTACTGTAGCTTGTGTTTGTGAATCATTTGTAGTTATAGAAAAACCCTTTACAATCGCAGGAGCCTGTCCAAGTAGTTATACTTCGCGGGATAATACAGGAAGGAATAGTTTTAGCATAGACGAAAATCCACAATTGTATAAGCGCGGACCATATACTTGGGATAATAGAATTCCAAGGGTAAAAACATCTCAGACAATTTGGGCAGAAACAGCTATTAAGGCGCTTGAAGAGATTCATAGGGCCGATTTGATAACACATTTCAATCAAGGTTGTTTATTTGCTGAAATGCTTAGATATAATGCAAAACATAAACATATCCTTTACCCTGCCATTAAAAAAACAAAATTGGTTACTTCAAAACTCACAGTTATATTGGGTTATGTAGGTTATTATGTTACCAAATCTTTTAATAAAATTTTTAGGTCAAAAGTTCAGAAAGTAAATATCTGCAACATACAAGATATGGATGTAGCTATACATATTTACAATGAGTATTAAATGAAGAAGTGGATAAATAAAATAATTTTCTATTCTTTACTGTTTGTTTATGTATACAGTATCGTATTTGATTTCTTTCCTTTAAGTACCAAAATTATATTAGAAGTTTTTGGCTTGTTATTATGCATAAAGTATCTTGCATCAAATAGATGGAAATTAAAAAGCGAATATAAGCTCATATTAAGTTATATATTATTGCTAGCTATTTGGGATATTGTGATAAGCTTATTAAATGGGCAGAGAGAATTTCACATAATTAAGTCCATGTTTGCTGTAGTTTTTAGTATATTCGGAAGCGAATTACTTTATAAATACTACAAAAGAACATTTTCTACTAGTGACAAGTTTTATTATACTTTAGTAATTGTAATATTTATAGAAAGCTCACTAGCCATACTAATGAAAATATTTCCTGAGCTATATAATTTTATTGATTCTATTATTGTTTTTGATTTAGGAGATGAGTCGAGAGATGATATTTTTGAAGTTGCAAGATTGAGTGGAATTGGTAACGCAATGTACTTTGGTGTATTGCCATCGTGTTGTTTAGGCGTTATGTCTTCGGTGTATGTTATGTCTCAAACCAAAAGCTGTTTGGGACGATTTTACATAATGATAATGTGGATAGTAATATCTATGGCTTCGTTTATGACAGCAAGGACTTCAATTTTACTTGTTGGAATTTCGGTGTTATATTTTGTATACTGTCAAAAAGAAGCTGGGCTTAAAAGGTCTATCTCAATATTTTTCTTATTTATAACATTAATCTTTATTGCATATTCAGTTACTATGAATAATGTAGACCAAGAATTACAAAAATGGGCTTTTAGTTTTTTGATAGATCGTGACTCTGATGATGGATCTGCTGAAACAGTAATGCATTGGTGGTTGAATACGGATGTATCGCCTGGTACTCTTTTTTGGGGTGACGCTCAATACATAGATCCTAAAGGCGGATTTTACAGACATGTTGATGTCGGAGTATTTCGCGAGATTTTTTATGGGGGATTACCTTTCTTACTGATGAATCTATATATTCATTGGCGCGTTTTAAGAATGTGTTTAAGATATAATAATGATAAATTTTACAAGTTATTTCTTGCTTCCATTATGATTGGTTATATTGGTATTCTAGCTAAAGGTGATGCCTCTATGCTTACTTTCTTTATTCTTTTCTTGGTGTTTCAAACTCAAGGAGTATTTGAACTACGCTTAAATATAAATCAGTAAATTAGTTAATGATGAATAGTATAGATTTGATAATCAAATCATATGATTTTTTGCATAATCGGAAATGGATATCTCCTTATTTTTTTACCCCATTTCGAAGAATAGTGCGTTATATTGCCAATAGAAAACTACCACATTTATTAATGAAGGATAACAATTCCGTCAATAAATCAACTTCGAATATAATAGTATCCCTTACTTCTTTTCCAGCGCGTATCAATAACGTTCATTTAGTTATTCGTTGTCTTTTTAGACAAACTATCCTACCTCAAAAAATAATATTGTGGCTTTCAGAAGAACAGTTCGAAGGAGTTACCATCCCATTTAGTTTAGAAACCTTGAAAAATGATATATTTGAAATTAGGTTTGTCGAAGGAGATATTAGATCTCATAAAAAATACGCTTATGTCTTGAATGAATACACAAGTAATCGAGTCTTAATAGTTGACGACGACATATATTATCCTAGCGACATGATAGAAAAAATGGAAGAAATGGCCAATAAGTATCCTGAAGACATCATTTGTCGTTATGGTAGTCTCATGCATTATGATGGTAATAAACCAAAACCGTATAACTCATGGTGGTGGGAAATTTCAGATGAATGCCACGATTCTAATTTTTTTTTTGGTTCTGGAGGAGGACTGCTCTTAAAAAAAAGCATGCTGTATCAAGATGCTCTTAACATTGAGGTAGCTCTACAATTGACACCACTTGCTGATGATATATGGTTAAATGCTATGGTAAATTTGCAGGGAACTAAAAAACATAAAACTAAATGTGGGCTTTTGTTGCCAATTGAAGAGCAACAGCAGACTACACTAACACAAGAGAATGTTGGAAATAATATGAATGACATTCAATTTGATAATATCATAAATTATTATAAGTCTGTTATTCTAATTAATCCCTTTCGTGAATTTTAACTGACTATGTTGTAAAAGTGTCAATCGTAAAAACATATATATTATTTGTTATATTCTCGAATACTTCCTAATAGAGTAGATATTACTGTTACTCATGTTATATTATTATGATTTAGCTAAGCCTTAGGGGCTATAGGACTTAACAACTTAACTTTTATTTTGTGTTTTTGCATATTTATTTCTAAATAGTCTATTTAATCTTAATTTAATGAAGTGCTTGATTAATGAAAATTTCTGTCATTATACCAACTTATAAACCTGGTGATTATATCAAAGAGTGTTTAGCTTCTTTGGTTAATCAAACTCTTTGTAAAGACATTTTTGAAATTGTTATCATATTAAATGGTTGTAATGAACCTTTTTATTCTATGATATCAAATTATATAAAGAATTATATGTCAGAATATACTGTAAAGTTGATGCAAATAAATAAAGGAGGGGTTAGCAATGCACGTAATATTGGTATAGACAATTCTATAGGTGAATTTTTATGTTTTATAGATGATGATGATGTTGTTTCCCCTAATTATTTAGAAGAATTGCTTGATATTAGCAGTAATTTTTGTATTGGCTGTTCTAACTCTTACAGTTTTATAGATGATATACAAATTAAAAATGAAAATTTTCTTTCAAAAAAGTATTTGAAATGTGTAAACAAACATTACTCTATGTATAGATTTAGAGGGTATCTCTCTCCTCCCTTTGCTAAGTTAATACATAGAGATATTATTGGTCATGTTAGATTCGACACACATTTATCATTTAGTGAAGATTCGGTTTTTTGTTTTCAAATTGCTCCTCGAATACGACGAATGACCGTAACATCTATTAATTGTATATATTATATAAGGGATAGAAAAGGTTCAGTTACTAGAAATGGCATATCTATTTCTAAATATTTGCCGCAATTCTTTAGAATCTTTGGTAGTTATATAGAACTATACATAAAGAAACCGATGGACTACGAATTGCTGTTTTTTGCATCTCGACTATTTGCTGTATTAAGACATTTATGGTGGGTGTTTATTAAGAAATAGTTTTAATCAATTTAATCATAATGAGAACTGCTCTAATCACTGGTGTCACTGGACAAGACGGCTCATTCTTAGCCGAATACCTCTTAAATAAAGGTTATGAAGTACACGGCACTATCCGCCGTTCATCTATAGATTTTCGCGAGCGCATCGCTCACCTCGAAGGTACTCCCAATTTCCACCTGCACTATGCGGACTTGGGTGATTCGATGAGTATCATTCAGGTGCTGAATAAGGTGCGTCCGACTGAAATCTATAATCTTGCTGCACAGAGTCATGTGCAGGTGTCGTTCGACTCTCCCGAGTTCACTACCGATGTGGATGCTACGGGTGTGCTTCGCATTCTTGAAGGAGTGCGTCAATGCGGACTGGCTCAGACCTGCCACATCTATCAGGCTTCGACTTCGGATTGTGGCATTAGCATAGACTCTTCGACAGAAGAGGCAATACGCGATTCGCTCAGCCAGCTGACAATAGAGCAACTTGACAATATTTCTAGAAAGGAATATGAAATAGGGCACGAAGAGGTTTTTGATAGTATGGATAATCTTTCAACATTACTTGAGGAGATATGCAAGAAAAGAAAGAATTGAATTGGGTAAATATGGCCAAAGCGATAAGTATTATCACTGTGCTGTTTGTGCATACAGAAAACTATTACGGTCTGAAACTCGGCGAAATCAATCAATTCTTGTGCGGATTCTATGTAAATGCTTTCTTCTTGATTAGCGGGTATTTACTTTTCCGCAAGCAACTTAATAAACCTGCCATTGAAGCAGGTTCGGCTCAATATATAATAGGAGATGGCAAAAAGCTGATATTTAATATTTTATACAGGATGTATATCCCCATGATAATATTCTCAGCAATTGAGTTTTTACCGAAGATTATGATAACTCACAGGGTGTTTGAATTTAATGCACTCTTAATTGAGACAGTAGGAGCAGGCACCTATTGGTTTACATCTGCTCTTCTAATTGCTGAGGTGATTATTGCCTTGCTTTTGGTAACTAGAAGGCCAAATATTGGGTTTTACGTCGTAGTTCTAGGAATAATATCTTCTATAGGCATGTATCTTTATGACATAGAAATTTTCCACCTACATCGCGAACCATTTTTTGTTAGCAGGGGAATACTGGCCTGCTTCTTCTTGGGATTAGGAGCCTTATATTGGAAATATGAGACATGGTTTGATAGAGTTATCAACAAATACACCATCCTGCTTCTTATAGCACTCTATTTGTATATAGCTTATTTCTGTCCAGTTGCTCCAAGATTTTTGGTCTCAATGGGTGATATGGATGTATTAGGCTACTTTTTCGGATTCCTTGGGTCTGTTATATTAATCTGGTTTTGTAAACAGTTGCCACAGATAAAAACTCTCACATTTGTTGGTCGAAATAGTATCTGTTTCTATTTCATGAGTGGTGCATTGCCAATCATATTATCTGCTTTTGTGAAAATAATTTATCCAGAGGCGTCTCTTGGGGGGGGTATTTTTAGTATTTGGCCTTACATTAATTGGGGCGTATATAGCAAGCTTGGTTATTGTGAAATATCTGCCATGGATGCTTGATATTAGGAAATTAAAAAAATGATGAAAAAAAATGTTCTTGTGAATCAAACATCTGGTTTCCTTGTGGTGGATGACTTGAATGCATATTGCACGAAATATGACAGTGTAAGTGTGTTTGCAGTGCAGTAGGCTTCACCCAAGGGGGAAGACCTGTTAATCCGAAGATTAATATTGATAAAATATGTAAATACAATAGGTCAAGTAGCGCAAAGTGAATGGCAACTTGGCTGTTGGCATCCACACAGGTATTCTTCAAGTTACTCTTCAAGTATAGAGATTGTGAAGTAGTCTATTATATCAATCCGCCAATGGCTTGCTTCTCAGCCTTACTCTTGAATAACAAGTTTCGTATTGTGGAGTATGACATCTATCCTGATGCTCTTAAGGCAATTGGTATAAGTGAAAAAAAATATGGGTAATGCTGAAAAAAACGTCTCTATAAAAAGGCAGAGAAGATATACACTTTGAGCGAAGGGATGAAGGAGGTTTTGGCAACCTATGGTTCAGCAGAAAAAATAAAAAGTCCTTTGTTTTTAAGGGGTTAAAAGCAGCTGAGTGCTCACTTTATATCAAGAAATACTTAAAATATAGCTACAGAATATATGTTGCAAATTAGAAATACTTTAAATAATAAAGACTAATGAGAAAAAAAGCATTAATAACTGGCATCACTGGTCAAGATGGGTCTTTCCTTGCTGAGTTTTTAATTGATAAAGGTTATGAAGTTCATGGGATTCTTCGCCGTTCTTCCTCTTTTAATACAGGTCGTATTGAGCATCTTTATTTGGATGAATGGGTGCGTGACATGAAGAAAGATCGTCTGATAAATCTACATTATGGGGATATGACGGACAGTAGTTCGTTAATTCGTATTATTCAGCAGGTGAAACCCGATGAAATCTATAATCTTGCTGCGCAAAGTCATGTAAAAGTATCTTTTGATGTTCCTGAATATACGGCTGAAGCTGATGCTATAGGAACACTTCGTATGCTTGAAGCTGTCCGTATTCTTGGTTTGGAGAAAAAAACGCGAATTTACCAAGCTTCTACTTCTGAACTTTTTGGTAAAGTTCAAGAGGTCCCTCAGAAAGAAACTACTCCTTTCTATCCTCGTAGTCCTTATGGGGTAGCCAAACAATATGGTTTCTGGATTACAAAGAATTATCGGGAAAGTTATGATATGTTTGCCGTGAACGGCATTCTTTTTAATCATGAGAGTGAACGACGTGGTGAAACATTTGTTACAAGAAAAATTACTTTAGCTGCTGCTCGTATTGCTCAAGGTTTTCAAGATAAATTATATTTGGGTAATCTTGATGCTCGCCGTGATTGGGGATATGCGAAAGATTATGTAGAGTGTATGTGGCTCATCCTTCAACACGACACACCGGAAGACTTTGTAATAGCTACTGGTGAGATGCATACTGTTCGTGAGTTTGCTGTTTTAGCTTTTCGAGAGGTTGGCATTGAACTTTGTTGGGAAGGTGAAGGAATTCATGAAAAGGGAATTGATGTAAAAAGTGGTAACGTTATTGTTGAGATAGATCCTAAATATTTCCGTCCTTGTGAGGTAGAACAATTGTTAGGTGATCCAACTAAAGCAAAAACTTTACTCGGCTGGAATCCGACAAAAACTAGTTTTCCTGAGTTAGTGAGAATCATGTTAGCCCATGACATGAGTTTTGTGAAGAAGTTGTATCGGAAAAGTTACATTAAATAAAATTGATTGATTTGTACTGCTGTATGGTATTGACAAAGCTAGGCGTTGATTTAAGATGAAAATGAATATAAATAAAGTGGTTATAATAAATCAGTCAACAGGTTATTTGACTGTTGATATTGTTAATGCATACTGTAAGGTTTATAAAGATGTTACACTCATAACAGGAAGGGTGGAGGAGTATGAACGAAAATTGTCTCCTAATGTCAAAACATATAAGATAATATCTTATAATAAATCGTCTATTTTTAAAAGAGTTCTTACTTGGACTATTGGTTTTGTACAAATATTCTTTATTTTATTATTTAAGTTTTCAAACGTGTTGATTGTTTATGTCACTAATCCGCCTATTACCTATTTTGCATCTTTGTTATTGAATAATCAATATATAATTATTGTATATGATATTTATCCAGATGCACTTAGAAATATGAAGATATCATCTAATACTTTAATTTATAAATTTTGGGCGAAAATTAATGTAAGGTTATATAAAAATGCTATACGGATTTTTACTTTGAGTGGTGGAATGAAAGAGTTACTAAAACAATATGTAGATGAATCTTTGGTTCGAGTAATACCAAATTGGAGTTCTACAAATTCTCTGGCTCCAATTCTTAAAAAAGATAATCCTTTTATACAAGAGCATGGATTACAAGGGAAATTTGTAATTATGTATTCTGGTAATATCGGTTATACACATAATGTAGAGATTATATTGGAATTAGCTCGTAAATTTAAGGAGACTAAGGAAATTTATTTTATGATTATAGGTAATGGCGGAAAGAAATCTCAATTAATGGATTTGGCAAACCAATATAATCTAAGTAATTGCACGTTTTTAGATTGGCAACCAGCAAATAAAATGAAGTACTCACTGTGTGTGGCTGATTTGTCTGTTGTGACATTGACGGATGATACAGCATTTGTTAGTGTACCTAGTAAGACTTACAATATTCTATCTGTTGGTTCACCCTTGTTGTGTATTGCTCCCAAGAAGTCAGAAATAGGTTTATTGGTGGAGAAAGAACATTGTGGGCAATGTTTTGAGAAAGACGAGGTTGAACGGATGATTTGTTATATTAATCGGTTAGTAGAAGATAAAGAATATAAGGCTTGTTTGGCGAGAAATGCACTAAATGCAGCTTCTCATTATACTTATGAAAATGCAAATCAATATGTGGTTTGGTGATATTTAAATTAATTGGGTTTTGTATTCATGTATGTACATTTTGTAAAGCGGTTGATTGATTTTATCATAGTCTTTTGTGTATTAATGGTTATCTGGCCGATATTGTTAGTAATCTCTATCTGGCTATATTTTGCCAATAAAGGTGCTGGCATTTTTTTTACTCAGGAACGTCCGGGTAAGTGTGGCAAGATTTTCAGGGTCATCAAATTCAAAACGATGACTGACGAACGCAATGAAGATGGAATTCTATTACCGGATGAGAAACGTTTGACTAAACTAGGAAAGTTCATCCGTTCTACTTCTATTGATGAATTACCACAGTTGATTAATGTATTGAAAGGAGATATGTCCTTAATAGGACCGCGTCCTTTACTACCTCAATATCTTCCTCTTTATTCTGAAGAGCAGGCTCGCCGTCATGAAGTCCGTCCGGGTATAACTGGTTGGGCTCAAGTGAATGGTCGTAATGCAATTAGTTGGACAAAGAAGTTTGAACTGGATGTATGGTATGTCGATCATTGCTCTTTTCTACTTGATATGGAAATATTATTTATGACAATAAAGAAGGTGTTTATAAGGGAAGGTATCAGTTCTGATACCTCGGTAACTATGGAGGTTTTTACCGAAAATAATTAAAAAATTAGCTAAGGATACAAGAATATTATTTAAAATACAAGAACT
>NZ_CAJLKP010000030.1 GCF_905207245.1 uncultured Bacteroides sp. | reverse complement strand
CTCCGGCCGTATTGGTTGTATTCCGTTACGTAAGCGGCGAATTTGATGGAGCGCCAGCCCTGTGTCCAACCGATGATGTTGGCTCCTGTATTCAAGTTGTCGTAAGCTGCTCCGAGTGGAATGACATTGCCGTTGTCGTCAAGAATTTCTTTCAGCTTAATGCTCTTCGACATACTCACCGCTGCACCTTGATACATGTTGCGGTTCCCAGTCTTTTCAGCCGTTGTAGCATCTATCTGGTAAATGTCACCTCCCACTATACAGTCGTTGCGACGGTCGCCTTCCAAAGAGAATAAGTTGGCAAATTCTTCGGTCATGACAATGTTGCCTCCCACAGAGTTGCTCATGGCTACTGTGTAGAAACCTGCACCGCCGCTACCATCGTTCTGTCCGCGTCGCCAAGTACGGAAACGGGCATAGTTCATGCCGGTACGGGTTACGCAGTCGTAGTCCATGGCATAGATAAAGTCTTTGATGTGCGGGCCGTTGTTGTAGAGAAACTTGGCTTTATAGTCGTCGCTCAGGTTGAACAGGCCGCTACGGATGATGTCATCGCATACAGCAATGCAGTCATTCAGCTTTTCGTTGGCAGTTGTGGCCGACCAACCCGCATTTGTCACATCTTTCGTATATACGTTCCAGTTGATGTAAAGTTTAGCCAACAGGGCATCTACCATCCAGCGGGTAGGTTTGCCGTAAGTGGCAGCATTCATTTCTCTAGTCATGTCGTCGCGAACGGCCAATAGTTCCGATTCAATCCAACGGGCCACATCGGCGCGGGGAGCACGTTCCACGGCTTCATTATCTTCGGGGGTACGTTCTAAAATAGGTATATCACCGAAGCAATCCATCAGGATGAAGTGATAGAAAGCACGTGCGGCACGCACGGGAGCAATGGCTACAGGAGAGGCTGCATCGCCGCCCAGTTCGATGATGATTTGGTTGCACTTGGTGATGCCGCTGGATAAATCGCCATACCAGCCGATACAGGCGTCATTGGCTAATGAATTGTGCAATGAAGGGTGAGCATTGTTGCCTGAGTCGTAGTAGTCACCGTCGAAACTTACGCCCATGGCTTCGTCGGACGAGAATGTTACCAACTCGTTGTAACGGCGGTTTAAAGGACCGGCAAAAGCATAATATGCGTCAGAGGTCTTGGCCTCAATGGCGATTTCCGAATCGGGATATTCGGTGTGGAATGATTTGACATCTACATCCAAGTCTGTGCAGCCGCTTATTGCTAAAGTCAGCAGTGCTACCGGGAGAATATATTTTTTCTTCATATTGCTTGTATTTTATGTTATTAGAAATTTACGTTTAAGCCAAACATGAATGTCCGTGTGCGCGGATAGCGGGAATGGCGTGCATCGATGCCCGGAGCCGTGCCGCCTAAAGATATTTCAGGGTCGGTACCTTTATAGCCAGTCAGTGTGAACACATTATTGCAAGTGGCATATACGCGAAGGCTGTTTATCCAGTCCCCCAGCTTGCCGAAGTTATAGCTCAGGGTTAGGGTGGAGAGACGCAGGTAACTTCCATTTTCAATGTAGCGATCTGAGGGGGCTTGAGAACGGCTGTCTGTGACCTTCTGTTCGGTAGCTACATCAGCCAGAACGTTTTTACCAGCCGAAACCATCGATACGTTGCTATACTGTGCACGGGTGGCATTGTATATTTTGTTACCCGCTACTCCTTGGAAGAATGCTGTCAGTGACCAGTTTTTATAACTGAAGGTATTGTTCCAGCCGTAAGTCAGTTTAGGTTGTGCGCTGCCACATTTCACTTTATCCTTGTTCTGCGGATCTCCGGTGGTGGCTTGTTTGCCATCTTCGCCTATTACGGGGGTGCCATCTTCGTTGAACTGATAGAATACTGAGGCGCCGGAGTCGTCGTATCCAGCCCACTTCCAGGTGTAGAATGTTCCGATAGGCTCGCCTTCCATGATGCGTTGCACGTTGGCGGTGTTATATCCGCCTAAGTTCAAATATGCCTTGTCCAGATAATCTACAGAATAAGTGCCGTTAGAAAGGCTTACCACTTCATTCTTGTTGTGTGCCAGGTTCAGGCTGGTTTCCCATGTGAAGTTACGGGTTTTTACCGGTGTAGCGTTGATGGTCAGTTCAATACCCTTATTGCTGATTTCGCCCACATTGGCATCCATCCAACCATAAGGATAGCGGTTGGTTGATACGGCATATCCGTTAATCAAGTCTTTGGTGCGCTTGTCGTAGTATTCGATTGTACCGGATAGATGATTGTTCAGGAAACCGAAATCGATACCCACGTTGAACATACCTGTTCTCTCCCATTTCAGGTCGGGGTTAGCGTTGCGGGTGGCAGCCAATGTACGGTAAGCTTGAGTGACACCATCAGCGTTGGTATAATTAAACCAACCGGATGCACTGTAAGTCTGAAGGGCAGTGTAAGCATTGAAACCCAGTGAATTACCGCTTACGCCATAACCGATGCGGAGTTTTAAATCGTCAAAGATGTTCTGATCTTTCATGAAATTCTCCTCTGTGACGCGCCATGCCAATGAGACAGAAGGGAATGTAGCCCAGCGGTTGTTTCGACCGAAAGCCGAAGAACCGTCACGGCGTACAGTGGCTTGGAACAAGTATTTGCTGTTGTAGCTGTAGTTCACACGACCATAGAATGAAATCATGCGGAGGGTAGAAAGCTTTTTGTTGTCATCGCTCCAAATTCCGTCTATATTCATATTATTGGCCATTCCCATATTATAGTACAACAGGTCATCGTTATAAAAGTTATAGGCTGTCAGTCCAAAACCATCATTATCATCGCTTTGCTCCCATGAATAACCGGCCATCAGACCCAGTTTGTGTTTCTCGGCAAAGGTTTTGTCATAGTTGAAATAGGCTTCCAGTTGTTTCTTTTGGTTTTCGAGCGTCTGGCGTGTAGCCTGTCCGTGACGTGAAGAAGTGGCTGTGAGCTGTGAATTAGTCGAGTTGTAGTTGCTGTAAATCCACTGCTGGTTCTGCATAGATATGTTGAGGTTGAACTTCAAGCCGTCTATGATGTCGAGAGTGGCTTTGGCAATGCCTTGCAGATACTTGTTCTTCTGGTTGTACAAGTCTTCGTAAATCATGGACATTGGGTTCATGTTCTGAGAGATGTCTTGGCGGCGATACCAACTTCCATCCTCGTTCCTTACGGGAGCTAATGGAGAGTAGTAGTACATTGCGTCATACACGCTCTCACCGTTATATTCGCCGGTGGGTACAGTGTTGGCATCGGTGATGCTGGCATTGACACTGAACGCCAATTCCAGGCGATTTTTCAGTGTCTTGGTTTGAATGAACGAACGGGCGGTGATGCGTTCCATGTCACTGCCCCGGATGACGCCCTGCTTGTTCATGTAGTTAATGCTGGCACTGTAGCTGGTCTTGTCATTGCCGCCGTTGATGCTGACGTTGTGATTGTGCGTCAAGGCTGTACGTGATACTTCATCTTGCCAGTTGGTGTTGGCTCCTTCATCATTCAGCAACGTGATGTTGTTGGCTTTGGCGTAAGATCGCAGTTCGTCGGCAGTCATTACATCCAAACGCTTCATAATGTTGTCGGCTGCCACATATGCACTGTAACTTACGGTCGTACGATCCTTGCCGCCTTTCTTGGTAGTGACAATGATTACGCCATTGGCAGCTTTTGAACCATATATGGCGGTAGCTGTAGCGTCACGCAGCACATCGATACTTTCAATGTCTTCGGGAGAAACAAGTGCGAGGTCTACGCCGGGTACGCCGTCCACCACATAATAGGGTTCCATAGCAGCGCCATCGCGCAATGAGGAAGAACCACGCAGGGTAATGGAACCTGTGCCCGAAGGGTCTGAGGTATTAGTAACGGTCAGTCCGGGAACCTTACCTTGCAGCAATTCCGAAGGTGAAGAAAATGCACCTTTGTTCAGTTGGTCTGCTTTCACCGTCGTAATAGAGCTGGTAACATCTTTGCGCGTCATGCTGCCATAGCCTACCACTACTACTTCATCTAATGTTTGAGAATCTTCTTCCATTACTACATTGATGATGTTTTGGTTAACCTGCACCTCTTTTTTAGTAAAGCCAATGAAGGTGAAGATTAGGGTTTGTCCTCTCCCAACTTCTATAGAGTATTTACCATCAAGATCGGTGATGCAACCGTTAGTTGTACCTTTTTCCAATACATTGACACCAACCAATGGTTCGCCCATCTTGTCCGTTACAGTACCGGTCACCTTGTTTTGGGCGAATGCTAAGGTACTACTTAGCAGGAACATCACAAAGAGCATGCTTTGTATAAATGTTCTCTTTCTTTTTAATTGTACATTCAGCATAAAATAAAGTTTTAGTTATAAAATAATCTTCTTTTCTCTATATTTATAAATATTATTCTGATGGCAAAAGTAGGCTTAGCCTATTACAGAATATATTTCATTGATATTACAAATGTTTGCAATATTTTGGTATTCAATTAATTAATAGAGTGAAAGACAAAAGAAAATTTGCTTTATATTACTATCTTTAGGTAGATGTAATGTAAAGAATAACGGCGGAAGTTCCATGCTGCCCTTAATTATAGGTACAAGCTCAGGGAAAAAACGGAAAAATGTCTTTGCCTCCATAGTATTTTAGATTTTGATTACTGCAAATCTAAGCGAATAAGGCAGAAGACAGGGAGAAAATGATGCAAAATAGGGGGAAAATAGTGAACTGTGCCTTTTTCTTTAGTTATCCCGCCCAGTCTTCCCTGTCCAGGTTCCTGTAGCCAATGGCCTCTGCCAGGTGTGAAGACTGTATGAACTCACTGTTTTCGAGATCGGCGATGGTACGTGCTACTTTCAGTATACGGTCGTAGGCGCGGGCGGAAAGATTGAGCCGGTTCATTGCATTTTTTAATAGTGCGAGTCCCTTTTCATCCGGACGGGCATAGAGGGAAAGTAACTTGCTGCTCATTTGTGCATTACAGTAAATCCCGGGGATGTCTGCGTATCTGTTTTCTTGGATTCGGCGGGCGTGTATCACACGTTCGCGTATGACGGCACTTGCTTCTCCCGGGCGTGCATCGGACATCTTTTCGAAAGGAACAGGCACTACTTCTATTTGCAGGTCAATGCGGTCGAGCAGGGGACCGGATATACGATTCAGGTATTTTTGTACCTGTCCCGGGCTGCATACGCAGGCTTTTGTGGGATGGTTATAGTATCCGCAAGGGCAGGGATTCATGGACGCTACCAGCATGAAGCTGGCCGGATACTCCACATTGCTTTTCACACGAGAGATGGTTATCTTGCGGTCTTCCAACGGTTGGCGGAGAACTTCCAGTACGCTGCGATTGAATTCAGGCAGTTCATCCAGAAATAAGATTCCATTGTGGGCAAGGCTGATTTCTCCCGGTTGCGGATAACTGCCTCCACCGGTCATGGCAACTGTTGAGATGGTATGGTGCGGGTCGCGGAACGGACGCTTCGAGATGAGTCCTGCATTCTCTTGTAGCCTGCCCGCAACGGAATGTATCTTGGTCGTTTCAAGGCTTTCTCCCAAGGATAAGGGTGGCAGGATAGAAGGGAACCGTTTGGCAAGCATGGACTTTCCACTGCCGGGTGCACCGATGAGAAGAATGTTGTGTCCGCCGGCCGAGGCAACTTCGAGGGCACGTTTCACGTTCTCCTGTCCTTTTACATCAGCGAAGTCCAGGTCAAAGTTGCTCTGTTGGGCATAAAACTCTTCACGGGTGTCGACGATGGTAGGAGTAAGTTCCTGTTTACCGTTGAAGAACTCAATCACTTCTTTGATATTCTCAACTCCATATACCTTGATTTTATTGACTACTGCCGCTTCACGAGCATTCTGACGTGGAACAATCACTCCTTCGAACCCTAATTCCCAGGCTTTGATGGCTATGGGTAAGGCACCTTTTATGGGTTGTAGGCTGCCGTCCAGGCTTAGTTCACCCATCATCAGGTAGCGGTTCAGTTTATCGGACTGGATTACTTCTCCGGCGGCAAGCATACCGATGGCAAGTGGGAGGTCGTATGCTGACCCTTCTTTCCGGATATCCGCAGGCGCCATATTGATAACAATATTACTGGTTGGTATCCGGTAACCATTGACCTGCAATGCGGAAATAATGCGTTGATGGCTTTCCTTGACGGCGGAATCAGGCAGCCCGACAAGATAGAACATGCAACCTCGTGAACTGTTTACTTCGATTGTGATGAGGGTTGCGTCAATGCCTTGTACAGCCGCTCCGAAAACTTTGATTAGCACGTGTCTTATTTTAATTATTAACTGTTAATTATCAATTATTAGCGGGGGCTTTGTCGTTTGCTCCTTTTCTTCTCTGCTTCTTTCTTTTCTTTTTCTTCTTGTATTTCTTTCAACTTCTTCTCGATTGCCTTTTCATCCAGATCTTTAGCTTCTATCTTTCCGGTAGGACCGATAAGTATATTGGTAGGAAGCTTCTGTATGGCGAATAGCTTAACTACTTCTCCATTCCAGCCGGAGAAATCACAGACTTGTTCCCATTTCAAAGTATCCTTTTTGATGGCTTCTTTCCACGTCTTTTCATCCAGATCGAGGGACACACCCATCAACTTGAAGTTTTTGTTTTTCTGTTCTTTTTTATAGATGCGGCGGAACATGGCGTTTGCTTCCCGGCTAATGGTATCCCATGAAGCCCAGAACTGCATCAATAGATATTCGTCTTTCTGGGTGGAACGGGTTACCTCCTTGCCTTCCGCATTGCGCAGGCGGAAGTATGGTGCTGCTTTTCCTACCGCCACTTTCTCATCTTCATCAATGCGACTCAATAATGCTTGCATATACGGGCGGTCTTTCAACTCTCCGGTCATGCGGTCAGCCAGCATTTTGATGCGCTCTATGTCCGGTTGCAAAGCCTGCACGAAGTATTTATCCAATAAATAGATGCTGACCAATGAAGCGGGATGGTCTTTGATGAAGTTTTCAGCTTTTTCTTCCAAAGCTTTCACTGATGGAGTACCCAGTCCTCTTAGTTCCTGGTTGAAGGCTGTCAGTTCCACATTGGGAGTATTGCCGTTTATTTGTAAAGAGGATAATTCGGCGTTAGAACCTTTTATCTGTATTTTGTTTCCTTTGTCCAGAAAAAGTGGATACTCCGTACCGTCGTTGAATAACAGGATAGTCGTTACCAGTGTGTCGGCAGAAAGTGTAGCGGAGAATTTATCTTTTTCGACTACCAGTGTATCCATGCGGTCGTACATTCTGTCTGCACCATATAAATATAGGGTGTCACTTCCCAGCCCTTTGATTTCTCCGCTGAGAGTGATTGCATCGGTTTTCTTTCCACCACAGGCTGACAGGCCGATTAGTAAAAGATATAATAGACAGACTTTCTTCATTTCTAAATACTTTTTTGCGAAAGTACGGCTTTTACGGATAATAAAAAAGAAATGCCCGACATTTCTCAATGACGGGCATTCTATAAAAAACATTTGTTGTATGAAAACACTAATTAGATTAGTGCGAGTTTTTACTGGATAATGCTCATGAAATCTGCATTTGTGAAGTACTTAGCAAATTCAAGGTCAGAAGCTGCTTTCTTAGCCAGTGACGGTTCTTTTGCAACAGCATTCTTCAAGCTGCTGGTTACCATAGAAGCATTGTTGGTTCTTGCACCCAACACAGCCATCAGATATTCAGTATAAGCGTCTGGCTTTTCTACACTTGCCAATGTGCTCTTAGCTTTGTTGTAGTCCTTAGCCAGGATTTGTGCCAAAGCTGCACTGTTGGTTTTTGTGCCGCCGAATGCGCTGACAGCCTTGTCATACTGACCTTGAGCTATGTACAGGTTACCCAGAGCTTCGTTCAGTTCTTTTGCGCCGGAAGCTTTGCCCAGATAAGATTCTGCAGTAGCCTTGTCACCCTTAATCAGAGCAATCAGACCCAGGTTCATGTTAACTTCAGGAGCGTTGTTGATAGAAGCAGCTTTCTTGAAGTAGCTTTCAGCTTTGTCAATGTTACCTGCCTGATAAGCCAATTTACCTAAGTTGTTATAAGCACGGTAATCGTTCGGATAAATCTGAGTAGCTTTCATGAAGATAGCTTCTTGTTTAGCAGGGTCGTTAGTCAGTGTACTTGCATACAGCAATTCTTCGATATTCAGTTGCTTAGCATCAGAGTTAGCCAGGTTAGCGATTTCTTCGTCAGACTTACCGATGATTTCATAGTTCAAAGTCAAACGAGAACGACGCAATTGCGGCAAAATATCGTCAGCCAAATTCTTGTAAACAGAAGAGATGTTTTTGATTTCCTGTTCTCTTTGTTCAGGGTCAGAGTACATAGACAGAACGCGAAGAATCAATTCCTTGTCCTGGATATTGGATTTAGATACCAGTTCCTGGAAGCCTTCCCAGTCCTGAGCAGTGTATTTAGTATCGATAGCTGCATCTACTTTGGCTTTCTTCAGGTTTTGGTTTATAACCTTTGCAGTGTTGTCCTGACGGTTTTCGGCCAACTTAGTGTTCAGACCTACACCACCATCGGGAGATGCATAAGCAGAAACTTCGATGTTGCTGATCTTCTTGTTTACAGCAGCGTCTACGTTCTTCACTTCTTCGTTGAATTCTTTAGCAGTCTTCAATTCACCGGAACGGATGTTGGCTTGCTGAATCAAGAACATGATGTTAGCGTCATGTTTCTCTTTGATGATACGTTGGAAAGCATCGTCACCATTAGCGGGGTTAGCGCTGCCCAGTGTTTGCTCAACCAATTCGGAAGTAGAAATCACACCATCAGCTACTTTTACAGCAGGGATAGTTACTGTTTTCTTGCCGATTGTAGCTTTGAATTCCAGATACAACTCTGATTTAGCCATTTCGGGAACATAGTCGAAAGAAGTTTTCATGGTGTAGTTACCACCCATCTTGTAAGAGATGGTCTGGTCGTTACCTTCCACTTTTTCTCCCTGGAACAGGGCAGGCTGTCCTTTTGCTTCTCCACCGTTCCATTTCAGAACCGGAGTCACTTCCACTACAGCTTTCTTGTTGAAATACTTTTCTGGGAACTTTCCGTTAATAGTGGCAGGGACTTTGCCACCGATAGCTTCAAGGACCTGAGGAGTTACGGTGAAGTAATCAGAAGACAATTCACCCATTTTGCTGCTACATGATGAAAGAGCAACAACCAGTGCCATTAACAAAGGCAGATACAATTTCTTAGTCATTCTTAGGTATAAATTAATTGTTTGTAATTGAAATTAGTCTATTGGTTTCTCTCAGTGCCTATTACCACTAAGGTAATAGCATCGCAAAGATATTAAATCTCTTGTCAGATTAAGAAATGAGTGGCTAATTTTATTATAATTTAATGAAATCCCCGTTCTTTTCGGAACTTGATGTTCCGGGGGTGATGCTCAATGATTTCACTGCGCAACATATTGCGGTCGATATGCGTGTAAATTTCCGTAGTTGCAATGGACTCATGCCCCAGCATACACTGGATTGCGCGCAGGTTGGCACCACCTTCAAGCAGGTGCGTGGCGAAGGAGTGGCGGAAGGTATGCGGGCTGATATTTTTAGTGATTCCGGCTTTCTCTGCCAGCTCCTTAATCAGGTGGAAAACCATGATACGGGAGATGCTGTTTCCCCAGCGGGCGAGGAAGACGTAATCTTCAAATCCTTTCTTGATTTTGCCAAGATTACGGTCGAGCAGCCAGTACTTTATTTCTTTGATGGCACGGGGGGAGATAGGCACCAGTCGCTGCTTACTGCCTTTTCCTTCCACTTTGATGAAACCTTCGTCAAAATACAGTTCGGATAGTTTCAGGTTGCATAGCTCCGAAACGCGCAGTCCGCAACTGTACAGGGTTTCAAGAATGGCCCGGTTGCGCTGTCCTTCTTTTTTGCTCATATCTACGGTGGCAATGATGGTGTCTATTTCTTCTACAGTGAGCACTTCCGGTAGCTTGAAGCCGATTTTAGGACCTTCAAGCAATTCGCTGGGGTCATCCTCCCGGTAGTCCGCCATGACCAGGAAGTGGAGGAATGACTTTATGCCGGAAATGATGCGTGCTTGTGAACGGGGGTGGATGCCGATGTCGTGCAGTCCGGCGGCAAAACGTTGCAAATCATCCAGAGTGACCTTGAGCATGCTGATATTTTCTGCATTCAGGAAACGCAGCAACTTGTCGAGGTCGGTCAGATAGGCATCAAGCGTATTGGCAGAAAGAGCTTTTTCCAGCTTCAGATATTGCTGGTACTTTCTGATTATCAATGCTTCCTTCTCCTTATTTCTTGTTTTTTCGTCTAATTTCATTTCTTTTTTCTACCTTTGCACCGTGATTTAAACGTTTCTCAAACGTATCTGATCCGTACTTCCTCCGTACCTGCTCCGTATCTATAGGCTTGGACTTGGCACGGAGCTGATACGGACCTGACACGGAGTTCGTACGGACTTCATACGGAGTTGGTACGGAGCTGATACTTTCGGGAGACAAAGGTATAAAAAATTGTGTTATGAGGATACAAATAATTAACGGCCCGAATATCAATCTATTGGGTAAACGTGAACCTTCCATTTACGGCAGTGTTACTTTTAAGGATTACCTTGCTGAACTTCGTAAGAAGTACGCTGATGTGCAAATAGACTATTTCCAGTCAAATATTGAGGGGGAGCTGATAGATAAAATTCAGCAAACAGGTTTTGAGGTGGATGGAATCATCCTGAATGCAGGTGCCTACACCCATACTTCTATTGCCCTGCAAGATGCCATCCGTTCAGTGACTTCTCCGGTCATCGAGGTGCATATTTCCAATGTGCATGCCCGTGAAGCTTTCCGGCACGTGTCTATGATTGCCTGCGCCTGTAAAGGTGTGATTTGCGGTTTCGGTTTAAACTCCTACCGTTTGGCGCTCGAAGCGTTGATAAGTGATAAATGATTAAATAAATAGGTATAAGATTATGTTATTGAAACAGACTAAAATCGTTGCAACCATTTCAGATAAACGTTGTGACGTTGATTTTATAAAAGGCTTGTTTGAAGCCGGTATGAACGTGGTGCGTATGAACACGGCGCATCTCGGATATGACGGCCTTGATAAATTGATAAATAATACTCGTGCGGTGTCCAACCGCATTGCTATCCTGATGGATACAAAGGGTCCGGAAGTCCGCACCACTATTAGTGAAGAACCGATACCTTATAAGACAGGAGACAAGGTGAAAGTGGTGGGCAATCCTGACCTCCCTACTACCCGTGAGTGCATCTCTGTCTCTTATCCTAATTTTGTGCATGATGTATCGGTTGGCGTCCACATTCTTATCGACGATGGCGATCTGGAAATGATAGTTGTAGATAAGACTCCCGAATATTTAGAGTGCGAGGTGCAGAATGAAGCTACGCTGGGAAGTCGTAAGAGCGTTAATGTACCGGGTGTACGTATCAATCTTCCTTCTCTGACTGAAAAGGACCGTAATAACATCCTTTATGCCATCGAAAAAGATATTGACTTCATAGCTCACTCCTTTGTGCGCAATAAGCAGGATGTTCTTGATATACAGGAGATACTGAATGCTCATAACAGTGATATCCGCATCATTGCCAAGATTGAAAACCAGGAAGGTGTGGATAACATTGACGAAATTCTGGAAGTAGCCGACGGTGTGATGGTAGCTCGTGGTGACCTTGGCATCGAAGTACCGCAGGAACGTATTCCCGGTATTCAGCGTTTGCTTATCCGCAAGTGTATTCTGGCCAAAAAACCGGTAATCGTAGCTACCCAGATGCTCCATACAATGATTACGAATCCGCGTCCTACCCGTGCAGAAGTAACGGATATTGCTAATGCCATCTATTACCGTACGGATGCTTTGATGTTGAGTGGTGAAACAGCTTATGGCAAATATCCGCTGGATGCTGTGAAGACAATGACAAAAGTTGCCGCACAGGCGGAAAAAGATAAACTGGCTGATAACGATATCCGTATCCCATTGGATGAAAACAGTAATGACGTGACTGCCTTCCTGGCAAAGCAAGCTGTAAAAGCCACTTCAAAGTTGAAGATACGCGCTATTATTACTGATAGTTATAGCGGACGCACTGCCCGTAACCTGGCTGCATTCCGTGGTAAATATCCAGTGTTGGCTATTTGCTATAAAGAAAAAACAATGCGTCACCTGGCACTTTCTTATGGTGTGGAAGCTATCTATATGCCTGAACTTGCCAACGGACAGGATTATTATTTTGCAGCTTTGCGTCGTCTGCTGAAAGAAGGCCGTCTGTCTGAAACAGACATGGTGGGTTATCTGAGTAGCGGTAAAGCCGGAACACATACTTCTTTCCTCGAAATTAATGTCGTGGGAGATGCCTTGAAGTATTCCGGAGAAAGCGTATTACCCAATAAGAACCGGTACCTTTAATAAATTGAGAATTGAAAATTAAGAATTGAAAAATAGCTGCGCTGTTATGCTGCATAGTATTTTTTAATTCTTAATTTTCAATTCTCAATTTATCAACTATCATTTTTCAATTTTTAATTCTCAATTTCCCCAGTGACTATAGACGAATATATTTTGCAGCATATCGACGATGAGGGTGAATATCTGAAAGCTCTTTATCGGGATACACATATTAAGTTGTTGTATCCACGCATGGCGTCGGGGCACTTGCAGGGACGTATGCTTAAGATGTTTGTCAGGATGATACGTCCCCGTCGTATCCTGGAAATAGGTACTTATAGTGGTTATTCAGCTCTTTGCATGGCCGAAGGTTTGCCGGAAGACGGAATGCTGTATACATTTGAAATCAATGATGAGCAGGAAGATTTCACCCGGCCTTGGTTGGAGAACTCTGCTTATGCAGATAAAATCAAATTCTATATAGGTGATGCACTGGAAATGATTCCACAGTTTGATATTACTTTCGATCTCGCCTTTATAGATGGTGACAAGCGTAGGTATATAGATTATTATGAAATGGTGTTGCCCCGCCTCTCCGATGGTGGTTATATCATTGCTGACAACACATTGTGGGATGGACATGTGCTTGAGGAACAACCACATCGCACAGATCTCCAAACTATAGGTATTAAAGCCTTTAATGACCTTGTTGCCCAAGATGCACGTGTAGAAAAGGTGATTCTTCCTTTGCGTGACGGACTGACGATTATCCGTAAGAAATAACCTCTAAGACAAGGGATAGGTAATCGTAACTTCTTTTTGTTCTCCCTCCGAAACCTGATAACTTCCTTTGAATGCCTCCAGATAAAGCCGGTTGATATCGTGCAGGATACGTTGCTCCTGTTCGTCTTCCCATATATGGTAGAGAGGGCTTCCTTTTACTGTAATTTTAAGATATTGAGCTTCTTGAGTCAGTGCATAGTTCACTTGGCAAACTTCTCCGGCATATAGTCTTGGTACAGACAATAATGATGAAAGCAGTTTGAGGAACCATCTGCTATCTGCCTGGATGGGCAGTGTTTCAAGCTCCGTATAGAAGTGTGGATTCACCATGGTAGTCTGCATATTTACCATCATTTTCACTTCCTGGCAAAGTTGTACAGCATCGCATTCCTGTACGTTAAACCGCATCATGCCAGCTTCAAGGCGTGATAAATCAAGGATGTTGTTTATCAGGGCCAGTAGCTTTTCGGAGTTATTCTTTATGGCGGCCGAATATTCCTGTATCTCCTCCTCGGAAAGATCCTGTTCGGCAGATAATAGATCTGAAAATCCTACCACAGTATTTAATGGTATACGTATCTCATAGGTGATGTTTTGCAGAAAATATTCTTTCATCTTGTCGGCCGCTTCTATCGTTTTCAATGCTTGCCGGGTCTCCTCTTCCGAATGACGTAATTGGCGGCGAATTAGAAAAGCTCGCAGAATGGCAAGAAGCAGCAATATCAGAATGGCGGTAGATGCACCGACATATATCCAACGGTATTGCTTTTTCATCACTTCCTTTTCCAATAGGGCTTTCTGGATTTTATAGTTGGCTTGATATACTTCTTCGTGGCGTTGCAGCATATCTTTGTTAAGAGAGTCTCCTTTCAAGACCGTTGTTTTGTAGATGCTGGCAGCTTCTTCATATTTGTTTGCTTCAAGTAGAGCTTCCGCTTTCATTTTGAGAATGCTATTCTCGTGGAAAGGTTCTGCCCCGCGGAAGGCTGATATGGCGTGATTGAACTCGTGGAAACACTTGTCCCATTCTTTTGTGAGTTTATAGTACATACCCCATAAGGCATGATAATCTATGTAATAGCTGAAAAAGCTTTCTTTATCATAATACTTCCCGGCTCTTTCCAAATGTAACCTGAGATTCTCCTTGTCTTCGGTTTTTGCATAAATCATGCCGAAAGTTATCTCTATTTCCAGAAAACTGCTTTTTAAGGTGTTAATAGTTTGCGGGTCTTCTGCTACTATCTTTTCCTGTACCTTTTGTTGTTGCTCTAACTCTTTAAGCGCTTCTGCATAACTCTTTTGTGCCAGAAATATCTTCGCTAAACTTTTATGAATCAATAATAGGGAGTAATTGTTGGCATCCGGGTTTTCCTCCAAAGTTTGTTTATAGACTGCAATGGCTTTATCATATTGCTCTGTAAAATCCAGAGACTGTGCCAGCGCAATGAGCGAAACGAATACTCCGCTTTCGTAATTAATCCGGAGTGCTTCCTTTTTCATTTCCTGTGCCTGCATAATGGCATATTCCGTATCTCCCTGAGCACATCTGATTTGTAGCATACCTAACCAGATTGTATAATAAAGCGAGTAGTCTTTATATTGATAACTGGCTTCTTTCAGTTTTAGGAAATACTGTTCCATGTTTCGGATATCTGCACAAAATTCATAGTGGCGGCAATAGTCAAAAAGGGTGTATAGTTCTTCTTCCTGTATTTTTTTTCTTTTAGAAAGCACGAGAGCAGAATCCAGATATTCCATAGCTTTCTCCTGACCTATATATTGCTGGAATGCCCTTCTTAATATTCTTGAGCGAAGTGTATCGTTTTTCTCTGATTTAACTGCCTGAAAAACGCTGTCGCGGAATTGCTCATCTGCTGAAGCCGGTGAATGTGCTTTTGCCTGGGAAAGTATCCCCACCATAAATAAGATGATTAATATTACTCTTTTCATGCTTTGTCCTCCTGCTTTAATGGGTGGGTGAAGACGAAGCGTGAACCATCGGTATATTGTGGGTCTATCCAGATATTTCCGCCAAGGCGGTTGATGATGAGCTGGCAGATGGCTAGTCCGAGACCAGTTCCCTGCGATTTCTCGTTTACTCTTTCAAAGCGTTCGAATATTCTGCTTTGTTTTTCTAATGGAATGCCGCAACCGGTATCGGTGACGGAGAATTGCGCCATGCCTTCTTTGTTTTGCTCCAGTTGCAGAGTGATGCTTCCTTCTTTTGTGAATTTGGTAGCATTGACTAATATATTGATTAGTACTTGGTGCAGCCGAAGGGTATCAGTTTCAATTTCCAAAGAAGGAAGTTCTGTCTTGAAGAAGATTTCAGCCTGCGTTTGCTTGATGCCTTCCAGGGTCTGGATGATACCTTCACATAAATCTACTGCATCACATTGTTTAAGGTTGAACTTCATATTCGTTATGTCAAGACAGGATATGTCTACCACATCGTTCACCAGATTCAGTAACAGACGGGAATTCAACTGAATGATATCATTGCATTGTTTCCGGGTCTCATCATCGATGCCGGGAGTGGTCAGTACGTCGGAAAAACCGGATAATGCATTCAATGGTGTCCGGATTTCATGGCTCATGTTTGAAATAAAGAGACTTTTGTTACGTATTGAATCTTCTACCGCTTTCTCTGCTTTCTGTAACTTTCGCTTTGAGAGCATCAACTTTTTGGCTTGCCTTTTCAGGTAGACGAAGCAGAAAATTGCAGCAATGATGAAACAAGGTAATATGATGAGAGCTACTAACAGTAAATGGTTTTGCTGTTGGTTGTTAGCCAATTGCAATTCGTCAATGGAGTATGTGTTACGTAAATCTTTTACTTTGTGGGAGTTGATTTCTTTGTAAGCAGTATCAATCTTTTCTCCTAATTCTTTATATAGATTGGCAGCTTTTTCATATTGCTGCTCTTGCATATACTGATTGGCAACTTTCCATAGGCTATCTTGTTTACTGTCTTGGTTAGCGTAATTGCTAAGAAGCAAGGAAAACAGAAATAGTAGTGTGAAGACAGGTCTTTTCATGTTTTTTTGATTAGTGTCGTTGCAAAGGTAATTTTATTATAAATACATTGTCTCAATAATCGTGCTAAAAAAAGTATAAATTATCGGCTAACTGAGATATTTCAGTAACTTTGTATCTAAATTAAGAAATAGTATAGTATGGAAACTACCAGACAGAATAAAATATGTCGTTTGCTCCAAAAGGAGTTGAGTGATATTTTCTTGTTGCAAACTAAGTCCATGCCGGGCATATTGGTGTCGGTCAGTGCAGTGCGCATTAGTCCCGACTTGAGCGTGGCGCGTGCTTACCTCAGTATCTTTCCTTCGGAAAAGGCGGAGGAAATGATTAAGAATATCAATGAGAATATGAAATCTATTCGTTATGAGTTGGGAACACGTGTGCGCCATCAGCTCCGCATCATTCCTGAATTGAAGTTCTTTGTGGACGACTCGCTGGATTATCTTGAGAAAATAGATGAATTGCTGAAGTGAACCTTCCCTTCTACATAGCCCGCCGCTACCTCTTCTCTAAGAAGAAGCACAATGCTATCAATATTATTTCCGGCATTTCGGTGTGCGGGGTAGCATTGGCTACGCTGGCGTTGGTATGTACCCTTTCCGTGTTCAATGGTTTTCAGGATATGGTGGCAGGCTTCTTTACGGCTTTCGACCCCGAACTGAAGATAACGGTTCGGGAGGGGAAAGTCTTTGAACCGAATGCTGAGACTTTTCGGGAAGTACGTGCTTTGCCTGAAATTGATGTCTGGACAGAGACGCTGGAGGAGAATGCCATGGTGCAGTATAAAGACCGCCAGGCCATGGCAGTCATTAAAGGAGTGGAAGATAACTTCGAACAACTGACTTCCATTGATAGTCTGCTCTATGGTGCAGGTGAATTTATTCTGCATGATTCTATTGTTGATTATGGCGTTTTGGGAGTGGAACTAATTTCTGAATTAGGTACGGGACTCCAGTTTGTCGACCCGTTGCAAGTGTATGCACCTAAACGGAATGTGCGGGTGAATATGGCTAACCCTTCCGCTTCTTTCAATCGTGATTATCTCTTCTCGCCCGGTGTGGTGTTTGTAGTGAATCAGCAGAAATATGATGCGCGCTATATTCTTACCTCCCTTGATTTTGCCCGTAATCTCTTTAATTATGATACGGAGGTATCTGCCATTGAATTGAAACTGAAACCGGATGCTGATGTATCGGCTGTTCAGAAGAAAATTTCCCGTATCCTGGGAGATGATTTTGCGGTACTAAACCGTTACGAACAACAGGTTGACGTATTCCGTATCATGGAAATAGAGAAGTTCATATCCTATCTTTTCCTCACATTCATTCTTGCCATTGCCTGCTTCAATGTTATAGGTTCCCTGTCCATGCTCATTCTCGATAAGCGCGAAGATGTGGAGACTTTGCGCAATCTTGGTGCTGACGATCGTCTGATAGCCCGTATTTTTTTATTTGAGGGACGCTTGATTTCTTTATTCGGCGCACTTGCAGGCATTGTTTTCGGTCTGTTGCTTTGTTATCTCCAGCAGCGTTTTGGCATTATCTCTTTAGGCGGTGGCAGTGGCAGTTTCATTGTGGATGCTTATCCCGTCAGTGTTCATGCAACAGATGTGATACTGATATTTGTTACTGTTATTGCTGTTGGTTTCCTTTCTGTATGGTATCCGGTGCACTATTTGACGCGGCGGTTACTAAAGAAATAATAAAATCATTTGTTGACCGGTTCTTTAGTAACAGCTCAGGGATTTTAACTTCCTGTCATTGAAAGAGTATCTGACGTTTTGGGCGTAGCTGAAAGATATACTCTCTTTCACTTTTGATTATTGCTATTACATTGCCAAGGTTTTGTCGCTATATTGCCAAGGTTTTGCCACTGCATTGGCAAACTTTTGCCATCGCGGTGGCAAGACTTTGCCATAGGCTTGGCAAGACCTTGCCAATACTATGGCAAAAAGGCGAGCTTGTGTGTGTCGGGTTTAACAGAAGGTGTATTCAATCTGGCCATTAGTGTATTCATTTTGTATTTTGCAGGTTTAGATATCATTATGGCAGGATACCATATATGTATCTGTTGTCAGGCTCCTATATTTGCATGTAGAAACAATGATTAATAGAACCTACCTAAAAATCTTTTTATTCATGGAACGACGCACCTTTCTTAAAATTTTGTCATCAGCAGGTATTGTTAGTTTGGTTAGTCCTGCTTTTGCTATGGAAGTATGTAAGAACAAGGTATCTAAATCTTCTTCAACACTTCTCGAATCTGCTTTCCGTAATCCGCCTTTCTCTTCCGGAGTTTATACGTGGTGGCATTGGATGAATGGTAATATAACCAAAGAGGGTATAACCCGTGACCTTGAAGCCATGAAAGCGAATGGCATTGCGGGATATCAATTGTTTGAAGCAGGAAGTGGCATTCCCATTGGTCCGGTAGAATCGCTTAGTGATGAGTGGGTAGACCTTATGTTGCATACGCTCAAAGAGTCGGAAAGGTTGGGCTTGGAGTTTGCAATGCACAACTGTCCCGGCTGGTCATCCAGTGGCGGCCCTTGGATTACTCCGGATAAGGCTATGCAGATAATAACATGGAATGAAACTAAAGTAACAGGCGGAAAACAAATCAGGATGCAGTTGCCCACCCCCAAACATATGTTTGACTATTATATAGATACATATTGTTTGGCTATCCCGGCAAATATGGAGATAATACCTAAGTCGTCAGTTCTTGAATTATCAGATCAACTAGATAAGGAGGGCGTTTTGACTTGGGATGCTCCTGCCGGCGAGTGGTTGATTATGCGCTTCGGACAAACAGCCAAAGATCAGAAAAACAAGTCAGCTCCCTCTAAATCGACCGGGTTGGATTGTGATAAATTCAGTACGGAAGCATTGGACTATCATCTGGATTGTATGTTTAAGAGGCTGATGCCTACAATGGAGAAAATAGCCAGACATTCTAAGATTGGTTTGCTGATAGATAGTTATGAGACGGGCGACCAGGATTGGACTTCTGACATGCCTGCCTGCTTTGAACAAAAGCATGGGTATGCACTGTATCCGTTTTTACCTGCATTAGCCAATAAAGTAGTTGAGAGCGAGGAAAGTACGAGGCGTTTCCGATTTGACTTTCGCCGAACCAGAGCTGATATGTTTGCTGAGCGTTACTATGCCCATTTTCAAAAACGGTGTAAAGAGAAGGGTATCATAACTTATACAGAGCCTTATGGTGGCAATATGATGGAAGAATTGCAAGTAGCACAACAGCTTGACATTAATATGGGAGAATTCTGGTGTGGTCAGACTGTGCTTTGGGCAAATTATAAATATAATCGTACCGTCAAACAGGTGGCTTCAATAGCACATACACTTGGTGGAAAGGTAGTTGGTGCCGAGGCTTTTACTTCTGAACCGGATGCAGATAAATGGTTACAGTATCCATATGCCTTAAAGTCATTAGGTGATTATATGTTCACCCGGGGACTTAGTAGGATTTATTTTCATCGATTTGCTCATCAGCCACATCCTACTGCTGCTCCGGGAATGACAATGGGAGCGTGGGGGCTGCACTTCGACCGTACCAATACATGGTGGAAACCGGGAAAAGCATGGATTGATTATTTGAATCGTTGTCAACACATTTTCCAAAATTCAACTTTCTATGGTGATATTCTTTATCATAACGGTGATGATAGTTTTGGCAGTACCATTGAACCGGAACAAACCCCATTGTCTCCTCCGGAAGGATATGATTATGACATGGTAAATACTGAAATGCTGGACAAGGCACGTATCAAGGATGGAAAAATTATTCTTCCCGCTACATGTTTTGATGGCTATAAGCTCTTAGTATTGCTTAAATCTGAAACAATGTCATTACATACGTTGCGGATACTGGACCGATTGGTGGGTGAGGGAATGGTATTGGTTGGGCAAAGGCCACTGCATACCTTAGGTTTGTGTGATGGAGAGAAAGAGGATGAGTTTGCTGCACTGGTGCAAAAAGTTTGGCAGCACCCGAACGTGCATGAAGGTGAAGAACTGCAAATCATTCTTAATCGGTTAGGTGTGTCTCCCGACTTTGTTTATCATTCTGAGACAGGAAATTCATCTGTTCATGCTATCCATTATCAACAAGAAGGAGCCGAGATATACTTCGTTGCAAATCGTAAGCGAGCGCACGAGAAAGGAACGGCTCATTTCCGGATAAAAGGTTATATTCCGGAGTTATGGGATCCTTATACAACTGAAATTCTACAGTGTCCGGTCTATCGCACTGATTACGAGGGTGTAGAAATACCTCTTAATCTTACTCCTGCAGGATCTATGTTCGTTGTTTTTCGTAAAGCTGAAATACAAGGGAAGTATACAGATGTGAAATACAATGGAGTTTCTTTGTTTCCGACTACTGGAAGTGTAGCGATACAGCATTCTTTATCTGCAAATTTTAGTGTTACTTGTTGGATAAAGCCTGAGGTGGATATAGCCATAACAGAAGAACAGGAACTCGGTGATATGCGTACTCGATTTTTTGCTATTTACCCTTTGGAGGGAGAGCGGCGGCATGGAAACGGGCATAGTTCCGTTGGATTATCAGTAGGCCGTAATGGAGTAGTTGTCTATGAACGAACTATACATAATAAAGCCGTATACCGAAATCCCAGACCATTATCGGGATGGACTCATTTAGCTTTGGTTTATCAGAATAATACACCGCATCTTTGGATAAATGGAGTATATGCCGGAGCAGGAACAACTTCACACACAACCGTGCATCTTGAAACATCTCATTCGGATTTGCTGTGTAAAGCAGATACTTATGAAGGTGGGCTCTGCAATCTGTGCATCCATCCTTCCAGTATTGACAAGACAGAGATAACCAAGTTTTACCAAAAGGGGATGCCTGTTCCGTTCCATCCAAGTGAGCAGGTGATTTCATGGTTGCCCAATCATCGGTTTATTGCATGGCAGGTTGGTGTTTATGAGTTTGCGGCAGAGCACACAAGTCTTCGGAAGCATGTTGACACTCTTCCTGCGTGTATTCCGTTAGAGGGCCCTTGGACTGTTCGGTTCCCTCGAAATATGGGAGCAACTGAAGAAATCACTTTAGCCCGGTTGCATTCATTACATTTAGAAGAAGACTTTGGGGTTCGTCATTTTTCGGGAACGATGACTTATCTATATTCACTGTCTATCAATAGTGCCTATTTACAAGACGGTATTTGTTTACGTTTGGACCTGGGTCGTGTAGAAGTACTTGCTGAAGTGGTGGTGAATGGAAAACGTGCTGGTATCTGTTGGGCTCCTCCCTATGCCATTGATATACAAGAGCTATTACATAAAGGAGATAATACAATAGAAATCCGTGTAACAAATTTATGGGTGAACCGGTTGATTGGTGATGAGCATATGCCTGAGGAGAATGTTTATGGTTATCAGGATATTCCAAATAAATATTCTACATTGCGCAATGGTGGTATCAAGAAACTTCCTGAATGGTATATACAGGGTAAACCGAAACCTGCAGGAGGCAGAATTGCATTTACAACCTGGAAACATTATGACAAGACCTCACCTCTTGTTGAGTCCGGTTTATTGGGACCAGTCACGTTAACGGCCGGAAAAATAGAGAGCCTGAATATATAAGGTGTTTCCTGAATCTAAATTTAAGGCAAGAGTGAATATCATTTTCATTCTTGCCTTAAGTATTTATGTACGAGCTCTTTTTAGTTGAGAGAATCGTCTTTGTGTTTATTGCTTTCTCTGTATTCCTTAGGGGTTTGATTGTATCGTTTGCCAAACTCTTTATAGAAATGTGACCGATTTGTGAAAGCTGTCCGATACATGACTTCTTGTATAGTCAACGTTGTGGTTAATAGTAGTTTGGCAGCATAATTAATTCTTTGTTCTTTAATGAAATCTTTAGGAGGTAGCTGGTCCAGATTTTTAAACTTGCGGTATAAGTTTCTGCTACTGGTTTGCATGGCTCCTGCAAGTTCTTCCGGTCCGAACTCAGTGTTGTCCATATTTTCATTGATTAGTTCAACGGCAGTTTCCATAAACTTTTTGTCTTCCTGTTGTAGCAAATGTCCGCCGCTAAATTCAAAGGCACTTGCTGAGGAGTTGTAATATTGCTTTAATTCTTCCTGCTTTTTTAATAGTTGCTTGATGATGCTCCTCAGATATTGAGTATTGAATGGCTTGGGGATATAAGCGTCTGCCCCAGATTCTATACCCTCAATTTTTTCGTCGGTTGTATTCTTTGCAGAGAGGATAATCAATGGAATATGCATGGTATGCTTGTTGCTTTTGAGCTGTTTGATTAAAGTGATTCCATCAATTTTGGGCATCATAATATCTGTGATGATGAGGTCCGGCGTTTTTTGTTTTAATATGGCAAGCCCTTCTTCACCATTTTCTGCCGTTAAAACGGAGTATTCGTCGGATAGTATATCTTTTAGCATCCACAGTAGCTCTTTGTTGTCATCTATCATCAGAATGGTTGTCTCCGGCTGATTGGATTCTTTCTGGTGATTGCCTCTTTCAGTTACTTCAGTATTGGTATTATTGTTTAAAGGTTCAGATTTAGGAGCTTCTTCATTCAGTATACGTTCCGCTTTTTCTGTTGCTTCAAGTTGTGGCAGGTTCACTATGAACTGAGCATATTGGTTCACTTCACTTTCTACTTTAATAGTACCTTGTAGCAGTTCTACCATGCTTTGACAGATGGCAAGCCCCAAACCATTTCTGGAAGAAAGCCCTTTAATACTATTCTCCTGAATATTATCAAGTACACTATATCTGTTAAATATGAGTGGAATACTCTCTTTGCAAATTCCTTTTCCCGTATTATAAACTTTTAGATTTAACTTGTCTCCCTCAGTTTGTATGGATATGCGGATTGTGCCATTCTCGGGGGTATATTTGAATGCATTTGAGATAAGATTATTCAGAATCTTTGTGAATCCACTATAATCACTCTTCCACATAATTTCCGGACAGATATCAGTTTCCAGATGGATTTGATTCTGCTCTGCCAACTCGCCGAATGAATCTATAATTTCCTTTGCCAGTTTGCTGATATTCAGTTCCTGTATGTGGCATATCTGGTTACCGGTTTCCATGCGACGGAAATCTATGACTTCCTGTATCAGGCTATTGAGGCGCTCTGTATTCGACTTTATAATCTGAGCATACTTTTTGATGAAAGCATCGCTGTTCTCATGCTGCAATATTCTTTCGCATGGCCCATAGATCAAGGTAAGTGGCGTGCAGAATTCATGTGTGATGTTAGTGAAGAAGCGCAGTTTACCTTCATACATTTCTTCTTTATACTTTTCGTTTAGTCTCTTGGAGATAATGGCTTTTCTCCGTTCATATTTCCACCGGATATAATGCCAGAAACCAAATCCTGCTCCAATAACCAGTAATACATATATGATTTGAGCTGCAAGGCTTTGGTACCAGGGAGGAAGAATGACGATACGGATGCTCTGGATTAAATTATCATCGTTATTTCCTCCGTCATTATATTTCACTTTCAGTGTATAGTCTCCGGGAGGAATATTTGTAAATTGAGCTTCATTGGAGCGTGTATCCATCCATACATCGTTGAAATTCTCAAGTTTATAGGAATACTTGCAGTTCTCGCCATTGATAAAGTCGGTGGCAACAAAAGAGATTGCAAAGAAATTCTGGTCATAGTTCAGTACGATATTTTGGGGATTACTATTTTTCTTTTCAAATTCATGAATATTATATTCCTTATTGAATATCCTTACTTTAGTAAAATGGATATCGGGTACGAAATTGCTTCTTTCCTTTTTCTCCTTTTTTATCCAGACTATACCATTTACTCCCCCAAAAAAGTATCTGTTTCTTATTTTGTCTTGAAAATATGCATTGTCACTAAATTCAGTTATATCTAGCCCTGTCCTGTGATTAAAGTTTCTGAACGTATTCTTTTGAGGATCAAATAATATAATGCCGGTATTACTGCTTAACCATAGATGCCCCTCTTTGTCTTCAATAATTCCGTGTATTGTATTGTTAGGTAACCCCTCATTCTCATTAAAATTCTTATAATCATAATTGCCATTAGACGAGAATTTTAGTTTAGTTAACCCATAACTTGTACCTAACCACATATCTTCATGTTGGTCTTGATGTATACATAATATATCACTCATAGGAGCTATGCCGTTTCTATCAAAAGAGATGAAAGAATAATCTTCAGTAAGAGAGTTTAACCTGATGACACCATTGCCACGCATCCCAATCCAGATAATAGAGTCATTTTCCGGATATATGGCATATATTTGATTATTTTTCTGCTTATGCGGGACCTTAAAGTTAAATGCTTGAATTTGTTTAGCTTCAAGCCCTTGCTTATGTTGTTGGATGCTTATTTTCAATAAAGTATTTCCTGCCCCTACCCACAATAGTGAGTCGTTTGTCTCACTCATGGAATGTACGTGGACGATATCTTGATTTGTATTGTTGATTAATGAGTGAATTTTATTATCCGAAAAAGAGTAGTAGTTTAAACCGGGACCATTGGAGCCTATCCACAGAACAGGATATACATTGCTTGGTGCAAATGCGAAAACAGCATTATTAGTGAGCCCTTCTTGAATTGTAAGATGTGTAACGTTATCATTTGAATACTCTTTTGAAGTATCGTAATTGCTGATTTTTATTACACCGTTATCTTTTGTACCTAACCATAAGGTGTTATATTTATCAGTGTAAACGGCACGAATCGGCCGTTTCTTGCTGATTGGAAGTTCATTAAGTGATATGTTAGTAAATGTGTACTCGTCTTTTGTCCACGCATATACCCCTTGGCCGTCTGTGCCAATCCAGATAATATCTTGTTGTTCATCTTTCCACAAAGAGAATACACCACAATTGATGTTGAACTTCTCTACTTGGTAACCTTGTTCAGCTATTAGTCGTATAAGACCATTTGTTTCAAATCCAATAAGAATGTCATCATTATCAAAAGCAATAGCTCCGATTTTACCACTTTCCTGAATCAATTGCTTTAGCTTTTTGACAAAATGTAGCTTCTCTTTGTCTTTGTAAAATATGTTTCCTTCAGAATCTACCATGATTATTTTCTCGTCACTGTAGAAAGCATATTTAATGGGGTGTGGATATATGAAGTCCGGATGTCTGACTACTTGAGGATTATTCGTTTTTTTATCGGATATGGTATACCTTTCCATTGTGCCTTTGTGGTTTATCCATACCGTATCTTGTGAATCAACTATGAAACTCGATACATTGTCCAACTCCTTCTCATTATAGATAGGGAAATTTATAAATCTATTGTCTAATTTTGAATATAGGGATAATGTATTGGGCCTATTAAATACATATAAATAGTCTTGGCTGTCTTTGGCGATATATGAATTTTCGCCAAATTCATTATAGTATTCTTCTATGGTGTTACTTCGTTGTGATAGTTTGTTTAACCCCCATTTTGTACTAATCCATAGATAGTTTTTATCTGTTTCTATAACTTTTCTGATAACATTACTTGAAAGGCTGTTTTGATTGTTGATATCAGGCTTATATACATATATCTTTTGGCTGTCATACATATTGAGACCGTCATAAGTACCAATCCATAAGAATCGTTTTTCATCCTGAAATAAACAGGTAACGGAACTATTTGATAGACCGTCACGATTACTAATTTGTCTAAGGTTATGTGAACCGACATTTTGTATAAAACAAAATAGTAACAACAAAGAAACTTGAATATAATATTTCATTAGTAGTCTACTTGGCGTTAATAACTGGCGAACAAAGATAGTGCTCTGATTGAGTATTCCAAAATTCTATCTGGTTGAATTTGGGTTTTAACAAGATAAGCTTTAGTTAAAACTTAGGTTTTATTATTCGGGGAATAACCTCTGCTAAAAGGTAGTTGTATTCAATTTCGCCATAAGTGTATTTTCTTTGCACATTGCGGATATAAGCATGATATTGGCGAGATATTGTATATATGCGTATTGCTTATACGCTAATTTTGCATGTAGAAACAACATCAAACGTTTTCAATAGTGTATTAGTTTTTTTGTAGGTATTGAGAAAAGATACATATTATTAATTTCTAAAAATAACGATGAATATGGAAAAACACTCTTTTAACTTTTTGAGTATTTCTAAAAAGATATCACTAGAGTACTTTTTGATAATTTGAGTTTTGGTGAATTGCTCATGCTTTAAGGGGATTTGTCTCTTTAATAATGCCTTTTAAAATAGAACCAATTTAAAAATATATTAATATGAAAAACATTTTTATGCTAACGAACAAAAATGAACGAAAAATAGGAGGAAAACGATTTTCTGCAATCCTACTATTGTTGTGTTTATCTCTGTTTACTGTTTATGGTCAGGGAAAGAAAAATATTAAGGGATTAGTCACTGATGAGAAAAATGAACCGTTAATAGGAGTCAGTGTAGTAGAACTTGGTACTTCTAATGGTACAGTAACGGATATAGATGGAAAGTTTGATTTGAATGTTTCATCAAATTCGATTTTGAAGTTTAGCTATATCGGTTACGATGTCCTTGAGAAAAAGGTTGGCACACAAACAATGATGAATGTTGTTTTAACTGAGGCTGCTTCAGAATTGGACGAAGTTGTAGTAGTAGGTTATGGAACTGTAAAAAAACGTGATTTAACTGGCTCTGTTACGTCTGTTGATTCGGAAAAACTGTTACAGAGTCCGGCGTTATCTGCAGCGGAAGCTATTCAAGGTAAAGTTCCGGGTGTACTGATACAAAACACAAGTTGGACTCCGGGTTCTACTCCTTCTATTCTTATTCGTGGTACACGTTCTATCAAAGCAGGAAATGATCCGTTGTATGTAGTGGATGGTATTCCTATTTCAACAGCTCCTAATTTGTTTGCACCTGGTGATATAGAATCAATAGAGGTTCTCAAGGATGCCTCAGCTACAGCTATTTATGGTTCCAGAGGTGCTAATGGAGTTATTATTATCACAACGAAGAAAGGTAAGAAAGGAAAAGTACAGGTTGATTATAATGGTTATTATGGCATCCAGACCATTCAAAATAAGCTGGAATTAATGGATGGAGCAGAATATGCGGAGTATGTGCGTGAAGCTTATAGGGCTGCCGGACAATACGACTCTGCAGTACCTAATATGGAACTGGATAAAACATTACCTTCGTTTACTGGCGATGATTACACTTGGCAGTCTGTTGCAATGGCTTATGATGAAAGCGGTAATTATGATCCCAGTAAAGTGCGTTCCGGTGCTTTGTGGTGGAACGAAGTAGAACGTACGGGTATAGTGACTGACCACCAACTCGGCATTAGAGGTGGAGGTGATAAAATGCAGTTTGCTTTTAATACTACATACTTCAGGAATGAAGGTATTTATAAGAATCAAGACTACTCGCGTTATACAGTAAAGTTGAGTGTTGATGCGGAGGTTACTAATTGGTTGAAGATAGGAGGGCAGTCACATTTTAGTCATTCATTGCAGAATAGAGGTTCGAATTTCCAGGATTGCTGGCGTGTTAATCCGCTTGGACGATTGTATGATGATGATGGAGTACCTACGTTGATGACCTCGGGTGGTGACTCTCAATGGTGGAATCCTCTTCAATATTTGGAGCCTAATGCTGTAGTAAATCCGTTGAAGATTAACCGTTTCTTAGGTAGTTATTATGGAGAAATCAAGCTTCCGTTGGATGGACTTAAGTATCGTGCAAATATTGGTATTGATTTCCATTCTCGTCAGGATTACTCTTTTTTATCTTCAAATGCAAGACAAGGTAATCCTAATCAGGCAAAGAATGCTACTCAACAAACCTATGCTTATACATTTGAAAATCTGTTATTCTATGATAAGCAGTTTGGAAAACACTCTATCGGGGTTACCTTGCTGCAATCTATTCAGCGCAATAGAACTGAAAGTTTAAGTGCTACTGTTCAGGATTTACCTTCGGATGATCTGCTTTTTAATGACATTGCATCAGCATTGGATATAACAGGATATGACAGTAATAACCAGGTATGGAGCCTTGCTTCTTTCATGGGTCGCTTGAATTACAATTATAAAAGCAGGTATTATGCTACATTCTCAATGCGTTATGATGGCTCTTCACGCTTAGCAGACGGGCACAAGTGGGTTTCTTTCCCTGCTTTTTCATTGGCATGGAGAGTAAATGAGGAAAGTTTCCTTAAGAATTTTGATAAACTTGATAATTTGAAATTGCGTTTTGGATATGGTGTAACTGCCAATACTTCTATTAATCCTTATCAAACAAAGGGATTGTTATCAAAGAAGTATTATAATTATGGAGAAAATATGGTTATTGGTTATACCTCCTCCAGCTTGCCGGATAAAACATTGACTTGGGAAACTACCGGGCAATGGAATGTAGGTGTCGACTTCAGCTTTTTCCGTGGGCGTTTGAGCGGAACGGTTGATGCTTATCTGCAAAATACACATGATTTGCTGCTTGACCGTCAGTTACCTGCTGTCTCTGGCTATACGAGTGTGCTTACTAATGTTGGTAAGACAAGGAATAAAGGCATTGAAGTTAGTTTATCTACTGTAAATATACAAAATAAAGACTTTACATGGTCTACAGATTTTATGTATTCAACTAATAAGGAAGAAATAGTAGAGTTGTATAATGGAAAAGTAGATGATATAGGCAATAGCTGGTTTATAGGCGAAGCGCTTGGGGTATATTATGATTATAAGAAAATAGGTATCTGGCAGGATACTCCAGAAGATCTTGCAGAAATCGAACAATATAATAAGAATGGTCACAAATTTGCGCCGGGAATGATTAAATTGCTGGATATTGATGGAAATCATAAAATTACTGCGGACAATGATCGTATGATCCTTGGACAAACACGTCCCAAACATATTTTTAATCTTAGCAATACATTTGTTTATAAAGGTTTTGACCTGAATGTTGTTCTTTATGGAACTTTAGGCGGAATGTTGAGAAATGCAGTTCGCGTGAATCACCAGTCTTATCGTAATAATAGTGTGAAATTTGACTATTGGACTCCGAATAATCCGACTAATGCTTATCCGCGTCCTAATAGGTTGTATGACAATATAGAGTATGAATCTTCATTATATTATGAAAAATCTGATTTTTTACGTGTTAAAACAATAACATTAGGGTATACATTACCTAAGAGTCTGGTTAATAAAGCAACTTTATCTAATTGTCGCTTATACGTTACTGCACAGAATCCTCTTGTATTTACAAACTATACAGGAGTCGATCCGGAAGGAGCGGCAACCTATGCTTCACCAAGTGTAAGTAGTTGGATATTTGGTGTGAATGTTTCTTTTTAAACTAATAAAATAAGAATAAAATGAAAACTATGAAATATAGAAAAAGCATCGGCATAATTTTTACGATGGTTTGCGGATTTATCTCCCTGATAAATATTAGTTGTGACGATTTTCTCTCAGAGAAAGAAGTTCCTCGTATAACAAGTGATTTTTATAAAACTGAACAGGGCATACTGGCTGCTGTTGATGCCACCTATGCTTATATGCGTTTTGGAGTGGGTGGAGAGTTCTCTAATGTTTTTACAGAATTAGGTACTGATCTGATAACAGGTGCGGAGGGAGCTTTGAGTTATCCCTATAATTTATATAGTGCAACTTTGTCACCAACAGAATCGAAATTATATAGTTTGTGGGAAAACCATTATAAAGCTATCGGAGTGACAAACTTGGTATTAGATGCCCTGCCAGAGGCGAGTATATCAGAAGCTGAAAAAGAGAGCTATGGTGCTGAGATGAATTTCTTTCGTGCATACTTTTACTTTGACTTAGTTCAACAATTTGGCAAAATACCTTTGGTCACTAAGGCAATACAAGAACCTCAGACTGACTTCAAACGTTCTTCTGTAGCAGATGTTTATAAGCTTATTATCAGTGATTTAAGATATGCAGCAGAACATCTTCGTGAATCGGCAACTGGTACAGAACAAAGTAAGGCTACTAAATATGCTGCTGCTCATTTGTTGTCTAAGGTTTATCTTACACGTGGTAGTGCAGTAACTGATCAGCGTGGACAATTGTCAACTGATATGGATAGCGCTTATTACTATGCAAAAAGAGTAATAGACAGCCCCAAGTATACTTTATTGGATAATTATTCGGATTTGTGGGATGTTAACAACATGGGAAATCGTGAGGTTATCTTTTCCATTCAGTTTACTCTTGATCCGATATACAATGGAGATGGAAATAAGTCTCACTTATATTGGGGATCGTGGTATGAAGATCAACCTGGTATGATGCGTGATATAGCTAACGGCCGTCCTTATCGTTTTCATCGTGCTACTAATAAGACGATGTTTGAGTTATTTGATCGTAAAAATGATTCCCGTTTCTATAAGAGTTTTAAATGGACTTACTATTGTAATAAAGCGACTTCTTCTTTAGCCATAGGAGATACTGCTATTTATTATAGTTTAAATGCTCCTAAAAACAGAACATATAAATATAAATATTTTCAATGGAACAAGGATGATCCAAGCAAGAATAACAGGTATTATCCCATTGTGCTGAAATATGAGGATCCATTAAGAGAAACGGCAAATGAACAGAAAGGGGTACGCGAATGGGTACGTATGCGGCTTGGTGAGACTTACCTGATTGCTGCGGAAGCAGCAGGTCGTAAAGGGGATTACAATTTGGCTGCTGATTTGATTAATGTTATTCGTGAGCGTGCTTCCTGGAAGTCCGGTGAGAAAAAGGTACCTCAATATTGGCTGGAAGAAGGTGGAGAAATGGACAACACGGAATCTACTTATGAAAATATAAAAGTGACAGCAGATGACTTGAAGGAAAACTTTGTCGATTTTATGTTGGATGAAAGAGGACGTGAACTTTTAGGCGAATACACAAGATGGGAAGATTTGGTACGTTGTGAGAAATTAGTTGAGTACGTGAAAAAATGGAATCCGGATGCGATGAAGAATATTCAAGAGTATCACAAATTGCGTCCAATTCCTCAAAAGCATATTGACCGACTGAATCCTCGTGGTTCTGATGAGGAAGAGCAGAATCCTGGATATTTCTAATTCCACCTAAGAACTTATGTAATGTAAGGAGTTAGCTCATCAACGAGCTAACTCCTTATTAAATACAATGAGTTACAGGCTAATAAAGGATGTCTATCTTGATAATATAATGCTCTATTGTTTTTACTTTGCCTGTGGGCAATTATGTAGGAAGTAGTGTTATAGATGTTTTTATGGTAAAAAAGAATGATTATGAAAAGGTTACTACTGATATGTCTGTCGTTATGCTTTTGGGGAGAATACAGTTATGCTGTAGAGAAACAGAAGGATATAGAGATTTTATATAATAGATTGTTGGGAGAATATTTATCGGATTCGGTAGACGTTTCTCAAGCGGAAAAAGATTTGGCTGTTATGCAAACTGATGGTAGTTGGAAAGACATTGATTATAAGACAGTGACTTTCTATTTCGATGCAGACCGTCATCTCAAAAGATTAAGAAACATAGCGTTGGCCTATAGTAAACCTGGAAATAAGCTATTTCATGAGTCGGAATTGCGAAAGAAGATAATTCTTGGGTTAGACTATTTCCGGATAACTAATCCCGATTCCGGAAATTGGTGGTACCGGGATATTGGGGCTCCTTCCCAATATATGGTTCCTCTTCTTTTGTTGAAGAAAGAACTGAAAAGAGAAGATTTGATGAGGCTTTCTTCTTATCTGGTTGATAAGACAGATAATGTGGCACATAAAGGCAAGAACAGGACATGGGTATCTGTAGTCTTGATACATAAAGGCTGTATAGAAGATAATTATGAGTTAATAGCCAAAGGATTTTCTTCCATTGCTTCTACCATATATGTAGAAGAGAAAGATGATGAAGGAATGAAGAGAGATAATAGTATCCATCAGCACCGTCCTCAACTTTATTCGGGTGGATATGGAATGTCACTGATGTCCGATTTGGCAGAGTATATTACTTTAGCTAATAAAACATCTTTCATAAAGTTTTTTACTTTGGATAAGATAAAGTTAGTATCGGATGTTTTTCTGAAAGGAACACAGATGTTCGGATACAGGGAGGCATATGATTTCGGAACGATTGGGCGGGGGATATGTCGACCGAATTGCTTGAAAAATATGTCTACACACACATTAGATTTAATGCAAGAGGTTGATCCTGCTCATGCAAAGGATTATGAGGCATGGAAAAGGCATATTAATGGTGCAGCTTTTCCAGTGCCTGGAAATACACACTTCTGGAAATCGAACATTATGACCCATCATGGGTCTGACTATTATATGTCTGCCAAAATCATTTCCGTGCGCACAAATGGTACGGAAATGCTAAACGGACAGAATTTGAAAGGTTATTATCTGCCATTGGGAGCAACTAATATAATGACTACCGGTCATGAGTATGATGATGTCTTTGTTGTCTGGGATTGGACACGAGTGCCGGGAACAACGGCGGTTGCTAATCAGTCGACTGCTGAGTTACGTTGGTATCTGTTCGGCTCGAATCAATTTGGCGGGGGCGTTAGCAACGCCCATAATGGAGTAATGGCTTATGAACATGCTTATCAGGGTGTAGAAGCTCGGAAAGCCTACTTTTTTATGGGAGATGCTATGGTATGTATGGGAAGTAGTATTAAAGCAGCCCGTACGCAGGAAGTGCGTACTTCGGTAAACCAATGTCTGGCAAATGGCGAGGTTACATATGGCTTGTCGGGACATGCATACCGGCTAACGGATAACTTATCCGACAAAAAGATTGATTGGGCTTATCATGATAATATAGGATATATTTTTCCGCAAAATGAGAGTGTGACGTTGAGAAAAGCCAAGCAAACAGGTGCTTGGCGGGAACTTGAAGTAACGGCAAGTGAGAAACCTGTAACGAAAGAGGTTTTTAGTTTATGGATTTCGCATGGTAATACCCCACAGCATGAGGATTATTGCTACATAGTAGTGCCTGATAAGCCTCTTTCTTATTTTACAGATAAGAAGTTTGAGAATGAAATTAAAATTATAGCCAACACGGAGCAGATACAAGCAATTACTGATGGGAATAAGAGACAATATGCTGCCGTCTTTTATGAACCGGGTGAAATACGGTTTTCAGATGATTTGGTGGTAGCGGTTAATAAAAAGGTTTTGTTATACATGGAGGAGAAAGACGGTCAATATGAAATAGCTGTAGCTGATCCTTTGTATAAAGAGGAGTCTGTTCATTTAAGTCTGAATGGAATGCAGATGGATATAGCATTCCCTTCCGGCGACTATTTCGGTAGTTCAGTGATAAAGCATATTGCAAAAAGCATTAAATAAGTGCAAAAGCACTATCCATGGAAATTGCTAAAGAAATAACAAACTCCGTCAAATAAGCGAGTCATCTTTTTGCTTATTGGCTTCCCTATATTCTCTGGGAGTTTGATTATAGCGTTTGGCAAATTCTTTATAAAAATGCGACCGGTTGGTAGCCGCTATCCGATACATGACTTCTTGTATGTTTAATGTTGTCGTTAACAGCAATTTTGCAGCATATTTCATTTTCTGCTCTTTTATGAAGTCTTTGGGAGATGCTTGGTTCAGTTTTTTAAACTTCCGGTATAAATTTCTACCACTGGTTTGCATTGCTTCGGCCAATTCATCGGGACCGAATTCTGCATTATCCATGTTTTCATTGATTATCTCTATAGCGGTTTGCAGGTATTCTTTATCCTCATTTTGTAATAATTGTCCTCCGCTATAGTCAAATGCACTTGCAGAAGAGTTATAGTATTGCTTTAACTCTTCTTGCTTTTTTATAAGTTGTTTGATAATGGTTCTAAGGTATTGTGTATTGAAAGGTTTGGGAATGTAAGCATCCGCTCCGGATTCTATACCTTCTATCTTCTCATCGGTTGTGTTCTTGGCCGAAAGAATTACCAATGGAATGTGCGCAGTGTGCCTATTGCTTTTAAGTTGTTTAGTCAGAGTGATTCCATCAATTTTAGGCATCATGATATCTGTGATAATCAGATTCGGAGTTTCTTGTTTTAATAGTTCCAACCCTTCTTCTCCGTTTTCGGCAGTTAGGATTGTATATTTGTCTGATAATATGTCCTTCAACATCCACAACAATTCTTTATTATCATCAATAATCAGAATTGTGTTTTTCAGTTGGCTATCTTCTTCTTCACTATTGGCTGCTTCGGATAGTGTTACCTCTGTTTTATAATTGGGCAGTTCCATTTTGGAAGATTCATGTTGGTGTATATTTCCCACTTTCTTTGCGGCTTCAAGCACAGGTAAAGTCACAATAAATTGGGCATATTGATTTACTTCACTTTCCACGCTAATGGTTCCATGTAGCAACTCTACCATACTCTGGCAAATGGCGAGCCCTAATCCGTTTCTGGATGATAAGCCTTTTATACTATTTTCTTTGATATTGTCGAGTATGTTGTATCGATTAAATATTAACGGCAGGTTCTCTTTACTGATACCCTTTCCCGTATTATAAACTTTAATGTTTAGTGTATCTTCTTTTTTTATGGATATACGGATAATCCCATTTTCCGGTGTGTATTTGAAAGCATTGGAAATAAGATTATTGAGGATTTTAGTAAAACCGCTGTAGTCACTTTGCCAGATGATATCCGGAGTGATGTCTGTTTCCAACTGAATTCGATTCTGTTCGGCCAATTCATCAAATGATTCAATGATTTCGTTGCCCAATTCGCTGATATTTAATTTTTGTATGTGGCATATCTGATTACCGGTTTCCATACGGCGGAAGTCGATGACTTCCTGTATCAGGCTGTTAAGCCGTTCGGTATTTGATTTAATAATCTGGGCATACTTTTTTATAAAGTCATCACTGTGTGCGTAATTGAGTATCCTTTCGCATGGCCCGTAGATAAGTGTGAGCGGAGTGCAGAATTCATGTGTAATATTGGTGAAGAAACGTAACTTTCCTTCGTACATTTCTTCTTTATATTTTTCTTTCAGCCTTCTGTCAATGGAAGCTTTTCGCCGTTCGTACTTCCAGCGAATATATCGGAAAAGTCCTATGCCTGCTCCTATAAGTAGTAGAAAGTAGATTATTTGAGCAGGGATGCTCCAGTACCAGGGAGGGAGGATGGTGATGTATATACTTTGGGTTAAGTTTTCATTGCTACTGTTCCCATCATTATACTTTACCCGCAATATATAATTGCCAGGAGGAATATTGGTAAATTGTGCTTCGTTGGAACGTGTGTCCATCCATACATCGCTAAAATTTTCCAGTTTATAGGAGTACTTACTATTCTCTCCGTTAATGAAATCCATAGCTACAAAAGAAACAGCAAAGAAATTTTGATTATGCTTCAATACAATTGTCCCTTTGTCGCCTTCCCTTTTCTTAAATTCAGATATGTTATAATCTTTATTGAATATCCTGAGCTTAGTAAAGAAAATATCCGGAATAAAATCTTCTCTCTTTTTTTCTCCATTTTCTATCCATACAATACCATCTACGCCTCCAAAGAAATATCGGTTTCTTGTATTGTCTTGAAAATAAGCGTTATCACTAAACTCTATTACCTTTAATCCTGTTTTATGATTAAGGTTTCGGAATGTGTTCTTATGTGGGTCAAATAAAATGATACCAGTATTACTGCTTAGCCATAAGTTGCCTTGAGGATCTTCTGCGATACCATGTATGGTATTGTTGGGCAATCCTTCATTTTCATTGAAGTTTTTATAATCGTATTCACCATTGGGTAGTAAAGTCAGTCTGGTGAGCCCATAACTGCTTCCTACCCATATAACCTTATTTTTGTCTTGATGTATACAGAGAATATCATTCATTGGGGCTATTCCGTTTTTGTCGAATGTGATGAGGCGGTAGGCTTCAGTTTGTGTATTCAGACGAATGACTCCATTTCCCCGCATTCCAATCCAGAGAATAGAGTCATTTTCCGGATAAATGGAATATATTTGATTGTACTGCTGTCTGTTGGGTACTCTGAAATAAATGGTACGTATTTCTTTTGCCTGAATTGTATTCCCATGTGCTTCAATACTGATTCTGAATAATCTGCTTCCGGAGCCTATCCATAGCAATGAGTCACAGGTTTCACTCATAGAATGTACACGTGTAATTTTTGAGGTGGTATTGTTGATAAGCGGATGTATTTTGTTGTCTTGGTAAGAATAATAGTTTAATCCGGGACCGTCCGACCCAATCCATAATATAGGGTGTTTCTTGCTTGCAGTAAAAGCAAAGACTGCATTATTGGCTAATCCATCCTTGACAGTGAAATGGGTTACATTAGCTGCTGAATATTCCCGCGCAACATCGTAATCCTTAATTCTGATAATGCCATTATCCTTGGTTCCTAACCACAGAGTGTTTTGATGGTCTGTATAAAGTGCCCGAATGGGTCTTCTTTTGTTAATAGGTAGCTGGCTCAGAGATAGGTTGCTGAACGCATATTCATCTTTGGTCCATGCATATATACCTTGCCCGTCTGTACCAATCCAGATAATGTTTTGTTGTTCATCTTTCCATAATGAGAATACTCCACAATTAATTTCTATTTTCTCTAATTCATATCCCTTAGCTGCATCGAGCCGGATAAGGCCGTTAGTTTTAAAACCGATGAGGAGATCATCGTTATCGAAAATGATGGAACCGATTTCCCCACTCTCATTAATTAGCTTACTCAGATTTTTAACGAAATGAATGCCTTGAGCTGTTATATAATAAATGTCCTTGGCGGAGTCGACAATGATAATTTTCTTGTTATGGTAGAATGCATACTCTATGGGGCGGGCATGTTTAAAATCACTATGCCTTTTAATGTTGGGTTGACCAGAGTCTGTATCAGATACGGTATATCTCTCCAGGATTCCCTGGTGATTGATCCAAATAGTATCTTGTGCATCAATCAGCATACCCAATACTGTATTATATTCTATCCCTTTATGTACAGGAAGGTCGATAAATTTGTTTTCAACTTTAGAATAGAAAGACAAGATATCCGGTTTACTGAGAACATACAAATTATCGTGGCTGTCTTTAGCCATATAAGAGTTTTCTCCGAATTCATTGTAATATGCCTCTATGGTATTGCTTCGTTGCGATAACTTATTAAGTCCCCACTTGGTGCTGATCCACAGATAAATACTGTCTGTTTCTATTATATTTCTGATAACATTGCTTGATAAACTGTTTTGGTTGTTGATGTCGGGCTTATAAATATAGATATTCCGACTGTCATACATGTTGAGCCCGTCATAGGTTCCGATCCATAAAAAACGTTCGTCATCTTGAAACAGGCAAGTAACAGAACTGTTGGATAAACCATCCCGGTTACTGATTTGTCTAAGATTGTGCGAATAAATATTATTTGTTACACAAGAAAAAAATAATAAGAGCAGCAATGTATGTTTTTTCATGGGGCTATTCATATTTGTTTAAGTACTAGATGCAAACAAAGATATGATTTTTTTCTGTGCTTCAATCTGAAAAAAATGCTTTAAAATGGCATAATTATGTCTTGGGACGATAACTATACAAAAATGGCGAAGATGGACACGTTCTTTGTCGTGTCGGCGTATATTATTGGCGCTTCTGTAGATATTACTATATTGATTATTGCCTATTTTTGCATCATTCATTAAAAATGTAATCTATATTATGAAACGAATTTTATCAGCATTCTTGTTTATTGCATTATTTCATTTATCATTATTAGCCGGACCAACAGGGAAACTTAATGTTCTTCGCTGTGAATATTTGGTTGCCCCGTTAGGAATAGATGTAACTTCTCCACGTTTGAGCTGGCGATTGCCGGCTGATGTTGATGTCCAGGAAGCCTATCAGGTTATTGTAGGTACAGATTCCGTTCGGGTTGCTCAGGGAATGGGTGATAGCTGGGATTCCGGTAAACAGGCAATATCAGATGTTTTGGTTGTTTATGCCGGACAAAAGCTTCAACCTTACACGCGATATTACTGGAAAGTGTGTGCCTGGGATAGTAATAAGATGTATACGAGTGACGTAACTTATTTTGAAACCGGAGTAATGGATAAACACAACTGGAAGGGTAACTGGATATCAGATACTCATAATATACATCTGAAACCTGCTGCATATTTCAGAAAAGAGTTAGAAGCGAAACGTACTATCCGGGAAGCCCGTGCATATATTGCCGTTGCCGGATTATACGAACTTTATATCAATGGTTCACGGGTTGGAGACCATCGTCTTGACCCCGCATATACCCGTTTTGATAGGCGTACTTTATATCTGACACATGATATTACACAGCTATTGAAGCAAGGAAATAATGCCATTGGTGTACTATTGGGAAATGGCTGGTATAATCACCAGTCTACTGCTGTGTGGAACTTCGATCAGGCGCCTTGGCGTGGCAGACCTAAATTCTGTATGGATATCCGTGTGGTATATGACGACGGAAAGGTGGAATTCATTTCTACTGGTCAGGACTGGAAAACCTCTTTGAGTCCGGTAATTTTCAATAGTATTTATACGGCTGAACACTATGATGCGCGGCTGGAACAACCCGGTTGGAATACTCCGGGATTTGATGATAAGAAATGGAAAAATGTAAGTTGCACTTCTGCTCCGTCACCTCTGATCGTATCTCAGCAGATGCATCCTATACGGGATGTGGAGAAGCTCTGTCCGGCAAAGATGATTAAACTTTCTGATTCTATTTATTTATTCGACTTAGGACGAAATATAGCAGGTGTCAGCCAATTGACCGTCAAAGGAAAACCTGGTACGGAAGTTCGTTTGAAGCATTCTGAGAGAATCGGAGAAGATAATAGAGTAGATATGTCTAATATTGATTATCATTATCGCCCTACAGATGATTCAGATCCTTTTCAAACGGATATCTTTATTCTGAGTGGTACGGGAGAAGAAACATTTCGTGCCCGTTTTAATTATAAAGGTTTTCAGTATGTTGAAGTAACAAGTAGCGAGCCGGTTGAATTGACTGATAATAGCTTGAAAGCCTACTTCATGCACAGTGATGTTCCTGTTGCCGGTAGAATATCATCATCTGATGAACTATTGAATAAGATATGGGCGGCAACGAACTCTGCATACCTTTCAAACTTGTTTGGCTATCCTACGGACTGCCCCCAACGGGAGAAGAATGGGTGGACGGGAGATGCCCATATTGCTATTGAAACCGGACTTTATAATTATGATGGTATCACTGTTTATGAAAAGTGGTTGGCCGACCATCAAGATGAACAAGCTCCTAATGGAGTGCTTCCTGCCATTATTCCTACAGGGGGATGGGGATATCATTGGGGAAATGGTGTTGACTGGACAAGTACGGTGGCTATCATTCCTTGGAATATTTACCTGTTCTATGGAGACAAACATTTGCTTGAATCTATGTATGACAATATCAGAAGATATGTGGATTATCTGAATTATACATACCCTTCGGGCATCACGGACTGGGGGTTAGGAGATTGGATTCCTATAAAGTCACATTCCTCCAAAGAGCTGACTTCATCCATCTATTATTATGTCGATACGGATATCCTGGCTAAAACAGCCAGAATATTGAACAAACAACAAGATTATGAAAAGTATTCTGCTTTAGCGCAAAAAATAAAGAATAGCATCAATGCCCGCTTTCTGAATGAAGAAACAGGTATTTATTGTGATGGAAGCCAGACAGAGTTAAGCGCACCACTCTATTGGGGAATAGTCCCTGAACATCTGAAAGAATTGGTGGCTCACAACTTAGCAGAGAAAGTGAGTAAAGACGGTAGTATGGATGTAGGTTTACTGGGTAGTAAAACTATTCTGAATGCTTTGAGTGCGAATGGGTATGCGGATCTGGCTTATCAACTTGCTTCCAAAGACACCTATCCGTCCTGGGGTTGGTGGATAAAGAATGGGGCAACTACTCTTTATGAGAATTGGCGTATTGATGGAAAAAAAGATATTTCATTAAACCACATCATGTTTGGAGAAATCAGCGCTTGGTATTATAAAGCATTGGGAGGACTTTACCCTGATTCTTCGAAGCCCGGATTCAGACATATTATATTAAGACCCAATTTTGTAGTAGGTTTAGATGCTTTTGAAGCAAGTCATGTTTCCCCTTATGGAGAAATTGTTTCATCATGGAAAAAGAACAGGGGTAAGGTGCAATATATGATTACTATTCCTTCAAACAGCTCTGCTACCTTATATCTAAATGAAGCTTATAAAATAGAATGTAAAGAGATAAATGCCGCTACTTTATCTGCTATGCGCAAGAAGGGAGATGGCATTGAACTGCTGACCGGTACTTATCATTTTGAAATTAAAACTAAATAATTGAGGGCACAGCTTTGGGCTGTGCTTTTTTTTATCCTCTCCTTACTTACTCCCTACCTTCTCTTTACCTTCTCCCTACTTACTCCTTACCTTCTCCTTGTTTTATATAAGGAGAAGGTAGGGAGTAGATACAATTCTGATGCAGTTTAAACACGTCTGAAGTACCGATTTATTCCGCAATACATGTCCAGTTTCGCCCAAAATGTATGTTTTCTCAAGATGTCCGTTTCTGTCATATTAATGGCAATACTGGATGCGTTTATGTACCATTAACCATCTAACTTTGCCGGTATAAACAACATCATTAGTATGTTTTCAATATGCATTGATTACGCATTAAGGTAAAAAAGATTTTTAGTAAAGTGAGAGGGTGAAGATTGCACGTACATGATTCACCCCTCCTTTCAAAGAGTAGAAAAAACATTTGTTTAACCTTTAATATTTCTGTAAGTATGGAAAAACATTCTCCTTGATTTTCTTAGAGTAAGAAGAAATCATTCTTTATTACACTCTCTTTTAGTAAGTTTCTTAATGAACTATTTCTAATATTAATAATACACAATTATGCGAAACAAACTCAATGTCCAGAAGAAAATGATTCTTAGGCATTATTGGCTGGAAGATATCATGCCATTTTCTAAGAAGTCCATTTTAATGGCGACACTTTTGTCGCTTGGCTTAGCTACAACTACTGATGTTTATGCCGCTAAAGACAATCAGGCACAGATCGGTGAAGTTGTGGCAAGCACTCAAGGTGTTATGCAAACTGCTAAAAAACTAACAGGAAAAGTAGTGGATGCCAAAGGTGAGTCTATCATTGGTGCAACAATTAAAGTGAAAGGAACCACGCAGGGCGCCATCTCTGATATTGATGGTAACTTTAATTTGCCTGTTGATGTTCCTAATCCTACAATAGAAATTTCATTTGTTGGTTATCAAACCAAAATAATGAAAGCTACGGCTGGAACGCCTCTGGTTATTACTTTAGAGGAAGATACCCAATTGCTTGATGAGGTGGTGGTAGTTGGTTACGGTACTCAGAAGCGTATGACAATGAGCTCGGCTGTTGCTACCGTACAGGGGGATAAGATTAAGGCTCCCGTTGCTAATGTATCCAATCAGTTGGGAGGACAGATACCGGGCATTATTACCCGTCAGACTTCCGGTGAGCCGGGAAAGGATGCAGCGACTGTGTTGTTGCGTGGTAATAAACCGCTGGTTCTGGTCGATGGTATCGAACGCCCGTGGGAAAAAGTAAACCAGGCTGATATTGAATCTATTTCTGTACTGAAGGATGCTGCTGCGGTTGCTCCTTACGGTTTGAAAGGGGCCAATGGCGTAATTCTGATTAATACGAAACGAGGAAAAGAAGGTAAAGTAACCTTGACTTATGATGGTTCGGTTGGTTTTCAGACTCCGATGAATACTCCTGATTTCCTGAATGCATATGATGCATTGACCTTATACAATGAAGCGTTGAGAATGGATGGACGCGACAAAGAAGTATATGGTGATGATCTGCTGCAGAAGTATAAGGATGGTACTGACGACCGTTACAAAAATACAGACTGGATGGATGAGTACATGAAGACTACCACTACTACTCGTCACAATGTCTCTCTGAGTGGTGGTAATAAGTTTATCAATGCGTTCGCCTCTTTCGGATATATGTATCAGGGCAGTATGATGGGTAAAGACACTGGATATGACAGATTTAATCTCCGTTCTAATGTCGATTTTCATCCGATAGACATTACTAAAGTGAGTGTTGATATCAATCTGGCTTACGATACTAAGAAGAGCCATTATTATGATGGTAAAAAGATGATGGAAGACCTGTATCGTTTGTGTGCTCCGACAGTCCCCAATATGGTTGGCGGAAAACCAGCCATGCAGGGTGGTGGTTCCAGTATGTATATGGGGGTGCATGATGGAGCTGATAAGACATACAATAATAATTTTCAGAATATAACAGTTTCTTTAGATCAGCAACTGCCATTTTTGAAAGGTTTGTCTGCAAAGGCTTTATTCAGTTACGACCGTCAGATTTATGATGCAAAAGAATGGCAATATCCTTTCACTGCTTATGCCTATAATGATGCTGGTGAAATTGAAGAACAACAAGGTGGTGAAGCGAAACCGTCTCTTAACATCACAAATAAGCAATGGACTTATTATACTATTCAGGCTCATTTGAATTATGAAAGAAGATTCGGTAAGCATGAGGTTGGTGTATTAGGTGTATTTGAAAGGAGATGGGGTAATACGGTAGAAACCAAAGCCGGTAGAAAGAATTATGATTTTATGATTCCGGAATTGAATATGGGTAGTCCGGTTGCGGAATTTATCAGCAACTCTGGTACCACCACCCGCTTTGGTCAACAAGGTTACGTTATGCGTCTGAATTATAACTATGCGCAGAAGTATATGCTTGAATTGGCAGGACGCTATGACCAGACTTACCAATATGCTCCTGACCGTAGAAGTGCATTTTTCCCCTCCGTATCTTTGGGTTGGAGACTTTCTGAGGAATCATTTATAAAAGATAATTTCTCATTTATCAATAACTTAAAGTTGAGAGCTTCTTATGGTAAATCAGGCAATCCTGTCGGTGATGCATTTTCTTATCTTTCACAATATAAAATTGAAAATGGTGCAGTGTTCGGCAAAAACCCTACCCAATTGCAAAGTTTAGTGGAGGGGGCTGAACCTAATATTTTCCTGACTTGGGAAACTGTCTGGAAAGCTAATATAGGTTTAGACATAAATTTTTGGAATGATTTGTTGATTGCTGAGTTTGACGTATACAGGGACAAACGCTCGGATAAAATTTTGAGCCCAAATGCGATTGTATCTTCCGAATATGGCATTGGACTGGCTAAGGAAAACGCCGGTAAAGATGAAAGGTACGGTTTTGATGCAGCATTGAGCAGCCATTATACTTTCAACTGTGGATTAAAGATGTCTAATTCGGTTTCTTTCGGATTTACTCGTGACAAGCAGATTGAGATTCGTGAAGCTCCCGGAACTAAGAATAATCCAAGAAAGCGTAAGACCGGGCAACCGAGTGGACGCACATGGGGATATAAAGCTGCCGGATTATTTAAGGATCAGGCAGATATTGATAACTGGGCTTATCAGAAGGGCGTATTGCCTGGTGATATCAAATATGTGGATATCAATGGTGATGGCAAGATTGATAGTGAAGACCAGGTTATTATTGGTTTCAACGAGACTCCTGAAGTGATGTGGGGGTATAACCTTCGTCTGGAATATAAGAACTTCGATTTCAGTATGTTCATTCAGGGAGCTGGCGGTTCTGACTATTATTTGGGTAGCAATGGAGACCGTAATGTTCGTTATCCATTCAAGGATGCCATTCATCCGCGCCGTGAACACTTGGATTCATGGACAGAATCTAACCCGAATCCAAATGCAAAATATCCGCGTTTGTCTGCCTCTATCCGTAACCAGAACTATGAAACATCCTCTTACTGGATGGTGAATACTGCTTATGTGAAGCTAAAATCATTGCAGATTGGCTATACTTTTAAACCGCAATTACTGAAAAAAGCCAAGATGCAGAGTTTACGTTTATATGCTGATTTCTATAATTTGTGGACCATTTATAGCAAAATGCCTGACGACTTTGACGTTGAAAACCAAGCTTTCAACTCATATCCACAACAGATTATCAGCTCATTTGGTGTAAGTGTAACCTTTTAATGCATTATAATTATGAAAAAAATAATATATGGTATCCTTTGTTCCATACTTCTGTTGAATGCTTCGTGCACGGATTTTATGGACAATATAAAACCAACGAATTCTGTTACCGATGAAGGTATTTGGTTGACAGAGTCAAGTGCTATGCTGTTTATGAGTAAGGTTTACAGAGATTTGGATGGACCTTATTATAGCGTAAATGGCTTGAACGACCATGCTGTCGATATCCTGTTTACGGATGACTGTATCCAGATTGGTGAGAAGGCGTCCAATCAATGGAATCTGTTTGACTTCAATGCCTCTTCCGCCCCGATTGACAGATGGGGTAATCGTTATTCTTCCATTCGTAGAGCTAACATTGCTTTGAAGAACTTGCCGGACTCTCCGCTACCTGCTAATGTGAAAGAACGTTTGATGGGAGATTCATACTTTCTGCGTGCAATGTTTTATCTGGAATTATTCCGTTATTACGGAGCAGCTATACTGATTGATAAACCGCTTGACCGCAACACGGATGACATTTTCCTGGCTCGTGCTACACCGGAGGCTACATTGCAATTTATTATTTCTGATTTCCAGAATGCTGCCGACCGTTTACCGGTGACGGTGCCCGATGATGAATTGGGACGTGCGACTAAGGGAGCTGCGTTGGGCATGATGGCGGCCACTTATTTGTATGCAGCCGGAATCATAGATTCCAAATACTATGCAGATGCGGCTAAAACTGCCCGTGTTTTAGTTAGTGGTGATTTGAAAGGTACTTATTCTTTATATCAGAATGGATTTGCCGAGATGTTTTATGAGGATAATGAACACAATAGTGAAGTTATTTTTGATATCCAGTTTGCGTATCCGTATAGATGGTCGAGTGCACAGACTGTTCTGGCTCCTCCTGAACCCGGTACACCGGCTGAATATGGTTGGAGCAAAGACCACCCGACTGCAAGTCTGGCAGATGAATTTGAAATGGCTACCGGTGAACCTTTTGACTGGAATAATCCGGAACATGCTGCAGCTCCTTATGAAAATCGCGACAAGCGTTTCTATGCAACCCTCCACTACAATGGGAAGCCTTGGAAAAACAAGATATTATATACTGCCCAGAATACTCCGGGCAATCTGAATCTGAAGGAGAACCCCAACGGAATGTATAGTGCTGGTAAACCTTCATGCACAAAAACCGGATATTACATTGGGAAATATATGAATCAGGATGTGCTTTGCGGCTATGATAATCGTGGGCGTGGTGTAGGCGGCGGACATAACTTTATCGTTTTGCGTTATGCAGAAATTTTGTTGACTTTGGCCGAGGCAGAGAACGAGGTGAATGGACCGACTGCTGAAGTATATGGTGCAATAAATGAAATACGTGCCCGTGCCGGACAACCTGCACTTCCTACAGGTCTGGACAAAAGTGAAATGAGAAAACGTATTCGTCATGAACGTCGTATAGAACTGGCTCTTGAAGGTAAAAGATGGTTTGATATTCAACGGTGGAAGATTGGTGAGGAAGTGTTGAATAAGGATGCACAAGGTTGCCTTGTGACTTATATAAAACGAGCTGATGGAGAAATCGTTCCTACTTATGAAACGGTATTTGTATGCAAGAAGACATTCATGGCACCTCGCGACTATTTGCTGCCGATTCCACAGTCTGCGCGTGACAAGAATCCTAATTTGGATCAGAATCCTTTGTGGTAAATGATGATTGTATAATTTAAAAGTAGCTATAAGATGAAAAAGATACTATTTTTTATGTTCGTTGCTTTGGCGCTGGCTTTTGTGTCATGTGGAGATGATGACTATACAGTAGACGAGGCTTATGAAAAAGCAGAGATTACAAATGTGACAGTATATAATAGGGCAGAGGGGGTTATGAGTGATAAGACTCAGATTGACTCTGAAGCTGGAACTGTCATGGTTACTCTGAAAAAAGACGCTGATATTACTGATCTGAAGATGATAGCAACCATTTCTGCGGGAGCAACCCTGACTCCGGGTATGGCTGTTGGTTTTCAAGATTATTCCACTCCCCGTACATATACGGTGACTTCACCGGGTAAAACGGTGGTGAAGCAATGGACAGTGACTGTAATACCTGCAGCTAACTAATTAATTAATAACTATGATGAGGCTGTGTCAATATTATTTTGCCGCAGCCTCATTCATTTAAAGAATCAGAATAATGAATAATACTATAGCATGGGGACTGTTTTGCTTCTGTTTATTCTTTATGGCTTGTACCAATAAAGAACAGAATAGTTCGGAACCTATAACAGACAAATATGCGATTCATACGGATGGGAAGACCTTAACTACTGCTGGTCTTCAAAAGGCGATTGATGACTGTGCCAAACAAGGGGGAGGCGTTGTATCTTTACCTGCCGGAAAGTATCTGACCGGAACACTGGTGTTGAAGAAGAATGTTACTTTAAATCTGGAGAAAGGTGCCACGATTCTGGGTAGTAAGAATATTGCTGATTATCCTGATAAAGGAAGACGCAAAGCTCTGGTTTTTGCAGAGAGAGCAGACAATATTTCAATTACAGGTGAGGGAGAGATAGATGGTAATGGATCGGCTTTTAATAAAGGAAATGATGCTCCGAACCGCCCCACTCTGGTACTCCTGCTCGATTGTAATAAGGTTCATGTAAATGGAGTGAAATTATCAAACTCTGGGTTTTGGACATTCCGTTTTGTGCGTTGTGATGGGGTTGATATCAGTAAAGTGTATGTGGAAGGACATGCAAATTGGAATAATGATGGCTTTGATATTGAGAGCCGGAATGTTACTATCACAGATTGTGTAGTTGATACAGATGATGATGCCATCTGTTTCAAGAGTGAAGACCCGGATTATGTGGTCGAGAATGTTACAGTGAAGAATTGTGACCTATCTTCTAACTGTAATTTTATTAAATTTGGTACTGCCAGTGCCGGAGGATTTCGCAATATCCGGGTCTCTGATTGCACCCTTCATAAATGTAGCAGATCTTTGCTTCGTTTTTGGGAAAAACGTGTTCCGGGAGTTTCTGATCCGATTACTGGTATAGCGGGTATGGCCCTTGAAGTGGTTGACGGTGGTTTTATGGAAGATGTTGTCATTTCCGATTTGACGATGGAAGATGTGCAGACACCCCTATTTATCCGCTTGGGTAGACGTAAAACTTCAGAGAAATCTTATCTGAAGGATGTATTGATAAAGAATATCACAGCAAGTTCTGCCAGTTATGTTGCAAGTTCCATTACAGGTGTTCCCGGACTTCGTGTTGACAATGTGGAGATTCGTGATATAGACTTTAAGTTGAAAGGTGGAGGAAAAGTTTCGGATACGATGGTAGAAGTACCGGAGGTTGAAAAAGCCTATCCTGAGAATCGAATGTTCGGCATGATGTTACCTGCTTATGGAGTTTATATACGACATGCTGACAATATTCGTTTTATAAATATGAAGCTCTCAACCGTTGGTGATAAAGAAGAACGGCATGCGGTTGTTGCTGAAGATGTAAACGGACTTGAAATTACCGACTCTGCATTGCAATCTCCGGATAGTGAACTCTCTGTGATTCGCTTGAAAGATTGTAAAAATGTGAAGGTGCCTGAATAATTGTATGTATCCTTGTCAAAAATGTATGCTGTGTGTATTTTGCCTTTTTCTATCTATATCTGGCAAGAATGCGCACGTCTCGTTTAGAACTCATTGGCTATATTTGCTTGCAGAAAAAAAATAAATAAAGAATAAGATGAATAAACTATTGATTTTTTTGCTTTTGTTCCTGTCTCTCTCATATTCCGCGCAGGGCAGTAATATAAACTATGCAAAGACAACCGATAGAATCTGGTTGGATTCGAAAGAAGTGCATCAGGGAGAATATACTTGGAAGATGATGAAAGTAGGGGACGTGAAAGCATCGGCTGAGGAAATTTCATCACTTGGGTATAATACGAGCAACTGGTTGCCGGCCATTGTTCCGGGAACGGTGCTTAATTCTCTTGTGTATAATAAGAAGTATCCTGAACCCTATTACGGACTGAATAATAAAATAGAATCCAATAAGATACCGGATATTTCAAAAGTAGGTCGTGAGTTTTATACTTATTGGTTCCGCACAGAATTTGAAGTCCCTGCTTCTTTCGCAGGGAAAAATATATGGTTGCAGCCTGACGGCATCAATTATCGAGCAGAAGTATGGGTAAATGGTAATTTGCTGAGTACAATCAATGGAATGTTTGTCAATGCTTACATTAATATAACCGACTTTGTGAAAGTAGGTAATAAGAATGTTCTTGCCGTCAGAGTTTATCCGGTAGATGTACCGGGAACTACTATGTCAAAGCCTTGGGGTGCTGTAGGTGAATTTCATAATGGAGGTAATGGAAACATAGGCTTAAATACTACCATGCTTATGAGCGTTGGATGGGATTTTACCTTTATGGATGGTATTCGTGACCGTAATACTGGCATTTGGAAAAGTATATCTATGTATACAACAGGAGCATTGGCGTTGCGTCATCCGTTTGTGAAGTCGGAACTACAGAAACCGGGTTATGATGTAGCACGTGAAACTATATCTGTTGAAGTTGTTAATCCGTTAAATTCGACGGATACGATCAGTGGAGTGATCAGAGGAGAGATTATAGGAGAGAACATTGTAGTGGAAAAACCTTTCCGTATATTGCGGGGTGAGGAGAAAATGGTGACTTTCACTCCGGAAGAGTTTCCTCAACTTACTATCTGTAATCCACGCTTGTGGTGGCCAGTCAATAAAGGTCCTCAGAACTTGTATGAGTTGAAACTGACAGTAAGCGTAAAAGGCGCTATCTGTGATTCTGTTAAAACCCGGTTTGGTATTCGTGAAATTATCTCTGATACAAATACTCCCGATAAATCGCGTGTATTCTACGTGAACGGTAAGCGTATCTTTATTCGTGGTACAAACTGGATTCCTGAGGGAATGTTGCGTACTTCGGATGAACGCACCTATGCTGAGTTGAGGTATACTCGTCAGGCTGGTATCAACCTGATTCGTTTCTGGGGTGGTGGCATAGCTGAATCTGATTACTTCTACCAACTTTGTGATGAACTGGGATTGTTGATCTGGCAGGAATTCTGGATGACGGGAGATACACGCCATCCGCAGGATAAGAGCGTATATCTGAATAATGTGGCATCTACGGTGAAGCGTATCCGTAATCATCCGGCTCTGGCCTATTATGTGGCTTCGAATGAGAGTTCCGAAGTTAGCGGTACACCTGAACTACTGAAACAACTTGATGGTACACGTGGCTATCAGATGCAATCGGAATGTGCAGGTGTGCATGATGGAAGTCCATATAAGCAGGTGAATCCGATGCAACATTATGAAAACACTGCTTCTGCGAGAGGTAGTCGTGTGGATGGTTTTAATCCCGAATATGGTGCTCCGACACTTCCTACGGTGGAAATTCTCCGGGAAATGATGGACGAGAAAGATTTGTGGCCTATTAATAAAGAAGTTTGGGATTATCTGGATGGGAATGGATTCCATCTGATGTCTACGATGTATACTGATTTAGTTAATAATTATGGGAAATCTTCTTCTATTGACGAGTTTGCGCAGAAGGGGCAGTTTGTGGGTGCCATGAACTCAAAAAGCATTTGGGAAGTATGGAATTATAATAAACTTGATTACGGTGATCGTTTTTGTTCCGGTTTACTATTCTGGTATCATAATTGCTCGGTTCGTCAGGTCTGTGCCCGTATGTGGGATTGGTCGTTGGAGCCGACGGCTTCACTCTATCATACAGCTAATGCGTTGGAGCCTTTGCATGCACAATTTGATTATCTGAAGAATACGATATCGGTGGTGAATGATTTCTATCAGGAATTCAAAGGTTATACAGTAGTGGCTCAGGTTTATGATATCAACAGTAAAAAGGTATTCGAAGAGGCTGCAAAGGTTGACCTTCCTTCGGATGGTGTGGCAAATGATGTATTGACCATTCACTTCCCTGAAGATATTTCACAGGTACATTTCATTAAGTTGAGATTGAAAGATGAGAAAGGTAAAGAAGTCTCATCTAATTTCTACTGGCGCTCTAATGATAAGTATGAAGGTAAGGAAACACTGACCGGTCCTACTTCTTCAGGCTTTGAAACATTGTCTCAATTGAAAAAAGCCCAATTGAAGACTGCCTATAAGATAAGAAAGAGTGAAGGCAAGTATTTCGTGGATGTTACAGTGAAGAATGTGTCCGGTTCTATCGCCTTTTTCAATCAGTTGCAGTTCCTTAATCAGGATTTGAAACCTATTCGCCCTTCTTTCTATACAGATAATTTCTTTTCTTTGATGCCGGGTGAGAGTAAATCCGTAGTTATCGAAACGAGTGCTGAAAAGATAACTGAAGAGCCGGTGATAGTAGTGAAAGGATGGAATGTAGACCGTAAACAAATAAACAAATGAAGACGAAAGTAAAAACAAGAATCTGGATAGCCTTATTGAATCTGCTCTTTTGGTTTACAGCTGTCAATGCACAGCCCGTCCGTCAGTACTTGCATGAAGGATGGAACTTCCAGCAGGCGAGGGGTACTAACTGGTATGCAGCCACTGTTCCAGGAACAGTTCATACAGACCTGATGGATAACAAACTGATAGATGATCCTTTCTACAGGCTCAATGAGCGTGGTGTGCAGTGGGTGGATAAAGAAGACTGGATTTACCGGACGACGTTTGATGTAACCCCTGAGTTGCTGGCAAAGAAGAATATAGTGTTACATTTTGAGGGATTGGATACTTATGCTGATGTAACATTGAACGGGAAGAAGATTCTTTCTGCTGATAATATGTTTTGTGAATGGCAGGCGGATGTCCGTTCTCTCTTAAAAGAGCATGACAATGAATTGCAGGTTTATTTGCATTCTCCCATTAAGATAGCTATGCCAAAATGGGAAGCTGTTCCTTTCCAGTATCGCAGTTCGAATGACCAGTCCGAGAATGGAGGTTTGCTCAACCGCAAGGTCGGAGTGTTTGTTCGTAAAGCGGGTTATCATTTTGGTTGGGACTGGGGGCCTCGTTTGGTTACTTCGGGTATCTGGCGCTCCGTTAGCCTGAAGGCATGGGATGAGGCTCGTATTAATGATGTCTTTTATAACCAGCGATCAGTGACAGCCCAGCGGGCCGTAGTGGATGTCACGGTGGAAGTATTGGCAGATAAGGAGACAGAAGCAAAGGTAGCTGTGATTAATCGTACAGATAATCGTACCGAGTGCCAGAAATTGATTCGTTTGAATAAAGGCTTGAATAAAATTCCGGTATCTTTTACCATGAAAAAGCCCCGGTTATGGTGGACTAATGGTTTGGGAGAACCTTTCTTATACGACTTTGCAACAATACTGGAACTGAGTGGTAAGCAAATAGATATTACAGAGGACAAACTGGGTGTCCGTTCATTGAAAGTGGTAACGGCTCCTGACGAATATGGTGAAAGCTTTTATTTTGAACTAAATGGAAAGCCTTTGTTTGCCAAAGGAGCAAATTATATTCCTTGTGACAACTTTCTGACTCGTGTTACCGACTCCATTTATGAAAAAACAATCCGGGATGCAGTCAGTGCAAACATGAATATGCTACGCGTGTGGGGTGGCGGAGTTTATGAGAAAGATATCTTTTATGACTTGTGTGATCAATATGGTATTTTAATCTGGCAGGACTTTATGTTTGCGTGCAGTGTATTTCCTGCCGAAGGCGAATTACTGGAAAGCATTCGCAGGGAAGCCATTGATAATGTACGACGCTTGCGCAACCATAGTTGTATAGCCCTTTGGTGTGGTAATAATGAATGTTTGGATGCATGGTTCAACTGGAACTGGAAAAATAACTATGACAAACAGAATCCTGCTTATTCGGACATTATCTGGAAACAGTTTAAGGAGCAGTATTTTGTGACGTTGCCGGCTGTGGTAGAAGAATTTCATCCGGGTGCTTGTTATCGTAAGTCATCTCCTTATTCCGATGATAAGGGAACGCGCAATCATACGGTGGGGGATATGCACTATTGGGAAGTTTGGCAAGGGTTGAAACCTCTTTCTGAATTTAATCGTGAGCGGAGCCGCTTCTTCAGTGAGTATGGTTTTCAGTCATTTCCGGAATTCGAGTCAATTAAACGGTATGCACCTTTATCTGAGGATTGGAATCTGACTTCGGAGGTGATGATGTCGCATCAGCGAGGAGGAACAGCAGCTAATAAACGTATCAACGATTTCCTTGTGTCGGAATACCGTCAGCCGAAAGATTTCCGTTCGTTTACTTATATGAGCCAGCTTTTGCAGGCTGATGCTATGAAAATGGCTATGGAGGCACATCGGAGGGATATGCCCTATTGTATGGGATCGTTGGTATGGCAGCATAATGACTGCTGGCCGGTGGCATCCTGGTCAAGCCGCGACTATTACGGACGTTGGAAGGCGCAGCATTATTTTACGGTAAAGTCTTTTGCCGATTTGCTGGTATCGCCAATAGAAAAGGAAAACGCGTTGCAGATATATATGGTATCAGACAGGCTGAAGAGTACTTCTGGTAAATTAACGGTTTGTGTGCTCAGACTGGATGGTAGCGGAGTAGTGAAAGAATTCAAGAAACAGATAACTGTTCCGGCTAATACAAGTACAGTCGTATGGAAGGAAACTGTGGATGGGTTATTGAATGGAGAGAAAAAAGAAGATGTCGTTATACACGTTCTTTATAAGGATAAAACGGGAACAGAATACACTAATAATTATTTTCTGGCAAAGCAAAAAGATATGCATTATGCAGAGGCACGGATTAATAAAGACTTTGTACCGACTGAAGGAGGTTATGAGGTGACCTTGTCTTGTGATGTGTTTGCGAGAGGCGTTTTCTTGTCACTCCAAGGAGATATTGACAATTTCATATCCGATAACTATATGGATATTTTGCCTGGTAAGCCAGTTACGGTTAAAGTGACTACTGAACTACCTTCGTTGCAGTTTGCCAAAAGGTTACAGGTCGATTCTTTCTCGGATGCAGTGGAACAATAGAATATAAATTTAAGATACAACCATGAAAAAGAGTACATTATTGTTTGTTACGATTCTAATTAGTTGTTTTTCTTCCGGTGATTTATTCGCCGGGGGCAAGGTAAAAGTAGATAAAGCATTAGAGCATGCCGCTCGTCAATATCTCTATATGAGGGCTGAACTGCAAGGAAGTAACCAGTTCCCTAAAACGTATGACAAACACATGCAACGCCTGAAAACCAGTAACTCGGAATGGTGGTGCAGCGGCTTTTATCCCGGAACTCTGTTCTATCTGTACGAGGATACAGGAAATAAGGAATTATATGCTGAAGGAGTACGTATGTTGAAACTGCTGGAACCGGAACAATACAATGTGAATACACATGATGTCGGGTTTATGATGTATTGCAGTTATGGCAATGCAAACCGCATTGCTCCGAAACCTGAGTATAAAGATATTATGGTGAATAGCGCCCGTTCGTTGATTTCCCGTTTCAGCCCGGTGGTAGGCTGTATTAAATCCCATAATCGCAAACCGGATGACTATGTTGTCATCATTGATAATATGATGAACCTGGAATTACTTTTCTGGGCTACTCAGGCCACAGGAGACAGCACATTTTATGATATCGCTGTGAAACATGCCGATACAACTTTGAAGAATCACTTCCGGGCAGACAATAGTCTTTATCATGGATTGAATTATAATCCGGTGACCGGTGAAATAAAGCACTACCAAGCTGGGCAGGGCTTTTCCGAAAAATCAGCTTGGGCTCGTGGACAGGCCTGGGGATTATATGGCTATACAATGATGTACCGTTTTACAAAAGACCGGAAATATCTGGAACAAGCTATAAAAATAGCAGAATTTACGTTGAATCATCCTAATATGCCAAAAGATCTGATTCCTTACTGGGACTATAATGCTCCTGATATACCGGATGCCTTGCGTGATGCCTCTGCTGCAGCTATCAACTGTTCCGGATTATTGGAACTATCTCAGTATGTATCCGGAGAACAGGCTAAGAAATATTATAAGGCAGCCGAAAAAATGCTTCAAACTTTGTCCTCACCGGCATATACAGCAGGGGAAGGAACTAACGGAGGATTCATTCTGAAACATTCAGTAGGTAATATTCCTTCCGGTACGGAAGTGGATATGCCTTTGACCTATGCTGATTATTACTACGTAGAGGCGTTGTGCCGATACAAATCCTTAAATGATAAACCCTAAAACAATGATATCATGATGAATAGATGTAATATAGTCTTGTTTGCAATATCTTTGCTGTTTTCGTCCTCTCTTATAGCCGGAACAATTGATGTGACTAAGCGTGGAGCTAAAGGAGATGGGGTAACGGATAATACAATTATTATACAGAAAGCCGTAGATGAATGTTCGAAGAAAGGAGGCGGAACTGTTTTGGTACCATCTGGATCTTATTTGATACGTCCTATTGAACTGAAATCAAATGTGAACCTTCATTTGGATTTTGGCACTTTATTGTTGGGAAGTACACGTTTGTCGGATTATGATAATGCCTTTCCCTTCAAGGATGGTAGTATGAATCAGTCTTCCGGACTTTTGTTTGCACGTGGACAGAAGAATATCTCGATTACTGGATTCGGAACGATTGACGGACAAGGTGGAAATAAAGCTTTTCAATTTGGCAATGATGCGGACGGTGGACCGAAACGTCCTAAGATAATCTATTTTGTAGAGTGCCAAGGTATTGTTGTGACCGATGTCACTCTCCGTAATTCTGCCTATTGGGTGCAGCATTATGAAAAATGTGAAGATGTAACTATCCGTGGTTTGAAGGTATTCAGCCATTGTAATTATAATAATGACGGGCTTGATATAGATGCTAAGAATGCAACTATATCCGATTGCTACATTGATGTGGAGGATGATGCTATTTGCTTCAAGAGTGACCATCCGGAATTTTGCGAGAACATAACGGTTACGAATTGTGTCACAGCAAGCAATTGCAATGCAATCAAATTTGGTACTGCTTCTCATGGAGGATACCGGAACATCGCAGTTTCCAATTGTGTTGTTCGCCGGGCAGCGGAAGATAATATTCGCCATTGGAGTAAACAGCTTGAGCATATTTCTGCTGACGTTACCGTTATTTCGGGTGTTGCCATAGAAATGGTTGATGGAGGTATTATTGATGGTGTCACTGTTTCCAATATTTCTATGCGCGATGTCCAGACTCCTATATTCATCCGTTTGGGAGACAGAAACCGCACTTATCGGAAAGAGGGTGGCGTACTGAAGAATATAAATATCAGCAATATTGTAGCAACTGCAGAAAGCCTGATAACCTGTTCTATAACCGGTGTGGAAACGAGCTGTGTAGAGAATGTTTCGATTAATAATGTGCAGATCAGTTATCCGGGAGGAGGAACTTTGGACATGGTAAGTAAACCTGTTCCTGAAATGATTAAAAGCTATCCTGAGAATCGAATGTTTGGTAATACATTACCCGCCGCTGGTTTTTATGTACGTCATGCCAGGAATGTGAGATTTAATAATGTACGTTTTGATGCAATGAAGCCCGATGCCCGTCCGTTATTCTTTCTGGATGATGTTGTCGGGGCAGAACTGAATCAATGTAAAGGTGCCGCTCCTGCCGATGCAAGATTTATTCGTACAGTGCATAGCTCAGGGATAGTGGCTGATGGTAAGTATCTGGATAAATAGAAGTATGTTTATGAAATGTTTGAAACTAATATTCTGCTTGCTTTGTCTGTGTTGCTCCCTGGCTGAGGCTAAAGGGGGGCAAGTAGATGCACAGAAAGAAGTGGACGAAATAACCGGACGACTGGTTGCTTCCTATTTGGAAGTGAAGGTGGATGAAGATATAATAGCGGGTTATGCGACTGCATTACGTGCGGACGGAAGTTTCCCGGACTTGGACTATGTAACTGTACATGAAGGCTCTTTTTATCCGGCAGGTTCTCATCTGAAACGGTTGAAATCAATGGCTGTTGCATACCGGAAACCTGGAAATAAGTATTATAATTCAGGCAAACTGTTGAAACAAATAGTTGCAGGTATTGATTATTGGTATAAAGTACGTCCTAAATCCAGAAACTGGTGGTTCGGTGAAATTGGTGCTCCCCAGGACTACATGGTTCCGTTAATTCTGCTGAAAGGCAAGATTAGTGAAAAGAAACTATTGCATTACTCTTCTTATCTACAGGATTTGACCGGGAACAAAGGACATAAAGGCAAAAACCGTACATGGGTGTCTGCCGTTACTATTCATAAGGGATGTATTGAAGATAATATCGAGCTGATACGAACCGGAATCGAGTCTATAGCCTCTACGATTAAGATTGTTCCGGAACAAGGTGACGAAGGTATTAAGGTGGATGGCAGTTTTCATCAGCATCGTCCGCAATTATATTCCGGCGGGTATGGTTTATCGTATGTAGATGATATTGCATATTATTTGCAGTTGGTGAAAGGAACTGCTTTTGAGCCTTATTTTACACAAGAGAAAAAAGATATATTTATTAATCTTCTGATGGGCGGTCATCGGTTGTTGGGTTATCGGGAAACGTTTGATTTTGGTGCAATCGGTCGTAATATATCACGTCCCGAAGGACTGAGCAATATTTCTTCTGTCACTCTGGAATATATGGAGCAGAATGATCCTGATCGTGCTGCTGATTATTCGGCCTGGAAAAAACATCTTTCCGGTGCTCCCTTTCCTGCTTCCGGTAATAAGTATTTTTGGAAATCGGACATTATGGTTCAGCATGGCGCCGGCTATTATCTTTCTGCCAAGGTGATTTCTACCCGGACCAATGGAACCGAAATGCTTAATAATGAGAACCTCAAAGGTTATAACTTGCCACTTGGTGCTACGAATATCCTTACTTCCGGGAAAGAATATGGAGGTATCTTTCCTGTGTGGAATTGGAACAAGATACCCGGCACTACGGCTGTTCAACCAGCCGGATTCTGCTCATCTTGAAGGATATCTGTTCGGAAGAAACCGGTTTGGAGGTGGGGTAAGTAACGGCAAGAATGGAGCCATTGCTTATGAGCATTGCTATAAGGGCGTAAAGGCCAGAAAGGCTTACTTTTTTATGGATGATGTACTTTTGTGTTTAGGGACAGACATTGTGTCAGATGCTCCCGAAGAAGTGGTTACAACTGTTAATCAGTGTCTTTTTAAAGGCGAAATGGTAGTTGGCAAAGAGGGAGGAACTACATCTGTTTACAAAGAAAATGCATCTGCAAAAAATCCGGCTTGGGTATATCATGATAAAGTTGGTTATTTATTTCCTTCAGGAGGAGATGTAACTGTCAGCAGTCCGAAACAAACCGGGGCTTGGAAGGATATTAATATCAGTGGAAGTGGGAAAAAGATTTCTGCTGACATTTTTAATCTCTGGATCAGCCATGGTGTAAAGGCTAAGGAAGGGAAATATGTGTATATGGTGGTTCCTGATAGATCTTTGGAGGAGTTCCGGACATTTGCGGCTACCCAAAATTATAAGATTATTCAAAATAGTTCTGCGGTGCAGGCTGTTAAATTGAATCATCAGTATGCCGTTGTTTTTTATCATCCGGGGACAATTGATTTAGGAGAGGGACTTACGCTGGCTGCTGATAAACAAGTGATTGTCTATCTTGAGCAGAAAGAAATAGGTTACGATATATGGGTTGCTGATCCGCTTTATAGTCAGAGGAAGGTTTGCCTGACTATTAATGGCAGAGAAGTGCAGATTGCTTTTCCGGAGGGTGAACTGACTGGCAGTACGGCTTTCACGCATATTGCCACTCTCCAACCTTTTGATTTGCAATGTGAATATCTTAATAATCCTTTAGGTATTGATATACAGCAACCTCGTTTGAGTTGGAAAATGGGAGCCACTACCCCGGCACGCGGACGGAAGCAGACTGCCTATCAGATTCTTGTAGCGAGCTCCCGGGATTTGCTTGATGCAGACCGTGGGGACCTTTGGGATAGCGGTTGTGTTAATTCTGCTGAGTCGGTGAATATTGTTTATGGAGGAGTACCTTTGTCTGCAGGACAAAGATGTTTCTGGAAAGTCCGTTTCTCCGACGAACATAATCATTGGTCAGCGTGGAGCACTCCTGCGAACTGGCGTATGGGGCTATTTGCTGCTGATTGGGTAGCACAATGGATAGGCAGTGCAGAAATGGAGGCGCAGAGTGTAGGAGGCAAGAAGGTGAATAATGTGATGGCAGATCCCTGGTTTCGCAAGACTTATGAGCTACCGGAAACTTCGCAGGATGCTGTTATTTACGTAGCTTCCATTGGTTATCATGAACTGTATGTCAATGGGCGGAAAGTGGGGGATGCCGTTCTTTCACCTTCTGTGACGGACCATAAATCACGTGCCCGCTACATGACATATGATATCAAGGACTATCTGAAAAAAGGTACTAATGTTATTGCTTTGTGGTTGGGCACTTCCTGGGCTGTTTTCCCGGCTTATCAGCAGAAGAATAGGCCGGCTATTCCGATGGCATTGGTTCAGGCTGAGGTCACATTATCTTCAGGAAAGAGATTACGAATTGTCTCAGATGATACTTGGAAGACTCATGCCAGTCCTAATACTTTGTTAGGTTACTGGGAGGCGCATCACTTTGAAGGAGAATGTTATGATGCTGCTTTGGAAAAAGACGGATGGAATGGTCCGGATTTTGATGATTCCGGTTGGGCTATGGCAAAGGTTTATTCTACTGACGTTATAGTATCATCTGACCGCACAGAGCCTAACCGGTTACTTGATGAAATAAAGCCCCTCTCTGTTCAGGAAGTTAGTCCAGGAGTCTATAGAGTTGATATGGGGATTAATTATGCAGGTTGGTTTGAGATGCAGCTCCAAGGCCAGCCCGGTGATTCAATTGTATTCCAATTTTCTGAAAGGGAAAAGGATGTTTGCAGCTATGGTATACATAGCATTTATAAAGTTGGTCCCAAACGGAAAGGAGCCTTTTGTAACCGTTTTAATTATATGACCGGACGCTGGGTACAAATTACCGGTCTTCGGTATAAACCGGAATTAGACCAGATACGTGGTTGGATGATTCGTCCTGATTATCGCCGGAGTGGTGGATTTGAATGTGATATTCCCCTGTTGAATGATATTTATCGTACTACCTTGTGGACGTTTGAAAATCTCAGTCTGGGTAACTATGTGGTTGATTGTCCTCATCGTGAACGTTGCGGATACGGAGGAGATGCATTGGCCACTACACGCACAGCTTTGGGAAACTATCAGTTGGGGGCTTTCTATAGTAAATGGATGGAGGACTGGCGTGATGTGCAGGATTCGGAAGGGAATGTTCCTTATACTGCCCCTACCCGTATCGGCGGAGGTGGACCATCCTGGAGTGGTTTCTGTATCACTTTACCTTGGGAGTTTTATCGTCAGTATGGCGATGTACGTATCCTTTCGGAGAGCTTTCCTACTATTCAGCGCTGGCTTTCTTTTGTAGAGACCAAGTCGCAGGATGACATGCTGGTACGTTGGGGAGGTAAGTGGAGTTTTCTGGGCGACTGGCTTTGGCCGGATGCATGGACGGAACGTTCGGCTATGGAGAAACAGGGAAAAGCACTTGGAGATACTCGGGAAACTTTATTCTTTAATAACTGTCACTGGATTTACAGTCTTGAAACTGCTGCACAGATAGCCGGTGTGTTGGGAAATGAAGCAGCAGCTTCTACTTACCGGAGCCGGGCATCAAAAGTACGCAAGGCTGTGCATGCTACTTTCTTCAATCCGAAAGATAATAGCTACGTGAATGGATATCCTTCTTATCTTGCTATTGCATTGCTGGTCGATTTACCCCCGAAGCATTTGAAGGCAAAAGTTTGGAAACGTCTTGAACAGGAAATACTGGTGAAGCGTGAGGGGCATTTCTGGGGAGGCATTACTGCCGGTTCGTTCCTGTTGCATACTTTATTGGATAATCATCGTAATGATTTGATTTTTGAGATGGCTACCAAAGAAGATTTTCCCGGCTGGGGAGATATGTTGAAGCATGGTAATGGTACGTTCTTTGAAGATTGGCAATGTCGTGGTTCGGGTTTGCATAGTTCCTATTTGTATATCGGTAGTTGGTTTATTGAGGCTTTAGGAGGTATCCGCCGTCCGGAGGCCGGCTATAAGGAATTTACCATTGAACCTTGGATTACAAAAGATGGTCCCAAACAAGTACGTTCGCACTACAACTCCCTGTACGGGAAAATAATCTCTGACTGGACATTGGAAGCCGGTGTGTTGACGATGGAAATCACCATACCTGCTAACACTACTGCGGTCCTGAAATTATCCGGCATTCATCCTGACACTTTAAAGGAAGGAGGAGTTGCATGGAAAGAGGCGGAGGGAGTCAGCCTGTATTCACAAAAAGGAAATACTCTGTCACTGGCATTGCAGTCAGGTACTTATAGATTCTCGATGGTGATGGATGAAGGCAGGTAATTGTACCTGCACTTCATCCTTCCATTTCTGCACTTCGTCGGAAAATCATCTTTTCATTGCCGGTTTTGAAGGATAATCTGTACATTTACAGCAGATTCCTATTAGTAAGAGCCGAATGATAAAGTACCTGTTAGTAGAAGACGAACGTTTTGCTTACGAAGAGATGAAGCGGATGATGGAGAAGTTACGCCCTGATTATCAGTTGGAGGCATGGGCGACTACTGTAGAGCAAACTGTGCAGTTCCTGAAACACCATCAAGTGGATCTGATACTGCTCGATATTCGTCTGACGGATGGGAACAGCTTTGACGTCTTTGAGCAGATTCAGGTTACCACGCCGGTCATCTTCACCACCGCCTATGACGAACATGCTATCCGGGCATTCAAGGTGAATAGTGTGGATTATCTGCTGAAGCCTGTGGAAGAAGCTGATTTGCAAGCGGCATTAAATAAGTTTGAGCAGCTCCGGATGGTGCAGTTTCGGATGGAAGCGCCTTCCTTGCCGGATTATAAGCAGTTGGAAAGTGCTTTGATGAGCAACTGCAAAAAGAACCGTTTCCTTATTCAGAAGGGCGATGCATACCATTATGTGGAGACTGCGGATATAGCCTTTTTCTACAGTGAAGATAAGGTGGTATTTTTGCATACTTTCGCCGATAAACGCTATATTGTGGACTATACGCTGGAGCAGGTGGAGCAACAGTTGGATGAAAGGACTTTCTTTCGTGCTTCCCGAAATTGTATAACTAATATCAACTCTATCCGGAAAATATCCAAGTACTTCAACAGTCGGTTGAAGTTGACCCTGCACCCTGAGTGCCCGCATGAAATACTGATTAGCCGAGTGCGGGTGCCCGATTTCCTGAAATGGGTGGATGGTGTACTCTAAATCTCTCTGCTTATGAAGAATAAATGGTATATCCTTCTTTTTGTGCTGTTGATTGCAGTGTCGTTGTTCGCATTTCAGTATGTGGCGGAACTGCTTTCTGATGCTCCTCGGAGTTTGAGCTTAGAAACCCAATATCTGCTCAATCTGCCTGCTTGTATTCTTGTAGGTGTCATTGATTTCCTCATTATCTTCGTTGTACATAGGCATCTGAGTTGTGTCAGTAACACAATGAGGGTGTTTGTCGATTTGCTACTGGCATCTGTGTGGGTGAGTATATTTGGTATAGTGGCAAATTATGCTCTGTCCATCATTCTGAATGAACCCTGGCCGGAAGATTATGCCTTACTGAAAATGTCTTTGCCGGTGGTACTCTGGAACTGCATGATTGTCCTTCTGATTGAGATATTCTTTTACCAGCAGAGCCAGATGGAGGCAGAAAAGAAATTGGCACTCGTTGAGAAAGAAAAGATTCAATACCAATATGAGACGTTGAAGGCACAGATAAATCCGCATTTCCTGTTCAATAGCCTGAATGTACTTGCCTCGCTGGCTTACAGTGATGCAGAGAAGACGAATCAGTTTGCCAAAAAACTATCGGGTGTCTATCGGTATCTGTTGTTGACGAATAATCGTCCGATGGTTACTTTGAAGGAGGAACTGGCTTTTCTGGAACGTTATATTTTCCTGGAGAAGATTCGTTTTGAAGATGCACTGTTCATTGAAATCGGCGAAAGTGATTTATATGGAAACCGGCAAATTATCCCCGTCAGCCTGCAATTGCTGGTGGAGAATGCAATAAAGCATAATATAGCGACTTTGAAAAGTCCTCTTATTATCCGGATTGACATGGCGGATGATGGCATAATGGTTTCCAATAATCTGCAACTGCGAACTTCGGTAGACAGGGGCGGTGTGGGGTTGGGAAACCTGCAAAAGCAATATGCTCTTTATAATAAGGAGATTGCCATCATAGAAAGCAATGCAGAGTTTACGGTAAAAATCCCTTTCCTCAAATAATCCTCTTTCCGGTTTATCTTTTGATTTCTGAATTTCAGCCGACTGTGGATGTAGTTGGTCGGAAAGCACTTATGCCGGATGTTCTAAGCGTATTTCTTTGCAATAAATATATAATCTAATTTATTAGCAATGAGACGATTCTTTTATCTTACATTTCTGTTGCTCTCGGTAGTGGCAGTTGGCTGTTTTGCACAAGGGGTGATTAAAACGGAGTATATGCCTTCATCCTCTTTCAAAGATGAAGCGGGAAATAAACTGGGTTCCGGAGATTTATTTAAAGTGAGCGGAGCCTATACATTACCTTTCTCCCTGAAACAGAATGCTGCGGGACAACCCATTATGTGGTCGGCATCGGTGAGCGGTGCTTATGCGGTGCTTAATAATAAGGATATGCTGACGTATATGCACCCTGATGAAGTGCTGAACGCTAATCTTAGTTTGATGCACGTACGTCCTATCTCAAAAAAGTGGTATATGATTGCGAGTGTGGGTGGAGGTATTTATTCTGCACCGGATGCGATTACGTGGGAGAGTGTGTTGGTGAATGGTGCGATTATCTTTGTATATAAGTGCAGGAAAAATTTGGATTTAGGTATTGGAGCGGGAGTGACGAACTCATTCGGTGTGCCGATTGCCATGCCGATGTTCTTCCTTAATTGGCAGCTCTCTGGTAATTATGAAGTGAATGTAAATCTCTCTTCAGGCATGGAGATATCAGGAGCAGTGCGGTTGGGCAAACAATTTAAGCTGAGGCTGGTGGCTATGGAGATGGATGGAATGTCTTCGGTGATGGATGTGGACGGAAAGTCCATGATATATGCTTCCGCCATGATACGGTCTTATCTGCGTCCTGAATACAAGATAGGTGAGAAGTCATGCCTGTTTCTGGGAGTAGGAGGCAATTGGCTCAGGTCTGCCGATCTGACCAAACGCACGTTGAAAGGCTTTGCCAATAGTATGTTTAAGGATAAAGAGGAGACTAACTTCTATCCTACTGTAGTGTACTGAATAAGTTGACACTTCTAAAATTAGAAATTCATATGGAAGCA
>NZ_CAJLKP010000029.1 GCF_905207245.1 uncultured Bacteroides sp. | reverse complement strand
TCGGTCGGTGAAGACCGACCGGGGATTTTGGGCTTGTATTCCTCCTGCGAGGATAACAATTAGAAAGAAAAAATGGATTCTGATACGATTCATGTGCATGAGATTACAACGGGTAACGCTTGATACTAACCGTCATTTTACCACTATTATCAATACTGTTCACATATACATAGGCAGCATATTTGCCGTCGGCAGTCTTCATGAAGGCACCGTCGTCTTTGCTGAAAGTCAGCGCATAGTCAACGGCAGCGCCCAGGTTCAGCGTCTGGAAGTCAACATCATCTATGTAGACATTGGGGACGTCACCTTTCAACTGTGCATCACGCACGTTGGCGCGTTTCTCCATCGGAGTCCTGTTGGTGGCGCCGGAAGGAACGATGCCGGAGATGGCAATGTACTTCGGGTCTGTAGCAGGAGAAACGAACGAATGTTTGTATTCGAAGCCGTTCAGCGATTCCTGATAGAGATAGATGAAGTCGATTTTGCCTGCCAGATTCTGTGAGGCAACTTCTTCTTTCGTATAGGCTTTCATATCGGCAATGGAGAAATAGCAGGCACCTCCGTTTTGCATTTCGATGAGGCGCTTCATGTCCATCTTGGATACAGTATAGGACTGCGTGCTGCATGATGCCTTTGCACCGGTACTGGAGGTGGAAGAGAAGGTGAACGAGATGCTTTTTCCTTTTGCCTCTTCGGGCACTACATAGTTGTAGCGGACAGTAGCAGCAATGAGCGTAGCCTGGCTGGTGCCAAAGGGTACAGTCGGATTCATGTAGTGCTCATCTGCCTTCTCCATCATATTTGCAGTGGAGATTGCCCCACTGGTAGTGGCATCCTTGACAGTCTGCAAAGGCACGTCTTCACCGGCCTGGTAGGTCACGCCGTTCACTTCCATCTTATTGCGGGCTGTGAACCATGAATAGAGTTCGAAGCCTGTTCCGTCAGCTCCGGCAATGGAAGCCTTGGCTTCGGCTTTGCCCAACTGACCGTTGGTGGCACCCATGGCGTAAGCGAATTCTATTTTCTCTCCTGCAATGGCAGGGGCTACTGTCTTCTTCAGGTAATCGTTCTTCATCGCGGAATCATCGTCATCGCTGCAAGCGAAACAGGAAAATGCGATGGCAGACAGCATTACATATTTCAATAGTTTCATAACTATACTTTTTAAAAGGTTTATACTATTTTATTATTCACCTTGCAGGCTCACGGTGATGGTATAGGTTTTCTTTACCTGTCGGTTGCCCGAAATAACGGTGTATTGGCGCGACTGACTGAAATCAATCCATCCTCCCATGGAAGGGGTCAGGATACAGTCTTTAGCAACAGAGCAGTGAGGCTTAACGTGCTTCAGGTTCGTGCCGAACTTGGCTACTGCCGTGATAACGGTTCCGTCACCTTCCACATCGGGAATGTTGGTTTCAACCAGTACATTACGGTCGTCCGGTCCTCTCAATTCGAAGTTAGAGATATAGCACAGTTCGCTATCGGTGATGAGCAGGTTATTGTCGTCCAACGGATAGTCACCGCAAGATTGTGCCAGCAGGCATACCAACAACAGGCTTAGCATTCTATATATACTTTTCATAATTGTTCTTTCTTTTAAAATAAACATTGTTTTTCTCCGGTTACAGGTTGTTAGAGCCATGGCTCGTTCTGTGTCAGATTAGGATTACGACTTCTTTCACCTTCGGGAATCTGATAGATGTAGTATTTCTGGAAGTCTTTCTCAGAAGCGTTCTTGAACTCATCACGTATACGGTTCCCGTTTGTATCTTTCAATACCAGACCGTCACTGTTGGCAGCTCCCCAGATTTCATTGGCCTTTCTCCAACGGCGGATATCGAATGGGCGGTGACCTTCGCTGACGAGTTCCACGATACGTTCCTGCTCAATTGCCTTGAAGAATTCATCTTTGTTGGCATACTTTTCGGCTGCCAGCCCCGGCAGGTTACCACGGCTGCGAATCTGATTGACCAAACCAACCAGTTCACTGCTCGGTCCTTCCACTTCATTCATAGCTTCACAGTACATCAGGTAAACGTCGGCAAGACGCATCAGATAGAAGTCCTGAGGGCCTTGTGTGCGTTCGGCAACACCTACCTGGCGTACCCATTTACGGAAAATATAACCTGTCTGGCTGCTGGCATCGTTGTTGATAAAACCTTTTGCTTCCTGTCCGCGTACACCGAACATCCAGGTCAGGCTGTCGCCTACAGACATGCCGTCCAGTGCCACTTTCAACATCTTTTCACCGTTCCAGAGGATGGTGGAGCGCATACGCCAGTCACGGTTTGCATAGCTTTCACGGTTCCATGCACCGTTTTCCTGGTCTTCTTTGTTATTCAGTACCAGTTCCGGCAGGAAATCACCGGTGATGGTGCTCTGATAACGGTCGGCGAGGCGGTTGGTCGGCATAATCCAGCACTGTGCATTGGCAGTGGAGCGCGTTCCGAAGTCACGTAGGAGGCTCTCACCTTGTCCGTCTCCCAGGTTCGGACCACCGTATTGCAGGGCGAAGATGATTTCCGAACAATATTCGTTGTCGTATTGGAAGAGTTTCCAGTAATTAGGAGTCTGATAACTGCCCGGTTCTCCTTTTCCGAAGAGTTCGAGGCTATAGTCATAGATTACTTTCCTGAAGTCGGCAGCAGCCAGTTTGTAGTATTCCTGTGCTTCACTGGCACTTTGTTGGAAACCTTTCAGTTCGGGCCATCCGTTCTTTTTCCAAGATGCCCAGTAGAGTTCAATTTTACCTTTGAAGGCGAGGGCGGCTACCTGGGTGGCACGTCCGGATTCGTCACCGCTAACGCTGGCGGGCAATTTTGTGGCTGCATACGTCAGGTCTTCCAATAAATCATTCTTGATGGTTTCTATGGATATACGCTCCAGCGAACAAGCCTCGGCATCACCGCTGAGTACATGGCGGTAGTAAGGCACGTCACCCCAATTCTCTATCAGGCGGAAATAAGCAAGTGCACGGAGGAAATAGTTCTCGGCATTGATGCGTTCCAGAGAAGCTTTGGTTGCGGCATTGCCTTCATTTTCTATCATTTTCTCTATATTCTGGATAGTGAAGTTGGCACGGTTCACTACGCGGTAAGCATTACTCCACATGGAAGAAAAGCCACTTGTCACCCAGCCGGCGGGACTCCATGCGCTAATACTGCCCACGCTCTTGCCACGGGTATTCTGGAATTCGGCATGCCCGTCGTAATAGTAATCGGTCTGATACAGTGTGCGGAGGGCATTGTATACACCATAGGTTGATGATAAGGCATCATCGGTACTCGTCCAGAAGAGGTCGGAAGAAACTTCCGTAGTCGGTTGGCGGTCCAGCAAGTCATCGATACAAGAGGACGTGGTTCCGATCAATCCGGCTAATACGATATATTTAATGTACTTCATATTTCTATAATTTAAGGTGGTTATCAAAATTCAATGTTCAAACCGACAGAGTAGGTCTTAACCAAAGGATAAAGGTCGTTAGCATAAGATGTGTTGTCCGACTGGCTCCATCGGCTGACGGATTTTTCCGGGTCAACACCCTTCCACGGTGTGATGGTGAAGACGTTTTCTGCCGATACATAGATACGGGCACGTTCGAAGGAAATCTTTTTCAGCCACTTGGCAGGGATGGAATAGCCAATCTGCAAGTTCTTCAGACGTACGTAGTTCATATTCTCTGCCCAGAAAGTACTTTCTGTACGGTTGTAGGAGCCACCGCTACCGGTAACTAGTCTTGGCATGGAAGCACCACGGTTGTCCAGTGACCAGGAATCGGTCCAGTGCATGCGTTGGAAGGCATAACGGTCTTCCGGCACGTTTACATTGTTCAGGTCGTCCAGCCAGAGGTCGGAACGTCCGTAGCTACCCTGGAACAGTGCCTGAAGGTCGAAGCCTTTGTAGGCGCCACTCAGTGTGATACCGAACTGGCCCATCGGAGTTTCACGATATTTGTTCTTGAAGGCAATCTTGTCCTTGTCGTCTATCTGTCCGTCTCCGTTTATATCCTTTATCAGGATGTCGCCCGGTGCGGTATAGTTACCCTGATAGGGGGCATTGTAGATTTCATTCCATGATTGTACCAGTCCGGGGTATGCATCGTAGATGTAGAGGAAGTGGAACGGCATGTCCAATGCAGTCCATCCACGATCGAGGTGGTCACCCCATTTCTCCAGTTTATTCACGTTGTAAGAAGCATTCACATTGACGCTGTAATCCAGTTTACCTACTTTGGAACGCCAGGTGATGTTGGCTTCGATACCACGGTTGCGCAGGTCGGCAATGTTTACGCGGGGTGCATCGTAACCGGTGAGAATGGAAGAAATACTTGAACCACGAATCATACCACTTGTAAAACGGTCGTACCAGTCAAGTTCGGCAGTCAGTTGATTGTTGAAGAGTCCGAGGTCGAAACCGATGTTGATGACGCGGGTGGACTCCCAGGAAAGGTCTTGGTTAATCATCTTGCTGGCACTGAAACCTTGCACCAGATTACCATTCATGATATAATTAGTAGTCTTCATGGTTTCTTTCTGCTCATAGCGGCCTACGCCGGAGTTGTTACCCAACGTACCGTAAGATGCACGTAACTTGGCATTGCTGACTACCTTCTTCAAAGGTTCGAAGAACGCTTCTTCAGAGATACGCCAACCGATGGCTCCCGAGGGGAAGAAACCCCATTGATGCCCTTTGGCGAAACGGCTGGAACCGTCGGAACGGAAGTTGAACTCAAAGAGATACTTATCGAACATGGTGTAGTTGAAACGTCCGATGAAAGAACGCAAACCTTCGGATTCGGAATAACCCCAGTTAGTTTGTTGCGAAGCGGAAGCGGCATTCAGCTCTTCAAGGCTGGAATGCAGGCGGTCTTTACGCCACGCACCCATCTGGCGGTCGTACCAATATTCCTCAGCCGCATTGAACATGGCCGAGATGTGGTGTCCTTTGGCTACTTCGCGTTCATAGCTGATGCGTCCCTGGAACAGAGTCTTATGACCTTCGTAGTTAGCGTCAGTGATACCGTCACCACCGTTGTCCGGCATTTCTCGGGCCACTGAGTTTGTCTGGAAGTTCCATTGCTTCAAGGGGTTCTGAATCGTCTTCCTGAATTCATTGTAGTATCTTAGTGCATAGCTTACATTCAGTTTCAGACCTTTCAGTGGCTCCCATTCGGCATAAGCACTACCGTTAAACTCTTTGCGTGACTTGGTCTGGCGGTAAGCCTCGTATTCGGCCAGCACATTACCGGCAGCGGAGTTTTCACCATAAGCCATGGCACCACCGTATTGACCGGTTTCAGGGTGTTTGTTCGTTATACCGGAAACAGCATATTTCAGACCGGCATTCTCAAGGCCGCTTCCGCGAGGTGCGGTAGTTTCACTCCATTGTCCGTCACTCTTCATTCCGATTTTGAAGTTGTTACGAATCTTGTAGTCCAGATTGAAGCGCATATTATAGCGGCTGTAGTCATTGTGAATCTGGAGTCCTTTCTGGTCCATGATGCCGATAGAAGCGTAGAAATTCATCTTATCCGAACCGCCGGAAGCAGAAACCGTCTGGTTCAGGGTGCCACCTGTGCGGAACATTTGGTCGAACTGGTCGGTGTTGGGGAAGAGAACATCATCTACCATGCCCATTGCCATCCATTGTTCCACAGTGCCTGCCCGGAAATTAGTGGACTTGTTGCCCGAACCGGCGGCACGCATGTGCATGGTCAATGCGCGTGAATAATCATTCATATAATCATAGAATTCTACAGGACTTGCCCAGGCGTAAGAGCCGTTGTAGGTGATTTTGGCCTTTGTATTGCCGATACCGTTTTTCGTAGTGATGAGGATAACGCCATTGGCGGCACGCGAACCATAAACGGCAGATGAAGCAGCATCCTTCAATACGGAGATGCTTTCGATATCATTCATATTGATACGGTTGATGTCTACATCGGGCATGCCGTCTACAACAATAAGGGGGTCGGAATTATTGATGGAACCCAAACCGCGCACTTTCAGTGATGCGCCATCGGAACCAGCAAAACCGGTGGACTGGTTGACTACCAGACCCGGCACTAAACCGGAAAGTCCGGAAGATACATTCGAGATGGAGCGGCTGGCAATCGCTTCGTCAATCTTGACTGCGGAGACCGAACCGGTCAGGTTCACTTTCTTCTGGGTACCATAACCGATAACGATGACCTCATCCAGTGCCTGTGAGTCTTCATTAAGCGTTACAACCAGGTTGGTTCTGCCTTTCAGGGCCACCTCCTGTGTGGTATATCCGATGAAGGATATTACAAGAGTGGCATTGGGAGAGGCATCCAGGGTGAATTGTCCGTCAATGTTCGTGATAGTACCGCCCGTACCTCCTTTGATTGTGACATTGGCGCCGATAATCGTTTCTCCTGTGTTATCTTTTACCGTACCGGTTATCTTGGCTTGCTGTGCCGAGACGTTTCCGATACCTATAAAGACTAATAGGAATACCAAAAAATGTTTCATATAGCTTAAATTTAAATGAATAATAAAAGGTTAATTTCATATAAGACCTGAAGGACTATTTCTTTTAATTAAAAGCGATAATTAGTATATATCCTTCGTTTGACATGTGTGGTTTTTCATAAATGTAATTCCATAAGCATCCTTTCTTTTTTAGAGGTTATTAAAAGGTGTATTTCCGAAGAGTTGTCTTCGTAGTAACTTGGTGGCAAATATATGGGTCTTTCATTCGCAGCTTGGAAATGCAACTACATCTTAACTACATCAACATTAGGTTTCGACTACATCAACGCTTTCTCATATAAAATGTAAATTCTTGAATATTAAATGAATATATGTTTTATATGCATTAAAAAGCTACTTCTGCTTTTTCACAAAGAATTCAATGAACAGTATGTTATTTATCAGAAAGACGTTATCTTTGCCTCAACGAAACCAAAAGTTAACCGCTATGAAATTAAGAACTTACGCTGCATTGTGCTTCCTTTTTCTGTTATGCTCTCCATCGAGTGCGAGTTGGCAACATCCGGTGACGAACTATACCCGCCATACTTATAAAGCCGGTAATCAGAACTGGGGAGTGCAGCAACATGGCAACGGTTGGATGTATGTGGCAAACACCAATGGCCTGCTCGAATTTGACGGTGCCGGATGGAACCTCTATCCCACAATACGCAATGCGAAGGTCCGTGCTATGAAGATAGGAGATGACGGGCGGATATATATCGGTGGAATCGGTCAATTCGGCTATTTTACTCCCAATCGTCTGGGTGGGTTGGACTATACTTGCCTGGCGGATAGCTTGCCCCCTAATACTTCTATTGGTGTCGTCTGGAACATCCTGCAGGATAAGAACCGGATTTATTTCCAATCGGACCGGAGCTTGTTCTATTGGGAGAATAACCACTTGGAATCTCTGGAATGTTCCGGTGAGATGTATACCTCTTCTATCGTATACAATAAATTCTATATAGGTGCTGCCGAGGGGCTGCTGGTGCTCGATGGGGAAGGCTTCACATTGGTGTCCGGTTCGGAAATGCTGGGAAGAGTATCGGGGCTGTTGCCCTATAACGGCAAGGTGTTGATAGCTACCCGTTATAATGGGCTTTTCACTTACGATGGCGAGTCGATAAAAAAATATACTTGTGTGGCGGATGAGTTTATGAGGCAGAACCGTGTGTTTTGTGCCGCCCTTAATCACTCTTTATTAGCCATCGGCTCTGTGCAAGACGGTGTTTGCCTGTTAGATATGGAGAAGGATGAAATGAATGTCATCTCCATTAATAGCGGCTTGCAGAACAAAACAGTGCTTGGCATGGCTTTCGATGCGCAGGAGAACCTATGGCTGGGACTGGATAATGGAATTGACCAGATTCACCTGAACTCACGTGTATCTTCACTTTATGGTAATAAGCCGGTTATAGGTTCGGGATACGTTTCCTGCCTTTATCAGGACAAACTATATTTAGGTACGAATCAGGGGCTCTATTGCACAGCGCCTCCTGTTGATTTGAATCAGACCGTACCCATGGATTTCATTTCTGGTACGGGCGGACAGATATGGTCACTCTTGCCCCACGATGATAAACTGTTCTGTGCGTCCGACAATGGCATCTTTATAGTAGATGACGGTAAGGTGGAACATCTGGATGGTTTGCGGGGAACACGTATTCTTGTTTCTCTCAGCCATCGGACCGATGTGCTGATAGCAGGGACTTATGGAAAGTATAGCGGATTGCATCTGTTACAAAAAGATGCCGGGCGCTGGAAGGTGGCCGGGCGGCTCAGGAATTTCAGTTATGCGGCAAAGAGCCTTCTGGCTGAGAAAACGGGCAATGTGCTGTGGATAACCAATAAGGACAGAGGGGTGTGCCGCCTCCAGCTCTCCGACGACCTGCAGGAAGTTGTTAATCTGAAGAACTATAATAACAGTTTCTTCCCTTCCGGATATGATACCTATCTGACCCGGATAAACAATGAAACAGTAGTGGTGTCGCACTATGGATTATGGAGGTACAATCAGGTAACGGATAGTTTGGAAGAATACTCGGAACTTGAATCATTATTGGATGGAAAGGCTTCGTATACCTATCTTACTACGGACGTTGCTCACAACATGTGGTACGTGACAGGTGGAGCACTGAAACTGCTCCGTTACGATGCCATGAAGAATACCTATTATAAGAATCCCCATGAGTTTTTCCTGAAAGGTTCGCTGATTGAGAATAATGAAAGTGTGAATGTGTGTGGCGACCAGGCAGTGGTAGGGACAGAAGAGGGATTCTCCCTGGTGAGCCTGTCGCTGCCTGCCGCAAGTGTTGCGCCATTGTCTTTGCAGATTCGCCGGGTGTACCTGACGGGGCAGCGGGACTCGCTGGTCTATGGGCGCAGTTATCAGTATGACGAGTCTCCGGTGATTATTCCTTATAAGCATAACTCTCTTCGTATCCAGTATAATGTGAATACTTGCGACCCCTCCCAGGTACCCCTTTATTCGTACCGGCTTGGCTATGGCAGTGATAAAGGGGAGTGGAGTGAATATAGCGAGAATACCGTCAAAGAGTTTACCGGTTTGCATGAAGGAGAATACGTGTTCAGTGTGAAGTTGCTGACGGATAGTGACCAGGAGCCAGTGGTCACTGCTTTTGCTTTTGAAGTCTTACCTCCCTGGTATCGCACCTGGTGGAGCTATCTGGTCTATACCATTATATTGGGAGGCTTGTTGTTCTACATATACCATCGGATTGCCGATAGCCGCAAACGCCTACTCATGCAGAAAGAACTGGAACTTTCCCGCCAGAAGCAAGAGTTTAAGAAAGAAAGTGAACTGAAGGATAAGAAAATAGACATCCTGAAAGAAGAGAACCTGCAGGCAGAGTTGCGTCATAAATCGGAAGAATTGATTCGCACTACCCTGAACATTGTTCGTAAGAATGAAATCCTGCTGGACATCAAGAAAGAAGTATTGGGAATTTCCCATTCCATCAGTGAGGAGAACCTTGTCTCCCTTCGCCGGAAAACGCTCCGGCTATTGGGGCAGATTGATACGAATATAGAGCATGATGACGATTTGCAGGCATTCCAGTCTACTTTCGACTCGGTGCACCACGACTTCTTTAAGAAACTGGAAGAGACGTATCCCGAGCTGAGTAATAAGGATAAGCTGCTTTGCGCTTATATCAAACTGGATTTGCTCTCCAAAGAGATTGCCCCGTTGCTGAATATCTCTTTGCGTGGAGTGGAGATAAGCCGCTATCGTCTGCGCAAGAAACTGGGATTGGAAGAAGGGGAGAACCTTGCAGAGTTCTTGCAAAAGTGCATTTAAACTCTGCGTCTTCCTCCTCTTCTTTGCTGATGCTACTTTGCCAATGTTTTGCCACAGGCTTGGCAAACTTTTGCCATAGCGGTGGCAAGACTTTGCCAAGCCTATGGCAAAACTTTGCCAGTGTGGTGGCAAAATGCTGGCTATTTTATGTTGACTGTTACGTAATAGTTTTCACTGAAAGCCCGCACTTCATATTCATTGGTTTTGGCAATCGTAGTGGAACTGAGGTCCGTAGCGTCAATCGTCTTCTGAGGGTCGAAGGTCAATACACGGATTTTCCCCTTTTTACCATTCAAGGCTTTGATGTAGACATCCTGAGAACCTTTCAGGGCATTGGGCCAGGTCATGCTGTACCCGCCGTTTGCATCAGGAGTTAGTGTGGCACCGTTGGCATCCACCACTTGGTAATCTTCACCGCACTTCAATTCTTCGGCTTTGGGCACCGGCGATGTGTAATAGAGCACAACCGGGCTATAGCTCCGCTTGTATGCACTGAAAAAATAGGTCGGGACGGCTACTGTCTCTCCTTGTTTTACGTCATATTGCAGCTCATTTCCTCCGGGGTATTTCACATTACCCAGTCCGTAATAATAGATGTGTTCCATTTCCGGGTTGTTGTTACTCCAGTCGTCGTCACCACAACCGGTAAGCAGTCCGCATGCTGTAACGAACAGCAAAAGTATCATTAACTTCTTCATAATCATTTCTTGTTTTTTATTAGTTTTCATTACCCCAATATGGGTTTTGTTTGATGTTTCCTCCTGATGTACCGATTTCGTACGAAGGTATCGGATAGAGATAATCCCTTTTAGGGTCGAAGCTGCGTGAACCACTCTCTTCGATAACGAAGATATTGCCTTCATCATAGAGCTTTTCACCTTTATAATAGCCATTGGCATCAGTCAGGCGTCCACCCAGCTCGTTTTCTTTCACCGGTGTATCCTCCGGGTTGTAGAGGAGTCCCAGGACTGCTTTAGGCAAGACTTCTTCTGCTGTTTTCCAGCGAATGATGTCGTCGTAATGCAGACCTTCGTCGATAAACTCTACCATGCGTTCCCGGCGAATTTCTTGCAGCATATCCAGATTGTTGCTTTGCACGAAAGCGTTAGTCAGCTTCGCATCGAATCCCACACGTTGACGTACATAATTGATGGTTTCATCGAGCTTTTGGTCGCTGATGCTTCCGTTGTACTCGTACAGAGCTTCGGCATACGAAATCAGTACTTCGGCATAACGGATAATCATTTTATCTACGGTTTCTTTGCTGTTGGTTGCCCATTGGTCCAGCATAAAGCCTTTCTTAATGGGGTAACCGTAGCCGTGTGCCTGGTCGTCTGTCTTGAATGGTTTGTATGTGCCTTTATAGGCTTCTTCGCCTACGGCATAGACGGTCATGGACATGCGGGGGTCGCGGTTTTCCAAAACATCATTCAACCTGACTTCCGGACGTTTCACCAGCGGAGACTTCTCGCGGGGCAGGCCATCGCTGTATAAAAAGTTGTCCAGCATGCTGCGGGTGATTGCCGCTGTATTTTCGAGGCCACGGGAATTGTTATGCGTAATGGTTCCGGCTCCGTTCGGGCCATAGATTTTGACGAAGACACTTTCCTTGTTTTGTCCGCCTTCACCGTCAAAGTAGAATAGCTTTTGAAAGTCGGCATAGAGGTCGTGCTTCTTTTCTGTATAAATCATGGTTTCGGCGGCATCAATGGCTCTCTTCAAGTGGGCTTTGTAGTCACCTCCGGTGGTCTGGTGATATTTGCTGTGAGTTCCTTCGTACAAACCAATCCTTACCATCATGCCCAATGCGGCCGATTGTGAAACGCGGCCCCAGTCGCTTTCGCTCTTTAAAGCATCAATTTTGGGCAACCATTTCAAGGCAAACTCTAAGTCTGTGTAGCATTGCTGAATGACGGTTTCCCGTGGGTCACGTGCTCTTTTTATGTCTGGGTCGGTTGTATTTCCGAATACTTTCAGAATCAGGGGCACGTCGCCATACTTCTTTACCAGATCAAAGTAGTGGTAGGCACGGAAGAAATAAGCCTCTGCCATCCAGCGGTTTCTTGCTTCTTCGCTCACGGGAACAGTTTCCCCCTTGGTGATTATGTTATTGCATACTGCTATTTTCTTGTAAGGGTCGGTCCAGTCGCCGGAAGTGCCGGGAACACTGCGGTTACCACTGGAAACTCCATCCTGATTGGGACCTACAAGTTCGTCGGAACGCTTATCGTGCGAAAAGCCCGGCAGGTCAATATACAGTCTGTTGCATGCTCCACGCAAGTCTTTCTCCGATTTCCAGAAATTGGGGTCTGCCAATGAGGTTTCGGGCTCCCTGTCAAGTGTACAGCCAACCACCAGAAGGGTGGCCATTAATAATAAATATATCTTTTTCATATTAGTACCTTTTATTAGAATGTGACATTTAATCCGATTGTCCAACTACGGAAGAACGGATAGAGATCTCTTTTTGCATTGTTGCCGATTTCAGGGTCGAACACAGAAAGCATGTTAGTATGTTCCCAGATGTCTTCTCCGGTTACGTATACTCTCAGTTTTTCCAGATACTTTTTGGGAACAGGTATCGTATATCCTAAAGTAGCATTTTTCAGGCGAAGGTATGCACCGTTCTGTACCCATCTGTCGGCCGTTTTGAAGTTGAAGTCATTACCTTTGTATTGATAGATGCGGGGCCAGTATGCATTCTGATTGTCTTCTGTCCAGTAGTCGCGGTGGATGGTCCACGGCATCATATAGTCCTGATACAAGGGGGCAAAGGCTTCCGGGTTCACGATTACTTTACGCTTGGCTACACCCTGGAACATGATAGAGAAGTCGAAGCCTTTCCATTGTACTGCCAGGTTCATACCATAGAGATAGCGTCCGTTGGAGTTGCCCAGGCAAACCAGGTCACCCGGATCTTCCGGGGTTGCTTGACCTACACCAATTTCATGGTCGGGTTTACCCTGCGCCACATATTTAACATCGCCACCGCTGACTTTACCGTCATTAAATGATTTATAACCCGGATGGTCTTCCTTATATTTTAGATATTCTTCACGGCTCTTCCAGAAGCCATCTGTTTTATATCCCCAGATGGTATTTAAAGAATAACCTTCCAGCAGTTCTACGCCACCGGCCGAAATAACGCTGGCTCCATCATATTCCACTAATTTGTTATCACTGTCGGAGAGGTTGAAACTTACCTGATAGCTGACATCCTTAATCTTATCTTTCCAACCGATGTTGAAGTCCCATCCCCAGGTCTTTAAACGGCCGATATTTATTTTGGGCACGCCAATGCCTATCTGGTGGGGAAGTTGCAAGGAAGAGAGCATGTCATTATTGTACTTCCAATAGTATTCGAAGCTACCGGTCAGGCGATTGTTCAGGAAGCCGAAATCTACGCCGAAGTTTGTTGTTTCAATTACCTCCCAGGTCTTCTCGGTAGAAGGCATATTGGCCTGATAGAACCATTTTTCGCCCATATAAGTGGCTGATACATTGTTCTGGGAAGCACTGATTAATGGTATATAGTCATACAAGCCAAGTACGGCTCCATTACCCAATTGTCCCCAGGAAGCACGCACTTTCAGATTGCTTATCCAGTCAGCCTTAAACCATCTCTCCTGATTGACACGCCATGCAGCCGATACGGATGGGAATGCTTTCCAACGCTTATCGGGTGCCAGGCGTGAACTACCGTCGTAACGGATGTTGGCTTCCAGCAAATAGCGTTCCTGAAAGTTATAGTTGATTCTTCCGAAATAAGACATCATGGACCATGGTTCAATCTTATCTCCGATTACGGTGTTGGTAGCTACTGATGTATCGTAGTAATTGAACGAGAAGAAATCGTTGGAATTCATATTCTTCGCAGTAGCATCCATTTCGTCTTTGCGGTAGTTTTCGTAGGACGAACCTGCTAAAACATTAAAATTATGCTGGCCTTGCAGGTCGAATGTATAGTTGACTGTTGCTTCCATCAAGTCGTGGTAATCAGAATTCTTCTTCTTATATAAAGAGTTCGGATCATTGGTGCTGTTACGGGTATTTGTTCCGGTACGGTCTTTCCATAGCAGGGCGCGCCTGTTGTTCTGTTCGGCATAATATCCGGCTTTGCGCGATGCGCTCAGGTTAACCCGGAGTCCTTTTACCAAATCTTTAATGGTAAGGTTGGCTTTTCCGATGAAAGCTTCATATTTGGTTGTTTTCTGGCCGCCGTTCTTCATTATGTCGATTGCGTTGGCCTGTAAGTCGCCATTATATGGATTGCCGCTTTCATCTCCCTCCGGGTTGAGGATGGATTGGCGTCCGCGAGCAGAGTAAAGGAGGTTGAAAAGTCCGGTGGAACCATAAGAAGAAGATTCCACCTCCTTGGACTGATATTGAATATTAATACCTAAATCAATGTGTTTGTTGATGCTGGTATTCACTTTAGCGTGAATATTGTAACGGTCGTTGCTGTCCGGACCATATTTCAGCAGGCCGTCTTTGGTATAGAAGTTGGCGGACAACATATAATTCATTGCCTTGCTGCCTCCGCTGACGGATACGGAATGGCTTTGTTGAGCCGTATGCTTCTTTGTTCCTTCCGCCACCCAATTGACTGCGTCGAAGAAGTCCCAGCGTCCGTTGGAGAGGGGGCGGGTGTTGAAGTTGGGATTTCCTACCCAGGATGCTTTCTCCGCGGTCCATTCCGTTTTACCGGTGGTCGGTATACGGCTTTGGTCTATGAAACCTTGTTCTTCCCAGGCCGGAAGACGTTCGGGCATATTGCCCGGAATATTGAAAGAGTAATAAGCATTGTAGGAGATTCTGGGTTTCCCTTCGGTTCCCACCTTGGTTGTGATTAATACAACACCTGCTGCTGCCCGTGCACCATAAATGGCACAAGCAGCCGCATCTTTCAGTACAGAGATGGAGGCGATATCGTTCGGATTCAACAAAGTCATATCTCCTTCAATCCCGTCGATTAAAACTAATGTCGAGGTGGAATTGACGGATGAGAACCCGCGGATACGCATTCCTGATGTTTCGCTGCCTGGCTGCCCACTGCTACGCAACACAGCCACGCCCGGCATCTCGCCCTGTAAAGCAGAGAGTACGTCGCTGGAAGGTTTGGCTGCAATCTGTTCACCGTCGATGGCAGACACTGAACCCGAAAGGTTCACTTTCTTTTGTACTCCATAGCCCACCACTACTACTTCCTGTAGCGTTTCGCTGTCTTCTTTCAGTTGGATAATTCCTTTTACAGCAGATGCTTTCAACTCTACAGTCTTATATCCTATATAAGAAAAGGAGATTGTAGCATCGTTTGAAGATACTTTAAGAGAAAAGTTACCATTAAAATCGGTGATACCTCCGTTTGTGGTACCCTTTTCCTGGATGGTTACTCCGATGAGTGGGTCTTTTGTTGTGGCATCCACTACTTGTCCCGTGAGGGTAAGTGCGTTTTGGGCGTATAACCCGACATCTGAGAGGAAAAGGCAATAGCAGAATGATAAAAGCTGTACCAATTTCCATGAAGAGATTTTCATTCTCATAATACTTAGATTTTGATTAATACTATAATTGCATTATTAACTTGAATGCGCTGCAAATCTATTTGTTTATAAAATTGGAGACCCGTATTAGGATACATCAAAAACTCACTATTAAAACATTAATACTACATCAATACTATCTCATTGTTTTTGTAAGTGGTTGATATATAGTGATTATATGCATATTGCGGGCTTTCTTGTCTTAGAGTAATCATTTGCATACCGGTGTTTTTTTTGCCAAATAATATATATCTTTAAAGTCTCTTTTAATTGATGTATACTATGAACAGGCTTGTAACTTCATTTTTATTATCAGCCCTTTTTATTTTCTGTAATCAGAGATTATGTGCTGGTTGGCAACGTTCTATTACCAACTACTCTCGCTATTCTTATAAAGCTGCTTCACAAAACTGGAGGATAATGCAGTGTAGCAATGGATGGATGTATTTTGCCAATAATAAAGGGTTACTGGAGTTTGATGGGACAAATTGGGCTGTCTATCCCATCCATAATGCAAAGGTGCGCGCTGTGAAAGCCGGCAAAGACGGACGTATATATGTGGGAGGACTCCAGCAGTTCGGCTACTTTGTTCCGAATTCTTTAGGGCGTTTGGATTATATCTGTCTTTCGGATAGCATTGATAAAAGAATTATTGGAAATATCTGGAATATCCATATAACGGAAGACAAGGTTTACTTTCAGTCGGATAATGCTGTCTTTAGTTTCAAAAATGGCCGTATCCATCGAATTAATTGCCCAAGTATAGTTCATTCGGCCTTAGTGGGAGAACGCCTTTATGTGGCAGGTGCGGGGGTGTTTGTTTTAAGCGGAAATGAGTTTACGCTGCTTCCCAATACAAATTCTATGGTAGACAATGCAGGCAGGAGAGTGATAGGTATCTTCTCTTATCGGGATAAATTGCTCGTGGTCAGTAACCAGGGCGGATTGTTTTTCTATGAAAATGGTACCTTGATTCCTTTTCGTTCGGGCGCTGATGAGTTTCTGAAAAGAAACCGCCTTTTTTGCGCTACTATGAAAGGGTCTTTATTGGCTTTGGGAACCGTGCAGGATGGTTTGTTGCTATTAGACATGGATACCAGAGAAACGGAGCATATATCAACCCATAATGGATTACAGAATAAAACAATACTTTCTCTGTTTTTTGATAGGGAGGATAATCTTTGGTTGGGGTTGGATAATGGTATTGATTGTGTTCATCTTCATTCACCGATCTTTCAAAATAAAGCGACGATAGGAAGCGGCTATGCTTCGTGTTTGTATCGTAATAAGTTATATTTAGGTACTAATCAAGGAGTATTTGTCACAGGTTATCCTTTGATGTTAAATGAAGAGCAGGATTTGGAGCCTGTTTGGGGAACAGCAGGACAAATTTACTCTTTAGCAGTTTACGATGATAAACTGTTTTGTGCGGGGAGCAATGCATTGGGAGTATTGGATGGTAGTGAACTTTATTTCGTCTCCGGTATTCGTGGTGTATGGTGGGTGAAACCGTTACAGCAGAAAGATAAATTACTGGTTGCCACTTATATCGGCCTTTATCTTTTGAAAAAATCAGAAGGTCGGTGGATACTTGATAGAAAAGTGGAAGGCCGGAGATTCTCCTCCAAGAGCTTATACATAGAGCCTTCGGCAAATGCTTTGTGGACGGCAAATAAGGAAGGAGGACTTTATCGGCTTTCTCTTTCGGCAGGATGTGATTCTATTATTAAAGAGAAATGTTATAATTCCGGGGAGTTACCAATAGGAGATAATGTATGTATTGGCATGGTAGACGGAGAAACAGTAATAGCCTCACGGCAAGGTTTGTTCCGCTATAACCCATCGGAGGATTGCCTGGACAGGTATGAACGGTTGGAAAAGAAGATGGATGGCAGGGTTGCCTATACCTATATAATGCAAGACTCCCTGCAAAATATCTGGTATGTAGCAGACGGTGCATTAAAGTTATTGCATTATGACCCGTTGACAAGAAGTTATTACCGGAGTGAGAACGAGGCATATCTGAAAGATTGCCTGATAGAAGATTTTGAGTACGTTGGGGTTCTTGCTAATAATGAAGCTGTGATAGGTATGGAAGACGGATTCTCATTATTACACTTCATGCAGGAGCGAGTGAAAAAGTATCCATTGAATCTGCAAATCAGACATGTGTATCTGACTGGGGTTAATGATTCTCTTGTATATGGGTGTAGTTACGTTCCCAATGATATGTATTTGAAGATTCCTTATAAGAATAATTCTATTCGCATAGAATATAGTATCAACAATTATGATAGCTCATTGGCCCTGTTCTATTCCTGCCGACTGGAAGGACCTGTTTCCGAACCTTGGAGCCAGTTAGGGGAAAGTGCGATGAAGGAATATACGAGACTGCCGGAGGGGAAATATACATTTTATGTCCGCACGCGTATCGGTCTGGAAAAGCCGATAGTGGCATCCTTTTCTTTTGAAATATTGCCTCCCTGGTATCGTACATGGTGGAGCTACTTGTTGTATGCTGCATTGATTGTATTGCTGTTAGCCTATATTTACTATCGTATTGCGGCAGGCCGTAAGCGTTTGGTTATGTTGAAGGAGTTGGAGCTTTATCGCCAGAAGCAGGCTTTTCAGAAAGAGAGTGAATTGAAAAGTAAGAAGATTGATTTACTGAAAGAAGAAAACTTGCAGGCAGAGTTACATCACAAGTCGGAAGAATTGATTCATACCACGCTGAATCTTGTCCGTAAGAATGAAATGTTGCAGAATATCAAAAGTGAAGTGCTAAGTATACTGCATGCTGCTAAAGAGGAGAATTTAGTAATTATTCGCCGGAAAATCCTGTGTCTTATTACTCAGATTGATACAAACATGGAGCATGACGATGATTTGCTGGCTTTTCAAAGTACATTTGATTCTGTGCATCATAATTTATTCCAGAAGCTGGAAGCGCGCTTTCCTGAATTGACAAAAAGAGAAAAGCTGTTGTGCGCCTACATAAAGATGAATCTGATGTCGAAAGAAATTGCTCCGTTATTGAATATTTCACAACGTGGAGTGGAAGTCAGCCGTTACCGTTTGCGTAAGAAGCTGGGGCTGGGAGAAGGGGAGAACCTTGCGGAATTTTTACAGAAGCTTTCACAATAGTAACCCCGTCCTTTGTCTGTCTAACCCTTTTTCCGAGCAGCCTGCAATACCAGCAAACTCTCCGGACCCATATTGAACAGTAGGTCGGCGATGCTGAGATTAGGTAGAAAGCCGAGGCGTTCCTGGAAGACTTGATAATAGGGCCGGGCTATGAAGTCGGGGTCTTCTTCCCGGTAGTCTTTCTTCGGATGAATGCGTTCGCGGAAATCATCTTCATCGGGTGTGAAGATGGTCTTGTATTCTGAAGTACGTTCCATATCCGGTTGTATATCTATCAGCGAACAGATTAACCGACATAATTCTTCGTTGAAATCGACTAAGAACTCATATTTCTTCTCATAAAAAGGGCGGAAATCATCCTTGTAATATTCAAAGAAAGGTGTGTGATTATAGGAGGACATCAGAGCATTCCAGTGCAGGTGCCGCCAGTTGCCGTGGTCGGAAATGCGGATGTCACGCAACGGGCATTTCAAAGTATCGGGCTTGACCGTGGGGATGGAGAGTGCTAACTCACCATCAGGTCCTGCAATGGTGCAACGGTTGCGGTAGGTTTGTTTTACGTAATGGTCATGCTGTTCGATGAAAACTTTATCATAGGTCAGTAGCTTGGCATAGTATTCCACGGGTGCCAGATAGGCAGAAGAAAGATATATGGTTCTCATTACATTTATTGTTTTAGTGATTGACTCCTTCTTTACTCTACAGGACTGAAAAAGCGCTTCCAACGGTAACCTTTGAACAGTCCGGTTTCCTTTTCTTTGGAAAACCAGATGAGCGAGGCCTTGCCGATGATGTGGTCTTTCGGTACGAAACCGAACAGCCGGGAGTCGGAAAGGTTGATAGAGTTATTGGCGCCTACCCAATAATAATCTTTGCAGAAATAGCAATGCTGCACGGGTTGGCCTTCCACATATAAAGTGTCGTTCTTGATTTCAGCCTGTTTGTTCTCATGCAGCACAAGCGTGTTGCGCAGCAATGTCCGGTTCCACGGATACACACGCACTGCTTTGCCTTTGCCGGGGACGATTAGTGGGCGGAGAGCTTCTATGGAGTCTTCTTTATCCAGTAATTCTATCCAGCAACTCCCATTCATGGCTTGTTCCAGCAGATAAAACTCATAACGGCTGAAACTGCGTACATTCCTTGTACTGTCTTGTCCCATCAGCCGGTTATCCTGTATGGATAAGAGGTTGAGCAATGAGTCGAGCTGTTTTTCTTTTGCCCGGGGATAGGCGTACAGGAACTTCTGGTCGGGTGCATTCTTTTCGGATGGAATGACGGAAAACAAGGAGTCTATTAATAATGTATCTCCCGGCACGCCAATGCAACGGCTGATAAAGACTTCGCGCCGGTCTATGACGGGTTCCGAAAGATTGGCGGGATTGTTGAAGACGATGATGTCTTCCTTTTCTACAGGGCTGTCTCCCCAGCGATGGTAATTCCATAAAGACATGAAAGGAAGGCGCAGTCCGTAACTCCATTTATTCACCAGGATGCGTTCTCCTTGAAACAAGGAATTCTCCATGCCCGAAGAGGGAATCAGGTAGGAAGTCACGACACAGCCACGGAGTAATACTATAACGAGTATTATTCCAATGACTGTTCCCGCTATCTTCCATCTTTTTTTCATCTAATTCTCAAACTCTTTTAGTCTACCCATTTAAATATGCGGTTCCAACGGATTTTTCCATCAAACCAACCGCGATCCTTGTCGAGTGAGAGCCAAACGACAATCGGTTTACCTACGACGTGGTCTTCCGGTACGAATCCCCACGAACGGGCATCAGCGGAGTTGTGGCGGTTATCGCCCATCATCCAGTAATAATCCATTTTGAAGGTATATTCGTCGGTCTTCTTGCCGTTGATGTAGATGCCGTCTTCTTTTATTTCCAGTTTATTGCCTTCGTAAGCTTCGATGGGGCGCTGGTAGATGGGCAGATTGTCTTCAGTCAACTTGATGGTGGCACCTTTCTTCGGTATCCAGATAGGGCCATAATTGTTGCGGTCCCATTTGGTGTAAAGGTTCAACGGATACATCTGTCCGGAGTATATTTCCGGTTCCATAACGATATGGCTGACGAGTTTCTTATTGCCCGACAGGGTTTCATACATTTTCTTCGTCAGAGGCAAATCATAGGTGGGAGCGAGGCGTCCTTGTGCATCGCGTTGGGTCAGTCCCATTTCCATTAACAGGCCTTCGTTGTTTATCAAAGCCTGGTCGTCCTTGCTGATACCGAGTTCGCGGAACATGTCTTCGGTGATGTACGAGCCGGTGGTCTGTACAAGATAGTTGAGTTGCATTTCCTCAGGGTTCTCGATAGGCTTGCCGTCAATATATACTTGTGCATCCCTGATTTCCAGCGTGTCACCCGGCAGTCCAACGCAACGCTTCACGTAGTTTTCACGACGGTCTACGGGACGGACAACGATGTCACCGTACATTTTGGGGTTGGAGCGTATCAGGCTTCTGCCGGCATTGTAGTACAGGTCGTAAACGGCACGTTGTTGCTTGCGTGTCAGGCTGTCCATATTCACAGGGTTCGGATACAGGCGTTGTCCTTCGTTGTAGGCAAGGGTGTAGAAGTCCGTTTGCTGGAAGTTGGTAGCCACGGTATCTCCGGCAGGGAAGTTGAATACTACAATATCATTCCGTTTCACTTTTCCCAAGCCCGGAACACGTTTGTAATCCCATTGGGGCCATTCGATGTATGATTTGGTGTTCACCAGTGGCAGAGTGTGCTGAGCCAGTGGCATGGATAGCGGTGTGTTCGGCACGCGCGGGCCGTAACTCAGCTTGCTGACGTAGAGATAGTCGCCTACCAACAAAGATTTTTCCAGAGAAGAAGAGGGTATCTGATAATTCTGAAATATGTAGATATTGACGAAGTAAACGGCTACCAGTGCAAATACGATAGCGTCTACCCAGCTCATTACATTGCGTACAGCCGGATTCTCTGATTTCTTCCAAAAGCCCCAGGGGATTTTCTTACTGATGTAGATGTCGAAGATGAAAGGTACGACAATTAGTCCCAACCAGCTTTTTACCCACACCAGGAAGGCAAGGTAAAGCACGGTGATGATTGCGAATTTAATCCATTGGGCACGAGTTGCTTTTCTCATAATGTTTGTTTTTTTAGTTGACGAGGGGGATAAGTTGACGAGTTGACAAGGGGGAGAGTATAATTCCCTTGTGTCTTGTCACCTTGTTCCCTTGTATCTCTTTAGTCTTTTAAGAACGGGAACAAATCGCTCATTCCCAGATAACCTTCTTTGTTGGCTGTATATTCGGCAGCAAGGACGGCGCCCAGAGAGAAACCTTTGCGGTTCTTGGCGTCATGCGTCAGGATGATGCTGTCAGCTTCCGATTCGTAGCGGATGACATGGATGCCCGGAACTTCGCCTTCGCGTATAGAGCTTACAGGCAGTTCGTTGGCAGCACATTCTGTAGTTCCGGAAACGGCTCCGTCCGGTGCTTGCAGGGTTCCTTTCACCCAATGGTCTTTGCGGTCCAGATTTTCCAGAATCTCTTCGGCAAGTGTGATGGCTGTACCGCTCGGTGCATCCAGCTTATGGATGTGGTGCGTTTCGCTCATCGTCACATCGTAGGCGGGGAACTGGTTCATAATCTTTGCCAGATACTTGTTTACGGCGGAGAAGATAGTGACGCCCAGGCTGAAATTGGATGCCCAGAATAAAGTCTTTCCTCCTGTGGTGCAGAGCTCTTTAATTTCGTCTCCGTGCTCCTCCATCCAGCCCGTACTGCCGGAAACTACTTTCACGCCGGCTTCGAAAGCCTTTATGTAGTTGTCATATGCCACCATGGGGTTGGTGAATTCTATTGCCACATCGGCACTCTTGAATGCATCCGAATTGAAATCTTCCTGGTTATTGACGTCGATGATGCTTACAATCTCATGTCCGCGGCTGAGGGCAACCTTCTCGATTTCTTTGCCCATCTTTCCGTAGCCGATTAATGCTATTTTCATTGTTTCTTTTATTTTTTATTCAGTTTATCAACAAACTATAGGTCGCAAAGGTAATGTTTTTCTTACATTTGCGGGCAACATTAACGTCTTGTTAACATGGAACAACTACTACACTACGTTTGGAAGCATAAAATATTTCCTTTAAAGATGCTCCAAACCACTGCCGGCGAACCGGTTGAAGTGATAGATGCCGGACTACCGAACACAAATGCAGGCCCCGACTTCTTCAATGCCAAACTGAAAATAGGCGGTACCCACTGGGTGGGGAACGTCGAGATACATACGCTGTCTTCCGACTGGTTAAAGCACGGACATGATAAGGATGCAGCCTACAACAACGTCATTCTGCACGTAGCGGAAACCATAGATTGCGAAGTATTCAGTGCCAATGGAGAAAAGGTGCCGCAGCTACAACTATCCTGTCCCGAAACCATCCTCCGGCACTATGAAGAACTGCGTCATGCAGAGATTTATCCCCCTTGTTATTCCATATTATCTTCCCTTCCGAAACTGACCGTTCATTCCTGGCTTTCCGCCTTGCAGGTGGAGCGCTTCGAACAGAAAGCCCATGCCATTGCCACCCGGTTGGAACGTTTCAATAATAATTGGGAAGATGTATTCTTCATCACTCTGTCCCGTAATTTCGGTTTCGGGCTGAATGGGGATGCTTTCGAGACATGGGCCGGCCATTTACCTTTCCGGGCGATAGATAAGCATCGGGATAACCTTTTCCAAGTAGAAGCATTTTTCTTTGGCCAGGCGGGATTGCTGGATGAGGAGTTGCCGGATGCAGATGAGTATTATCTGAAGTTGCAGAAAGAATTCCGCTATTTGCAGCATAAGTTTGAGTTGCCTGCTCCGATGACTATTACCCAATGGCGCTTCCTTCGTCTGCGTCCCGGCAATTTCCCCCATGTACGGCTGGCACAATTGGCTAATCTCTATCATAGGGGGCAGTCATTGTTGTCCCGTGTTATGGAGGCGGAGACGTTGGAAGCCGTTCAGAAGATATTGACCACTGCTACTTCTTCTTATTGGGACGAACACTTCAATTTCAGTAAAACCTCTCCCCGGCAACAGAAGCAGGTGGGGAAAGGTGCGCAAAATCTGATTATCATTAACACCGTTATTCCATTTCTCTATGCTTACGGTTTGCATAAAGCGGACGAGGCGCTCTGTGATCGTGCTACGCGCTTCCTTGAAAGTCTGAAAGCGGAAGACAATCATATCATCCGGCAATGGAGTGGGGCAGGACTGCATGTTTCTACTGCTGCCGACTCTCAAGCTTTGCTGCAACTTCAAAAGGAGTATTGCGATAAGAAAGACTGTCTGCGTTGCCGTTTCGGGTTTGAGTATCTGAGGCAGAGGTAGATGGGAGCATAAGATAAACGGCACTTTAACATTACAAAATAAGCTTGCTTATTTTATATTGCTTTCGGATTTTGCATTATCTTTGCGCCTGATTAATAAACCCTTTGACATTGTAACCAGATGAAGGCAATTCACTTTGTATTTTGTCTTTTCGCGGCACTTATGCTAACGACTACAAATGGTCATGCTGCCGCAGCTAATGAGGACTTTCAGGCGTTCCTCAAGAAATTTACTTCCAGTGCCTCTTTCCAGTATTCCCGTATTCATTTTCCGTTGAAAACGCCTATTGCCCTGTTAGAGGAGGATGGTGAGACGGAGAAGACTTTTCCGTTTACACGCGAGAAGTGGGCTTTGCTGGGCGAAGACATATTTAAAGAAGAACGTGTCACAGACGAGGAGGGGGGCGTTTATGTTTCCCGCTTCACGGTGAATGATCCTAAGCACAAGGAATTTGAAGCCGGTTATGATGAATCGGAAGCTTCCCTTCGTGTGGTGTTCGAACTGATTGACCGGAAGTGGTACGTTACCGATTGCTATACGGATTGGTATAACTTCGACCTTCCTGTCAGTGAACTGCCGGAAACCATTAGTACGATAGCGGAAGAGAATAAGGCGTTTGAGGAGATGCATCCTTAGTTATGCTACTCTAAAGCTCATTCATATCATCTCCGTACTATCTCCGTACCAAGTCCGTATCAAGTCCGTACCAGCTCCGTGTCTATAGAGTACGGAGATGCTACGGAGATGACACGGAGCAGACACAGAGGGGATGCTTTCCCGTAGCCTGACTACTAAAACACACCTTTTTTGTACGATTTATGTGCCTTTTCCTCTAAAAAGTGCTGTTTCTTTGCAGTGTGGAAATATTGTGAACGAAACTAATACTGGAAATGACACATTCATCTTTCATACAAATTCTGTGGAAACTCTTTTTCCTTTTCTTTCCCTGCACCTTGCTGGCGCAGGAGCGTGTATCATTGGGACACTGGATAGCCGAAGGCCAGTCGAGACTGATGGACTTCATCACCCGTTTCCGCCTCCCCATTGAACCCGATGCCGGCGACGGGCATTTCACCCTCCGCTTTCTGCAAAACCATGTCCGTTTTACGGGCCTCCGCATCAAAGACTTAAATTCAACCCATTAATATTTATACCGTGATGACGAAACCTATACTTACTGCCGTATGTGCCTTGCTGCTCTCTTTCAGCCTCTCGGCACAAGTTGTGAAGAACGAACGGCTACTTTCTTTTGAAGGACCGGAACTGCCTGTCGGGCTGAATGCGACGAAAGCTACCCTCGGCATCAGCGACCAACATTATAAAGACGGCACACACAGTCTGCGCTGGACTTTCGAGCCCGGTTCTGTGCTCACCCTTCAGCGCGACCTGCTATTTGAACAGAAAGACCCTACCGGAAAAGATTTGTATCTTTCCGCTTTCATTGTATGGGTATATAATGCTCAGGCACAGGATACCACCATTGAATTTGAGTTTCTGAAAGACGGCAAGATATGTACTTCCTTCCCTTTCGGTATTAACTTTACCGGCTGGCGTGCCGCGTGGGTATGCTACGAGCGTGATATGCAAGGTACCCCCGAAATCGGAATGAACGAACTGCGCATCGTAGCCCCTGGTGTGAAAGGCGAATTGTTCATCGACCATCTGATAACAGCCAGCAAGGTGGATGCCCGCCAGCAAACTGCCGATGTGCAAGTACCTTTCGTCAACAAAGGAACCACCAACCACTGGCTGGTGATTTACGAGCACTCCCTGTGGAAACCGGAAATCGCCCTGACTCCGGTTACTGAAAAGGACAAGAAGGACATGCAACTGATGGAAAAGCGTTTCCGCGATATGCTCTATACCCCTTCTAAACTTTCGGAAAAGGAACTGGAAACCATTCGTAAGAAGTATGACTTCTATGGAATAACTTACACGAATGGCGTCGTAAGTGGTCTGCCTATCTTCATGGTGCGCCAGGCAGAAGCCTACGAGCGTATGTATCCGAACTGGGATAAAGGCATGTTCACCAAGCTGGGTATGGAGATGAACGAATACTTCAACCTGATGCGCCGGATTGCTTATGCCTGCAACAATGCTTCGGACGCAGCGGTGAAGGACGAACTGAAACAGAAGTTCCTGGCGATGTACGACCATATCACCGATCAGGGCGTAGCCTATGGCAGTTGCTGGGGAAACATCCACCATTACGGATATAGTATGCGCGGCCTGTATGTGGCATATTTTTTGATGAAAGACGTGCTGCGGGAAGCAGGTAAACTGAATGAGGCGGAACGCACCTTGCGTTGGTACGCCATCACGAATGAAGTATATCCCAAACCTACGGTCAATGGCATTGATATAGACACTTTCAACACACAGACGCAAGGTCGCATGGCAAGCATCTTGATTATGGAAGATACTCCCGAAAAGCTGCAATACCTCCGTTCCTTCTCCCGCTGGATAGACTATGGTTGTCGTCCGGCACTCGGATTGGCAGGCTCTTTCAAGAAAGACGGTGCTTGTTTCCATCACCGTAATAACTATCCGGCTTATGCCGTAGGCGGTCTGGATGGTGCTACGAATATGATTTATCTGTTGAGCGGAACGGAATTTAAAGTTTCCCAACTGGCACACGAGACGGTGAAGAGGGTGCTGCTTACTATGCGTTTCTACTGTAACTTTAAGCAATGGGCCCTTTCCATGTCGGGACGCCATCCTAACGGGAAAGGACAATTGATTCCCGTGCAATATGCCACTTTGGCATTGGCCGGCACCCCTGATGGAACCCAGAAGTATGACCCGGAGCTGGCTTCAGCCTATCTGCGCCTTGTTTCACGTACGGAAGCTCCTGATAAGAATGCTCCGGATTATCTGCCGAAGTCATCCACTGCCCACGAACAGGAATTGAAGAAACTGTTCGAAGCGCAAGGCTTCCGCCCCGAACCCGACCCGCAAGGTAATCTGGCTTTAGGATACGGTTGTGTTTCAGTGCAGCGCCGGGATAACTGGGCGGCCGTGGTGCGCGGGCATTCCCGTTACCTTTGGGCAGCAGAACATTACTTGGATGCCAACTTCTACGGTCGTTATCTGGCCCACGGAAGTATGCAGATATTAACCGGGAAACCCGATGAAATGGTGACTTTGGCATCCAGTGGCTGGCAAGAAGCCGGCTTTGACTGGAATCGTTTTCCCGGCACGACAACCATTCGCCTGCCTTACGACCTGCTCCGTGCGAAAGTGCTGAACGTGGATACTTTCTCCGGTATGGAGGAGATGCTCTATTCTGATGAATCATTTGCCGGAGGCTTGTCTCAGGCACGGCTGAACGGTAACTTCGGGATGAAACTACACGAGCATGATAAGTACAACGGTTCTCACCGTGCCCGCAAATCCTATCACTTCTTCAACGGAACGATTGTCTGCCTCGGCACGGACATTGAGAATACGAACGGTGAGTTTCCCACAGAGACTACTGTTTTCCAGTTGGCTGCCGTAACTCCCGAAATGCATGAGTATTGGGACGCTTACAAGAGCGACGGACAAACGTATATCGATCCTAACGGTGTAGGCTATTATCTTTCGAAAAGTTCGATGAAAGCGGCAAAATATGAGAAAAACTTCCCGCAGGTTTCCGTAGGAGAACGTAATCCGAAGCCCACTTCCGGCAACTGGGTTTCGCTGGTGTTGGAACATGGAAAGGCTCCGAAAGGTGCTTCTTATGAATATGCAGTTCTGCCACATACGGATGAGGCAACTCTGAAAGCATTTGCCCGGAAACCTACTTATAAAGTTTTGCAGCAAGATAGCAATGCTCATATAGTCCGTTCCCTGACGGATAACCTTACGTCTTATGTGCTTTTTGAAACTCCGCAAGTGTTGCCGAAAGAAGGTTTATTGCAGAAAGCCGATACTTCTTGTCTCGTTATGATACGCGAGGATAAAGGCAAGCTCCTGCTGACCGTTTCCCAACCGGACCTGGCTCTTTATCGTGGTCCGAGTGACGAAGCTTTTGATAAAGACGGCAAGCGCAAGGAACGTAGCATCTATTCCCGACCCTGGATTGACAATGATAGTGGTGAGATACCTGTAACAGTTACATTGAAAGGTGAGTGGAAGGTTGCTGAAACCCCTTATTGCAAGGTTGTCTCTAAAGATAAATATCAAACGGTTCTGCGCTTTGCGTGCAAGGATGCTGCCAGTTTTGATGTGGAGTTAAAGAAATAATTTTGTATTTCTTGTTCTGCTTAGCATCTCCCTATTGAAATTATTGGTTTCAATAGGGAGAAGAACTGTATATTTATGATTCGTGATAACTATTAATTATCGTGTTTCCATATTAACTTAACTTGTCTTAGTCCCGAAGGTTCAAGCCTATCATTTGGAGTAGCAATTTGTGGATAAGAGTAAGTAATGCGCTCGCTTTCCTTTAATGAAGCATCATATATCATGCGATTCATCAATGAGTTTGCTACATGGATTTCAATATTATTCTCTCCATCTATCAAATACGGAGTGATTTCTAATTTCCAGGGAGAGCACCAAACAACTCCGGCATCTTGTGAATTAACAAATACACGTGCTACAAATCCCGGATTACCCAGATCAATATAAACTCTGTCATCAGTAGCTTGTAATTCAATCTTCTTCTTATATATAGCAGTGCCCGAATAATATTTAATACGCGGATCTGAATTTTCAGTCCAATCACTTAAACTATCAAAAGTGACATTGCCCGGTCCCCCGAATTTCTCATCAAAATAAACTTGCCAGGAGCCTTCAATCATCTCCGCTTTATCCTTTGTAGTAAACCAGGAGACAGGAGGAAGCTGCTCTTCCTTATCTGTAATTACTATAAAATAGGATTCGCGAGGGTGCAAACAGAGTTGAACGGATGTACTCTTATCGTCCGACCGTAAAATGGGCAGAGAGAAACGCTCGCCTGTAACCGTATTCCACAACTGGGCATATTTACCCCGCGAAGCAAAGGTAAAGATGTTATCCTCGGGATCGTCTTTATGATTATCCAGAAAGTAGACATTAGCATCCGCCAGTTCACGGTGTGTGAAATAAATCATTGATGCTTTAGTATCACCTTTCTCCATACGGATATCCGGGACAATCTGTGCTTCTCTCATTGCTTTTGCTAATGGCATTCCCCAATAGACGTAACCTTTGCCAACGTTTTTCACTCCGGACGATGACGGAATTTCGCCCCATAATTCATTGGCCAAAACTTGGTATTCAGCTTCTTCATCCAATTCTTTGCCCGAATCTGAATGCATGGGTTTAGGTCCGTATATCTTTGCTCCGTCCTTTACCATTGAGGCGATTTTTCGCAAAGCATCTAAGGTGATATCGCCATTTCTCGGCAGAATCATCATCTTATAGCTCACCCCATCGGGCAATGTGATCTTTCCGGCACGCGCATCCATTCTGGTGAGTAAGGCATCCGTTGTGAAAGCATCAAAATCATAGCCACCCGGTATATCCGGAAGTTTATAGGTTTGGATCTTTACCGGAGCATTTCCACCCAAATAGACACACAAGTCAATGGCCGATTTGCCCTGACGCATAATATAAGCATTCCGCGCCTGAAAGTCCCAAAACGGAGCGCTGTAATTCCAGAACGTATTATTCCGGTTGATGGCATAATGTCGTCCGCCACCCGTGCTACCCGGTATTTTGTCGAGCCAAGGCTGATAGGCAGAGGCACAGATTACAAATTCATTGATGCCGAATGCATAGGCATAATCGGCCAAAGATTTGATGAAAGACAATGATGCGCTGAATTTAACGTCGGTATAAGCTTCTGCGGAAGCAATTTTCTTTCCATATAAATGAGCAGACGAAGAGCTTTCTTTTATATCATAATTCCCAATAGGATGTATGCCCCAGAACTCTCCCTGCGGTTTGCTTACTCTGCTTTTTGCCTGTATAGGATCGCCAACAATACCCAAAGCATTTCCAATGGCCTGAGCAGTAAGTATTAGCCCGTTCTCTTTACATAAACGGTCTATCGTGCCAAAGTAATTGTCGGCTACCATATCCGCAATATTACGCCTTATGTCGAAGAGGAACCCATTGGATTCTTCCACCCCATCAACAATATATCCCATCATGGCGGGAAGATAAAGAGTAGGGTCATACCCTTGCCGCTGTTTAAACTGAGCTATGAAATCATCGGTCCAGTTTTGTGCTCCGGCTTCATGACTATCCATTATGACCCCGGAAACATGTCCGCTATTTGTAACTTGCAGCGAATCAAGAATCCTACCTACATAATTGTCCCATTGCACTTCAGCAGCTTTTACTGATAATTTATCGCATTCCCTACCCATTAAATTCGGCCTTCCATGCTTGATGGCACCACCGGTGGGTACGTATGCAAAGCGCATAACCAGCCATTCTCCGGCTGGAACATCCCATCGCAATACACCTTTCTCATCCATCTTATCAGTGATATTTACGATGCTTTTAGAGTCAACGACTTCAGCCTTAGAATAAGTTGGAGTCTTATCAGGGTCTATATAATCGGAATAGAATCCGGCCTTTTTCTCCCATTGATCGAGCTTTGCCAGCGAGTTCAGCACTACCGATCCAAGTTGAAGATCTGGATTGGCCATCTTCTCATCCCACCAGTCGTGAAGATTCAACCGGTAATATTTTCCCTTCACGGCACTAAACGAGATCGTTCTCTGACGCCAACCTTCAAGCGAATGATAGGTGGGAGGTATATCACAAACCTTCTTGTAATGTACGCCGTCTTCGGAAACTTCCAATTGTCCAAAATTAGGGAGCACACGATATCCGGTACCCACAAACACTTCACCCGGAGGGCCTGGGATATTTGTTGCGCTGGTTCTGACTCTTACTTGCGGATATGCTTCGTAAGTCAGGCTTCTCGCTGTAAAATCATCGGCAAACTCCATATTAATATACACATTCCCTTTGGAATTAGCGGGGATTTGCGTTAAAGACTTCGATTGAGGATTAAAGATATTTTCTACCTCTATCCCCGGTAAGTTTGATGAAAACTTCACTTTCTCTGTTCGCGATGTTCTGGTTTCTTCTTGAACGGGAAAGGCTAAAACAGCCACGTCTTTATAAAAATCATATCGGTTTTTAGGCGCTTCCAAGTTACCTTCAAAGAAGCGTCCCCCTTTAATACGCAACTCACTTGCAGCAAGCCTCTTCATGCCCAGTTCATCAGTAATCCAAGGACCACCTGCAACGAAACCATTAGAGATATTCAACTCGAAAGTCAAGCCTAACCGTTTTGCTTCTTCAGCCGAGAACCTAAGCATTTCCCACCATTCTGTTGAGAATGCGGGTAAGGCATTCTCCATTTTCCAATGCGTCTGGTCATAATAAACAACGCCTCCTACCCCTGCTTCCTTATAAGCTTCCAAGTCGGCTGTTATCCCTTCTTTAGTTGTTTCTGTCTCTCCATGAAACCACCAGACCTTAGTACGGGCACTGTCCTGAATGTTTTCAAAACCATAAAGTGCATCTGACAAGTTCTCTGTGATATGCCCTTTCTTTTCAGCGCATCCCAATATCATCACAACGGACAGGAGTAATAATGATATAGTTCTCATCTGCCTCGTTAAGTATAAAATACCTTGCTTTTTTTCACTTTCCATATAATATAAATTTAAGAATGCAGTAAATGTATGTGTAGGTTAATCTTTCAGTTCAATGCTTGCTCCTTATTAAAAGATTTTAGAGAGTAACTCCATTAAGAAGTTACTCTCTAAATCATAAATATCAGTACAAAAATTAATACCCATCATTTTGGTTGTAAAGACCTGGTTTCACGTTCATTTGGTTCAGCGGAATTGCATATAAATATCTTCCATCTTTTACATTACCATTATCTGTTCCAACAGGATTATTATAGCGATCAAACTTGTCTGTTGTAGCTTTCTTCCAATCATTCCAACGCACCAAATCAAACCAACGGATGCCTTCTCCCATAAGCTCTATACGACGTTCGCGTTTTATGAACTCCAATGCTTCAGTTGCAGTGGTTGCTGTTTCAGGATTACATCCGGCTCTTTCTCTTATGCGATTGACGATCTTCATTGCTCCAGCAACATCTTTTGAAGTCAATATCTCAGCATACATTAAAAGGATATCTTCATAACGTATGATAGGAAGATTAACCGGCCAATCGTTATAATCAAGCATACCACCCTCAACATCAATAGCCATACCAAGTGCTTCCAATTTTCTATGCGATGGCAAATATTTGTAAAACATGGTTCTTGTGAATACATCAACTACACTACCATCAGCCAATTGCAGTTTTTCAACCATTTGCGAATATGCCGGCCAGTTTGGTTCTGCGTCATATCCGGTAAGAATAGAGTATCCATGCCCACGGGCATCACGTAAGGTTTTACCATTTACTTCGTAGGTTTTATCAAATTCATGCATCAAGGTTTTCTCCACCCAAATATCATTACCAAATATAGTTATAGTGGTATACGATTCTGGCAATTTAGGACTAAATTGCATCAATGCCGGATTTCCAGTTCCACCGGCACGATGCTGTATAGCAAATATTGAATACTTATTATAGTATTGGTCTGAAGGTATCCATTGTTTTCTCCATTCAGTGCTGTCCGGAGCCCAATATTTATCTCCATTACTTTCTGAATATGAAATAACAGTTTTCAACGCAGATTCTGCAAGTGGTAATGCAGTACTATCATTAAAGGGGAACCCGGCTAAAGTCATATAAACCCTTGCCAGCATTGCTTGAGCTGCCATCTGATCCGCACGGCCATCTTTAGGTATCAAAGCATTCTTACTATTCCGCATATTTTCGCTCAACGGAAGTTTTGAAATAGCGGTTGTTAAATCAGGAATAATGATCTTATCATATATCTCGCGTGCAGTAGATTGCGATACATTTTTTACTTCAGCCGGCGTCATAGGATAATCTATTAAAGGAATATTTCCGAATAACCTAACTAATTCAAAATATGCCCAACCTCTGAGGAAGTGAATCTCACCTAAAAATTGTTCCTTCATCGCATCATTATCAAAGTCACAACCGGATATTTTACTCAAAGCCACATTGGCATCATATATTACTTTATACCATTTATTCCAAGCATTATTAGTCGTAGGAAGATCATTTCCTGCCCTGAATGATGATATCTCCGAATATTCTCGAAACCCGTTGGTTTGTGGATTAGCCCAGATATTATCCGAACGGCACTCTGATAAAAACAGATACATATCATTAGACATTTGTCTAAGGCCGGCATACACGCCAATAACTCCTTGTTCGGACTGAGAAGGTGTTGCATAGAACCCTTCGGAGGTAAGCAAATTAGAAGGAGGCGTATTCAGATAGTCATCACATGAAGAAACGACTAATAATAGTAGACTAACTACTATTGCAATTTTAAATTTGATTATTGTCATCATATTGTATCACATTTTTTTGTTAGAAAGTAAGATTAACACCAAGAGTAAAAATACGGGGCGTAGGATATCCACCATAATCAAGCCCGACGGCACCTTGACCTCCGGGGGCTGAGCTGGGAGCTGTATTAGCAGATTCGGGAGAATAACCTAAATAATAACTGTCCCACTTAGCTAAATTTTCAATAGAAAGATATACTCTTGCATAAGAGAGAATCTTGGGATTAATAGGAAGCTTATATCCAAAAGTCAGATTTTTTATTCGTAAGTAATCCGAAGAGTACAACCAACGTGAATCAATCGTGGCACCAGTCGTTGTACTTAGTATATAAGGTACACTACCGTTACCCGGATTATCTTCCGACCACCATGCATCTCTCCAATGCCCTGCAACATTGCTGGCAGCCCCCATTCCAGGACGGTCATTAGCACGACCTATCACACCAAATATTTTTCCACCGGTTTGTGCAGTTAATAGAATAGATAAATCAAAGTTTTTATAAGAAAAAGTATTGGTCATTCCATATACAAAGTTCGGAGTAGGATTGCCCAAGAAAGTTCGGTCATTATCCTTATCAAATACACCATCATTGTTTACATCGCGATAACGTATATCACCGGGTTTAATGGCCGTTCCCTGAAAAGTAACAGCTTGACCATTATGTTCAGCACTATATGCATCTATTTCTGCCTGATTCTTCCAAACGCCTATAGCATCATACATATAAAATGTATTCACGGACTTTCCAACCATTAAGATATTTGATGGGTTACTTTCATGGAATCCGGAGTAGATCGGCGTGTTATCAACTCCTAATGATTTCACTTCGTTTTTATTATATGATAAGTTGAAGGATGTGTTCCATTTAAACTTACCTGTAAGATTGGCAGTATTCAACTCTATTTCGAAACCGTTATTATGAATCTCACCAAGATTATCCCAAACGGTAGTGAATCCTGAGGCGCCCAAAGATGGCACTTGATATAACAGATCTTTTGTGGTTTTTGTATACCAGTCTAATGATAGTTGAATTCTATTCCGAAAGAAGCCTAAATCAATAGCTACGTCTGTGCTATGAGTTTTTTCCCACCCTAAATCAGCATTTCCTAATGAATTTGCGTTGTATCCGGCTGTCCCGGCATACGATACTGCAATAAGAGAAGGGTAAGCTGCTGTATATGAGATGGAATTATTACCTGTAACACCATAGCTTGCTCTAAGCTTTAATGTATTTAACCAGCTTAACTCAAGTGCTTTAAAAAACTTTTCATTGGAGATTAGCCAGCCGCCAGCAATAGCAGGGAAAACGCCCCATTTGTTATTTGCTCCAAAAACAGATCCTCCATCATAGCGCAAACTTCCTGAAAGTATGTAACGGTCATCATAATTATAGTTTAGGCGTCCAAAGACAGAAACCAATCTGTTGGGTGTTGCCTGAGTAACATTGGAAGTTCCTACGTTCAACGTTTTCGAGTCAAACGAATAAACAATAGCATCGTTGGGGAAAGGCTTGTTATAGGTTTGGTTAGTTGAGAAGCCAACATTGGTTTCCTCTGCTGATGTTCCCAACATAGCACCTACGGTGTGTTTACCAAATGTTTTGTCATAGTTGACCAATGCCTGAATCAATGTACTCCACATTCTTTCGGTATTATGCCCACCGGAAGAATTTGCTCCCTCTCCTGCTGTCCAATTGTTTCCGGTGCTTGAATATATGTAAGTAGCATAATCTAAATCATAATAGTTAGCAGAAGCGGATAATTCAACCTGCAAACCATCCAACGGCTTTACACGAACAAATGCATTACCCAACAAACGCACTATTTCGTTGCGTCTTATATTCTTTTCCATGTAATATATAGGAGATGAATTTCCACTTGCCCAATTATATTTTGGATTGGGATCTACATTTGTCATATAGCCAACTCCCGGCTCGGAAACCGGTGCAGACAATACCGCTAACATAGTACTACTATCCTTGCCATTTGCAAAGCCTGAACCATCAGATCGAATATAGGTAGGGGCTAATGATATTCCGGCAGAAATATATTTATTGATCTTTGACTCAATGTTAGTGCGGAAAGCAAATCTCTCATAGGATGTTCCAGTGACCAAACCTTCTTGACTCAAATATCCGCCGGAGAATAAATAACTGGTATTTTCACTACCACCGGTTACACTTAAATTATAATCCTGCACAGAAGCATTTCTAAAAAACTCATCCTGCCAGTCCAGCAGGCTTAGCTTTTCGGATGTTTCAGCATAGTTATGTGTGGCTTTCATTTCATCGCTCATATATCCAAACCAGCGATCATCAAGCAAATAGTTATAGTTTGCATTAGTCAAGCCGAGTTTCGACATACGTTCGCTATTCGAATCGCTAATGCTTGCACTGACATTTGCATTTTTAGCTGCTGCCAAATAAGAAGCATCATTAAACTTGGTTCTAAACTCCATCCACTCCACAGCACTCAGTACATCCAATTTCTTTTCTAATGTTTGAATACCATAACTGGCGTTAAATGAAATTGTCGGTTTGCCACTCTTTCCTTTTTTAGTACTTACAATTACAACTCCATTTGATCCTCTTGAGCCATATATTGCTGCAGATGCTGCATCTTTCAAGACTTCTATTGATTCAATGTCAGACGGATTAATACCGCTTAATGTCGTGATAGGCACTCCATCAACAACATATAGCGGATCGGAATTTGCATATACTGATGCTGCACCACGAACACGTATCTGCATGTCCGAGCCCGGTTCTCCTGTTGTTGTACGCACTGTAACACCTGCTAATTGTCCTTGCAAAGCAGACTCAGCACGAGCCAACTGACGGTTTTCAAGACCTTTTGAATCCATTTTAGATACAGCAGATGTAAGTGCACTCTTTTTTACAGATCCATACCCCACTACAACCACCTCATCCAACGACTGCGCATCTTCTTTCAAAATGATCTTGAAATCGGTTTTACCCGATACCGGCAAGATTTGCGTAATGAAACCAATGTAGCTAACTTTAAGTTTACTGTTATCGGGCACACTGGAAAGACTGAACTTTCCATCCACATCAGAAATGGTACCGTTGACAGTACCATCTACCGATACATTCGCGCCAATAATTGGTTCACCGGCACTATCAAGTATAGTACCCGAAATTGATTTGTTTTGTGAAAATGCAATAGTGGCCATAACTAAGAATAGCACCACAAATGAAGGCCTGAGAAACGTTCTCATTAGGTGAAAATCACCTTTTCGTTGTTCATTTTTCATATAATATTAGTTTAAATTTATTTAGATGAATCTCATTTTGAACCTGTCAGTTCATATAAGATCCATCGCAGTAGTTATGCCGCAAACGTACTCTGAGAACGCTTGGTATATATGTACGGAAGTACAATTTTATGTAGTTATTATCAAAACAGAGGGTTATTGAGAGATTTTCATGTATGGAAATACGCTTATTTTTTTCTATATTGCAACGGCGATACTCCAAATTGGGCTTTAAACATTTTGCTGAAATGAAACTGGTCATTAATCCCTACCTGATAAGAGATTTCTCCCACATTCAAGTCAGTAGTAAGAAGTAGTTCCGCTGCTTTCTTCATACGTATGATCCGCAAGTACTCGTTGGGCGAGTGCCCCGTGAGACCTTTTACCTTTTTATAGAAATTTGTGCGAGCCATGGATAAAGCTTGTGCGAATTCCTCAACCGTAAAATCGGCGTTATCTACATTGTTTTCGATGACACTATGTAGTTTGTTCAGGAATGCTTTATCTCTATCTGTAAAATTGGTAGTTTGTGGTTTCACACCGGGTTCAGTCATAAACTTCTGTTGCAGCATTTTGCGTTGTTCAATCAGTTTCACGATACGGATGACCAAGTATTCTATACTAAATGGTTTGGTCACATAATCATCGGCACCCATTTTTACGCCTTCCAACTGATGTTGCTCTGAAGAGTATGCGGTGAGCAGAATAACAGGTATGTGGCTTGTTTCAGCACCATCCTTAATGCGCTTGGTAAGTTTGAAGCCGTCAATTTCGGGCATCATCACATCACTCACAACGATGTCAGGCTGCTTCTCGGCTATCACTGCCAAAGCCTCAGCCCCATTGGCCACAGACAACACGGTAAAGTACTCACTGAGCTGGCCTACAATATAATCCCTAACCTCATCATCATCTTCTACCACCATTACATCATACTCCTTGTAGGGCTTACCGATAGGCGAATCGAATGTTTTTGCATCCTTTATTAGATGAGTTGTAGCAACATTTTCCGGGGTATAAGCAATGGTTTCTATGATATCTACTGGACTATATACATTTTCGGATAGGGGTATAGACACCTCAAAACAAGCTCCACCCCACTCCGATTCGGTGTATCTTATACTGCCTTTGTGTACCTTGGTCAATTCGGAAGTGAGGTGCAACCCCACACCTATTCCATTGGAAGTATAGTTTACCTGATGAAAACGCGTAAACAGATTATCACGTTGTTCCTTGGGTACGCCTGCTCCGTTATCTGCTATACGAAGTATGAAAGTACCATCAGCAGTTGAGAAATTCAGACTCATGTCAATCTTCCCTCCCGAAGGCGTATGCTTGAAGGCATTAGACAATAAATTGTAAGCCACCTTATCCATCTTATTCTTATCAATCAGCATGCGCCATTTTTTCTCTTCCGATATGAACCGATATTCAATGTTCTTTCTTTCGGCCATTTCATTGAACGTTTGATAAATATCGTAGAAGAAGCTTACGACATCCGTTTTTTCCAACCGTAACTCCATCTTATTGTTTTGTAGTTTGCGGAATTCGAGCAATTGATCTATCAGACGAAGCAAACGAGAAGAACTTTTGGATAAAGCATTCAATTGCTTATCTACAAACCAAGGCAGATTATTGTAACCTGATAGAGCATCTATCGACCCACGAATAATGGTTAGCGGAGTACGGAACTCATGCGATATATTGGTAAAGAAGCGCAGTTTATATTCAGTCAATTGCTTTTCTACCTCTACAGCTGTATTCAACCGATGTATTTTCAGCAACATACGCGATACGAAAAAAGCAATAACGGCGATAATTATGGCATACAAAGAAAATGCCCAGGCCGATTTCCACCACGGCGTCTTGACTATGATTTCTACTACGGTTTCTTGGGCACTCCATACTCCAAAACCATTTGTACCCTTTACGCGAAAAGTGTAAGTTCCCGGAGGAACATTCCGATAAGCGGCTACACTGCTGCGCGATATGTTATTCCAATTGTTCTCATACCCTTCCAGATAGTATGTATATTGGTTGTACTCCGGCGCATGAAAATCGAGTACCGAGAACTCCAGACTAAAAGAGTTCTGGTTATGACTAAGAATAATCTTTGAGGTGGTAGTAATACTTTCGTTTAAAGGAGACAGCTCTTCGCCGGGTTTCACCTTATTGCCGTTTACGCGCAAATCGGTAATAGTAACCGGAGGCACATAGGTGTTATACGTAATTTCGGACGGATTAAAGATGTATATTCCATTATAACTGCCGAACATCAATTCGCCGTCATCTTTCTTCCAGCTCGCTAATTCGCAGAAAAGAGCGGGCTGCTTGCTCTCAGAGAAAATAATATTCTCAAAGCGCTCAGTGGTGGGATTAAACCTCGAGATATCATTCTCTGTGCTTACCCACAAATAGCCGGCATCATCTTCACGAATGGCCTGAATAATTTCGTTCGACAACCCGTCCTTGCTGGTGTAATGCTTAAACCATGATTCTTTAAGCGAACTCTCTCTCACTAATAGATTAAGACCGCCTCCTGTGGTACCCAACCAGATATTTCCTTTGCTATCCTCAAAAATAACCTTTACTTCATCACTGCTCAACGATTGCGGATTCTTTGTGTCCGACCGGAAATTCATGTATCGCGTCTTATCCAATATCAACTCGTCCGGATCGAACACAATGGCACCTTCATTGCTTCCTACCCAAATAAAGCCATTACGGTCTTGTATCATAGAGCGCATCATGTCTTGCTGTTCGTTCGCCATGTTAATTTGGGTGAAAGTAAGCTGGCTGCCTTTTCGTTCACCTAAATGCAACCCACCACCAAAAGTTGAAATCCACATGCGGTTCTTACTATCCTTAAGAACAGTGAAAACATTATCACTTAAAGAGCTCTGCCCCGCATGACTGTGCAAATGAACGTTTTGAGGCTTCCCGATGCCCTGCGGAGGAAAAATGAAAAGTCCCTCTCCCTTTGTACCCACCCACTTGCAGCCCAATGTATCTTCGGCCATGCTGAAGGGAATACCTCCATTCAGGTGATAATCGTGCAAGGAATTAAACAAGGAGTCGCATACAAATAAATGCCCTCCCCTCGTCCCGAACCAATACCTCCGGTTGGTATCCTTGTAAATCAGCCGCACAGCATTGCCTCTGTTGCTCCTGTCATCCGAAACGTTGAGTACGCTGACCGGATAGTGCGCTAAGGAAATCTTAATGGCACCCGCAAATTCAGTGCCGACCCATATTTCGCCCGATTTATCTTCGGTAACACAGAATAGATAGTTACTCGTTAAATCTTTGTCCGCAGTGTAATGGTGAATCGTTTCGTCTGATGTATCGATGGCAAACAGCCCGTTTCCATAAGTCGTAATCCATATAATCCCTCGTGAATCATTATATATCGTGAAGCGTTCATTATAAACTAAAGATAAAATAGTGGGAGAAATCAAATTTAATGTATCAAACGTATTCCCGGGCCGATGCCTCCAAAGTGTGCCCGTTCTGTTGTATGCCCAGATCCCCCCTTTGTTATCGGTTATAAAAGTGCCGTCTACCGGGGTAGTTCCACGGAAAAACGAGTGAGCAGATATGGGCTTTAGAGTACGGGTATCAAAAGCATGCATTCCCCTTCTGCCAATGATAAGAAGGATACTATTATCAATAATGCAAGAGGAAGTTAATGCCTCAGCCTGGTCGGTGACGATATTCGTTGTTGATAGAAACGCCTGGTCACGATCATCGAATACCGCTACGCCGGTCTCTGAAACAAAAAACAGCCGATCTGCAATTTCGTGTACACTTTTATAGGTTGTGCCTTTCTCTACAGACGTAATTGAATGCCCCACAATTCGGAGAAGCTCCTTTTCCAAACCAATCCAAACGCCATGTTTTTCATCTTCAAACAAAAAGGATATAGGCTGTTGATGCAAACGTGTATCACTAAAAGATTGCGACTGCAATTTTCCGTCTATATGGCGTATCCGGGCACATCCGTATTTCCCCCATAGCCAAATGTCACCGTTTGCAGTCTCTGTAATTTGATTGAAAAGCTTTGAATCTGTTTCGGTAGCATAATCTACAAATGATTCTGCTTTGGTGTCATAACAAAAAACAGTATTCGAGTAAGTGAGTATCCAAATAAAACCGTTTCTATCCTCAAACAGATTTATTATTCTGTTGTCGGCTATCGAAGAAGAAAGGCCGGTGCCCGGTTTAATGGTAAGAAATTCCTTACCATCAAACCGGTTTACACCATTAATTGTGCCCATCCACAAAAAGCCCTGACTGTCTTGCATCAACGTTCTGACCGTATTCTGAGATAACCCGTTGCGGTTTGTGACGGTATTGATTTGCTGAATATCAAAGCCCCAAGAAGGCAAACTAATAAAAGACAGAAATTGAACTATTAATAAGAACAGAACTGTCCTTTGTATATCACGGATTTTAGATTGATACATGATTTTCCTGATGTATTAGAATCAAAGACAAAGATAAACAAACGACGTGAAAATCGGATTGTTTACTCTGCTTTTTTAATAGCTATCCCATCTTGCAACATGACCCTATGTGTGGCTGTATCAACATCGATATTCTTTCCATCACCGCGAAATGCAATGCTTGCCGACTGCCTGCCTTGTATATCAACATCTATCTCACCCGTGGGAACTTCAAACCTCACCTGATCTAATAAGATATTCCGCCCGTCGAGAATATGAATTTCATTCTCTTGTGCACGCAGGCTAAGGTTGCGTAAGGTAAATCCGTCGACATCATTCAATGCAGGAATAAGTGATGTGGTATGAATTTCACCGTTTTCAATCAATACATTGCTAACCGGAATTTCCGGAATACAGTTGGCACTTATAAAATTATCTGCCCACTCCACGATAAAGTCTTTCACATGAATATTCCTCAATACAGGAGTAAGTTTGGTAACCTCTCTCAGAGGCAAACGATCAGCCAATTCGCCTATCCACCGCCTACTGCCCAGCATATCCCAAATGAAGGCAACATTTACACCCTTCATACGAATACGCTCATACAATACATTTTCAGTACCTCCACCGCGAGACCGGAAGGCTTTGAAACGAATCCCCGACCATGTACCATTGAAAACACAGTCGTGTGCATAGATATTCTTTATGTTTCCTGCCGTTTCACTGCCGCATGTTATCGCTCCATGGCCTTGCTGAGCCAAGGAATAGCGGATAACAACGTTTTCGGTAGGCTTGCCTATGCGTACGCCTTCTTCACCCCGGCCCGATTTCAGCGTGAAACAATCATCTCCGCAATTCAGGGTGCAATACTCAATAAGTACATTTTTCGATGAATCGATATCAATGCCATCGCCTCGGGGAATACCCAGCGAATTTACCGTAATCCCACGTATGATAACATTATCGCAGTAAGTGGGTACCACATTCCAAATGGCACTGCGGCCCAACGTGACTCCTTCGATAAATACATTAGTACAGTTGATCGGCGCAATGGTTCTCGGTGGTTGAAAATCGCGCCCTTCCATGCCGTCGAACACACGCTCGGCAAGAGGCATGGATGAAGGTACATCAACATCCACATTGGCAGCTGTATTGAGGCGAGTTCTCACCTCGGAATCCAATTCGGGCCCAAGAATTGTACCTTTCCCAGTCACTGCAATGTTATGTTGTCCATTAGCGTAGATGAATGCACCGGAAGCCAACATCTCGATACCTTCGTGACGAGTAAATACCGGCGGTAGATAATCTTGCAGCTTCCCGGAAAATTCAATGACAGCCTTTTCTGCTATATGGAGATTTACATTGCTTTTCAACACAATACGTCCCGAAAACCATTTTCCGGGAGGCACTACCACCATTCCACCACCCTTAGCACTTACCTCATCGATTATTTCATTTATCAGATCTGTAATAAGCGAACCTTCCCTGGCTCCCCGTTCGGCAATATTGACTGACAAATCCGGGAAAACAGGTCTCTTGAAATCGGGCACGTCAAAGGGTGCTCCGATAATAGGGGCAATTTCTTCCGGCATGACCATCGCACCTACCTGATTATCCGTAGGAATTGCAACAGGAGGTAGCTGCTGCTTACAGGAGATCACGACAAACAATACCGGAAGTGACACAAATAAGTGCTTGATAAACACTCCACAACTTACTTTCATAATATATTCATATATCCTTCTTACTCTACAAATGCGGTCTCACCCGTCTTCACGTCTATGGAATAAGGTTTTGGAGTAGGCAACCACAATTTCCCGTTACCTATTTCCAAAGGCATCAGCACATAGCGTGAATCCCACTGTGCATCGGGTTTCCAAATATCAGCCAACAGCAGAACTGTAGTTTTCTTCGAGCCAGCCACTTTAATCAGCATCGACGATTGTGCTCCATAGGTATTGGTTGCGGGTGGAGCTATATCCTTAAACTCCGTCCACGGACCTTCGAGCGAAGTAGCAGTAGCGTATTTGTTGGGATTTGGTTTCCAGCCGGTCAACCCCGACCCTACACAATAGTATAACCCATCGTAATACACAATGGCTCCACCCTCTATGCGAGCTTTCACTAAGGACATATTCTTTTCAACATCCATATAGTCATCCGAAAGTCGGGCTATGCGAAAACCACCGCTGGGACGATCTTCAAATATCAAATATGCAGAACCGTCTTCATCAATAAACTGGCCGATATCCCGGCTTTCAAATCCTAAGGGATGGAAGCGTCTCACGTACTTGAACGGACCGGTCGGTTTATCGCTCACCGCTATGCCTACTTGTGCCAATTTATAGTTTACATCCACATGAAAATACATGACGTATTTCTTCGTCTTCTTATTATAAAATACTTTCGGCCGTTCCAATACCCAATTTGAAGCAAGGGTATCCGGATTGCTCATTTCCAGCACATTGCCCCTAAACTTCCAGTTTGTGAGATCTTTAGATGAATAGCAGCCCACATAACGGCGATCAGGATCCTGACTCTGTGCCCGTGCTTCACCATACCAATAATAGGTATCCTTTATTTGGGTGATTCCGCCTCCGTGGGCCTGTATATGATTGCCATCCGTATCAGGCCAGATTTCACCGGGACGAATAACAGTTTGCTTTTGGGCGGATACGCTGGTAGACAGAGTAGCCACAAAAAGCAGAAGAAAGAGTTGAACTCGTTGTGATCCTTTGTTCTTCATGATATATAATTTGTTTAATTAGTGATTAATCGGATTCAGAATTAAGGTCTTCTTTACCCCCTTTAAGCCAGGTGCCGTTACCTTTAGCACTACGTTTCCGGCAGTTTGCCCAGATCTTAAAATAGCCATTGCAAAACCGTTGTGAAGTACTTTCTTATTTCCGGCAAATAAATCATCGCTTAAATGATCACCATTATCCACCGCAATTATTTTTGCTGTTCCATTGACGTCAAAAGTCACTTCACCGGTTGCGTCGGGCACTATACGCCCTTTACTGTCAACAGCATACACCTTAACATATTGAAGATCCATGCCGTCGGCTTTCCAACTTGAATTTTCAGTTTCTATCTTTAAAGCAACAGCTTTTCCTGTAGTCTGCAGTTCGTGTTGTGCTACCACTTTACCCTCTTTTCGAGCAATTGCCACGATCTTTCCGGGAGCATACGGAACGTCTTTCCATGAAATGATATTGCGCTTCTTGAAGTCAGTTGGATTTTGTTGCACACCTATTGACTTTCCATTTATGTACAGCTCTACTTCATCGGCATTAGTATACGTCACGAGATTATACTTCTTCCCCACTTCGCGGTTCCAGTGCGATGATATTTTGTTTTGTCCCACCACCATATCATTCCACCTCAATGTGTCAGAGGCATTATCAATGATGCCGATGCGAACCAACGATTCGTCTTCGAAAATGCTTTTCATTAAATAGGCTTGTGGATAAGGCTCTAATGAATGATTGAAGAAAGAGTAGTTCCAGCCCTTTTTAGGCCAACTGTTAGACTCTCCCCAATATTCTATCGCTCCCCAATATGCCAATCCAACCATTCTATCTCTGTCCATACCAAAGTAAGGAGCTACTAACTCATTGGTAACTGCTTCACTTTGATAAATAATCATATCCGGTGCATGTTTCAGATACTTCTGATAATCGTCCCAACAATAATTAAAGCTGGTGACTTCGGTTACAGTTGCAAGTTCAGCAGGAATAATGTTTTCTTCAACAGTAAAGTCAGGATCATGCTTCACAATGCCTCCGGCACGTGCCGGATACATGGCAACTGTGGTTTTGCGGGTAGGATCATAACGTTTTGCCAGCACATTGAGGATGCGGTAGGTCGTAACGCCCCAATCATTGGTGGGAAATCCACAGCGCTCTTCCTGAAACTGTAATTCATTTCCAAAACTCCACATGATAACCGAAGGATGGTTGCGGTCACGTTTTATCCATTCAATTAGATTTTTATACCAGATTTCAGTCCACGGTTTACTTCCGGCCCAGGCAATAGTATTGCTCCATTTATCGTATAGTTCATCTACAATTAAAATGCCCTTCTCGTCGGCTATTTCCATGAATGCTTTAGAATAAGGATTGTGTGACGTGCGTATATGATTAAATCCAAAGGCTTTGAGTTTATCCATCATGCGGGCAATCGACGTTTCATAGGCAGCTGCACCTACGGCTCCCAAATCATGATGATTGGCAGCACCTTTTAGAAATATCTTTTTACCATTCAATTTAAATCCAAATTCTTTAGAGAATTCAATGGAACGGACTCCAAATCTCTCTTTCAGATTATCAATCACTTTACCGCTTGAAGTCAATTGAATTTCAGCAGTGTAAAGATGAGGCGTTTCACACGACCAAAGCAGCGGATTTGTAAGATCAACTTTGGGTAACAGGACTTCCTCTATAGCCCGCCTTGAATTTTGCGGAACCTTTGCTTTTGTTTCAGCAACTTGTTTCCCGTCCGGAGAAAACAACTTTGCGTGAATTTCCAGCTGGTCCTGATTTTTTTTAATCCCCTCTACTTCTACTTGTATGCTTACCTCTCCATACTGTTCGGAAACGGTAGGAGTTGTTATAAATATACCATTTCGGGCAATGGCAATTTTATCTTTTACAATCAAATGTACATCACGAAAGAGTCCGCCGCCCGTGTACCAGCGAGAACCGCCTTCCGTTGAAGCACGAACAGCAACTACATTCATAGCATCGTATTTAATAATATCCGTTATATCGGCTTCAAAACCAAGATAGCCATAGTCTGTTCCACCTATTTTCTTTCCGTTCAGCCAAACCTCTCCCGTAAGCATGATACCTTCAAAATCGAGCAATACCCGCCTTCCGTTCCAGTCAGGATCTGCCCGGAATGATTTTCGATACCACCCTATGCCCGTCGCCTTAAACCCGCGACCGCGACTTGCTGTTTCATCCCAAGGTTGCTCAAACTGAAAATCATGTGGCAAATCCAGCTTACGCCAATCACTGTCATTGTAAGTCACATCTTGAGCATTCGTGACTTCACCCCATTTGAATTTCCAACCAAAATTGAAAAGCTGGTTTATTCTAATATGCTCATTGTTGTGCTGAGCAAAAAGAGGTGTTATGCAAAAAAGCCCAATAATAATTAGCAAAATTCTCATATTCTTCATCTTGGTATTGAATAAGTTAATAACTCGTTGTATATTGATTCTAATTTTAACTTCATGCAGAAATTACGCTGCGAAGGTACCAGGAGAGGGAAAATAGTCTATGGATGGAAGTACAATTTTATGTAGTTATTGTCAAAAGTCAAGGTTGCGAGACCCTTTATTGCAAGGTTGTCTCTAAAGATAAATATCAAACGGTTCTGCGCTTTGCGTGCAAGGATGCTGCCAGTTTTGATGTGGAGTTAAAGAAATAATTTTGTGTTTCTTGTTCTGTTTAGCATCTCCCTATTGAAACCAATAGTTTTAATAGGGAGATGTTATTTTTATGTGCATTTGATAAGCGGAGTTACTTTAGCAGGTTGTTTACCGCAGTCTGATAAGTCTCCAGTTTATTGGCTTTATGAATAGCTTTCTTTGCCTTTCGGTCACCATCCGGCATCATGTATTCCCAGAAGCTTTTCATTTTCGTGAGTAACTGCCCGTCTCCTCCTTCCAGGAGATTGCCGTATTGTGCAAATATGTCTGCATGGAACAATCTGAGTTTCTCCTGCATCTCTTTATCAGAGAGCGGATGTCCCTGTTGGTATTCCAATGCCAGCGCCGGGTTGGCAAGCAGTCCGCGTCCTATCATAACCCCTGCCAGGTGCGGGAAACGTCCGGCAATGGTATGTATATCTTCTGTCGTAAGCAAATCTCCGTTATAAATCAGCGGGTGGCGACATTCGTTATAGAAAGCTTCGAAACCTTCCAGATTGACTTCTCCTTTGTATTGCTGCTTTCCCAGTCGTGGGTGCATAATGATGTGTGTCAAGGGAAGTTCGTTCAGCAAGGGGAGCAAAGCCAGACATTCTTCCGTATTCTCCCAGCCCAACCGCATCTTTACGGAGAATTGCATATCGGGATGCTTCTCTATGGCAGTGGTCAGCAAGTTGCGCACTTCTTCCGGATAAGGCAACATTCCCGAACCATTGTGGCGTTTGGCAAGAATGGGGAAAGGACATCCCAGATTGATGTCCACATTTCTATATCCTTTCTCGATGAATAGGGCGATTATCTGCTCCATCTTGTCCACATTCGGTGCAATAAGTTGGGGAATGAGATTCACTCCCCGGTTGTTGTCCGGAGTAATCTCCCGCATATCTTTCCGCCGGATTTCTCCGCGTTCCACACGTACGAAAGGACTGTAATAACTCTCTACACCGCCGAATATACGGGCGTGTGCTTGTCGGTAGATGGCCTCAGTGTAACCTTGCAACGGGGCGAAATGGATGGGGAGAATATTCTGCATATCAATTGTTTGTTCAATTCTCTGCAAAGGTAGCTATTTTAGTGGAATAACCATGTTCCAGGAACGGGTACCATTCTCAAATTCTCCGGGGCCGTCCATGGTTGCAAAGAATATAAATGTAGGTTTACCGTCCTCAAAGAGGATGAAAGGACGTTCCAGTTGCCCTTGTCTGGCAATGGTGCCATCTTCCCATTCTACGGTTTTTGAGTATGCTTTCGGGTCTTTGTCTACCGTCCAGTTGATGCCATCCCGGGAGTGTGCCATCACGCCACCACCTCTTTCACCGGTGTACTTGGCAACATGGTCTTTGAAGATGACGTGGTATTCTTCTTTATCTTTCCAGAGGAAAGGGTCTTCCGCTTCGCCTTGTCCGTCTACCTGAAAGATGGGTTGTTCATCATTTAATACTGTGTATGGTCCTTCGATGGAAGGGGCATAAGCGATGCCTAATGCCATATTTGAGTACTTTTCATTGTCCAGATATTTGCGTCCCTTGAATATCATCAGGACGGAACCGTCTTCTTGCACTATGGGGGAAGGATTGGAGGTCAGGAAGCTGAAAAAGGTATTGGGCTTTGTCTTTAGAATGGGTTCGTCCAGTCGTTTCCAGGGGCCATAAGGTGAATCGGCCACAGCCAGACCTATACGCTTGTTGGAGCGTGCCACAGTACACCAGGGACTATCGAGTGTTAATTGCTCGTAAGTAGGGTCGGTGAAAGGGTGGGTGGAGCCCATATAAATCAAGTAATATTTATGGTTGTACTTCAATATCCGCGGATTGTGTGTGGAGCGCCCGTCCCAGTATTGCGCACCCCGTGCGGGCAGGGCGACTTCACTGAACCGGTAAGGTCCCTGTGGTACGTCCGATACGGCATGGACGATTTCCGAAGCCACCATCCAGCCCGGATGGAAGGGGAGTGACTTCGGAAAGCGGGATACGAACATATGATATTTGCCATCATCTCCTTTTACCACGGAACTACCCCAACTCCAGTAGCCCTCACTCTCGAATGCCGGAGTGTTTATCGCTTTGCCCAATTGGTGGAACAGGCGGTTTTGTGATTGCTGCTTTAGTTCTATCAAGTTATCAATCTTCTGTGCACGAAGTATGCCGAGGGCGGAAAGGCTTAACAGTAGTAAGAGGAAATAATACTTTTTCATGGTTCTTCCGATTTAATGTTATTTTCCTGATTCTGTTGTTTCTTTAGTTAAACGGAACTCTACCGGTTGCCCGTGTTGACAAAGAACAATGATATCGGTATTTGTTCCGTTAGGTGTCAGTTTTACCTGCGGATGAGGTATACATAATTTCCATTTTCCTTTCAGTTCGATTTTCTTTTCAATGATGCGGCTAGGCTGTTTGGTGGTATATGCCTTTTCCTCAATGTTCAGGTTGGGGTCGCATACACTCATAATGATATTCTCTTTATCATTTCTACACATCACCATTGTTTCTGCTGGAATGAGGCTGAATACATTATCCTGTTGAGATTGATAAGTTTCAAAAACAGCATAAGCAGTGATTCCTGTCAGGAAATCATGAACGATATGGGCACTGTCGTTGCGTTGCACTACTTCATAGGTCTGCAAGGCGTCATGTTCTTTCAGTTCCTGATTGGTTGGTTGTATCCATACCAGATATTCGTATGTTCCGTTTTGTGGAGCTTTGCCATGTTCTATCCAGGCGGAAGCAAATGTTCCCTGTGTGGCGACACGTGTCTTTTCATGAAGGGATTTCTGTAGGGCAATCTGTACCTGTACGTTACCCTCTTTCACGAAATAATAGTTATTGTAGCTGTCCCTGATAGAAACTAACTTTTGCGCTTCTGCAGAAAGTTGCTTCTGGTATCCGATTTCCTTTTCTTCCTTTCCATTGATGCAGATGGAATTTTCTCCTTGTTGAAATGTGCTTTGGAACAGTGTTGTTTCAGTAGGATAGCTGCTATTGCTGTTACAGATACCTGTACCCAGGCATATCATTCGGTTATCAAAACAAAACACTGACTTACGGGCTACAAAGTCCGGCGTAAAGTTTTTCAGGTTGCGTTCCATCAGTTTCATGGCGAACATACCATTCTTTCCTTCCAGGGAACTGCTACCGGAGAAGTTCTCTTTAGAGTGTGCCATAGTGGTACCCGGTAGCGAACTGTCCAGCAACTCAAATGGCAGGTGAATAGTAGTGGTTCCCGGTAATCGGTTCCAATCCCAACCATTTTCGTCATAGCCGCTGGCAAGACGGGACGGATATCCCATTATCTGTACAGAACCGTAACTTTGATAACGTCCGTAGCGATTATCTTTCTGGTAAATCTCCGATCCCCATACATCAGTAGTATATCCTTTCAGAGTAACCATCCAGTCATTTCTCCTGAAGATGCCTGCGGAACCATAATTATAAACGAAGAAACCTTGTGGGGCACGAGCGGGGGTAATGCCTTGTTCCCTGAAGTAGCGGGCTTCGGGTGTATCTTTTTCGCAAAGTCTCAGATAATCTGCTGCCAGATGGTGGTCGAAGGTGTTACCTTCTCCTGATAAATCTCCTGACAAAGCAAGATAAGCAAAGGCTGCTACATCATCCGTTTTCATAGAACCGCCGAAAGGGTGACGTCCGCTGATACCGGTTCCCCATTCATATTTATTGGAATAGTTACGCATGGCGATGAAAGCTGATTTTAATACTTGGCGGGCTTCTTCTGTAGGCTCATAGGTAGTCTGGTTCGTCAAGGAAATGAATTGTCCTACCATGGCAAGCACTCCTGTGGTATATGCAGGATAGAATCCACCGTGGTGGAAAGTTGTTCCGTCCACTTTGATGCCTCCGATGGTGCCGGGAGTATATTGAAGTGAAGAGGACACCCATCGGGAAAGTCCTTTCAATGCCCGTGTCCGCTCCCGCTCATCAGTGAATAGCAGGGCGGATACGGTCTTTGCCATTAGAAGGGTATGCCAACTGTCCAGTAGTTCATCCCTGCCGTATTGATAGGGCTTACGCGTTTCCTGTAGAGCAGACCAGAAAATGAGGGTAGATAAAATATTATCATGGTTGGGAGCTTTCCAGATGGCATCACGCATAAGCCATGCAGTGGTGTAGATCTTTCGTACCTGATAACCGTAATGATGATTGGTGCCCATTCCGCTACCATAGGCAAAACCTTGGTTGATGGCAAAGTCCCATACGGTGAAGTAATTCTGCAAGGAAACTTCGGAATGATTGTAATAGGCGTCATAGGCAAATCCGGAGAGCATTGTTTCCAGGTCATTCCAGGATATTTCTCCTTTGGAACGATCCAGTTCATCGGGGGTCAAAACCGGAGCACCGGTAAATCCTGTACCGGAGGGTTGAATGTTAGTTTTCTGAAAGACGTCATAGGCTTTATGTATTGCTTCTTTGGGGGCTTTCTGAATATCGAGGGCAACTGTCAGGCGTTGTTCCACAGTATGCAGTTCGTCTTTTTCTGCCTGATTGAGAACGGTAGGCAGGGGAAGGTCGTATTCGTATTGTTCCCATTGCCAGACGCGACACCAATGCCATAGATCACGATAAGAAAGAGAGTTATTATAAGGCATCTGTAGGTCGGGGGTGGTGCGGTCGTTCATCTTCTTTACTGGGAAAGTCAGGCGATCCAGAAAGATGCTTCCTTTTCGTTCGGGAGCTATTAAGCGATAACTTGCTATTTCTCTATCTTGTTTATCTCCTTTCATGTGTTGGAAACCGATCCAACAAGCACGCCATCCGGCTGCTGCCAATCGGAAGCTGAACCAGTAGGATACGTGTCCTTGCGGGGAAAGAAACTCAAAGCGGATGGAATCTTGCTGGGGAGTTTCGTTGTAAATCCAGAGGGTAATCCCATATGTATTTTCCATTTGTTCGTCGAGAACAAGGGGGTGCTCCAAGCCGACATTAAGAATGGAACCGGAGCGAAAATTCCATTCCAAACTTTGTTTACCTTCTTTATAATACCGGGTGGACAAGGAAACCCTTCCCTTACCGGTAGTTTTGAACTGTTCCGGAATTCCTGTCTCGAAACCTATGAACTGGGCGAGAGATACTTGGCTGCATAGCAACGTAAGAATGAATAGTAAGTGTTTTTGGGTCATAAGATATATTGTTTTTGAGGTTTTATAAAAAGAGGAGAGGAACCTCACGGTCACTCTCCCCACACATATCAAATTGATTAAGGTCTATTTGATTTCATTTTAAGGTTAGAAGTTCTGTGCAACTAAATGATTATTTCCAATACTTGTTTTGTTCCAATTTGGTATTTACACCCAATTCCTTGGTGGGGATAGGAAGGAACTGGTTCTTTTCTGTTGTATTACTAACGTATTGTGCAGCTCCCTTGGCATTATTAATAGTAGACCAGCGTGCATCGTTAACTGCTGCTCCCAGGTCTTCTTTGATCGCTTTATAATAAATACCCCAACGAACCAAGTCGTACTTACGGAGAGACTCGAAGCAGAGTTCACGACCACGTTCGTCGCGTACCAGTTTCTGGAAGTCAGCATATGACAAATCTTTTACTTCGTCGATACCTGCACGGCTGCGTACCTCGTTGATGCAGGTATAAGCTAATGCTGTAGGACCTTGGTTGGCTTCATTTTCTGCTTCAGCCAGCATGAGCAATACATCGGCATAGCGCAATAAGCAGTAGTTTTCCTGAGTGTAGTTCTTATGTTTAGGACTGCTGCTTTCCCATTCACGACGATATTTCCCGCAACGACGGTCTGTAATCTGATCGTCTTTCCAAGCAACTTCTACATCTTTGTTGTTGAGTTTGTAAGGAGCCATGGCAAGATCACGACGAGCATCTTTAGCATCATACAAATCCCACAAAAGCAAGCTACCGGCATAGAATGCGTAAGTATAACCGGCGCCTGTACCGGCTGAGTTTTCCTGAAGGTTACCGATTACGTTACCGATACGGCTTTCAGTGTAGCTACCATCGTCACGTGTACCTACGAATTCTACTTCCCACATACTTTCATTGTATGTAGTTTCATACTGGTCAGAAGCTAAGGCTTTCCACATGGCATATACATCAGGATTCAGCTTATGCTTCTTAGAGTCGTACACGGCTTTGGCATACTTGGCAGCCTTTTCATAAAATGCTTTTCCACCTTTTGAAGGTTCTCCTGCACGCCACAGGCATACTCGGGCAAGGATACCTTCTACTACGGTTTTCTTTACGTGGGAAGGAGACAAATCATAACTGCTGTTATCTACCATATCGAGGCAGTCTTCCATTTCCTGAATAATCCAGTCGAGTGCTTCGCCATGAGGGGTAGCTTCCAAACTGCTGACAGTGATATCCTTTACTGTTTCTTTACGGATGGGCACTTCATACCAACCTTGCACCAGTAAGAAGTGGTAGTAAGCACGCAAGAATTTAGCTTCTCCTTTAATGCGTGTTTTTACTTTATCATCAGAGATGCTGGCTCCGTCGATATTGTCGAGCAACACATTGGCATTGTTGATACCAGAGTAAAGAGCTTCCCATGTGTACCATAAATCGGTATTGCCTGTATTGTGTGAATTAGCTACTACTGCGTTGGTTTGGTTTATACGGTAGTAATAGCTCAAATCATCAACATTAGACAGCATGCAGGAGTAACGGTTTCCATATACATGTTCTCTTGCCATAGTCCAGTATACGCCGGCCAATGCCATTGTACAATCAGCTTCATTCTTATAGAATGTTTCGGGCGCTACAAAGTCATAAGGCTTAGTGTCGAGCATGTCACAACCCGCCATAGAAGCAACTACTGCCAGGATGCAGGTCTTTTTGAATATATTCTTGATACTTTTCATATTAGTTTCTTGATTTTAGGTGATTAGAAGGTTATGTTAATACCGAGTGAAGCGTTGAATGAACGCGGATAAGCGGACCAGTCGAAACCGGGAGTCAATACACTGTTACGTGTAGAAACTTCAGGATCGGAACCGGAATAACCTGTAATGGTAGCTATATTCTCTGCCGAAACAAAGAGTCTGGCTGCGCTGATACCTAAAGAACGCAATGTGTTGGGTGTAAAGTTATAACCCAGTGAAATGGTCTTTAACTTTAGGAATGAACCGTCTTCCACATACAGTGAGCTGTAATATTCTGCACCGATAGCTCTTGCACGCGGCATGTTGCTGGTCGGATTTTCGGGGCTCCAACGGTTTGTATAGGAAGCGAACATGTTTGTATTCTTTTTAGATTGAGGATTTTCAAATACCATGCGGTTAGCATTTAAGATATCGTTGCCGTAGCTCCATTGCAGGAAGATATTGAGATCCCAATTCTTGTAAACGAAGTTATTGCTGAAACCACCCGTATGTTTGGGCTGTCCGTTACCGATAATAGTACGGTCGGCATCTGTGATTAGATTACCTTCCTTATCACTCAGTTTCTTGTATTTCGGGTCACCCGGTTGTGCAGCATCCGAGATACGTACTACGTCATCTTTCAGTGTGTAGACAGTTTTACCGTTTGCATCTACCGAAGTGTTGAAGTCTTCATATTTGTAAGTGCCGTCATAGATGAAACCATACATACTTCCGGCTGCATCACCTTTCTTGCTGATGTAAGCAGGCATTGTTTTGTATTTATTATCCCAGTTGACGAAACTAATCATATCATCTTGTCCGTAATTAAGCTCTATAATCTTATTACTGTTGAAGGCAATGTTGAAGTTAGAGGTCCAAGTGAAATTCTTCTCTTTGATATTGATAGTTTCCAAGGTGAGCTCGAAACCTTTATTGCGCAGTTTACCAACATTCAATGTAGCGCTGGAATAACCGGAACTTGCAGGTACGTCTGCACCCAACAACAAGTCTTTGGTAGTTTTGATATAGTAGTCCATTGTGACGTTGATACGTCCGTCAAAGAAGCCTAAATCCAAACCTAAGTCATATTGTTCAGTAGTTTCCCATTTCAATTTTTCGTTAGCCATAGAACCTAATACATAACCGGGATAGAAAGAACTGTCCCAGGGGTATTTGTATACATTAGAACTGGTTACCAACTGTGCCATGTAGTCGAAGTCACCAATACGGTTGTTACCTGTGAGACCCCAGCTTACGCGCAATTTACCGTTAGATAACCAAGGAAGTGGGTTAGATACGAACTTTTCACGTCCGAAAGCCCAAGCCAGTGAAGCTGATGGGAAGTAACCCCAACGGTTGTCCGGAGAGAATTTGGAAGAACCGTCAGTACGCATAGATGCTGTAACATAGTACTTGGATGCATAGTTATAGTTGATACGTCCCAGATAAGATATCATGGCGTTTTCTCCTTGTGATGCTGTAACAACCGGTGTTGCAGAACCTTTACCGATACCGGACATGCCGAAGGCTTCGTTTGTAATCTGTTCCTGAGTGATACTGCTCAGATAGCTGGTGTACTTTTGGAAAGTAGCACCGACCAAGGCGTTCAAGTTATGATCGTTCTTTGCATAAACGTATGACAATGTGTTTTCATTCAGGTAGTTTCTTGTTTCCTGTTGTCTCAGGAATGCGTTGATACCTTTGCTTCGAGTATTAGACGGATGCGTATTACCGGTACTGGTTTGGCTTCCGTTGAATTCTTCTCTTTTAATGTCACGACCGGTATATCCGGCAGTAGTTTTGAACTTCAGGTTCTTGATGATTTCCCATTCTACACCTAAGTTGGCTTGCAGATGGTTGGTTGTGGTACGGCGGAACTCATTCTTTGCAGAAAGTACCGGATTGAAGCGGTAGTCATTACTCATGTCTACATCACTATCGTACAGTTCTGCCAGAAGGTCGGAACCGGAAGGGGAAACCGGACGATAGCCCCATACGCTATACATCAGTGAGTTGGATACTGTTGTTTCTGCTGTGGAAGGATTGGGACCATTCTGTACGTTGCTTGCAAAGTTTGCATTTGCATTAATCTTTATGCTCTTATTGATTTTCTGGTTGAAGTTGAAACGACCCTGATAACGAGAGAGGTCAGAGTTGATGATAACACCTTGCTGGTTGCTGTAAGAGAGTGATGCAGAGTAGTCCATTTTGTCGCTACCACCAGTTAAACCTACATAGTGGTTGTGGCTGATAGCTGTGCGATAGACTTCGTCCTGCCAGTCATAGCTCTTGAAGTTTTTATAATCATCGAGGGTTATGCCATCTTTCAGATAGTAATAAGCAAACTCATCCACTTTTTCTCCGTCTACTTCTTTGGTGTTTCCTTCCATGATTTCCTTTTGCAGGTTGACAAAATCGTAGCCATTCATCATGTCCATTGTGTTTTTAACCTTGCTTACGCTGACACTACCATTATAAGAAAGAGTGGCTTTCCCGGCTTTACCTTTCTTGGTTGTGATGATAACAACACCATTGGCACCACGTGAACCATAGATTGCAGTTGCGGAAGCATCTTTCAATACGTCGATAGATTCGATATCGTTCGGGTTGAGGGCACTCATGCCAGAAGTTTCGCTGGGGAAACCGTCAATTACATACAGTGGGGCAGTGCTTTGAGTCAATGAGCCGGCACCACGGATTACGATATTGAAGTTATCACCCAAACCACCATCTGTAGAAGATACTTGTACGCCGGCGATACGTCCACCTAATGTTTCAGCTACATTGTTGATGGGAGTCTTTGTCAGGTCACTCATGTTAGCCTTACCAATAGCTCCGGTCAAGTCGCGACGTTTCACGTCACCATAACCAACGGCTACAACAACCACTTCATCGAGCGCTTGTGCATCTTCTTGCAATGTAACATTAAATGTTTTTTGATTTCCAACTTTGATTTCTTGTGTTTTGTAACCTACAAAAGAGAATTGCAGTACATCAGAGGGTTTTACGTTGTCAATCTTGAAGCTACCGTCAAGTGTGGTGATGGTTCCGTTAGTAGTTCCTTTCACAACGACACTAACTCCGGGAAGTTCTCCCATTGTGTCGACAACTTTACCTGTAACTTGGCTGCCTGTCTGTGCTTGTACTCCTAATACATAGCAAAGAAAAGTTGCCAATAGAATTAAGGTTACTTTCTGTTTCATAAATATTAAATTAAATTAGTTATTAAAAAGGTTCTTCTTTCTTGTTATAAGACTCGAATCACAATGCAAATGTATGCGATTGGATAGGAGACGACTTTAGTTTTTAGTTCGCAAATAGTACGAATTTGTACATTTTTGATAAAGAATCGCTGTTCTGTACGATTCTTTACTTTGTTCCCTGGTTCCTACCTGCCTTTACCAACTCCAATAGCTCCGAGAGTTCTTTTACCGTCTCAGGATGTGCTGACGCTACGTTGTTTTTCTCCGATGGGTCTATGGAAATATTGTACAACTGAGGTTCCGGATTGTTTCCTAACTCCATCTTTGTCCAATGCTCAATGGCAGGCTTATCACTCGGTTCGATATATTTCCATGCACCTTGAATGATGGAGAGTGTATTGTTCAGATTTTGCTGTACTACGTAGTCACATCCTGTGGTGTCTTTACCTAAGAAGGTGCCCAGTTGGTCGCGGCTGTCCGGAGCAACGGTTGCAGGGGTGAGGGGATGGTTCAGTAAAGCAGCAAGGGAGCCATATACATCAATCATCGAGAAAAGAGCCTGTTGTTTGCAGGGCTGAATGCCCGCCGGCCAGCGTACAATGAACGGAATCCGTGTTCCGGCTTCGTAAGCGCTGTACTTTCCGCCACGATATTGTTTCATAGGCGTATGGCCGTTCAGCAGTTCAAGGGCCTGGTCTTGATAACCGTCGTCAATCACGGGGCCATTGTCGCTACAGAACACGAAGATGGTGTTGTCGGCAAGATGAAGGCTGTCCAAGGTGTTCATGATTTCGCCTACCGTCCAGTCCAGTTGCAGGATGACGTCTCCACGAGTGCCCATGCCACTTTTTCCGGCGAAGCGGGCATGAGGGACGCGGGGAACATGTACGTCTTGCGTACCCATATATAAGAAGAAAGGTTCATCCTTATGGTTCACGATGAAATCTTTGGCTTTGCCGGTGATGACGTCGGCGATGTCTTCGTCTACCCAAAGAGCAGATTTTCCACCGGTCATCCAGCCGATGCGGGGGATACCATTAATAATGGTGTTATTATGTCCTTGGCTGGGTTTCAGTTTCACAAGTTCCGGGTTTTCCAGTCCAGTGGGCCAGTCGCCTACTTTGTGGTGGTAGTTGACGGTGATGGGATCGTTGGGGTCGAGACCTACGACATGGCCGTTCTCAACGAATACACAGGGCACACGGTCTACGGTGGCAGGGATGATGTATTCGTAATCAAACCCTATATCTTGCGTGTTCGGCTTAATGAGGTGATTGAAGTCTGTGCCGCCTTTGGGACCAAGGCCCAGATGCCACTTGCCAATGGCTCCGGTGGAATAGCCCTCTGCTTTGAACATATCTGCCATGGTGACGCAGGTTGTGTCGATAATCAGTTCCGAATTGCCCGGAGCGATGCCGGTGTTTTCCTGTCGCCAGGGATACATACCCGTCAGCAGGCCGAAGCGGGAAGGGGTGCTGGTGGAGGAGGTGGCATAAGCATTGGTGAATTGTACTCCTTGTCCGGCAAGGCGGTCGATGTTGGGAGTACTGATTTTGGTGGCGCCGTAGCAACTCAGGTCGCCGATGCCAAGGTCATCGGCAATCAGATATATAACGTTGGGCTTCTGACGGGAATTGTCAGCAGTTTCTTTTTTCGACGGATTTCCGCATCCTGCTATCAGGGCTGCGCCCGGAAGGAGGGTCCATAAAGAGGAGAGTTGTTTCATAGTTCCTTGACTTTAGATTGTTATTTCTGAGGTCAAAGGTAGCGGGTTTCTTCGAATTATGTGTATAAAGGAGTACGTGGGAAGGATGAAAAAGTACAAAAGACATATGGAGTACATACTTGATACTTTGCCAGCTTGTTGCCATCCCTTTGCCAAGCTTTTGCCCCCCCTTTGGCAAAGTCTTGCCACTTAACTGGCAAAGTTTTGCCAAAGGGGGGGCAAGAGTTTGCCAGTTAAGTGGCAAGAAACTTACTCTTCTTCCTCGTCGTCTTTCTTCTCCTTGTCCGCGTCTTCGCCCTTGCGGTAGGCAAGCGGACTTACGTGGTACACGTCTTTGAAGCACTTCGAGAAGTAGCGCGACGAGCTGAAACCTATCTTGTCCGATATTTCGGTAATGTTCAGTTCCGGATTGTTCCGCAACATCAGGGCACCCTTCTTCAGGCGGATGGTCAGGATGAAGTCGTTCGGCGTCTGCCCTGTGATGGCTTTCAGCTTGGTGAACAGGTTGGTGCGAGCCATAGCCATTTCGCGGGCGAAGACGTTGACGTTGAATTCCGTGTCGTCCAGATGCTTCTCGATGATGGCGATGGCGCGGTCCAGAATATCCTTGTCTATCGGGTTTGTAGCCAACATCTGTGCGTATGCCTGAGGTTGCTTGCTGAACTTCTCTTGCAGGAGGATGCGAGAATTCACCAGATTGTTGCAGCGTGAAATCAGTAGGTTTGTATTGAACGGCTTGGTGATGTAATCGTCCGCACCGATGCGCAGACCTTCGATGTTTTGTTCTACGGCGGTGCGTGCGGTGAGCAGTACTACCGGGATATGGCAGGTGTTGAAGTCGTTCTTTATCTGTTTGCAGAGTTCCGTACCGGACATCTTGGGCATCACTACGTCGCTCACCACGATGTTCGGCATTTCCTTCCGTATCAGTTCCAGACCTTCTTCACCGTCTGCGGCAGTCAGCACCTGGTAGAAGGGGTGGAAGATGTTTGCCAGCATCTCGCGGATGGAGTCATTGTCTTCCACGATGACCATTTTGACGTCCGGCATGCGTTTTATCGGGGCGTTTTCCTCCAGTTCAGCTTTGAGGGAAGCGTCTGTTTCGGGAGTCTGAGGTTGCTCTATTTGCAGCACGGCTTCGGTCTTTTTGCTGATTTCTTCTGCGGTGAATTGGGCATTTCCCAGGTGCAGGCGGACAATGAAGCTGCTGCCTTTGCCCAACTCGCTCTCTACCCGGATGGTGCCGTGATGCAACTCTACGATACCCTTCGTCAGGGCCAGGCCAATGCCGGTGCCGCCACTGCTGAGGCTGTTCATCTGTTCGGTCTGATAAAAGCGGTCGAATATCTTGTCCACCTCGCTGGCATCGATACCGCTACCGGTGTCAGTCACACGGATGACGGCTTCGTTACCTTCCGTGGTGATACTGAGGGTGATGGTATCTTCTGCCTGGGTGTGCTTGATGGCATTGGAGAGGAGGTTGTTGACAACCTTCTGCATCTGCTTCTGGTCGTACCACACTTCGAGGCTTTCAGTGTCTTTCTCGAAGTTGAAGTTGATTTGCTTGCTGCTGGCGTACTCCATGAAAATCAGATAGTTCTCATAGAGGAAGTGTACGATGTTGTGCGGACTGACTTTCACCTTCATGTGTCCCTGTTCTTGCTTGCGGAAGTCGAGGAGTTCGGTGATGAGTTCGCGTAGCTGGATACTGTTCTGGTAGATACTCAATATCTTATTATAGATGGTGGGCGTGAAGTTCTGCAACTGCATCAGCGTCTCCACCTGCGACACGATGAGTGTGAGCGGAGTGCGGAATTCGTGCGAGATGTTGGTAAAGAAGCGCAGTTTCGACTGGTTCAGTGCTTCCACGTCCTGTATGTGCTTCTGTTCGTACTTCAACGACTCCCGCAGCTTGATTCTCGATTTGTATGTTTTCACCAGATACCACAGCAGGATACCCGTCACTATCAGATAAATGAGATAGGCAAGTGTGGTCCTGTAATAAGGAGGCAGCACATGGATGGTCAGGTGTACCTGTGGACAAAGTGATTCTTCTTTGCCTTTGGGTTTTATAAGCAGATTATACGTTCCTGCATTCAGGTTGGTATAAGTAATCATGGGCTGGCCGCGCGTACTGTTCCAGTCGTCGGAGAAGCCTTCCAGCTTGTAGATAATTTCATCTTTGTTGGCTGCCACATAATTGGAAGTGGCGAACTCGATGCTGAACATTGTCTGGTCGGCATTCAAGGTAATCTCTTGTGTATGGCACAGGGATTGTGCCAAAATGCCCGTTTCATCGGCAACTTTCACTTCAGTGCCGTTCACGATGAGGCGTGAAAGGATTATCTTATAAGGCTTCGGGGTGAAGTTAAGTTCCAGCTCGTTGAACGAAAGCATACCTTGTGTGCCGCCGAGGAATATCTCGCCGTCGCGCGTTACGCAAAGGGCGTTCTCGTTGACGGCTGTCAGGGGGAAACCGTTCTCTACGCTGTAGTTCTGGAACTTCTCTGCCTTCTGGTCGAAGATGGAAAAGCCTTGATTGGTGGTAAGTATCAGTTTGCCGCTTACGGGCGATTCTTGTGTATCGTAGATGCAATCGCTGACAAGTCCGTTCGAGTCTTTGTCGAAGTTCTCGAAGTCATTTGTTGCCGGGCGGTAGAGGTCGAGCCCGCTGCCTGAGGTGGAGAACCACAGGCGGCCCTGGCTGTCCTGCATGATGTTGTTCACGTTGTTGTTGCTGAGGCTGTGCAGTTGCGTCAGGTTGTGGCGGTAGTTGGTCAGCTTGTTTGTGTCGAAGCGGTAGGAGAAGACGCCTTCGCCCGTGGCGGCAATCCAAAGCGTACCGTTGTTGTCCATTTCCAAATCGGCCACCATGGCTATCTTGCGTCCCTCTTTGGTGTCTTTAAACAGTTGCCGGCATTTCCCGTCCCGGGGATTGAACAGACATACACCGTTCTGGGTGGCGATGATTAACTGGTCCTGATAGGGTGCTATGTCCCGGACAATGTTCGACGGGATAGTCTCCGGATTGCCTTCTTCCATGCGGTAGTGGGTGAATACGCCTGTGCGGATGTCCAGTTTGTTCAGTCCGCCGAGGTGGGTACCTATCCAGATGATTTCCTTGTCGGGGTCATAATAGAGAGCCTTCACGTTACTGTGGGAGATGCTGTTGTGCCCTTGTCCGGCAAGATACCACTTGAACTCGCGTGTGCGGCGGTTGTAGAAGTTCAGTCCGCCGCCTTCCGTGCCAATCCACAGATTGCCGTTCTTATCCTCGATGGTACGCCCTACGATAGGGTTGCTCAGACCTTCCTTCTCATGTCTGGAAACCTTGTAGCTGGTGTAGATTTCATATTCGGGATTGAAGTAGTTGACGCCGCCGAAGTAAGTACCCAGCCATAGCGTGCCTTGATTATCTTTCACGATGCACCAGATGGAGGAGTGGGTGAGTCCTTCGTTCTGCGTATCGTCTGCGGTGTGGTTCTGGAAGATGCCTGTCGACTTGTTATAGCGGTTCAGGCCGTTGAATGTTCCTATCCATATATTACCAAGATTGTCCTCGCAACAGGCTCTCACGAAGTCGGAAGATATGCTGTGCGGATTTGCCGGGTCATTGCGCAGGTTCTCAATGCTTCCGTCTGTCTTCACCCGGAAGAGACCTTTCTCCCAACTGCCTATCCACAGTTCGCCTGCGTTGTCCTGATAAATGCTGGTGATGTTTCCTTTATCAATGGGATGCGTCAGTTGGTGTCCGTCCAGTTTAAGTTTGAACACTCCCTCGCTGGTAGTACCTATCCACATCTCTCCTTTGTCTTCGAACATACAGGATATTTCGATGTTTTCTCCTGCCATCTGGTAGTAAAGGTCGAAGTTGTCGGTTTGCTCGTTGTAACGGTATATCTCGTTCTTTTTCCCGATGAAAAGGCCGTTTTTGTAGTATATGCTGTTGATGTTGCCTTGGAGAAGGGTGGTGAATCGTTGGGTGGTCAGGTCGAACTGGGCAACTCCTTCGGTGCAGAGCAGATAGATTTTGCCGTTCTGGTCTCCCGCCATGCGCAGCACGGTGTTGCAGAAAAGGCTGTAGGGGTCGTTCTTGCTCAGCTTGTAGGTCTGTATGTCGTTACCGTTGTAGCGGTTCAAACCTTCGCGCGTGCCAATCCACAAGATACCATTCTCATCAATGTACAGGCTGTTGACGCTGAATTGTGATAAACCGTCATCGGTGGTCAGATGATTGAAAGTGATATTCTGGCTGTGTAGGTTTGCCGCCACTGTGCTCACTAAGACAAGTAACAGCGTTCTGATAAACTTTTGCACTTTTCCTCCGGTATTTTAAGGTTTCAAACACAAATATAAGGTATTTTGCTCAGAGGGATGAAGTTTCTGCCCTTGTTTTTATGGTTATGTCTGCCAAAATGTATATTTTTGGGGGTTTGCCGGACGAATTTAGACTTTTGCATTAATAAGGAAGGCGTATATTTGCATAGCAATTTTAAATCTATTATAAAATATCATGAATAACCTCCAATCTATTGTATCCCATTTCAATACGAAGGGTACAGTCAACGAAATCCAACCTTTGGGCAGCGGACTGATTAACGACACGTACAAAGTGACTACTCTCGAAGCAGATGCTCCCGACTATGTATTGCAACGCATCAATCATGCCATCTTTCAGAATGTGGAGATGTTACAGGCTAATATCGAAGCTGTTACCCGTCACATCCGCAAGAAACTTGTGGAGCAGGGTGCGGACGATATTGACCGTAAAGTGCTCTCGTTTATTCCCGCCGATACGGGGAAAACATTCTGGTATGACGGTGAGAACTATTGGCGTATCATGACATTCATTCCCAATGCCAAGACTTATGAAACGGTGGATGCCGAATATTCTTATTATGCCGGTGTGGCTTTTGGTAATTTCCAGGCAATGCTTGCTGATATACCTGATACATTGGGTGAGACGATTCCCGATTTCCATAATATGGAGTTCCGGTTGAAACAACTCCGTGATGCGGTGGCGGCAGATGCCGTGGGTCGTGTAAAGGAAGTGCAGTATTATTTGGATGAGATAGAGAAACGTGCGGACGAGATGTGTAAGGGTGAACGTTTGCATCGTGAAGGCAAACTGCCTAAGCGTGTGTGCCACTGCGATACGAAGGTCAACAATATGATGTTCGATGAAGATGGCAAGGTGCTTTGTGTGATTGACCTCGACACTGTGATGCCTAACTTTATCTTCTCCGATTTTGGTGATTTCCTCCGTTCTGCTGCTAATACGGGAGCTGAGGATGATGAGAATCTGGATAATGTGAACTTCAATATGGAAATCTTTAAGGCGTTTGCAAAGGGCTATCTGGAGTCAGCAAAGGTCTTCTTGCTTCCATTGGAGATTGAAAACCTGCCGTATGCTGCTGCATTGTTCCCCTATATGCAGTGCGTTCGTTTCCTGGCGGATTATATTAATGGTGATACTTATTATAAAACTAAATATCCGGAGCATAACCTTGTACGTACGAAGGCACAGTTCAAACTCTTGCAGAGTGCGGAGGAACATATGCCGGAGATGCAGGAGTTTATCAAGACTTCGCTGGGATGAATGATAATGGTTTAAACTGCTCAGAAAGGAATAAAGTTACGAGCTACGGGCTACAAGCTACAAGTA
>NZ_CAJLKP010000028.1 GCF_905207245.1 uncultured Bacteroides sp. | reverse complement strand
GACAAGTTGACAAGGAAACAAGGTTCCATGCGGCATAGAAGCATTGCGCAGCCCCCTTGTCTCCTTGTCAACTTGTCCCCTTGTCAACTCAATTACCTTCTTTCCTTTCTTTCCTTTAATGAATTCCTCTCCTGTTTTCCATATCATGATATCGTTTCTCTTTGCTGTAACATAGTGTTTAGGTTGGTCTTTTGCTTAAAGTGTTAATGAATGTATTTGCCCGATAAAGGGATAATAAGCTTTTTTAGGCTCTAACAGATGGGTTACATATTTTTTGCAGTACGTTACCACCTCACGTTTTCTTGTGTTTATATAGCATTTTTATATTCTTTTTTCTTATACTTTTTTCTTCTCAAACAGACTGTTATTACTGAAAAAACTTCTTGAATTTATGATGCTTTGCTCGTTTGTAATCTATTTGTTCATAAATAGTTATAGACGAATCTGTAATGCCATCAAAGAAAAATGTAACATTGAAAATAAAGATGTAATGCTATCAAAAAACTGTGTAGCATAATCATGTCAACTGTTTCATTTTAGTTGGATACATTTGTTGCCGTGAAGAAGCCTGTTCTAATGATTGGAAAACACCAAGTGAAAAACGCTTTCCTCTCGAGAATAGTCCTAAATGTGAAGAAATGTAGCAATAATATAAACGCTAATAATTTATCTATTAATCTTAAAGGCTAATTAATGTATGAAATGCAAGTATGATGACAGTTAAGGCTATCCCTGAAATAGCTAAGTAAAAGAGAATGTAGTTATTAATATCTTAAACTAATGGTAATGAAAAATGTAACAAAGAAAATTCAAAAGATTCCTTACCTATTCTTTTTGTTGCTATTGAGTTGTCTGCCAACTTTAGCACAAAATGGGGTAACTGTAAAAGGAACAGTATTGGACGGTAACGGCGAAACGGTTATCGGAGCTTCCATCGTAGTGAAAGGAAATAATTCAATAGGTACGATATCAGATATAGATGGAAACTTTACGTTGGCTGTTCCCAACGACAATGTAACTCTTGTTGTTTCATTTATCGGTATGACAACACAAGAAGTCAGAGCAACGGCACAGAAGCCAATTAGAGTTGTATTGGAAGATGACAGCCAACAACTGGAAGAAGTAGTAGTGGTAGGTTTCGGACAGCAGAAAAAGGCCTCGGTGGTAGGTGCTATTGCACAGACCAATTCGAAGGCTTTGGAACGTACTGGTGGTGTGACAAGTTTAGGTCAGGCACTGACCGGTAATCTTCCGGGTGTAGTAACTATGACCACAACAGGTAAGCCGGGTGATGAAGACCCGAAAATCACTATCCGTGGTGTAACATCGTGGAACTCAAGCGACCCGCTGGTGCTGGTGGACGGTGTAGAACGTCCCATGTCATCAGTGGATATCAATTCTGTAGCAACCATCTCGGTATTGAAAGACGCATCGGCAACAGCCGTATTCGGTGTACGTGGTGCCAATGGTGTAATCTTGATTACCACCAAGCGTGGTGAAGAAGGTAAGGCAGTAATCAACATCAATGCCAGTACGACATTGAAGACGTACTCTAAACTGCCTGATATGATGGATTCGTATGATGCACTCGACCTTCGTAATAAATCTATAATGAGTGAGTTGGCGTATCATCCCGATTCTTGGAGCTACTACCTGACGCAGGACAGATTGAACAAATACCGCCATCCCGCCAATCTAGCCGAAGCTGAACGCTACCCCAATGTAGACTGGGTGGACTATCTGCTGAAGGATGTGGCTACATCGTATAATGCCAACGTAAATATCAGTGGCGGTACGAAATTCGTGAAATACTTTGCTGCCGTAGACTTTGCGCACGAGGGTGATATATATAAGAAGGTAACCAACACAAAAGGTTACGACCCCGGATTCAGCTACGACCGTATCAATGTGCGAAGCAACCTCGACTTCAACCTGACGAAGACTACTAAACTGCGCGTCAACCTCTCCGGGTCGCACGCAGTGAAGAAGGCCACGCAGGGGCAGTATGAAAATCTGGTGTGGAGTGCTTTCTATGGTATTGCTCCCGACTCGTTTATGCCTGTATATAGCGATGGTACTTTCGGATATTACAAACCTAACGAGACTCAGGCTGCTACTAATAGTTATGAGGACCTTAGTGTAAACGGTATCGGCTATACCACCGACGACCGTTTGAATACTGACTTTACTCTCGAACAGGATCTTGGTTTCCTACTTAAGGGATTGAACGTACAGGCTAAGCTGGCTTTTGATAATGCTTTCCGTGAAACAGGCCGTGGCGTGGATGATACGACTGACTGGGAAGCTGAAGCTCACAAATGGATTGATCCTGATACTGGTATTGAGTATACCAATACCAGTACAGATGCCTTATATAAGTTCGACTTCAAGAACAACAATGCATGGAAGACCGGTGCCGGTTCTGTTCAAAACTGGGCTACATACCGTCGTATGAACTACTCCGCACAGTTGAACTACTCCAATAAGTTTGGCAATCATACGGTGGGTGGTATGGGTAACTTCAGCCGTGAGCAGTATGCCACCGGTAGCGAACAACCTCACTATCGTGAAAACTGGGTGTTCCGTGCTACCTACGATTATGCCAGCCGCTATATGGTAGAGTATAACGGTGCCTACAACGGTTCTGAAATCTTTGCCAAAGAAAATCGTTTTGCTTTCTTCAATTCAGGTGCCATCGGTTGGATGGTTTCGGAAGAACCTTTGGTGAAGAAACTGAATCTGAAGTGGCTCGATATGCTGAAGTTGCGTGCTTCGTATGGTGAGATTGGAGATGACAACGTAAACGGACGTTGGCTCTATATGGACACTTGGAGCAATGGTGGCAGCTATCGCCAGTCGTTGACAGGAGTAGATCCTGCCAAGAGTCCATACTCATGGTGGCAACAAAGTCAGTTGGGTAATCCCAACCTGCAGTGGGAAGTGGCTACCAAGCTGGATATCGCTGCCGACTTCGCCCTCTTTGGCGGAGTAATCTCCGGTTCATTCGACTATTTTAAGGAGAAACGTACCGACATCTTGATTACTGGTGGAAACCGTGCCGTTCCTTCCTATTTCGGTGCATCTGCTCCCGTGGCCAACCTTGGTAAGGTAGACAGTGAAGGTTTTGAGCTCGACATACGCTGGAACAAGCAACTGAATGACAACTGGCGTATTTGGGGTAATGCCTCGCTGACCCATGCCGTGAGCAAGATTAAGGAAGCGGATGATCCTCTCCTGAAGCCCGAATATCAGAAAAAGGCCGGTAAGTCTATCGGACAAACCTACTCATACGTAGATCATGGCTATTACAACAGCTGGGATGAACTTTATGGCAGTACGGCACACGATGAATATGATAGCGGTCGTAAACCCGGTAATTATATCATTCTTGATTACGATGCCGATGGCGTTATTTCCGTAAACGATAACATACCATACGGTTTCACTGATACTCCGCAGAATACGATGAACCTTCAGGTAGGTTTCGACTACAAAGGTTGGAGTTTCTTCGTTCAATTCTATGGTGTGAACAACGTAAACCGTTCGGTAGGACTTTCCAGCTTGGGCGGCACTCGCAACACTGCTTTCCACGAAGGCAGCTACTGGAGTCCCGACAATCAGACAGCTGATGTGCCTCTGCCTCGCTGGCTGAACCAGACAAGCAAGTATACCGATGGTACTCGTTTCCTTTTCGACGGTTCATATATGCGTTTGAAGTATGCCGAATTGTCTTACACCTTCTCTAAAGAGAAATGGCTGAAGGCTTCAGGATTGAGCAGCTTGAAGTTGTTTGTAAATGGTAACAACCTCTTCCTCTGGACCGATATGCCCGACGATCGTGAGTCGAATACCGGTGGATGGAGTGCTTATCCCACTCAACGTCGTTTCAATTTAGGTTTTAAAATCACACTTTAATCCGAAAGCAAGATGAAAAATAAGATTATTTACATACTATTTGCATTCTTCTCTGCCGGTCTCATGTTTACTTCATGTACCGACTATCTGGACAGGGATTCTGACTCTGTACTTTCTCGAGAAGACGCGTTTAAAAACTTCAATAACTTCCAAGGATTTGTTGAAGTGATCTACAACGTTATCCCGGATGTAGCCAAGCACTATTGGGTAAGTTCTTTCAACTGGGGTGACGATGAGGTTATTACAACCGGAAACGGTGAATATCTGATGGGTTATGCCATTGATGGTGGTAATTACCGTAGTTATTTCAACAAAGGCGATTGCTTCCTGGATAGAAGTTGGAAAGTAGATGGCGATCGGTTTGCTAAGTCCCTTTGGGGTGGTGGATGGTATGCTATCCGTCAGGCCAACCTTGGTATTGAAGCCCTGGAGAACGGTATGTTGAAAGATGCCACACAAGAGGAGCGTGAATTTATTGAAGGTCAGCTTTACTTCTTCCGTGCCTGGACTTATTTCCAGCTAACAACCTATTGGGGTGGTTTGCCTTATATGCTGAAGCCTCTTGCTCCCGATGCTCAGTTTAACTTGCCGCGTGAAAGCTATCAAGAAAATGCTGAGAAGATGGCAGCCGACTTCCAGCGTGCTGCTGACCTGCTTCCTATTGATTGGGATAACACTACTACAGGTAATCGTACCAAGGGTAACAATGCTTTCCGTCCCAACAAGATTTGGGCGCTCTCTTATTTAGGTAAGACTTTGCTTTATGCAGGTAGCCCCTTAATGCAGAATGGTGGCGAAAATAACAATCGTTCTTACAATGCTGACTATTGCAAGCGTGCTGCCGAAGTATTGGGCACAGTGCTTAATATGGTAGAAGCTGGTCAAACTCAATATGCTATGGTAAGCTTCGATAAATACAGTTCACTGTTTTATACCAAAGAACAGAACTGGTTGATGCCCGGTGGTACGGAGGCCATTATGCGCAGCCCTACTTTCGGTGCCGACTCATACTGGCGTCAGATGAACTCCTACCAGCTTGCAGCTATTTGCGAAGGTGACGGTATTATTCTCTGTCCTGCTGCCAACTATGTAAACTACTTTGGTATGGCAAATGGTCTGCCTCTTAATGACCCTCAATCTGAGTTCAATGATGAACAACCTTGGAAAGGCCGCGATCCGCGCTTCTATAATAACTTTATTTATGACGGTGTGCAGATGATTAAGGCACCATCAGACAATAACAAGCAATATCAGTACGCCAACTTTTATGATGGCGGTAATTGCTGTAACGATCCTCGCACTACCAGTCGTACGGGTTACTTCAATTACAAGTTCATCCCGGTGGGTGCCAATAAGGATGATAATGACTATGGTTATGGTAAGGCTACTCACTTCCATTTGTCTTGGTTGCGTCTGGCAGAAGTATATCTGTTGTATGCCGAGGCTGTTGCCCAAGGTTATGGTTCGCCTACTGCTAAGGCTACCACTTTCACAAAGAGTGCCGTTGATGCAGTCAATGTAGTTCGCGAACGTGCAGGTGTGGAAGGTGTTGCTACTGCTTACACCGCTGACTTGGAAAAATTCATGGGTGAGGTTCGCCGTGAGCGTGCCGTTGAGTTGGCTTTCGAAGGCCATCGATTTAACGACTTGCGTCGCTGGAAACTGCTGACCGAGTATCCTTATAATATCAAGACCATGCAGAAGTTTGACCGTGCAGAGGAATTCGATCCTGCAGCCGATCCTAAAGAACGCAAGGTACGCAATTTCCGCGAAGTGGTTGTGACAGAGCGCAAGCTTTCGGGCAAGCACTATTGGTTACCGTTTAAGACAGACGATGTGACAATGTATCCGGAGTTCTACCAAAATCCCGGCTGGTAATGGTTTTATTAACGTAAAAACTCTAATCAAATGAAACATATATATAAAGGACTTGTATTTTGTGCGGCGTTGGCTTTTGCTAACACACCTGCTGCCGCTCAAGAGACGCTGGCCGACTTGGTGGAAGCTATCCAAACCGATACGCTGCCAAAGGTACAAGTGGCATTCCGTTCCGTAGATCGAAACGATCTGTTGGGAGGAGTATCGGTCATCGATATGAAGGAAATGTCAGAAAAAGCATATTCGAACAATAGTTTGGGCTTTGTAGACAATGCGGTAGGTGGTTTCAACGGTAACATCTGGGGAAACACCGAATACCTCGTTATCATAGATGGTATGGTGCGTGATGCAAACAACGTGCTTCCTCACGAGATAGACCAGATTACGCTTTTAAAAGGAGCCTCGGCTGTAGTGCTCTATGGTCCGCGTGCAGCCAAAGGTGTTATCTCCATCACCACCAAGCGTGGTGAGATAGGCGATCTCAGAATAAACATTCATGCCAATTCCGGCTTCTACACTCCTAAGTCTTATCCCAAATATTTGGGTTCGGCAGAGTATATGACCCTCTACAACGAGGCTCGTGTGAATGATGGCCAGGCTATCAACTACTCACCTGAAACGATTTATAATCATGCATCCGGATCGAATCCCTATCGCTACCCCAATTTTGATATGTACTCTTCGGACTATCTGAAGAAAGCATACAACCGTTCTGAAGCGATAGCCGAAATCTCTGGCGGTAGTGGGAAGGTGAGGTATTACACTACTACAGGTTATTATCGCGAGTCATCGCTCTTGAAGGTGGGAAAAACGGAAGATAATTACATTAGCCGTTTCTTCGTTCGCGGTAATGTGGATATGGAGTTGCACAAACTTATCAAAGCACAGGCCGATGCCAATGTTACTTTCTATGATTCGTATGCTGCCAGTGTAGATTGGTGGGGACAAGCCGCCACGTTGCGTCCGCACCTGGTGACTCCGTTCATCCCTCTGAGCTATATCGAAGCGAATGATAAGAACTCATTGAACACGGTGCTCAACAGTAGCTACATTCAAGATGGCAAATTCTTCTTCGGTGGTACGCAGCAAAATCCCACCAATCCGGTGGCAGATGCATACGCAGCCGGTGACAGCAAGTTTGTGAGCCGTCAGTTCCAATTCAATACGCGCTTTGACATCAATCTTTCTCCATTGCTCAAAGGGCTTTATTTCCGTGCTAAATATGGTATTGACTATGCTTCTACCTATAATCAGGGATATAAAAGCAGTTATGCCACGTTTGCACCGGTATGGAGCAACTATAACGGAAAGGATGTCATCACGAGCATCACGCAGTATGGCAAGGACGAGAAGAGCGGCAGCGAAAACATCGATAATTCGGCTTATCGATACACCTACAATGTGTCGGGCCAGTTCGACTACCAACGCACTATCAATGCCGACCATAATATCTTCGGTATGGTTTTGGCCAATGCCTGGCAGACACAACAGAGTGGACGTTATCACCGCACTACCAATGCCAACTTAGGTTTTCAGGCATCGTATAACTATCAGCACAAATATTATGCTGACTTCAGTGCCGCAATGCCTTATTCTACCAAGTTGCCCGAAGGCAATCGCTTTGCTTTCTCTCCCACACTGACTTTGGGCTGGAACCTGGCTAAAGAATCGTTTATGGAAAACTCTATCTTCGATGACTTGATGCTTACTGCTTCGGCAGGTATTATCAATCAAGATCTCGATATCACTTCTTCTGAGAATGTAGACGGTTACTTCCTTTATAAGGCAGTGATTCAGTCGGGTGGATGGTACAGTTGGGGTGACAATGGCGGTTTGGCTGCCACTGAGTTCCAACGGGGCGATAACCTTGACATGACCTATGTGAAGCGTAAAGAGTTTACTGTAGGTTTGCGCGGTTCTTTGTTGAACAGGCTGTTAAATTTCGACTTCAACTTCTTCAGCAGTAAGATGGATGGCGGATTGGCCCGTACCAGTTCGTTGTATCCCAACTATTTCACCCAGACTGGCTATCCCACATCTTCTATCATTCCTTTCATAAACTACAATGAAGATAAGCGTACAGGTTTTGATTTCAGTGTGTATGCCAATAAAAAAGTGGGTGAAGTGAACCTTACCCTCGGTGTAAGCGGTATGTACTATAAGAGCATTGCCAAAAAGCGCGATGAAAACATAGAGTTCGACTATCTGTCGGCTATAGATCGTCCTTTGAACGGACACTGGGGCTTGCAGAGTGAAGGTTTCTTCCAAAGCCAAGCCGAAATTGAAAGTGCTCCTACGCAGACATTTGGTGACGTGAAGCCGGGCGATATCCGTTACAAAGACCAGAATAATGATGGTAAGATTGATAATAACGACCGCGTAATGCTGGGTCGCTGGGATTCTCCTTTCATGAGTGGTATCAACCTCACTGTAGCGTGGAAAGACTTTACCCTCTATGCCATGGGTAACCTCTATATAGGCGGTTATGGCATGAAAGACAATTCATACTATTGGGTAAAAGGTGATGGTAAGTACTCTGAAGAGGTGCGCAACCGCTGGACTCCCGAGACGGCAGCTACGGCTACCTATCCGAGACTGACAACCACCGACGGTGCCAACAATTACCGCACTTCGGACTTCTGGATGTACAAGAACGACCGCTTTAACCTTACTCAAGTTCAGCTGACTTACAAGATGCCTCAAAAAGTATTAAGAGGTACTTTCATCAAAGGTTTGAGCTTCTTTGCCAATGCAAACAACCTGCTCACCATTGCGAAAGAACGCAAAGCGCTGGAACTGAACGTAGGCGGTGCGCCTCAGACACGTTTCTACCAACTTGGTTTCAAGGGCACGTTCTAAGGAAAAGATTAATTGAATACTTTAAAAAAATAAGAAGTTATGAAACTGAAAAATATAATCTTATCAGCGGCATTATTGATGGCATTCTCTGCTTGCGACGACTTGTTTGAGCCGGCGATAGAGAACCACAAACAGACGTCCGATTTGGAGAATATGCCTTCGTGGGCTGTTGGTCTGTTGGGCCATGCTTATATCAGTAATCCGCTGGGTGAAAACGCTAATTCCTGGAAGTTTACTGATGTAGCTACTGATGACGCTGTGTCCAATGACATCGGAAATAATTATCTGAAGATGGCTACCGGTTCCTGGCGTTCGGACAACAATCCTGTGGATAATTGGCAATACCTGCGTGCCTCATGGCAATACCTCAACCAATTTCTGGAAATATCCGAGAATGTGGAGTGGGCCAAAGACAAAGTGGCTTCCGACCTTTTCAAAGTGCGTTTCCAAGGTGATGCATACGGTATGCGTGCACTTTATATGTATCATTTGTTGCTGAGCTGTGGCGGATATGGTGAAGACGGACAGTTGTTGGGCATACCCATCCTGCTGGAGTCGGAAACCACTACTTCGGACTTTAACAAGCCGCGCAACACCTTCAGTGAGTGTATTGAGCAACTGAACAGAGACGTGGAGAAAGCCATCGAAATGCTCCCCGATGAGTATGGTGATTTGGCGGAAGGTAGTGTGCCCCCCGCAAAATATGCTCAGATGGGCGCCGACCTTGCCCAGTACAACCGTGTGTTTGGTGACCATGCCAAGAATCGTATGAGCGCCCGTGTGGCTCGTGCCGTTCGTGCCCAGGCTGCTCTGCTTGCTGCCAGTCCTGCCTATAGTGCAGGATCTGGGGTAACTTGGGAGCAGGCTGCCAACAGTATGGCCGAAGTGCTGGCCAATCTTGGCAGTGACCCTATTGCTAATATCGACCCCACGGGTAACAAGTGGTACGAAGAAGCCAACGCTATCAAAGAAATGAAGGCAGGCTACAACCGTCCCGAATTCTTGTGGCGAAGTAACAAGAACGAGAGCGCCGATCTTGAAAAGGATCAGTATCCTCCTTCTCTCTTCGGTAAGGGACGTGTAAATCCTTCACAAAATCTGGTAGATGCATTCCCTGCTGCGAACGGTTATCCCATCAACGACCCGCTGAGCGAATACGATGATAAAAAACCGTATGCCAATCGCGACCCTCGCCTAACTATGTACATCATCTATAATGGTAGCAAAGCCGGTAATGCAAGTAGTGTCATCACTACTGCTGTAGACGGTACCAACAATGATGCCATGAACAAGTTTGACGGTGCTTCTACGCGTACTGGATATTACTTGCGCAAGTTTCTGGATATGAACGTGAATGCTAATCCCAGCAACACCACCAATGGCTATCATGTCAAACCTTGGATTCGCTACACCGAAATCTTCCTGGGTTATGCCGAAGCAGCCAACGAGGCTTGGGGACCGCAAGGCAAGGGCACACACAGCTACTCGGCCTACGACGTGGTTAAGGCTATCCGCAAGCGTGCCGGTGTTGGTGTAGATGGTGCAGACCCCTATCTGGAGTCGATAAAAGGAGACCAGGACAAAATGCGTGAACTCATCCGCAACGAGCGTCGTCTGGAGCTTTGCTTCGAAGGTTTCCGCTTTTGGGATTTGCGCCGCTGGAAGGTAGACCTCAGCAAGCTGAACGAAACCGTAAAGGGCATGAAGATTACGGGAACCAACTATGAGGTGGTAGATGTGGAAAGACGCGACTACAAGGATTACATGTACTACGGTCCTGTGCCTTATAGCGAAGTGTTGAAGTTTGATGCTCTCATCCAGAACAAAGGATGGTAAATAACAGACTGTATGTAACGAATTTATATAAACTGAATAAATGAAAAGTGTAATGAAAAAATCATTCCTTATAATAGCCGCTATGGCGGGTGTCTTATTCACAGCATGCGAAAACGGTGACTGGGACTTTCCCGACTACAAATATTCTGCGGTTTACTTTGCTTATCAAAGCCCCAACCGTACCATCACCCTAGGTGAAGATGAAACGGTGGATAACTCAATGGACAATGAACATAAATGCCAGATTATGGCCACCATAGGCGGTATATACGAGAACAAGAAGAATGTGGAAATCGGCATCCGGGTAGACAACTCGTTGTGCGATGGTTTTGTTTTCGAAAGCACTAAAAGTGATTTGGAGCCTCTGCCTTCTACGCACTATACGCTGAGCGATGACAAGATCGTTATCCAGAAGGGTAAAGTGCTGGGTGGTGTCACTGTGAATTTGACCGATGCCTTCTTCAACGACCCTAAGTCAACGAAGTTGAACTATGTTATTCCGGTAGTGATGACCGGTGTGCAGAATGCCGATACCATCTTGGAGGGAAAGCCTTCGGTTGCTACTCCGCATCGCTTAAATAAGGACGATTGGGAAGTGCAATCCAAAGACTATGTTCTCTATGCTGTGAAGTACATCAGTAAGTACGATTCGCATTATCTGCGTCGGGGTGTTGATACTTATAGTGGCAACAAAACCGGAACGGAGATTCGTCATGCTGCTTATGTAGAGAAGGATGAAACCATTAACGGATTCAGCACTGTAGGTCTGAACACAGTGCAGTGGGCACGTCCCACTAAAAATGCTGCCGGAGAGAATATTGAAAGCAATTTGTTGCTTAGCTTCGACGAAAGCGGGAATTGCACCATTACTTCAAACACCGAAGGCGTGGCAGCTACCGGTACGGGTAAATTTGTGGTTAAAGGTGACAAGAATAGCTGGGGCAACACAGATCGTGATGTGATCTATCTGGACTACACCATGGACTACGATGGCATCCATTGTGCAACGAAAGACACTTTGGTGGCTCACTACCGTGGCGTAAAGGCTGAATGGTTCACTCCCGTGAAGAAATAATGATAGGGTTTCTTATTAAAAAAAGTATTTATATGAAACATATAAAAAATATAATAGGTACAATGCTTTTAATGGCTGCGGCTATTGGTGTCTCTTCTTGTGTGGACGATAAGTTGTTGGCTTTCTCGGTAGAGAAACCAGCTTCCATTGCAGGCATGGAGTACCTCAATGACTATGATGTCTTGAAAAGTTATGTGAGCAACAGTGCCAATCCTGACTTTAAGTTGGGAATTGCATTGGCTGTAAACGACTATTTGAAATCAGGAATTGTGACACGTCTTGCCAATACCAATTTCCATGAAATGACGGCAGGCAATGCCATGAAATATGCATCATGTGTGGGTAATGATGGAACGATGAATTTTGATGCAGTGCAAAATTTTGTATCTGCGGCTAAAGCCGATGGTCTTACCATCTATGGACATACCTTGGCTTGGCATGCACAACAGAACAACAAGTATCTAAACGGATTGATTGCTCCGATACCTCTGCCTGTTGATCCTAATGCATCCAACAAGTTTTTGCATATTACAGTACCGGAAGCAGGGACTAATCCTTGGGATCGTGAAATTTATTATGATCTTGCTGAACCACTTGTAGTAGGTAAGGAATATGTGATTTCGATGAGGGCTAAGGCTACTTCAGCGGTATCCTATAATTTCTGGCCTGGTGTTATTGATGGTGATACGCAATATTTGCCTTCTTTTTCAGCTGATAATAAATGGGAGGAAACTTCCATAACGTTTACAGCGAATATTCCTATCAATCGTTTGCGTTTCTGTTTCGGTACGTTTCAAGGAGAACTTTGTTTTGATGATGTGACATTGTCTTCTGCTGATGATGAAAATCTTATTGAAGGCGGTACGTTTGATACTGAAGATTTATCCCGTTGGACAAGACCGGGCTGGATGACTTCATATTCCTATGAAATAGGCAAGGAAGGCAATGATAATGCTGGTTTTTGCTTGACAATGACTAATACGGAAAAGAAAAACAATAATTGGGATTCACAAGTGTGGTATCAATTTGCTTCACCGTTGACCGAAGGAAAAGCGTACACTTTTAGAGCCAAGGTCAAGGCAACTGATACATATAATTGTACTATATTTACGCAGTCTTCCAGTGGTGGTGCTCAAGGATATCCTGGTGGCTTAAATATTGGTGCCGAATGGGCAGATGTCAGTTTGACATTTACACCAGGGCATGGACAAGTGGATAAGTTTACCTTTAATTTTGGTGATTTTGTAGGAACCATTTATGTAGATGATGTTGTGTTCTCAGATGGGACGTCGGATATTTATACTTCCAGCTTTGAAAACCAGTCGATTGAGGGGTGGACCAGTTGGAGTGGCTATCAGGGATTGTCTGCTGAAGGTGAGGGGTATTCTTCTAATCAGACAAGTATTGAGCTAACTCCCGAAGAAAAGAAAGACACCCTTACTTGGGCTATGAACAACTGGGTAGAAGGTATGATGAAAGCTACCGATGGTTATGTAACTGCATGGGATGTAGTGAACGAAGCTATTTCCGGTGGTGGTAACGATGAAGGTTTCTATACCTTACAATCAGCCAGCAACGTTTCTCCCGAAGATGCCAAGAACAATTTCTATTGGCAAGACTATTTGGGTAATGTGGATTACGTACGCATTGTTGTAGCTGCCGCCCGCAAGTATTATGCAGAAAATGGTGGTACTGCTCCTTTGAAGCTCTTTGTCAATGACTACAATCTGGAATCTGATTGGGATGACAACAAGAAGGCTAAGAGCTTGGTGCATTGGATTGAGAAGTGGGAGGCTGATGATAAGACGAAGATTGACGGTATCGGCACACAGATGCATGTATCTTGCTATGCCAATGCTGTTACTCAGAAGAGTAAGGAAGAGCATGTGGTGCAGATGTTCGAAATTTTAGCTGCAAGTGGTAAACTCGTGAAGATTTCCGAACTTGATATGGGCTATGTAGATGAGAACGGTACCAGTGTGAAGACAGAGAATATGACCGAAGCTCAGCATAAAGCGATGGCAGAATACTATAAGTTCATCGTGAAGAAGTACTTCGAAATTATTCCTGCTGCCCAGCAGTATGGTATTACCCAGTGGTGTGCTACCGATGCTCCCAACGATTCTGGCTGGCGCGGTGGTGAACCCGTAGGTCTTTGGGATTCCAACTTCAGTCGTAAACATACCTATGCAGGTTTTGCTGATGGATTGGCTGGAAAATAATAGAGTTTTATAAGAAAAGGCAGCGGGGCATAGTGTGAAACCGCTGCCTTTTTGTTTTAATAAAAACCGAATAACAATGAAAAACATATTACTTATTTTGAGTTTGGTCATTTGGTGTGGTTGTAGTAGTGAAATTCCTTTTGATACTAATAAGACGGAAGATATGGCCGCTACAAGAACTACAAGTTCGGATAGTATATATTATTGGGGTTCTTTAGATTTGGACATAGTGGAGGACTTTATGATATATACGTTCTGTCGGTAATAGTCCAAGACAATACTTCTTTTCTGAGAAGTGGAAAAATCGTGTTGAAACAGCCGGGATCCAATAAAACATTAACAGATGGATATGAATCAGTTACGAGCTACAGGCTAATGAATTAAATGAAGTATCTTCCAAGCTTATAGTTGTTTCAGGTATATTTCCGCCGGAATGCCGATTGCCGATGAACAAGGAGTTTGGAAGAAAACTGAAAGATTGTAAAAAGAAAAAGAATATTGATGTATTGAAATACCTTGAAAACAAGCAATCTAATTTTAGGCAAGTGATGTTGCAAATGGAATATGTAAGAGATATGTGAAAAGCAAGTAATATATGTATACGAATATTCTTTTTGTATAAGAGGGGGGCGTTGATTATCAATGTGTAACAAAGTGTCAATTTCTTGTCGACAAGGAATTAAGAGTTTGTTGGCAAGAAGTTAACTTCCTGTCGACAAACTCCTAACTTCTTGTAAAAGAAGGAATAGCGGATTTTCGGTTTCTTTACATTGCGTGATTGGTAGGACGGATATATAGATGCTGTACATCCAGTAAGCAGTTATAGCTTCTCTATCTTTTCACAAGTCAGGCCGGTAATGTCTGCAATCAAGGTAGGATCCAATCCTTTCCCTTTCATTCGGCGAGCATTGGATAAACGTTCTTTCTCTATACCTTTTTCCATGCCTCTTCGTACAGCGCTGTTATAAAGCGTTTTCTCTACGCTTATAATATCCCAGCACTTTCATGAAAAAGTTATGCTGAGGTATCGCACATCTTCTGCAGAGATAATGCATCGAGTTGATAATCAGTAATATTTCCCGTGATTAATAAATAGTATAGGACTATGATGGAATGTTTCTGAAAGAAAATGTAACATGGGCATTAAAGATGTAACATCAGCGAACAACTATGTATCATGAAGATACAGTTCGTTTCATTTCTATCTGTTACATTTGAAACCGGAAAGATACCTGAAATTATGATTAAAGATAAAATCAAAAATAATATGAAAAACAAGAATCTTTTGTATGTATTACTAATAGGATGTGCTTTGAATTCCTGTGGAAGCAATCCTGCAACGGGTGATGAAACTTCCCTAAAAGAAGCGGTAGGTAATAAGTTCCATATAGGCGTCGCCATGAATACGGCTCAGTCATCAGGACGTGATACTACAGCTGTGCAACTGATAAAGAAACATTTTAATTCTGTTGTAGCCGAAAACTGCATGAAGAGTGCGGTTATTCATCCGGAGGAAAATCGTTATAATTTCTCTCAGGCAGACGAATTCGTGAAGTTTGGAGAGGAGAATGGCATGTTTGTTATTGGACACTGCCTGATGTGGCATTCTCAGTTGCCACGATGGTTCTGCACAGATTCCGAAGGGAAAAACGTGACGCCGGAAGTGCTGAAACAACGCATGAAAGATCATATCTATACGGTTGTTGGTAGGTATAAAGGACGTGTGAAAGGATGGGATGTTGTGAATGAAGCTATTATAGAAGACGGCTCTTATCGCAAGACGAAATTTTATGAAATCTTAGGTGAAGAATTTATCCCTCTGGCTTTTCAATATGCCCATGAAGCGGACCCGGATGCTGAACTCTATTACAATGATTATGGTATGAATGTAGAGGGCCGTCGCAATACAGTAGTTAAGATGGTGAAGGATATGAAGGAAAAAGGACTGCGGGTAGATGCCATCGGTATGCAGGGACACATGGGAATGGATTATCCGGATATGAAGGAATTTGAGGAAAGTATTCTCGCTTTTGCTTCGACAGGTGCCAAAGTGATGATTACCGAGTGGGATATGAGTGCGTTGCCAACTGCCAAACGGAGTGCAAATATCTCTGATACTGTTGCTTACCGGAAAATGCTTAATCCCTATACGGAAGCTTTGCCTGATAGTGTCTCTGAAAAATGGAATACGAGAATGGCTGATTTTTTTAATCTGTTCATGAAGCACTCGGATATTATTACCCGCGTAACGGCTTGGGGAGTAACCGACGGTGATTCTTGGAAAAATGGTTTTCCGATAAGAGGGCGCAAGGATTATCCGCTGCTTTTTGACCGTAATTACCAGCCGAAGCCTTTTGTTAAGGAACTAATCGAAAAGAAATAGTTTTGAAAGAATATATCGGTTCTCATCTTTCCGAGAATCTGATGTAATTTGTGCATTTTATAAAATTGTCCTGCATCCTCTGTGAAGAGTGTGCAGGAGCACAAATAAAGAAACGGTTTTACCATTAATTACTTAAAAAAATTAAAATGAAAAGGATTATAACAGTATTTCTCTTCTTGAATTTCATACTATTGTCATCTTGTTCCGATGATACAGTACAAGAAGTAGTGCTGCCGGAAGAGCCAACGCAACCTGTTGAGCCTGATCCTGAACCGGGAAATAATAATACATTACCTCTTTTAAGTGTAGTGGGGCGTTATCTGAAGAATACGAAAGGAGAGATTGTAAACTTGCATGGTTTTACCCAGACTTACAGCCCTTTCTTCAATAACAATGCCTGGGCTAATTATGACGTGCAGGCATGCCTCAGGTATAATAAGAGTATGGTAGATGGAATTGTGGCTGCCGGATGGAAGTTCAATTTCGTGCGGATGCACCTTGACCCGTATTGGAGTGATGACCCCTCCATGCAGTCCGTGAGATATGAAGGACATGAACGGTTCTCCGAAACCCGTTTTCGGAAGTATCTTGAAGAGTTGTTTGTGCCGATGGCAGAATACTTTATTTCCAAAGGAATGTATGTGGTGATGCGTCCGCCTGGAGTATGTCCGGCTGATGCTCCCTATCAAGGTATAGAAATAGGAGACACATATCAGCAGTTTTTGCTCAAAGTGTGGGATATTGTTTCGAAACATCCTAAGCTGAAAAATAATATGGATGTTATGTTCGAGCTTGCCAATGAACCTGTCAGGATAAAAGGTACTGACGGAACATACGGCAGTAGCGGTGACGGCCATTTCAAGAATCTCCAACTCTACTTTCAGGCTATAGTAGACAAAATACGTGCCAACTGCCGCAACATTGTTTGGGTGCCGGGATTGTCTTATCAGTCATCTTACGCCGGATATGCCATTCACCGTATCGAAGGGGAGAATATAGGCTTTGCCGTTCACTGTTATCCCGGTTGGTATGGTAGCGATGCTGAGGAAGACAGCGGTGAAGGTATCGGCTCTTCCACAGGAGGAGGTTATGAAGCTTTTCAGCGTGGTTGGGATGCGCAAGTAGGCCCTGTGGCGGCTTTCGCTCCTATCATGGTGACTGAAATAGACTGGGCTCCGAAGAAATATGATGCCACTTGGGGTAAAAGTATTACAGGAACGGCAGGTGGTGAAGGCTTTGGCGCTAACTTCAAATATATAGCCGATAATTCAGGTAATGTTTCCTGGTTGTTCTTTACAACGAGGTCACATGAACTGGCAGCGTTTAAAGATGTGCCGGGTGAACCGGGCAATTACACTTTCCTCAATGATCCCGAGGCCTGTCCGTGGGCGATGTACCATTGGTTCAAGGAATATGCTGAAGGGATAGTAGTGAATGGGGAACTGGAAAAACTGGAGTTGATGGGACAAGAGGGAGAACTTCGTCTGCAAATGGGTGGTACGAATTATCTCAAAGTGAAAGCTGTTTATTCTGATGGAACGGTACGGATGGTGACTGCGGAGGCGACTGTCAACAGCTCAGATACAAACGTGCTGAAAGTAGAACAGACAGCCAAATTAGTAGCTGTGGCACCCGGTGAAGCTACGGTAACCGTTACATATCAATCGGCTGCCGGAGTCAGTAAGCAACTGACATTGCAGGTTACGGTAATTTCTCCTTTCTCACTGACGGCAGATGTCTTCAATCCTTCTATATGGGAGAAAGGCACGTTCGACGAGAATGCCCGCACACTGGTGACGGGGCAGTATGGTTTCGGAGGGTGGCAATATGACAATGGACTTGATTTGTCGGGATATAAGACTGTGACCGTAGAGCTGGGTAACGATAATGAGAGTGGTGTTTCGTTCCGTCTGTTTGATAAAAACAATTATTGGAGTGAGCCTGCTGCGTATGATTTCGGATCTTCGCGTAAGATTGTAGTGGAGTTGAACAATATGAAAGATAAGAACGGAGGAAAGATTGAACCTTCGCATCTTTATATTGCAGGTTTTTGGTCAACAGGTGGAAAACCTATTGTGATAGCTGATGTCTCCCTTAGCAAATAAAAAAGAGATATCAAACTCTCATTTTTCCGAGAGTTCGGTATAATTTGTGCATTTTATAATATCTTTCCTGCATCCTCTGTGAAGAATGTGCAGGAATACAAATCTGTTATATTTATCTAATATTGATATTCAAATGTCTAAAATTGCAAATCAGTGATCGGATTCATGCCTTATTTTTGCAAATATATATGAATGGTCTGATAAACTTTAAATAAAAATATGATGAAGAAGATAATTGTATGGTTGGTTGTAGTAATGTGTGCATTCGCTGGCTATTCACAAAATGCCTCTTGGAACTTTCAGAGTAAAGTAGTTACAGACACTCTTTTTAGTGAAGTGCTGAATGCCAAACGTGCCTATACTGTTTTTCTGCCCAAAAGCTTTGAACAGAATAAAGAGAAAAAATATCCTGTTCTCTATCTTTTGCATGGAATGTGGGAGACAAATCCTGTCTGGACCGAACGTGGTCATGTAAAAGATGTTATGGATAGGCTTGTGGCCAGTGGAGAGGCGTGTGAGATGATTATTGTTACTCCGAATGCCGGTGGTAATATACATATGGAATGGAACGGATATTTCGATATGCCGGGTTGGAAATATGAGACTTTCTTTTATACGGAATTCTTGCCCTATATAGAAAAGAAATACCGGGTGATAGGTGATAAGCAGCATCGTGCCATTGCCGGTTTGTCGATGGGAGGTGGCGGAGCTACTAATTATGGTCAGCGCCATAGTGACATGTTTTGTGCGGTCTATGCGATGAGTGCCTTGATGTCTATTCCAGAGCAGGGAGCAGTGTCTGCTGATGATCCGAATTCTAAAATAGCGATACTTACCCGTAGTGTTATTGAAAATAGTTGTGTGAAATATGTGACGGAGGCTGACGAGAACCGTAAGGCTGATTTACGTAGTGTTGCTTGGTTTGTAGATTGTGGAGATGATGATTTCCTGCTTGATCGTAATATAGAGTTCTATCAAGCTATGCGTAACACTGGCATACCCTGCCAGTTCAGGGTGCGTGATGGAGGGCATGACTGGGAATATTGGCACTCGGCTCTTTATCAGTGTTTGCCTTTCGTAACCCGGATATTTGGTAAAGAATGAATATGTATATAGAAAAATAAATAATAGACAGATTATGAGAACATTTGTATTTACATGCCTGCTTCTTTTAGGCATGACGACATTTGCACAAGATGCGAATTTTCATATCTATCTGTGTTTGGGACAATCGAACATGGAAGGAAATGCAAAGGTAGAAGAACAGGACACCGTGGCAGTTGACAGCCGTTTTCAGGTATTAGCGGCTGTCGATTGTCCTAATTTGGGGAGGACCAAAGGGAATTGGTATAAGGCGGTTCCTCCTTTGGCACGTTGCTATACGGGCCTGACTCCGGGTGATTATTTTGGACGGGCTATGGTGGCTAACCTGCCATCCAATGTGCGGGTAGGAATTATCAATGTTGCCGTAGGTGGTTGCAAAATAGAACTGTTTGACAAGGATAACTATCAGTCGTACGTAGAAACTTCTCCGGACTGGCTGAAGAATATGGTAAAAGAATATGGGGGCAATCCTTATGCACGTTTGGTTGAGATGGCAAAGATTGCTCAAAAGGATGGAGTGATTAAGGGTATTCTGTTGCATCAGGGAGAGTCGAATACAAATGATAAAGATTGGCCTTCAAAAGTAAAGGGAGTGTATGATAATCTTTTGAAAGATTTGGGATTATCTGCTGCTGATGTGCCTTTGCTGGCGGGTGAGGTGGTACATGCAGATCAGAATGGAATCTGTGCCAGCATGAATACAATCATCGACAGTCTGCCACAGGTGATTCCTACTGCACACGTGATATCCTCTGCCGATTGTCCGGCTGCATTCGATAATCTTCATTTTACAGCCGAGGGATACCGGATGTTGGGAGCACGCTATGCTGCTAAGATGCTTTCCATTTTGGGATACGGAGATTGGACATCTGCCCAGAATATGAAATTGTGGTATGCCCGTCCGGCACAAGACTGGCTGGAAGCTCTGCCACTGGGCAATTCCCGTTTGGGCGCTATGGTATTTGGCGGAACTGCCCGTGAAGAACTGCAACTCAATGAAGAGACTTTCTGGGCCGGCGGACCTTACAATAATAATAATCCCAAAGGATTGCAGGTGTTACCTGAAATACGCCGTCTTATTTTTGAAGGCAAAACTCTGGATGCACAGAAACTCATTGATGAAAATTATATGACGCCTCAGCATGGCATGCGCTACTTGACGATGGGGAGTCTTTTCCTGAATTTCCCAGGGCATGAGAATCCTTCTGAATATTACAGGGACCTGAATCTGGAGAATGCTACTGCTACCACCCGTTATGAAGTGGACGGAGTGAAGTTTGTCCGTACAGCGTTTGCTTCTTTGAGTGATGATGTGATTATTGTCCGTATTCAGGCGGATAAGGCAAAGGCTTTGAATTTCGCCATATCATATAACAGTCCGCTGAAATCAAATGTACAAGTAAAGGGTGGCAAACTGATTATCTCCTGTCAGGGAGCTGAACATGAAGGAATCCCTGCCGCTATGCGTGCCGAATGCCAGGTGCAGGTGAAAACAGATGGTAAAGTGAGTAAGGAAGAAAGCGCACTTGCCGTGAATGGGGCTACTGAGGCTACTTTGTACATTTCAGCAGCTACCAATTTTGTGAATTACCATGATGTCAGTGCAAACGAATCAAAGCGTGCAGCTACTTATTTGCAGAAAGCCACCCGTGTTCCTTATGAACAGGCTTTGAAGAGTCATATCGCCTCTTACCGTAAACAATATGATCGTGTGGCTCTGACTTTGGAAAGCACTAAAATTTCTGCTTTGGAGACACCTGTCCGTGTGCAACGTTTTATAGAAGGAAATGATATGGCGATGGCGGCTTTGATGTTCCAATATGGTCGTTATTTGTTGATTTCTTCTTCACAACCCGGTGGTCAGCCTGCCAATCTTCAGGGTATCTGGAATCATAGTCCCTATGCTCCCTGGGATAGTAAATATACGATTAATATCAATGCGGAGATGAATTACTGGCCTGCTGAAGTAACCAATCTGAGTGAAACGCATGAACCTTTCTTTGACATGGTGACCGACCTGGCTGTTACGGGTAGTGAGACAGCTAAGGTTCTTTATGACGCCAAAGGTTGGGTGGCACATCATAATACAGATATATGGCGTGCTTGCGGACCGGTGGATGCTGCAAGCTTCGGCATGTGGCCTAATGGAGGTGCCTGGGTGGCACAACATCTGTGGCAACACTATCTGTTTACCGGTGATAAAGAGTTTTTAAAGAAGTATTATCCGATATTAAAAGGAACTGCTGATTTTTATTTAAGTCATTTGGTGGAACATCCGAAGTATAAGTGGATGGTTACGGTACCTTCCATGTCTCCGGAACATGGTTACCGGGGTTCACAAACAACGATCACGGCAGGTTGTACAATGGATAATCAGATTGCTTTTGATGCCCTTTACAGTACACTTCAGGCAAGCCGTATTCTGGGTGGTGATAAACAGTATGAAGATTCTTTGCAGACCATGTTGGGCAAGTTGCCACCCATGCAGATTGGCAAACATAATCAATTGCAAGAGTGGCTGATTGATGCTGATAATCCGTTGGATGACCATCGGCATATTTCGCACTTATATGGTTTATATCCCAGTAATCAGATTTCTCCGACTACAAATCCTGAGTTGTTCCAGGCTGCCCGCAATACTTTGATACAGCGCGGAGACATGGCTACCGGTTGGAGTATCGGGTGGAAGATTAATTTCTGGGCACGTATGCTGGATGGCAATCACGCTTATAAGATTATACAGAATATGCTTCATCTTTTGCCTAATGATAAGGTTCAGAAAGAATACCCTGAGGGACGTACTTATCCTAATTTATTTGATGCCCATCCGCCTTTCCAGATTGATGGTAACTTCGGTTATACAGCGGGAGTGGCAGAGATGTTGTTGCAAAGCCATGACGGGGCGGTACAATTGTTGCCCGCATTGCCCGAAGCATGGAAAAAAGGAAGTGTGAAAGGCCTTGTTGCCCGTGGAGGTTTTGTGGTGGATATGGATTGGGATGGCGTTCAGCTGAATAAGGCGAAGATACATTCTCGTCTGGGCGGAGTATTGCGCGTTCGTTCTTATGTTCCTCTGAAAGGAAAAGGAGTACAAGTGGCTGATGGTGCTTGTCCGAATCCTCTTTATGCACCAGCAGTTATAAAAGAGCCAATCGTTTCAAAACTGATAAATCCTCAATTTCCGATTCTCTATCGTACTTATGAATATGATATCGTTACTCAGCCGGGAGAAGATTATTATTTGGAACGTGCAATGTAATAAAGGTTAGTTTTTTAGTTTACCGCCGTCTGCAAAGTATTACTGTCGTGGGATACTTATAGACGGCGGTTTTTTTATTGTTGTTGTTCTTCTTGTTCTTTTTCAGACTCGGTGGAAGCTGAGCGCTTTTCCATATAGTTTGTCGGAGATACACCGTACAACTCTTTGAATGCTGTGGAAAAATAAGCTATGTTGGTAAAACCTGTAAGCGTTGCCACCTCAGTGATACTGTGGTACTTATCAGCCAATAATGAGGCTGCTTGTTTTAATCGTACGTTACGTATCAGATCGCGGGTTGATTGATTGGTTAGCTCCTTCAACTTGCGGTGGAGGTGTACGCGGCTGATACCTACTACAGTGGCTATCATTTCAACGTTCAGGTTCGGATTACTGAGGTTATCATTGATTACTTTCATCACTTTGCTCAATAATTTGTCGTCGGGCGACTGTACATTTAACTTATGCAATTTGTCTTCCCGTATCTGATTACCGCTGAAACTGTTACGCAGCACTTCCCGGCTTTTGATAAGGTTCAGCACGGTCTTTCTCAATATTTCAATATTGAATGGCTTGACGAGGTATGCATCTGCACCGGTCTCCAAACCTTCCAATTTGTCTTCTTCTCTTGACTTGGCTGTCAACAGGATAACAGGTATATGGTTCACTGTCACATTTTGTTTAATCTTCCGGCAAAGGGTCAATCCGTCCATTTCAGACATCATGATGTCACTGATAATGAGGTCCGGCGCTTTCTTCAGAATCATAGCCAGCGCTTCTTTACCGTTGGTACATTCGTGCATATGAAAATCGCTTGCCAGTTCCTGATATATATATTTGCGTATTTCTTCATCATCCTCTACAACTAATACGTGATTTTTCGTCTTGGAACGCACCTTTACGTCTTCTTCATCCGTGGGTGAAGGTATAGGCAATGCTGTAGCGGTGTGTGCAGGAGCATAGTTATTGGAAGAAAACTCATCAATCTCTTCTGCCGTTAAGTGGTCTTTGCCTAACGGGAGGCGGATAATGAAGCGGGAGCCTGGTTTCCCCTCGTTGCTTTCGACCAGTATTGTGCCATGATGCAATTCTATTAACGAACGGCTTAGGTGCAAGCCAATGCCGGTACCTATATTAGAATTGTTGTGGCTGTTACGAATCTGATAAAAGCGTTCAAAAATTCGTCCCATCTCTGCTGGATCGATGCCAATGCCGCTATCTTCTACTACAATCTCAAAATAGTGTTTACCTACACGCAGATAAATATTAATTTCACCATTCTCCGGTGTAAATTTAAAGGCATTGGAAAGTATGTTCAGAATTACTTTATCGAAATTCTTCGGATCTATCCAAACTTGTAGTCTTTCTACTTCCGGGAGGAAATTCAGGGTGATATGTTTAGTCTTTGCCTGATATTCAAATGTGTTATACAAGTCATGGAGAAACCCTACGATATCCATCTCTTGAAATTTCAAGGACATCTGTCCTTTGTCGATTTTGCGGATGTCCATCAACTGGTTTACCAACCGGAGTATGCGTTCGGCATTCCGGTAGATGGTATAATAGTTCTTCTGCCGTTCTCCATCCTTATCTATAGCCATCAGTTTCTGTAGCGGACTAATGATGAGGGACATCGGAGTACGGATTTCATGAGAAATGTTGATAAAGAATTGTAGCTTTGCTTCATTAATCTGCTCTGCATGTATATGCTCCATTATTTCCTGGCGGGCACGATAGCGGTGGCGCACTTGCATGATGATAATATAAATGATGCCCAGTGCTAAGATTATATATATTAGTTTGGCCCAACCAGATGCATACCAGGCAGGGAAAATAGTAATCGTTATTTCTTTTATATCAGAGTAGTAATTATAATCTTTGGCTTTTATCTGGAACGTATAGTGACCTGGGGCCAGATTACTGAATGAAACCCGGTTTATGCCTTGTTGCAGGCTGACCCAATTTGAATTGTTAAGGGAATACATGTAAGTAATCCGTTCCGGACTATAGAATTCCATCGCAGAAAACTCAATACTGAAAGAATTATCTTTGTGAGATAATTGAAAGAACTCTGCATCCATAATTGCTGTATTGACAATCTCATAAATTCCGGATTTCATTCCCTTTTTGATGGTCTTTTCATGAATATTAAAATCTGTAATCCGGATTTCAGGTTTCTTATTGGGGTTGGTTATTTCCAGCGGATTAAAATAGCTGATACCGCCAGTTCCTCCGAATATGATTTCTCCTGCCGGACCGGTAAAGCCTACTCCTTTGCTGAACTCATTGCCTTGCAATCCGTCATTGGCATAAAAGTTTATGAAGCTTGGATTCCTGGTGTTATAACGGCTGATTCCGTAACCTGTACTAATCCAGAGATATCCATTATTATCACCTTGGATGGAGCAGATAAGGTTGCTGGGTAAGCCATCTTCCATGGTGTATTCGTGAATAGACATTGTTTTAGGGTCCAAATAATTTAACCCTCTGGACGTACCGATCCAAATGCCGCCGTTCTGATCTTCGTATAGGGCATAAACAACATCACCGGGTAATATCCTTTTGGTTTTAAGAGGGCTATTGAAATTCATTGTTTTTATATCCAGACAAGCCAGGCCATCATAAGTGCCTATGTATAATTTGTCATCGGCGGTGTGTAGCAGGCAATTGATCCACGAATTATGTAGCATTTCCGGCTTTCCCCATTCTGCTATGGTTTCATACGTGCGGCATCGGTTAATTTTACCTGTATTTATGTCCATATAAAAAATGCCGGATCCCATGGTTCCTATCCATAGGTTCTTGTTGTTATCCTCGGCAAAGCAATAAACACTTTGTACCAGGTTTGATCGATCGTCTACAAGATTCAAATAGCTACATTTCCCTGTTTGGGTATCCATCTTCGCCATACCATTCAAGTAGGAGCCTATCCATAGATTATGATTGGAATCTTCATAGATACTCATTATGGTAGAAGGAACAGAGTGGGGAGTTTCTGAAGTAGTGAAATGTACATTCTGTGTGCCATCGGGAGAAATGCCATAGATTCCATCGTTATCTGTACCTACCCATAAAGTGCCGATGTGATCTTTGAAAACAGACATAACACAACTTGAACCGATTGTATTGTTGATGGCTGATTTGAAACCAATATATCTGAATTCATAGGTTGTTGCAGGAATAATCATCACCCCTTTTTGGAAGAATCCCAGCCATAGGTTTCCTAATCTGTCTTTCAGGATAGAGTGAACTTTAGCCTTATTCAGGTTAAAGGTAGTGACATTGAGGTTACTATCCTGCATTTTTTTCTTCTGAATATCGTAAATTTTGATACCATTTCCGTCTGTTCCAATATAGATCTCATCCTGATCGGTTGGATATAAGATTTTGATAGGAAGGTTGGAATCGGGACTATATACAATAGGAGTAAATGTTTCTGTCTGGTAGTTATATTGAAATAATCCCTTTTGCAGACTTCCCATATATAGATTTCCATATCTATCTTCGCAAATACTGGAGATTGTATTCCATGCGATTCCTTTTTCGCTTAAATATTGTTTCTGCTGCTTGTTATTGTCTATTCGGAATATGCCATTGTCTCCTGTTGTTACCCATAAGAATCCCTGCTTGTCTTCATATAAACAAGTTATCAGTCTACTTGGGATGTTTTTATCTATTTGTTGCACTACCATGCTGTCACCTTGTGTCTCTAATGAAAATAGGTTGTGCCCTGATGTACCGATGAGTATTTCTCCATTTTTACGTTCGATTATGGAAGATATATTAGCCTCTGCTTTGTTTCCATTGATAAACTTCATAGGAATAGTAGTGAATAAATCGGTTTCCCGATCATAGATCTGCAGTCCTTTCAGGCTACCGACGAAAAGACGTTTCCGGCTATCTTCATAAAGCACGCGAACATAATTGTTCAATAAAGAATTAGGGTTCCCTTTATCGTGTTTATATACGGTAAATTTAGCTCCGTCATATCGGTTTAAGCCATCTTCCGTTGCAATCCAGATAATTCCATCATAATCTTGATAGACTTTATTTATCATACTGCTTGACAACTCTTTGTCAACAGTAAACATTTTACCTTCCTGAGCATAACACAAATTGCTGAATAAGAATAAACAGATTAGATATAATAATGTATTCCTCATATCTTATTAATTTTCTGCCTACAAATATAGTTAATATCATCTATACTTTCTTTTAAAAAGAAAACTAATATTTTTTTAGTATACTTATTCTGGAATTTTTCTGTTGAGCGAATACGAAAAGATGTAATTGCTATCAAAGAATAGTGTGACAATCTGTTTAATTCCATCCGCTCCGTAATGAGCGCAATGTTATTTAAATGATTTGTAGGAATTTATCAATAGCTATGTGAAACTTTGCAACTGCTTGATTATAAGTATGGTTTTGTCGTGCTGTATTCAGCCGTATACTGAACCCTATTCACTATACGACTGAATGGCATTCACTATACGATTGAATTAGGTTCAGTATACGGTTATTTTTTGAGTAGATGTTATTTGTAAAAAGAATTGGTGAGTGCATTGAGTGTAGGGGGCTTTGAGAGAACGATTCCGGCGGAATACCTGCGAATCGTTCATCTCTCAAATTCAACCCATTTTGTTTACGGGCAGGAAGATTTGAAAAAACTTCATGATACTTTCTGCCGTTTCATTACCTCCTTTCATTCAGCATCTTCCTTGTAGGACATTCATGGTTGTCAATCGGAAGTTTCACCTGTTTCAAGTCGTCCAGTTCATGTATCGGGCGTTCGATGTCATAAGGAATTCGCATGCCTGAGTATTCCATGAAGTAGAGCAGACAGGCATCTTTCCACCAGACGGCATCGCGCGTTTGTATTTTCAGGCGTGATTGCACGTCTTTGAAACGTTCCGTATCAATATAATTTTCTGCTAAATCCCATTTTTCCTGGAAATTCCTGACTTGCTGCACACCCCTGTCATAACGGTAGCAGAGTTCGTCCCATAGTGTACGCCCGCTTTGCATAGTGTGAGTCCATGGGGCGTGATGGAACCAAAGCAGGTATTCATCCGGACAAGTGTTGATGTCATTGTAGAGATGGCAAAGCGAGTCGGGATACTGTGCGGTGGCATTGCTCCCGGTATGGCTGCGGTCGAAGCCGATTCCCGCTTTATCAGCCTTGTGATAATAAGAGGGCATCCAGTCGGGACGTGCGCCGGGGATATCACACCAGGGTTCGGGACCATAATGGTGTCCCCAGGCAAAGAGGTGGTGGAGACCGAGGGGCATCATGTAGTCTACTACGGCTTCACGGCTTTCCATCATCATTTGTTTTAATGAAGAATTAAGAATTAAGAATGAAGAATCAGCCGGGTTATCGGACTGCAAACGCTCTTCATTTTTCATTCTTAATTCTTCATTAAAGAACGTCTGTTTCAACCACTCTTCCGCTATCGCTTCGGAAGATAACTCAGGATTCCAGGCGAGGCGACCGAAAGCATACCAGTTGGACTGTGCAAAGGGGTGGCCGCACCAGTTGGCATCTGTGCCGATATTGGCAACACCTGCCATTGCTTTCAGTGAAGAAGGCTGTACGAAATCGAAAAATTCTTTCCACATGGGGGCAAGATAGGCAAGGTGGTTGGAGAAGCCCAAGTATTCTTGTGTAATCTGGAACTCAACCATCTGTGCGGTCTTGGGCATAGCGCCGAATAAAGGACTATATGGTTCGCGCGGTTGGAAATCTACCGGACCGTTTTTTATTTGTACGATGACATTGTCACGGAATTGTCCGTCCAGCGGCTGGAACTCCAGATAAGCCTGTTTGGCACGGTCGGCGTCGCTGGGGCTGTAAACGAAGGCACGCCACATGATAATGCCTTTGTAAGGTTTCACTGCATCCGCCAGCATGTTGGCACCTTCGGCATGGGTGCGGTTGAAGTCGCACGGACCGGGCTGCCCTTCGGAATTGGCTTTCACGAGGAAGCCGCCGAAGTCTGGGATGAGGCGGTAGATTTCTTTTGTCTTGTTCTTCCACCAGGCGATGACTTCTTTGTCCAACGGGTCGGCGGTAGAAAGGCCGCCTAATTGCATGGGAGAAGCGAAGTTTATGGAGAGATACACACGGATGCCGTACGGGCGGAATACATTTGCCAGTGCTTTTACTTTCTCCAGATATTCGGTGGAAAGGATTTGTGAGGAGGCATTTACATTGTTGATGACTGTGCCGTTGATGCCGATGGAAGCATTGGCGCGGGCATAGTCTGCATAGCGACCGGAGAGGGTGGAAGGCAAGGCTTCCCAATCCCATAAAGAGCGTCCGGCGTAACCCCGTTCAATGCTGCGGTCCAGATTATCCCAGTGATTGAGGATGCGCAGGTCGTAAGCGGGACTTTCTTTGATATCGAGTTTAGATAAGTCCGCACTACCGGTGTCTTGCAGCCTCAGCAGGTGGAAGGCTCCGTAAAGCAGTCCGCGTTCTCCGGCGGAGGTGATGGTTATCTTTCGCCCATCATCTGAAGTGAGGAGGCAATATCCTTCTTCACCTATAGCACGTGTTTCTTTGTTTCGCTGGAGGCTTAATGTGACGGGCACACCTTTCCAGCCTTTACGCAACTCGGTGGTGGCGATGTCCAGCATGGCTGATTGCTTATTACAGGATATGGTTGCGTTCCCGTCTGTGGAGTACCGGAGCCATAGGCGACTGCCGTCTTCGGCTGAAACGGGCATTAGAAAGCATATAATAAAGAATAGGGAAAGTAGTTTCTTCATAAATAGGAATTATTGATTTATTTATTGTTCGTCGGAGGGGTAGCGCACCCCCCATTCTTTACGCAGACTGTCCATCAGGCGTATGATGCGTAGAGTTTCGGCATGGGGCATGAAGGGAGATTCGAGCCATCCGTTCTTCAGGGCTTCCATGGAGGCGTATACCTGATACTCATATCCGGTGATTTGTGGCGGGCAATTGTAGACGGCTACGGTTTGATAGTCCTCCGTCACTACCGTGATTCGTTGCGGGTTATTGATATTCTCTACAATTATGTGTCCTTTTTCACCGGAGATAATGCCTTGACGGTCGGTCATGCTCAGCATGGTGCTGTGTAGTACGGCGATTTTTCCATCTTTGAAGGTGAGGGTTATGCTGTTTTGGGCATCCACTCCTGTATCGGTTTTGATGCAGGTTGAAGTGATATTCTCAATCCTGGTGCCGAATACCATGGAGGCGAAGTTCAGTGTATATACTCCCAGGTCGAGCAATGCTCCACCTGCAAGTGCGGGTTGCCGGAGCCGCTCGCGGTTGCCGATGGGATAACCCAGGTTGGCAGACAATGTCATGGGACGTCCGATGATGTCACTTGCTATGATTTCGTTGATGGTTTGCGACAAAGGCATGTAGCGCGTCCAGATGGCCTCGGTGATGAAGAGGCTCTTTTCTTTGGCAAGTTTTAGCAACTCTTCTGCCTCGCGGGCATTGGAGGTGAATGCTTTTTCGCACAATACCGCTTTACCATGTAGCAAACTCATGCGTGCATGTTTGTAGTGGTGTGAGTGGGGAGTGGCAATGTATACCAACTCCACCTGTTCATCAGTAAGCATCTCTTCATAGGAACCGTAGGCGCGGGTGAACCCCCACTTTTCGGCAAAGTCGCGTGCGGTTTGCAATTGGCGGGAAGCAACTGCGTAAGCTTCCACACCTTTCATTCCCATGAGGGTGATTGCCATCCTCTCGGCAATCCATCCGGTACCTATGATTCCTATTTTCATTGCATCCATATGGTTGATTATCGGTTAATCCAGCCCTTCGATGGTGATGATATGTCCGTCGGCATCGTATTCCAGTTCGCATACTTTCAGACTGCGCAACCAGGTGCGTCCGCCGGAAGGCACACTGTCATGATGGAACAGATACCATTTGCCTTTGTATTCTACAATGGCATGATGGGTGGTCCAGCCCACTACCGGGGTAAGGATAACACCTTGATAAGTGAACGGACCGTATGGGTTGTCACCGATGGCATAACACAGGCGATGGGTATCTCCGGTGGAGTAGGAGAAGTAATATTTTCCATTGTACTTGTGCATCCAGGAGGCTTCGAAGAAACGGCGGTCGTTATCTCCGGCAGTCAGTGGCTGACCGTTCTCGTCCAAAATGACTACAGCTTTAGGTTCTTCGGCGAATTGCAGCATGTCTGCACTGAGTCTGGCAACACGTGCGGGAATGGACGGCTCATTGTCTGCAGGGAAAGTAGCACCGCTTTCCAGTGCCTTGTTGTCGCGGTAACGTTGCAATTGTCCACCCCAGAGGCCGCCAAAGTACATATAATAATTACCATCACCGTCATTCAGCACGGCAGGGTCTATGCTGTAGCTTCCGCGCATAGGGTCGGGCTGGGGTGTGAACGGTCCTTCGGGGCGGTCTCCGATGGCAACTCCGATACGGAAGATGTCGTTTTGGTCTTTCAACGGGAAGTACATATAATATTTACCATCTTTCTCTGCTACGTCACAGTCCCAGAGTTGGCGTCCCGCCCAGGGGATGTCTTCAGTAGTGAGCACAAGGCCATGGTCGGTGATTTCTCCGTGCATAGGGTCGTCAGTGGAGAAGATGTGGTAGTCTTTCATGTTGAAGTGGTCACCGTTGTCATTTTCGGGTATGCCGCTTTCCCAGTCATGCGACGGGTAGATGTAAAGGCGGTCGTTGAATACGTGAACGGCAGGGTCTGCCATATAATCTCCGGGTACTAAGTATCTTTTCTCTTTTTTCATGACTATATAATTTAAAGGGTTATTCTTGTTTGTTAGTTATGATAGTTTCCTGTTGCGTAAATACCCACCATCGTACCGGTGAAACCACCGGCGGTCTGTGTGCTTATCAAGTCGGCGGAAACCGGTTCGCCTACTTGTGTCCACTGGCCTTTGGGGCTGGTGGCGTAGCTAAAAGTATAATTCACAGCATCGTTTCCTTCTACTTTCAGATAGAGTTTTCCGTCGGTTTCGGATAGGGGAACGCTTGCTTGATTGCAGAGTTTTCCACGACTGTATGCTTCTAGTGAGAGTGCAGGTTTACCTTCCTTATCCAATGTTTTTCCGAAGCGGATATAGCAATAATCATTCTGGAAACAGGTGATGCCTGCAAAATCTCCTTGTTGTTCGGGCGTAAAGTCGAGGGCAGTCTTGGCGGTGAATGTCCAGTTGTTTATCCAGCGACCGATGGCAGCGGGTTGCCGTTTATCCTTGAGGTCGCTACTGCTGGCGGTCAGGGTGAGTTGACCTTTACTTCCTATTTCATAGCAGGACACCAGTGGGGTGCGGATAAAGAAGGCTTCTTTTGATAATCCGTCGGCTGTCCAGAGTGGGGTAGGACCGTAAGAGCGGTCGGCTGTGTAAGTGATAGTTTCACCTTCGGGCAGAATCACCGGTTGGTTTTCTTTCCAGGTGACGGGGAGCATGAATGTTTCGCGTCCCATTACGTCGTGCCCTCCTTTATAAGGACGAACGCCGAGGAAGACAGCATACCAGTCGCCTTCGGGTGTCTGCACAAGGTCGGCATGGCCGACACAGGTGACGGGATTGGGACGGTCCTCCGGCAATCCGCGTTGCGTCAGTATCGGGTTGGTGGCGCAAGGTTTGAAGGGACCGAAAGGAGAATCGGAAGTGAAGACTACTTCTGAATGGTTAGGCCCTGTTCCACCTTCGGCGGCCATCAGATAATAAGTTCCGTTGATGTGATAAAGGTGCGGCCCTTCTATCCAGACGGGATGTTGCGATTTGTCTACACCGCCGTCGATAATCATCTTTTGTTTTCCTACGGTACAGCCATTTCGCCAGTCGAATTCACGTATCCAGATGGCTCGGTGACCGCTGTATTCCGGCTTTCCGGCGGGAGCGTCGTTATTTACGATGTATGCTTTCCCGTCTTCGTCAAAGAGGAAACCCGGGTCGATGCCGCCCACTTCGGGCAGGAACGTAGGATCGCTCCAATTGCATTTTTTCGGGTCATCGGTAGTGACGAAGAAGTTGCCTCCGCCATCTACGGCAGTGGTTATCATGTAGAACAACCCGTTGTGCGGATTATACTTGATGTCCGGGGCATAGATGCCGCCACTGATGCGCAGACCGTCGTACATGGGCAGTTGCGCGGGGCGGTTGAGGACGTAACCCAACTGTTCCCAATTTGTCAGGTCGGTACTGTGCCAGATGGGGACGCCGGGGAAAAAGGCGAAAGAGGAATTGACTATATAATAATCGTTCCCTACGCGACAGATGCTGGGATCGGGGTAACAGCCGGGGAGAATGGGGTTGAGAGGTTGACGAGGGGACGAGGAGACAAGGGGACGAGGGACTACGTTGTCATTGCTTTCCTTGTCAACTTCTTCCCTGTCTTCCTTGTCAACTGAGTAGCTGAATTCGTAGAATTTTGCTACTTTAGGTTCCAATATCTCTTTCAGGAAAGGTTTGGGCTGATATGAACGGTCGAAGAGCAACGGATATTCGCGTCTTCCGGCCATAGGCCAGTCATTCTTCCAGGAGTCACCGTCTGATACGCCCCATGCCGTCACACGCGTAATGACATCGGAGTGCTTCATGAAAAGTTCCATGAACGACTTCATACGGGCATTCCATAACTGCGATATGCTGTCCGGGAGAGATTCCGGATAGGGATTCAGGGCTTTCTCGAAAGCTACTTTATCAGCGATGTTTGCTCCACGGTTCAATGTAGGGAGGGCACTCATATCCCATTCCGTAATCATGATTTTGGCACCTGTGGCGGCAAATGCAAGGATGCTTGTTTCATAGTCGCCGATGGTGGGATAATCCAGTCCCATGTGTCCTTGCATGCCGATGGCATCTACACGCAGACCTTTCTCTTTCAGTGAACGTACCATGCGTACTACACCGTCTCGACGTCCGGATTCGTGCATGCCATAGTCATTGTAGTATAGCTCAGCATCCGGGTCGGCCTCATGGGCGAACTGGAAAGCGAGCGGGATGTATTCTTCTCCTAATATCTCGTAGAATTTGCTTCGGCGGTAGCTTCCGTTCCCTTCAATGGCTTCGTTCACCACATCCCAGCCTTTGATGCGACCTTTATACCTTCCTACGATGGTATGGATGTGATCTTTCATCCGTTGTTTCAAGACTTCGGGCGAGACATTTTTACCTTCGTCGTCTACGCAGAACCATGGAGATAGTTGCGAATGCCATATCAGGCAATGCCCGATGATGAACATTCCGTTCTCTTCACCGAACTTGACAAATTCATCTGCCAGGGTGAAGTCATAGCGATCTTCTTCGGGGTGAATCACTTCACTCTTCATGCAGTTTTCTGCCACGATGGAGTTGAAGTGACGCTTCACGACGCGGACGGCACTGGTGTCGCGCCCCGCCGCCTGTTCGGAGTTGAGGGCGACACCAACAAGGAATTTATCACCTATAATATTTTTCAGAGTCGGGTCTGCAACTGCGGGTTTGTCGCTATTGCAAGCTATCAGTGCAGCAGTGCAGACGGATAAGACTATATTCTTTAATTTCATGCTATGGCTTAGTATGATTAATAATCAGCTTTATTTCTACGTTCGGTCAACTCAGCTTGTATCTGTTCATTATATTTCTTTGTGATGGGGTAAAACCACAGTGCAATGACTCCCACAAAGAATGTTACTGCCGGAATGATGCTGGATGAGAGCACGATGCCATGAATGGCCGATTCGCTTTGTGCCACGCCTGCTCCCGATACATATCCGAAGCCGGAAAGCAGGAAGCCCAGAATGGCACCACCCACACCCAGGCCGGCTTTCAAAGCGAACACTACACCGGCAAACACGAAACCTGTTGCACGGCGATGGTTTACATATTCCGAATGGTCGGCCACGTCGGCAATCATTGCCCAGAGTAATGGAACGGTGGGTGCATATGCCAGACTCTTCAGGAAGTTTAGTACAAACATCGTCTCTACATCCGTTTCGTTGGGGAAGTAGAAGAATGCCGTGAACAATGCCGTCAGTGCCAGACAAACGATAAATACCGATTTCTTTCCGAAGCGGTTTGCCAGGAAGCCGGACAGGAAGATAACACCGAAGAACTGTACGATGGCTCCCAGCATATTGAACACACCAAAACCGACTTCATAGGCCTTTTCGGGACTGCTGACAATGAGTCCGAAGGCGTTCAATATTGTATAGCCTACACTGTCACTGGCCTGTGTAGCTACCAGCCCGAGTTTATCAAGAAATGCATACAGCGCACCGGCATCCACATAATTTTCAAAATAGTAGTTCATAGCGCTTCCCCACATGGCAAGGGTGGTGAGGAGGAAGAGCGTCAGGATGAACATGGCCCTCCAAGGGATATTCTTGAATACATCCTTGATATCTTTCTTGGTATCTGTTTTCTGGCTTGCCGGTGGCGTGATACGTTCACGACTTGAGAAAAAGGTGATGACCAGGAACACAAAACCTATCACAGCAAACAGGGAGATAGTGCACAACCAGCCATGTCCTTTGTCACCGCTTTCGCCCGCGAATTTGCTTACTAACGGCAGCGTCAGACCTTGTACGATGAACTGCGCGATAGTGGCAGCCACGAAACGGATGGAGGTAATGCTTGTGCGCTCCTTGATGTCACTCGACATCACACCACCCAGTGATGCATACGGGGTATTATTGAAAGAATAGAGCGTCATTAATAAAGTATAAGAGATGGTTGCGTATACTGCCACCAGTCCTTTGTCCTCGATGCCGGGATTATAGAATGCCAGTACGTAGAACACCATGAACGGCAGTGCTGTCCAGAGTACCCACGGGCGGTATTTGCCCCACTTGCTCTGTGTCCGGTCGGACAGTATACCTACGGTCGGGTCAACAAAGGCATCCACAATGCGGGCAATCAGCATGACCGACCCAGCAATGGCACCTTCCAAACCGAATACATCGGTATAGAACTTGGTTTGGTAAATCATCATCATCTGGAACACAAGGTTCGCAGAGCAATCTCCTAAACTATAACCGATCTTTTCGGCCATAGACACTTTTTGACTTAGTGCATTCATGATTATATTTTCAGTTATTTATTTATATTCATACAACTTCACGTGTAAGATGCGGAAATCTCCTACTGAGATACGTACATGGCGCCCCTGATGGTCCTGATCACCATTCAGGCGACGAATATATGAGAAAGTACCGTCTTCATTCACTTTCACCTCGTCCACTGAACCAATGCCACAACGAGCACCTTTCCACGCCACCTTTTTACTTATTATTGTCTCTCCCTTTCCTCCTGTCTGGGCGAAACCATCTTCGCCCAAAGCCTGTGCTTTGGTTTGGTTTTCAGTAGCTTTTTCAAATTCGATGACAATGCCGCTACCTGCTATGATATATTCATTCGGGGCAAGTTTCAGCAGAATACCACCTCCTTCGGGCCATGTGTTGCCATCTCTGGCACGTGGGTCCCAGGGTAGGGTGAAGAAGTGGCGGCAGATTATCTTTAAATCATCCTGATAGAGGATGTTTTCTTTATTTTCCTGATCGAAGAGTAATCCTTTCATTACACCTTTCCCCTGATATCGGGTTAGGAGGGGCATCATTTCCTTTAATGTATTATAGCTTTTTACCAATGGAGCGTTGGGAGAATCGGGACCGTCTTCAATAGAGAACGGGCTGATGCCGATGGCGTCATGCTCACCGAAAATGTAGAAAGCCCTTACACCATTATTATCCGTCAGTTTTATTTCGGGAATGAACAATGGGTTGTTGTGCAGTTTGTATTTAGCCACCCAATTCGTGAAGCCATTGTCGTAAAGGTCGGGTGCGAGTAAATCAATGCTGGGTGCTCCACAGTGCCATATATCGATAAGATGTGCCAACGGACCAGCAGATGGGTATTCACCGGGCTTGCGGTTGCGGCTGTTCATGGCAGCGTTTACATAAAGCGGAACGTTATAGATAGACCGAGCTTCCTGTGCCATTCTTTCTACATAACGGGCATAGTGCCAGGCCATAAAAAGTTCGTCGGTATAGATATCGGCTCCGAATACTTCCTGCCAAGTACCTTGCTTTTTGCAACCCTGGCTTTCCCATTTTTGTAGCATTTCAGGATGGAGTGTCTTCTTGTTCTTTTGCAGGTACTTCATCAGCTCGGCGGGAACCGGCGCATTGAACAGTGCATTGGCTTCCTTGGAGTAGTCTCTTGCATCTTCCAGCATACCTATCTCATTTTCTATCTGTATCATGATGACGGTGCCTTCCTCTTTATCAATGGCTGCGATGTGTTTCATCCATTGAGAAAAAGCGTGGCTGTCTGCCTGATAAACATTTTCGGAAAATGCGCTGGCTATTTCGAGTGGTTTCCTGTTTTGCGTATAGGCGCGCGGATATTTCTTATAGTTTTCCTTGAACCAGAGGGGAGCATAGCAACTCATGGAGTTCTTCCAGGCTCCAAACCAGAGAAAGATTACTTTCAGGTTATTCTGCCGTGCTTGGTCGATGACTTTATCTGTAAGTGTGAAGTCGAATTGGCCTTCTTGCGGCTCAGTCAAATCCCAGTATGCCGGAACGAGTATTGTGTTCAGTCCCATGCGTTGAAGTTTAGGGAAGATGCGTTCAATATCTTCTATGCAGGCGGCAGATGAGTTTCCTAATTCACCACCTAAAATAAGAAAAGGCTTGCTGTCTACTACCAGTTGTGTGGCAGTACCTTGTTTCTGCAATGTACTTTTCTGAGCATTTACGTGTACGAATATAAGACTGGTTGCCAAAAATAAAATCCAATTCTTCATTATTTGCTGGTATTGATTTGAACTATTTTCTGTAGCAACAAAGATAGTAAGCTATAATTTAGGATGCTTCTCGCAGTGTTGCAGAAAACTTCATTTCAGTTACATTACCCCTGCCGGATGTTACATAATTTTTCGTTTATCGTACATCTTCCCGTTTCAGAGGGTAAAAAGGGTGTTTTGTTCATTGTTTAATGGAAAATTTGGTAAGGCTCCAGCCTTACCAAATTTCCTGTCTTCACTCATTATTCAGCGGGAGTCTCCTCCTCTTCTGTTTCATATGCATTCTTCCAGTCGTCGCCACTGAAGTCTTCACTTATATCTTTTCCGGCAATTCCGTCGCATACGCCTTTATAGGCATGTTTGCGTCCATAGTTTGCATCGAATAAGTTAGGAGCATCACCGGATAACCAGTATTCATGCTCTGCGGCATTGTCGCTCAGCGTCCAGATGGTGATACCTGACTGTTGTGCTTCGGGGACATTCTCTTTGAATGATTCGAAAATCATCTGATAGACGTTTGCTTGGGTTGCCAGTTGTTCGGCGGAGGGACTGGAAGTTCCTAATGCAACATCCAGTTCAGTGACGCGGATTAACTTGCCGGTGGCAGCCATAGCCTTGAACATGGCATCGATTTGTGCTCTTGTGATGCTGGCACCTTGTACGTGCATTTGGGTACCGATACCGTCCACAACCTGTCCGTTATCCTCAATGTATTTCACGAAGTCTATCAAGGCAGCCAGTTTGCTTGGGTTTGTCTCCAGATTATAGTCATTAACATAAAGTTTGGTATCGGCAGGTGCATATTTGCGTGCATACTCGAAGGCCTTCACTGCATATTCCTTACCGATGTAGTATCCCCAATAGAAGTGATCACTTGCCCAGTTCAGGCTCAGACCACTTGCCGGATCTTCTACAGGTGCTGTGTCGGGAGCATCGTCTCCGTTGCTCATGAAGTTGCCGTCTATGCCACGCCACTGGTTGTTGTCGGCGATAGGCTCGTTGATTACATCCCATTCCTTTACGCGGTCCATTCCCGGATGTTCCAGCATGCCTTTGATCCATGCTTCCATGGCACCCAGCAGGGCGGTTTTCTTTTCTTCGGCAGTCTTGAACTTATAAGTGATGCCACCGGCGCGGGTTGTGGCACGGAGCGTGTTCTTAACTTCTGCGGTTTCTTTCTTTTCGCCGAATTTGAAATTATCTATGTAATAAGTTCCTCCCACTTTACCGTAGTTGATACAGAGACGTGCCATGCCTTCGTTTTTGCATATAAATTCCCCTTCAATAGGAACCCATTGGTCTACGACTGTTTCACCACTTACGTATCCTTCACCATTGCCACCGTTGGAATCTTGCACCTGTAGGGTGAAATCCGGATTGATGACTGTTGCCTTCACCATAACTGAATACATGTAGGTCTTTCCTACAGTTAATTCCTCAGGGAATGAATGAGCAGTTTGAGCACTCCATGAATCACCATCAGAAGGGTTGACCATTATCATGCAGTAGTCGCTATTATAACCTTCTCCTTTTTCAGAAATAGAGCGAGTAGAACCATTACCCCAGCCGAACCACGAGCCGAGAGTTCCGTCTTCAAACTTCCCATCATCTATGATATTGATCATCTTTTCTTCAATCTTCTTGCCGAACTTGAAGTCATCCACCCACAGATTGCTTCCCGGTGTTCCACCGAACTGGATACCTACGCGTTCAATGTCTTTTTTATCACTTTCTGTATAGGTAAATTCACCTGTGCATCGAATCCAGTCGCTTGGTGCGGTGAATTTTTCTTTATAAATACCGTCATAAGCTGCATTCTGACCTATAAATTGAACTTCAAGACCGGCATCTGATTTTACCCAGAATGAGTAGGCGTACGTTACTCCTGTCTCAAGCATTCCGGTAGGCCAGAACAACTGACAATCATAGTTGTCTTTTGTTTCGTTGGTCATCGTGAAATGCAGGGCATAATTACTGTCATATCCCGGTTGTTCTACAGCATAAGTATATTTACCCCACAGGCCTGTCCAGCCTTCTGCATTTCCGCCTTCAAAGCCGAAGTTGCCGACGATGTTCTCGCATACATCGTCATCGTCTACTTCGATAATTACTTCCGGGGCAATCAACGATTTCAGATACGTTTGCCTTTGTTGGGTGTGCCAAAGGAAGTTATGTCCGTACACCTTGATATCGGTAGGCACTGCGTTCAGAAATGCATCGATGGTTGTAAAGTCCAGATCGCCGTTGTTCTTTACTACGGCGGAATGTTTCATGGCATTCCCCGTCGTAAACATCTGGAAGTTCGCATCGGCCACGGCTTTGTATGCTGCGTCGTTGATATACAAATCGGCTCCTAAGCCAAGACCTATTGTCATATTGGGCGCATACTGTGCCGCATACGCTTTGATATAGTCATAGTTCGCTATTTTCTCCTTCAGGGCGAGGGGAATATCAGAAGCAGTGACACTTCCGTCGGATTCTTTCCATTCCATAATCTGGTCGTCGCAACTACTCCATGTCAGTGCGCCAACCATTAGCGGAAGAATAATTCTATTTAGTTTCATAATTCTTAATGTTTAATTTGTTTCTACTGAGTTTATTCTGTAGTTTCTTCATCTTCGGGATAATCGGAGATAACAATATTCTTGCAAGGCACTACGCGCCAATTATCCAAATAAACACGGCTTGAAAAAGCGGTAGATGTAACACTTACGTCCTGATAGGTGAAATCCGTATTGACGAAACCGATGCCGAAGTTTCTGTAAGTAGCGGCATTACGGTCGTCTACCACATTCTGGAATACCGGACTTTCCTTATCCTCTATCATAGTTGCATACTTGTTGAACTTGCTGAATGGAATGGTTACAGTCTGCCAGCCTGTAGTTGAGAACGGAACAATGGTACCGTCTTGAATCCAAGGCACATAGAATGCCACCTGATTGGAAGCGCCGTCATCGTCGGAACCGATACCGGCGAAGTTGAAGTTGTTGAACAAGCATATTTGCAGATGTCCGGTGCCGCTCCATGTGTCGGGCACGTAGACGTCAAACTGCAACGCTACCTCACTCAGTGGAGTGGTTGCCGGAATGTAGGAATACATACGGCTCCAATCGTCTGCCGCATCATCGTTGCCGGCTGTCCAACATTCGGACACACGAGGTTTGCCGGATATAACTCCTGCATCTATCAGACGTTGGGGAACAATCTGAACGCATTTTCCGCGTCCGCTGTCGTATGGATCTTCTACGAGGTCGTCGGCATTTATCATAGAGCCTGTTTCTGTCCAACTCCAGAAGCCTTGGGTACCCTTGCCGTCGAAGTCGAGTATCATGCAGTCTGTAAAGTTGAAGTAAGCCGGTGTGGCAGCCTGTCCGTTGGCACCTTCAGAGTAGATGGAACCGCCTCCCGAAATATTCTTGGGCATGATGAATGAATACCATTCACCGTCTTTGTCACTCTCAATGCCGGTGGTGATTTCTGTTCCATCGGGCAAGGTTACTTTGATGGTTTCCTGCAGGCCTGTTCCATAGACGGTTACAGTTTCCTCGGCTTTAGGCATCGTATTGCTGATACCGGTTATCGTGGGCGAAGCTGCGCGGATGATGAGTGGATACTCCAATGTGGCGTTATCTTTCACAAAGCGGATGACATTGCGGTCGGCCTCTTCGGCATCTTCAACGGGTGTATTGCTGTTGATTTGAATCAGCATGGAGCGGTCTGTCACATATGCGCGGTTGAAATAAGTTTCATATCCGTTGATGTAGACTTTCTTCATGCCATAGAGTCCGCTGCCTTCCACCCGGATCAGTTGACCGAGGCGTGCGAAGGTTACGGGACGGTCGGGCACGGATGATTCGTAATTTTCCAGATAAATTTGGTCAACCACAATTTTTACGCTTTGGTATTTGCTGTCAAAGTATTCATCATCCTCATTGCATGAGGTGAGACCCGTTGCCAGGCATGACAAGCATAATATCCATATATATTTTAAGCTTTTCATAATCTTCTATTGTTTGTTAATCATTGAACAAATCATTTTCTGTAACTTCCCTTGCACCGAATTCGTAGGCCACCGGGTCGTTATTTAAAAGAGGATTGCGTCCGCGGTCTACATCCGAAATCGGCAGAGTGAGATTGGCTGACGTAGCGATGGAAACTCCGGTTCCATCAGAAGTCTTTGCATATTGGCAAGCTTCGGTTTCGTCCCATTCGTAACCGGCATTACGTTCCTGGTTATTGAGGTAGTTCACCACTTCCTGCTGCCGGTAGTAAGAGCGGCGCAGGAGGTCATACCAATATTGTCCTTCCAATGCGAATTCGATGCGGCGTTCGTAATGGATGTTCTCGTACGTGATGCTCGTCAGTTCCGGCATTCCGGCACGTTTGCGCACTGCGTTGAAGGGGTCGAGAGCTTCTGGTTGGCTAGTCGAAGCATTGTTGCCGAGGACAGCTTCGGCGAGATTCAGATATACTTCTGCCAAGCGCATCATGTAGGTGTTGAGTCCGCTACTTTGCGAGTAGCTTTGTCCATTGTCGTCAATCTTGCCTATCACATACTTCTTGAAGTTACATTTGTTGTCATAGCCGGTTTCGGTCACATTATATGTGTAGCCGCCGTTCTTCGTATTAAGTTCCGGGTAGTATTCACCGACGGTGGCAATGGTGCAGTGGCGGCGTATGCGGTCCTGAGGATCATAAGTGCGCACAAGGTCGTACGAAGCATATGTGGCATTTCCCCAGTTCTGTTCGCCTACCATGGTCGACCAGCCGAAATAGGTGGTCATAGAGTTGTTGCATCCCCAACCGATGGCATCCGTACTACCTTGCAGCCATTGCAACTGGAAGATGGATTCGTTGTTGTTGTTGCATGTGGCTGGCGCGAACAGTTCGCTGTAATTGTTAAGCAATGAGTATGGGCCTTCATTGATTACTTTCAAGGCAGCTTTACGTGCCATATCCAGATAATGGGAGTTGCGCGAACCGCGGTTGAAGTCGGTAGCAATATTGCTGCCATTGTATTCACCGTCGGTGGTCAGTCCTGCCATGGAGAGATACATACGCGAGAGAAGAGCGTAAGCACTGTAACGGGTGACGCGGCCTACATCGGAAGCTGTCTTGCTGAGGTTGACTGCCGCATACTCAAGGTCGCGGATGGCAAATTCTATTACGTCGACACCCCGGTTGGCGGGAACAACGGAATTGCCCACCTGCTCCGCTGTGTTTTCATAGATGATACCCTTGTTCCATAGGGAACCGATGTACCAGTAAGCAAGTCCGCGCATGAAACGTGCTTCGGCGTATGCTTGTATCTTGGCTGCTTCGCTGACCTGGGGGCCGGAGTAGTCTCTGATATTATTGATGGCATAATTGGACTGTGCCACTACAGAATAGAAGGAACCCCATGCATCTTCAAGGCCCGGGCTCAAGGCTGTTTCCGTGAAGTTTGTATAAGGATAGATATAGTCGGACCAACGGGCTGTGATATTGTTTGCGCGTCCGTCTCCCATGCTATAATAGGCTTTATCGTTGAAACTGTTCCACACATAGTTGTAAAGCGGTGCGGTAGCAGCTTCCAGAGCTTCATCACTGTCGAAGAAGGTTTCCTGGTTGGCACTGGTGGTGTTTTCGTGTGTCAGGAAGTCCTCGCAGGAACTCAATACCAGCGAACCGGCCAGTGTTGCTATGATTAATATTCTATTTTTCATAATGTATAATTCGTTTTAAAAGATTAGAAGGATATGTTTAATCCGAATGTGTAGATGCGGGGCGAGGGATAACGGCCGTAATCCACACCGGTCATCAATGCATCTCCGTAGATGGAACCTACTTCCGGGTCAAGTCCTTTGTATTTGCTCCATGTGTATACATTCTGTATGTTAGCGTAAATTCTCGCATTGCTGAGGAAAATTTTGCTTATCCATTTCTTTGGGAATGTGTAACCGATAGAGATGTTCTGAAGCCGGATATAGGAAGCATCCTCTACAAGCAGGTCGCTGATGCGGGTAAAGTTGTTGTTGGCATCCGATTCCTGCAAGGCAGGTAATATGGTGCTGGAGCCATTTATTACATGCAGATTGCGGTAATCATCATCCGGACCGTTGGGATCTATCAAACCGATTTGGGCATAGTTCAACGATGACTTGAGGATATTTCCATTGGAACGCGGGTCTTCGATACGGTAGCGGGTCAGGTTGAGTGCCTTGTTGCCGTATGATCCCGAGAAGAATACTGTCAGGTCGAAGCCTTTGTAAGAGAATGTATTGCCGATACCATAAGTGAATTTCGGTTCCGGGTTTCCGAGGTAGGTACAGTCTTCGTTGTTGATGACACCGTCACCGTTGCGGTCCTCATAAATGTAGTCACCTATCCACGTACTATTTTGGGCAATCGTGTTGCCTTCCGGAATGGCTACTTGCTTCACGTTGCCGTCAGCGTCTTTGCGGTAGAAATCCGTTGGTTCGTCGAAACGTCCGATTACCTTGTATCCCCAGAACTGCCCGATAGGCTGTCCTACGGTTGTCTTGGTGACGATGTAGCTGGCCGAACTGGGTTGGTAACTCTTTTCGATGGATGAATTGTCGGTGTCAAGTTCCAGTACTTTATTGCGGTTGAGCGAGAATACGAGGTTCGATGTCCACTGGAAATCCTTGTTTGTGATGTTGGTGGTATTTACAGTTAGTTCGAAACCTTTATTCTGAAGAGAACCTACGTTACCCCAAGGGTTGGATGCCGCTCCTTGTCCGCTTGAACCGAGATAAGCGGGTAAGGGGAGCTGGAGCAGAAGGTTTTTGGTCTTCTTGTAATATACATCGGCAATCAACTCGATACGGTTCTGGAATAAGCCGAGGTCTATACCTATATTATAAGAATGGGTCGTCTCCCATGTCAGGTCAGGATTGGCTGTGTTGCCTGTCAGCACGCCGGTTCCCCAAGGAGTGGTTTTGTAGGAGAGAAGTGCCATGTAAGCGTAATCGCTGACATTCTGGTTACCCGTGGCACCCCAGCCGGCACGGAGTTTCAGGTTGTTAATGACTTCGTTGTTTTGCAGGAATGATTCCTGTGACGCACGCCATGCAAGGGCTACTGCGGGGAACCATCCCCATTTGTTACCTTTGGCAAATTTGGAGGAACCGTCCCGGCGAATGGTTGCCGTCAGCAGGTAACGTTCGTCGAAAGAGTAGAAAGCACGTCCGAAGAACGAAGCGATAGAGTTCACCACGCGCGAACCCGTAGTGGTAGAAGTAGTGACGTCGCCTGCGCTCAAATCGGGAGTAGTGTTGCTGAGGAAACCTGTGGCGGTGCCCACTTGTGTCTCCCAGTTGGATTGAGACATTTCCTGACCCACCATAACGTTGATGTTATGTTTCTCTGCAAACGTATTGTTGTAAGTAAGGATGTTGCGCCATGACCAGTATTTCGTATTGGTTTTGGTCCACTTGGAAGTACGTGTGTCACTCGTCTTGATACCGAACTGATAATCGGGCTGATAATAATAATAGTTGTTGAAGTTCCAGTCGGCGGAAAGTTCTGTCTTAAAGGTTAGTCCTTTCAGTAGTGTTGCTTCCAGATAGGTATTGAAACGGAAGTTGGTCTTGCGGTTGTTATTGGTACGTATAGAGGCAAGTCCCACCGGATTCTCGGGCATCCACACATCGTCCGGACCGTCAAATGAACCATCGGGAGATGTAACGGCAACCGTGGGTTGTTGTATCAGTGCGCTCATGATGGTATTATTGTCAGTACCTACATTCTGCTTGGATTCGGCAAATGAAAAGTTTACGCCACCGCGCAACCACGACTTGATTTCAGTATCGACATTGGCACGCAGGGAAAGACGGCGGAAGCTGGACCCCAGCGCAATACCGTCTTGGTCGAGGAATCCACCGCTAAAGGCATAAGTTGTTTTGTTGTTACCGCCACTGACAGAGATGTTGTGGCTCGTCATGAAAGCTTTGCTGAACAGCTCGTCTTGCCAGTTGGTTCCTTCGCCAAGCAGGTCGGGACGTACAAAAGAGCTGCTTTGTTCTACCAGTCCCAAGGCGGAACGGTCGTTGTGATGCTGCGCATACTGGCGCAGATTCAGCATATCGAGCTGTGTAGGCATTTCTTGCCAGCCGGCATATCCGTCGTAAGTCACGGTCGCTTCTCCTGCCTGTCCGCGTTTAGTGGTAATCATGATGACACCGTTGGACGCACGCGAACCATAAATTGCCGTTGCCGAAGCATCTTTCAAGACGTCCATAGACACGATGTCCGACGGGTTGATGCTGGACAATGGATTGCTGTTTTCATCATCGGTGGCAGAGTCCACAACTACACCGTCTATCACGAATATAGGTTGGTTCGTAGCATTCAGTGAGTTGATACCACGGATGCGGATAGAGGTGGATGCGCCCGGAGTACCGGAGTTGGCCTGTATCTGCACACCTGCGGCACGGCCTTGCAACACTTGATCAATAGAAGTCGGTACCGATTTCTTGATGGCTGCGTCGTTCACCGATACTACGGAGCCTGTGAGGTCCGAACGTTTCATTTGTCCGTAGCCCACTACCACCACTTCATCCAGCATTTCAGTATCTTCCTTCATGGTAACGTTGATTTGTGTCTTTCCGGCTACAGGAATCTCTTGTGTCTTGTAGCCCACAAATGAAATTACGATGGTACTGTTGGATGGAACATTCAGTGTAAAGTTGCCGTCGATATCTGTAATGATACCGTTGCTGGTGCCTTTCTGTACTACACTTGCACCGATAACCGGTTCTCCTGTGGTGTCTGTCACAACACCCTTCACAGTAACGTTCTGTGAAAATGCCCATATAGGTATCAGGCATAATAAGAATAGAAGCCCCAATGGCTTAAAATAATAAATTGTGCATTTCATGATGAAATTAATTAAATTGGATAACAATAATATTCTCTTTCTTTAATAAAGATGTGAAGACATGTTTTTCATTCTCAGGTTTTCATATGTACATTCATTGGTATTAAAGGGTTAAACTTCGCTTTTCGTCTGAGACAAAGGTATTTGATTAATCGGATATACTGATGAAAAATTGTAGCCTGTGTTGCATTTAAATGTAACATGACTTTTCCCTGTGTTACAAAATTATTTGCTGGTGTTACGTCAGATGGGTAAATGATACATAAAACGTTTCTTTTGCAGGCATATCCTTCTTGCTTGACCTGTATACCTGTTACATTTTTCATGGGAACCGAGCATAGATGAATCTCACTTTAATTCATCCGATAGTCGGGTGCATCTCGAAAGTTTTTCTTATCTTTGCTTACCTTTAAGTATAGAATACAATGAAAACAGTTCGTAACAAACTCCTCCTTATTATCTTATTGCTGTGTTTGGTTGGCTTGCCAGTATCGGCACAGACCGGTAAATTCTACTCTACCAATAATGAACTGTCAAGCAGTCTTATCAATCAGATATTTCAGGATGAGAGAGGGTTCATCTGGATAGCAACGGAGTACGGGTTGAACAAGTTCGACGGACTTCGCTTTTCGAACTACAAGCACATCTCGGGCGACTCCACTTCCATTAAAAATAACTACGTGCGCACACTCTTTGAAGATAACGGACGGAATCTGCTGGTGGGCTGCATTGATGGGCTGATGAGGTATAATTCCGAGACGGACAGTTTCCGTGAAATACCGATGATACGTGCAGGCAAGCGGGTTTTTCCGCACGTCACGCAGATGCAGAGGTTGCATAACGGGGAAATCTGGATAGTGACCACCGGACAAGGTATTTTCCGACTCGACGAGCAGCGGCAGCAGGCGGTGTCTATTGATGAAATCATGAGACAGGTAAACTATAATTTCCAGTCCAATCTCTATGAAGACTCCCATTATAACATATGGATAGGTACCGAAGGTCACGGACTGATTTGCTATTTGCCTACAACGAAAGAGGTGCGTGTGTTCAGATATCCGGTGATTAATGACAATTACGTTTCTGCTATTGCGGAAGATAAATATGGAAACTTGTTTATCGGGACTCAAAAACAGGGACTATCACTGTATGATCGCAAGAAGAATCAATTTATTCCCGTTCCTTGCGAAGGTGGAGGAGCGTTGTCGGTCTATTGCCTGACGTTGGTGGAAGAGCGCTTGTTGATAGGCACTGACGGACAGGGGCTGAAAACCTATAACCGGATGACCGGAAAAATTGAAGATTATAGCATTAATTCCGCTCCACTGGATTTCTCGGAGGGAAAGATACATGCCATACTGGAAGACAGGGATAAGAATCTGTGGTTGGGGCTGTTTCAGCGCGGGATTGCTTTGATTCCGAAACACGAGAACCCATTTGAGTATTATGGTCATAAGTCTATCTATTATAATCCTATCGGGCAGGGCTGTGTGATGTCCATCTATCAAGACAGCAACCATCACTTATGGGTGGGCACTGATAATGAAGGCGTATACGAATTGGATGCGGAAGGGAATAGGCTGCGGCATTATCAGCCGGGTAATAGTTCGCGGTCCGTTGCCAATACCATCATGTGTATGTACGAGGATACAAACGGAGACTTCTGGCTGGGTTCTTACACACGAGGCCTGGCAAAGCTGAACAGGTGGACGGGAGAGTGTGAATATCCGTTACCCATCGACAACGAGAAGATATTCTCCATAACGGAAGATCGGCATAAGAATCTTTATATTGGCACTTTCGGCTCAGGTTTCTACCAATATAACCTGGTGACGAAAATCCTGAAACATTACGAATCGTCCAAAGACGAAACAGGAGACCTGACCCGCAACGAACTGGCTAATGACTGGGTGAACTATATCTTTTGTGATAGTGAGGGACTGATCTGGCTGGGACATTATAAAGGCATTAGTTGTTTCAATCCGGAGAGCGAGAGTTTTATCAACTTCCGCAAAGTAAACTCCCTGATTGAGGACCGCGTGGGGTATGTATTGCAGGAAGACCATGCCGGAAACATTTGGGCGGGTACGACTGACGGGCTGTACCGTTTCGACAAAAAGACCGAGGAACTGAAATGCTTCACGATGGCAGACGGCTTACCCAATAATGTGATTTGCGGACTTTGTGAGGACGAAAGGGATAACATATGGATAAGTACGTATATGGGCATCTGCAAATATGACGTGGTGAATAGCCGTTTCATTAATTATTATGCCGGAGACGGTTTGCAGGGAAATGAGTTTACGCACGGGGCGTTTTATAAGGACCGCACCGGGAAAATCTATTTTGGTGGCATCAACGGTATCACTTGCTTCCTGCCCTCGTCCATAGGCAGTGTGCAGAAAGATACCCGTGTCTGGATTACGGACTTCTTTATCTTTAATCAGCCTGTCCGTAAGAATACGCGTTCGGGAGGCCATACTGTTATGTATACTTCCGTGCTGGACGCAAATCTGTTTCAGTTGGCTCATTATGACAATACGTTCAGCATCGTTTTCTCCACGTTGCAGTATAACAATCCGGAGCAGATATCCTATCAGTATAAGATTGAAGAGTTGAGCAACCAGTGGCTCAGTACCGAGCCGGGTGTGAACAGGGTGACCTACAATAATCTTCCGCCGGGTAAATATACATTCCATGTGCGGGCATTGAGTCACGGTAATCTTTCGGAGGTGCGTACGGTGAAGATTCTGATTACTCCGCCTTGGTATGAAATGTGGTGGGCCTATTGCATTTACATTTTCCTGTTTGGTTTGCTGGTGGTAGGTATTATCAACTATATCTTGTCGCGCATGCGCCATCGCCGTGAGATTATGAACCGCGAACATGCCGAGCAGTTGAATGAGGCGAAATTGCAGTTCTTCATCAACATCTCCCACGAAATACGCACTCCGATGACGCTTATTATCAACCCACTGGAGAAGTTGCTGGCTGAAAAGAAAGGTGGGGAGGTGCAGAAAACGTATCTGATGATTTACCGGAATGCACAACGTATTCTTCGCTTGATAAACCAGTTGATGGACATTCGTAAACTGGATAAGGGACAGATGTTCATGAAGTTCCGGGAGACGGATATGGTGGGGTTTATTGACGATGTGATGCTCACTTTCGACTATATGGCGCGGAAGAAGAAGATATACTTCACTTTTGAACACGCCATGCCGCAACTGAAAGTATGGGTGGATATGAATAACTTCGACAAGATATTGATGAATATCTTCTCTAACGCATTCAAGTACACTCCGGAACAGGGAGAGATTACTGTGAAACTTTCTACCGGACGCGACTCCACTCGCCGGGACCCTCTGAAAGAATACTTTGAGATAATGGTGACTGATAGTGGCATCGGGCTCGACAGGGAAAAGGTAGAGCGTATCTTTGAGCGTTTCTATCAAATAGATAATGATGTGACGAAGTCTAACTTCGGTACGGGTATCGGTTTGCACCTGTCCCGTTCGTTGGTGGAATTGCATCATGGGATTATTTTGGCAGAGAACCGGGAGGATGCTCCGGGCAGCCGTTTCATTATTCGTATTCCGATGGGGTCCGCCCACCTGCGGACGAATGAACTGGAAGATGTGGAAATGGCAACTACGCCCCATGCAGTGTTGGTGAAACCGGAGAAGCCTGATTTTGAGGAAACTTTTGAAGGAGAGGAAGAAGATGCGGAAGACAGAAAAGCAGGGAAAGCGAAGAACCGCATGCGCATATTGATAGTGGAAGATGAGGAGGAAATTCTTTCTTATCTGAAAGAGGAACTGGAAGGAGACTACAGGATTATGATGTGTAAGAATGGAAAAGAGGCTTATGATACGATTCTTGCGGATACTCCTGATTTGGTAATCAGTGACATTATGATGCCGGAAATGGATGGATTATCCCTTTGCCGGAAAATGAAGCAGAATACGAATGTCAATCATGTGCCTGTTATTCTGCTGACAGCCAAGTCTAAACCGGAAGATACGATGGAGGGTATGGCAACCGGTGCGGATGCTTATATGGTGAAGCCTTTCAATACGGAGTTGCTGAAAAGTACGATTGCCAATCTGATAGCTAATCGTAAGCTGTTGAAGAGTAAATTCAGTGGGGCACAACAGCAGGAAGACAAGGTGCAGAAGTTATCGATGAAGTCTGCGGACGAGATATTGATGAGCAAGATAATGAAGGTTATCAATGAAAACCTCTCCAATACGGAACTGAATGTGGAGATGTTGGCAGCCAATGTTGGTCTGAGCCGTGTCCATGTGCATCGCAAGTTGAAGGAACTGACGAATCTATCGGCACGAGACTTTATTAAAAATATCCGCCTTCAACAAGCTGCCGCCTTGTTGAAAGAGAAGAAGCTGACAGTGTCAGAAGTGGCATATGCAACAGGTTACACGAACCTGTCGCATTTCTCCAGTTCTTTCAAGGAAGTTCATGGAATGTCGCCCAAGGAATATATGCAGGCACATCAAGGGAGTAGCTAAAAGCCTCTTTATTTATTGCCTTTCCAGATAGAGAGAACTTTCCTGCGTATCAGGAGTATATTCAGGGTGGATACCACTATGAATAAGATACTTCCGGCAAAGATGCAGGGGAGGAGAGAGCCTGTTTCCAGTTGTGGAAGCAGAGTTTGCAGAACCCCTGTGTAGTAACTCTGCAACCATGCCACGCCACAAATGGCAAGGAATAGCACGAGGAGGTTTAATCCTACAGTCAGCACATGATAAGGTAGCGCCACTTTAGAAGGACTGTAACCTATTAATAACAGGTTCTCCAACTTTGCCGTATTCTTTTGAAGCAGCAGGAATACACTCAGCATCAATATATAGAAAGACAGGATGCTGATGAACAATCCCACACCCGAAACAATACCCGTAATGAGGCGCAGGAAGTAGGTAGTCTTCCCGGCATCCAGATTGTCTCCTTCGGTTTCATAATTCTTCTGTTGGAAGTAGTCGGTAATAGCTGTATCTGTAGGGTTCTTCACTTCTACGATAAGGCGGGATGACTGTGCATCCCGCTCGGGGGCAAACGTCTTATTGGCCCATTCCATAAACGATTGCGGAACGAGAATCGTATTCAGGCGGTTGGAGAAGCCGACGATATTTCCTTTGTACTGCTCCATATGTCCATTGCCGCGCATAATGATGTCCATTTGTATCAATCCCATTACACCTTCCGACAATTTCGGCAGGTTGCGGCTTTGCGCAAAGCCAAAGTTATAAAGGTTCAGGTAATTGCGGGGAATGATAATAGGTATGGTCTTTGTTTCCTCGTCAAAGTGCCACTTGTCCAGGCTGACATCGACAAAAGCATCCGGAACAGACTCGAAAAACATATCAGTGGATATACGTATACCGGCTTGTTGCATTCCCAGTCCTGCTGATACTTTGAATAGTGTAGGGGTAAAGGCACCTACGCTACGCGTGAAAGGTTGGGCTTCCAGTTCCTTGATTTCTTCTTTGGAGAAAGTATTACTTTGTCCGGTGAGGCTGCCGAGGGCGCTGATTTTCTTAGTAGCGATGATATAATCCTTTTTCATGAAACTGTCTCCCTGCGTGAAAACGGGAAGGACATCCTTATAAAATTGCACGCTCAGTAGTACAATCAGCATTCCGAAGATATTGGCGAGAAAAAAACCGCTCAGTTGCCCGATGCTGATGTGTTGACGGAGAAGTTTCCAAACAAGTCTGTTCATTGAAGTTTGATGTTATTGTTAAATGATAATTTATCGCGCTTCGCGCGATAAGTGACGAGCTACAAGCTACGAGTGACAAGTGCCTTTCGGTGTGATAGCCGGGCGAATAATTATTCACCCACGAGTACAGCGCAGCAACTCGTTACTGGTAGCTTGTAACTTAATTTAGCGCTTTGCGCTAAATTATCATTTATAGTTTCAATATTTTATTATACTCTAATCCTATATGTTTTCCGATAGAAGTAACAATCACTCCTGCACCTTGCTGTTCGGCTTCCTCGGTCAGTATACGCCCCATCAGTGTGCCATTATCATCATCCAGATGGCTGATAGGCTCATCCAGAAAGATAAAGTCGAACGGTTGGCAGAGCGCGCGAATAAAAGCTACACGTTGCTGTTGCCCGAAGGATAGCTTTCCGGCTTTCTCATTTACTTTATCGGATATACCGAGCATCTCGAAAAAGGCAAGGATTTTTTTTTTCTTTTTATAATTGGTGAGCCGGTTTTTCAACTGGATATTTTCTAATGCTGTCAGTTCGGGGAAGATGCGAAGTTCCTGAAACAGCATACTCAGTGAATGTTTCCGTAACTCCACCCATTCATGAATAGAGAGTGAACAGATGTTTTGTTCATCAAAATTGATAATACCCTGATAGTCGTGGCGATATCCGTAGAGATAGCTACATAACGAAGATTTTCCCGTGCCGGATGCGGCTTCAATCAGATACCGCTCTCCTTTTCGTAGCACAAGGTCTTGGTGCCATACATCGGATGTGATGGCATCCCGGTCGGCAAACACTTGGGGAAGTGTTTGCCGCAGATGAATGATTTCCATTATTAATCGGGATTAGATGCCTGCAAACTCTTTGATGAAGTTTACAATCTGTTTTAGTGCATTTACATTCTTGTCTTTCAACTGAATGACCATTTCTGCATTATTGTTCGGGTCGCCTACGGCTTCCATGTAAGCTACTTTGTCAACCAGAGCAATAGCGGTTGCATATTGTGCTCCGCCGTATTCGCCTAACATCTTCACTACCGGTAGGCCCAAGATGGCTTCCGTATTGATGACAAAAGCACTATGCTTGCCTTTGATATTTGATGCGAACTCAGTATCTTTGATTGACGGATTAACGGCTTTGTCTATGCTCTTGTACAACATTTCGTCGTTCGTTGCATACAGATTATTGTCGCGTACACCAAAGAATACATTCAGCATCCTGGATTTATATACATATTCATTTTCCCCCAGTTTAAGGATGTCTTCACCACGTTTCAAGCCCAGTTCATTCTTTTTCTCGTATAGCATCTGCACGGGGGCGGCGCTCTTCACATTAGCATAAAGCAGGAAGGTAGGAGCATTATTCATGGTGACGTTAATCAGACCCACTGCAACATCTTTCTGGAATGTTCCGAATAATTCTTTCACTTCATTTGCTTTGGCTATAGAGAAATTTTTCTGGAATTCTTGGTTTTCAAGCAGCAGGTTGTAGAATTCTTCTCCGTTAATACCCATACTGAGGTACATCAATGTAGATTTGGGGAAGTATTTCAGGAAGCTGTTTTCTATGGCGCAGGTTGCTTTCTTCTGTTTATCGAACATAGCTTGCAGTTCGGGGTTCTCAGTGAAGTTTTCATACTTCATGCTGATTTTCCCTTTATCGAAAGAGAGGCTTCCCAGTATCTGCATGTCTTTCAGGTTGATATTCTGAGACAGGCCAAAGTTGATTTGGTTGGCATATACTCCCAAAAGGCTCGCCGGAGAGAAGAGTACATCGATATCTCCACCCATTTTCTGCATCTTCTTGAAAGCAGGTGTCGATACAACACTGTTCTCGCTGGTCTGCTTCAGCAGTGTGGGGATGCCTTCTTTGATTTTATCGAGTTGCGTAGTTCCTCTATAATTAGTCAGCATAAGCACAGAAGGAGTATAAGCCAGGAATACCTGGTTGTTCATTTGTGTAAACTGAAAACCATCACCGCTTGCCAGAGGTTGGCAGATTTTCTCTTTTTCCAGTGTTTCCAGTAGTGCATGTAAGTCATCTTCATTGCTCACTTTCGCAACTACCGTAGTATAAGGGAATGCTTCCGCGCTGAAAACGTACATTGGTGCTGACACATCGATACCTGATTTCTTCGGGTCCTTCATAATCATTTCCACTTGCTGGAATGTTGCGGCATTCATGCCACTCTTCAATGCATCTATCAGCTTTTGCTGTGCTTCTTTGTTCTCCTTGTCATTGAGGCCTGCTTTGTCAACCAGCGCCTTCACGTTGATGCTGACTACCGTGCTAACATTGGCAGGAATCACATTCGTGTACTCCTGTTTCTCGGAACATGCGCTGACAAAAGCCATCAATACAGCCATCAACGCCAAGCGGGGAAACAAACTTTTCTTCATATCATTCTTGGTTTTAGTGTGATTATCATTGATTTTGTAAATTCAGAATGTGGCAGGCTACCAAGGCGGCCGTTTCTGTGCGTAGTCTCGACCTGCCCAGACTGATAGGCGTAAAGCCGTTCGCTATAGCCTTTTGCACTTCTTCTTCACTGAAATCCCCTTCCGGGCCTATCAATACCAAAGCATCTTCTCCTTTCCGGAGCACTTCTTTTAGCAAAGGTTTCTCACCTTCATAGCAATGTGCAATGAATTTTTGCCCGTTGAAAGGCTGCACGATGAACTTATCGAAGTCAATCATTTCATTCAGTTGCGGCAGGCGTGCTTTGAGAGATTGTTTGATGGCAGAAACAAGTATCTTGCTGATGCGTTCCGTCTTGATGACCTTTCGCTCGGAGAAACGGCAGTTTAGGAAAGTCAACTCGTCGAAACCTATCTCGGTGGCTTTCTCGGCAAACCATTCCGTGCGGTCCATGTTCTTGGTGGGAGCCATGGCAATATGCAGATGTCCATTCCATAGAGGTTCCTGGTAGGTGGTTTCCAGAATGTTTACGATACAACGTTTATTGGTGGCAGCGCTGATTTCTGCACGGTAAAAGTTACCTTTACCGTCGGTTAGTGTTATCTGGTCGCCGATGTTGAGGCGCAGTACGCGGACACAGTGTTGTGCTTCCTCTTCAGGGAGTTCGGCACGGGTTTGTATATCGGGTGTATAGAATACGTGCATAAGTTATTGCTGTTTTTTTCGTTTGGCTATTTCGTCCCTGATGTGGGCTGCGCGTTCGTAATTCTCGTTTGCAATGGCTTCCTGCAAAGCTTTTTGCAGCATTTCCATCGTATCTCCATGGAAGAACTCGTCATCGTGCGGGGCAGGATTTTCTCCCATAGGGGCTATGCTTGGACTATCGTTTTCTTTTCCGGTCTTAAGTTGCTCAGATTCCAGTATCTCTTCATAAATAAAAATCGGGGCTTTCATCCGTAAGGCCATAGCCACTGCATCCGAGGTGCGTGCATCCATGCGGATGATGGCATCGTCCGCTTTCAGATAGATATAGGAATAGAATACACCGTTATCCACTCTATATATAAGAGCACGCATCATGTTCACCCCCAATACTTCCAGGCATGAAGCGAAAAGGTTGTGTGTCAACGGGCGTGGCGGGACAATGCCTTTCAGGCCGATTAACATCGCCTGTGCTTCCGTCGCACCGATAATCACCGGTAATTGACGTGCGCCGTTTACTTCTCCCAGCACCAGTGCATAAGCTCCTGCCTGTTCCTGACTGTTGGAGATGTTTAGTATTTCCAGTTCTACTTTTTTCTTTTTATCCATAATCTTTTCTGAGCGGTGGACAACCGCCACTCACTTACTACTTTCTATTTACTGCTTCTTCCGGTCGGTGCTTGTACTTGAATACCAGGGCAAATAAAATGCCGATAGCCAATGCGTAGGCAGCAAAGATAAACCAGATTTCGGGCCACTCACGACTTACCAGTTTGCCATCGGCATATACTGAGAAAGCGTCTACTACGGCACCGCTGGCGTATCCTCCAATAATGGCACCCAAACCGTTGGTCATCATAAAGAATAATCCCTGGGCACTGGCACGGATATTGGAGCTGGTTTCTTGTTCAACAAACAACGAACCCGAAATGTTGAAGAAATCGAATGCCATGCCATAAACAATCATGGACAAGATTAACATCCACAGACCGGAACCCGGATCTCCGAAGCCGAACAGTCCAAACCGGAATACCCATGCAAACATACTGATCAGCATTACCTGTTTGATTCCGAAATGTCTCAGGAAGAAAGGTATGGCGAGAATAAATAATGTTTCGGACATCTGCGAGATGGATAGCAGGATAACTGAATGTTTCACGCCGAAGGAATCTGCATACTCGGGAATACTGGCAAAACTACCCAGGAAAAGGTCGCCATACGTATTGGTAATCTGTAACGCTGCTCCCAGAAGCATGGAGAATAGGAAGAAAATGGCCATTTTCTTTCTTTTGAATAATACAAATGCATCCAGCCCTAAAGAAGAAAGCAGTGATTTGCTTCCGGTCTTGGCGGGTTTACATGCCGGCAGGGTGAAAGCATACAAACCCAGCATTAATGCAGATGCGCCACCTACATAAAGTTGAGCGCTTGAGTTCTTGAATCCGGTAAGATCTACCGCCCACATCGCACAGATAAAACCAATGGTTCCCCATACGCGAATGGGAGGGAAATCTTTGATTAAATCACACTTATATTGTTCAAGCGAATTGTACGAAACCGTATTGGCCAGTGATAAAGTCGGCATATATACCAATAAATTGAGTAACATTGCCCAATACATCTGGTCATATCCCGTAGCGGTAGAAGCGTAGAAAAGGCAGGCAGCCCCTATAATATGGCAAAGTCCGTATAAACGTTCTGCATTGAACCATTTATCGGCAATGATACCAATGATGCCGGGCATAATTAGAGAGGCAATACCCATGGTTGCGAATATTGCGCCAATTTGGCCTCCTTCGAAGTGGAGTTCTCTACCCATGTAACCTCCTAATGAAATTAACCATGCCCCCCATACGAAAAATTGCAGGAAGTTCATGATAATCAAACGAACTTTAATGCTCATAGCTTTTATTTTTATGTGTTTCTCTTTATTATTGATAGATTGGTGCAAATGTAGGAAAATTATTGGAAAAGGTGGTTGTGAGGGGTATATAAAAAAAGAAGGCTATCTATCCCAGACAGCCAATCTTTATTAACCTTAAATCTAATACCATGAAAAACACATTGCAAAGATAAAGGGTTTTATGTTATAGAACATAATGATTTGGTAAAAATCTTCTGTTTGTTAACTCATATTAACTTTGTAGCTTCTGCTTTTATGCTACTAAGGCGATTATTCGACATACAGTACCAATCCTTTGAGATATTCTCCTTCCGGATGATAGATATTTACCGGATGATCTGCTGGTTGAGTCAACTGATGCAGTATGCGTACACTTCTACCGGACATGGCTGCTGCTGTGAATACAGCAGTACGGAAATTATCTTTGGTCACTACCTGTGAACAAGAGAAGGTGAACAGGATACCGCCCGGTTTGATTTTCTCAAATGCTTTGGCATTAAGTTTGCGATAACCTTGGAGGGCGTTGCGCAATGCGTCTTTGTGCTTGGCGAATGCCGGCGGATCGAGAATGATCAAATCGTATTGGTCGCCCATGCGGTCGAGATATTTGAAAGCATCTTCTGCAAAAGCCGCATGACGGGTATCACCCGGGAAATTTAATTCTACATTTTTATTAGTCAAATCAATGGCCTTGGCAGAACTGTCTACCGAATGTACCTGTTTGGCACCTCCACGCATGGCGTAAAAGGAGAATCCGCCGGTGTAGCAGAACATGTTTAATACCGAACGGTCTTTGGCATAACGTTCCAACAAAGCACGGTTTTCGCGTTGGTCTACGAAGAATCCCGTTTTTTGTCCTTTCAGCCAGTCTACATGGAACTTTAATCCATATTCCTGAGCGATGTTGTCGTTACTTCCTCCTTTGAGGAAACCGTTTTCCGGAAAAAGGTCCGCTTTGAATGGCAAAGTCGTTTCCGATTTATAGTAGATGTTTTCAATCTGGTTGCCCATTACTTCGGACAATGCTTCGGCAATGGCCATGCGGTCTACGTGCATGCCGGCAGAGTGTGCCTGCATTACGGCGGTCCGGGCATAAACATCGATAACAAGTCCTGGCAGGTTATCGCCTTCTCCGTGTACCAGGCGGTAAGTGTTGTTAGTCGGGTTGGCAGCGATGCCGATGCTGCGTCGCATGTCATAAGCCACTTCCAACTTGCGTTTCCAGAAGTCATGGTCGATCTCTTCTTGTTTAAAGGAAAGAACACGTATGGCAATGCTTCCGATTTGGAAATGCCCTTTAGCTATGAATTCTTTTTTTGAGGTATACACTTCCACTACTTCTCCTTCTTCGGGTTCGCCGTCGAAGTGAGCAATGGCCCCGGAGAAAATCCAGGGATGGAACCGTTTCAGTGAGTCTTCTTTGCCGGGTTTAAGATATACTTTATGCATAAATTTATTATGTTGTTTTTATTTTTATCATTGATCCGAACCTGCTTTCACCGTCTCTACGGTTTCTTCTTCCGGGGCCAGTTCGTAGTTACCCGTACGCTTTAGGTCTTGTAGCAGGTGATATATGTTGAGGCAAGCCCATGCGTCTGTAGCTGCATATTGCTTTTGGGCATCCGTCAGTACATCTGCTTCCCAATTGGAAAGACGTTGTGATTTTGAGATTTTTTCCCTGAATAGGATACCGTATATCTTTTGTAGGCTTTTATCCTGAATGCCGAACGGACGGACATACTCTTGCAACTCGATGCATGCCTGCTGGTTGAAAGGAGCCCGTTTATGCAACATCATAAAGTCGTCTTTCAACGAGAGTCCTACTTTGATCACTTCCGGATTTTCAAGCAACTCTATGATGGGTTGGGTCAGCCCGGTCATGTTCAGGCGGAACAGGAAGCAACACTCGTCAGATGAAATCTGGAGCAATGCTACTTTATGGGAATGTCCTTTGGTGAATGAGGGACGGGTTTCGCTGTCGATGCCCAGAATTGCCTGGGATTGCAGATAAGCCACTGCTTTTTCCGCTTCACTTTCAGTTTGTATTACATGAATCCGTCCGGGGAATGCTGCTTTGGGCATCTCCTTCACCTCTTCTTTGCTTATGGTTCTTTTTAAAATCATATTCGTTTATTCATCGTCGTGGCAATGACAGCCATGATCGTGACAATGGCAGTCGTCATCTTCACAGTGACAGTCTTCATTGTTTTCGGGTTCGTATTCATCCTCTTCTTCGTCTTCTCCCCGGGCCTTCGGACTATATTTCACGTCATGCAGGGCACGCATGGTATTTACCAGTTTTTGTCCCCACAAGAGTCCGAAGTTTTCCTGGCAAATGGCAAGGGAGTCATTCATCGTCTCGTTCAATCCCAGTTGAAATACAAAGATAAAATCTTTGATATCCTGATAGATATCGGCCAGGTCTTCCGAAATATTCTTTTTGATGGGTTCATCGCTGTAAGCCATGTCGGGCAGGAATACTTCCAGATAGTCGTCCTTTTCTGCCAATACGGATGCCAGGTTGATGCGCAACACTTCGTATATTTCTTCCGTCACATATATTTCCGGTGCTTCGTCGCCTATCATTTCGCATTTCGGAAGCATGGACGCTTTTAGATAAAGTAAAGGAAGAATTTTCAGGGTGGTGTCAACAAACATACTACGTTTCATGCCTTCGGCACGTTCCAGAAAAGCGCAGAACTCGGCAGCTACCGTAACGAATTCTATCACATTCTTATCAAATATTACTTGGCTTTCTTTTTTCATATCAGCTTGAATTGAAACGCAAAGGTAAGAAAAAGTTGTGGGTAGTCCAATGAAATTCTTTTTTTTACTACTTTTGCATCATTAATCATATAGCTTAAGATTCTTCATCCACATGGCAAAAAAGAAATCAGATAAGGAAGCAGAACAGAAGCCGGCTTCCACTAATAAGTACTTGGCTTTCTTCAGAAACGAAACAATCCACTTTGTGATCGGATTGGTATTGGTCATCTTTTCAGTCTATCTGTTGCTGGCTTTTACCTCCTTCTTTTTCACCGGAGCAGCCGACCAGAGTATCATTGATAGCGGGAATGCCCAGGATCTTGCTGCTGTAAATAATCATGTAAAAAACTATGCAGGTTCCCGGGGAGCTCAGCTGGCAAGTTATCTAATCAATGACTGTTTTGGTGTCTCCTCTTTCTTTATTTTGGTTTATCTGGCTGTAGCCGGATTGAAGCTGATGCGTGTGCGTGTGGTGCGTCTTTGGAAGTGGTTCATCGGATGTACACTGTTGCTCATTTGGTTTTCCGTTTTCCTGGGCTTTATTTTTATGGATCATTATCAGGATTCATTCATTTATCTGGGGGGATTGCATGGATATAATATCAGTAACTGGCTTATTTCGCAGGTCGGTATTCCCGGTGTTTGGCTTATTCTTTTGGTGACAGGCATTTGTTTTCTTATATATATGAGTGCCCGCACAGTCATCTGGTTGCGTAAGCTTTTCACTCTTAGTTTCCTGAAACGTAAACAAAAAGAAGAACATTCAGAGGTGAAGCAGGATTCCGATCCCCGTGAATATGATAATCCGAAACCTCAGGAAGTGGAATTCGATGTTAATCGCACTTTCCGTCAGGAGGTACCGGTGAAGAAGGTGGAAACTCCTACCGTATCCGATCTGCTTGTCGAGTCTCCTTCTGAGTCTCCAATAGTTACGGAAAGCAGAAATACGGCAACCGATGGTGATGTCACCATGACTTTCGAACAGACAACTCCTGATCCTGTGCCCCCTTTTCGGGCAGAGTCGGCAGATAACGGGCCTGATTTTGAAATAGAGGCTGCTGCCGATGACGAAAGTTATCAGGGAACGGAAACCGAACCCTATAATCCAAAGTTGGATCTGGAAAACTATCATTTCCCTACTATCGATTTGATGAAGCACTATGAAAATAGTGAGCCTACCATCAATATGGAGGAACAGAACGCAAATAAAGACCGTATCATTAATACATTGCGTAGTTTTGGTATTGAAATCAGTACGATTAAAGCTACGGTAGGTCCTACGGTGACTCTTTACGAAATCACTCCGGAACAGGGAGTGCGCATCTCAAAGATCCGTGGGTTGGAAGATGATATCGCTTTAAGCCTTTCTGCCTTGGGTATCCGTATTATAGCTCCTATACCGGGAAAAGGTACAATCGGTATCGAGGTACCTAATTCAAATCCTAAGATTGTTTCGGGGCAGTCCATCATCGGCAGTAAGAAGTTTCAGGAATCGACTTACGATTTGCCTATTGCGCTTGGCAAGACCATTACGAACGAGGTATTCATGGTAGATCTTTGCAAAATGCCTCATGTGCTGGTGGCAGGTGCTACCGGACAGGGTAAATCTGTCGGTTTGAATGCCATCATCACTTCATTGCTCTACAAGAAGCATCCTGCCGAACTGAAGTTCGTTCTGGTGGATCCTAAAAAGGTAGAGTTCAGTATTTATTCTGTTATTGAGCATCATTTTCTCGCGAAGCTTCCCGATGGTGAGGATGCTATCATCACCGATGTGACCAAGGTGGTGCAGACCCTCAACTCAGTCTGTGTAGAGATGGACAGTCGTTACGATCTGTTGAAAATGGCACATGTACGCAATATCAAAGAGTACAATGAGAAATTCATCAACCGCCGCCTGAATCCGGAGAAAGGGCATAAATTTATGCCTTATATTGTGGTAGTCATCGATGAGTTCGGAGACTTGATCATGACTGCTGGCAAGGAGATCGAGTTGCCGATTGCCCGTATTGCGCAGTTGGCACGTGCCGTAGGTATCCACATGATTATTGCAACCCAGCGTCCGACTACAAATATCATTACCGGTACTATCAAAGCCAACTTCCCGGCGCGTATTGCGTTCCGTGTGTCGGCCATGATGGACTCACGTACCATCCTTGACCGTCCGGGAGCCAATCAACTGATTGGGCGTGGTGATATGCTTTTCTTGCAAGGGGCCGATCCGGTGCGTGTGCAGTGTGCTTTTATCGATACGCCGGAAGTGGAAGAAATTACCAAATATATTTCACGCCAACAAGGATATCCTACCGCTTTCTTCTTGCCCGAATATGTGAGCGAAGACAGCGGAAGCGATCTGGGAGATGTCGATATGGGGCGTCTCGATCCTTTGTTTGAAGATGCTGCCCGCCTGATCGTAATTCATCAGCAAGGGTCAACTTCGTTGATACAGCGTAAATTCTCCATTGGCTACAACCGTGCCGGACGCTTGATGGATCAGCTTGAAAAGGCCGGCATTGTGGGTCCTTCGCAAGGAAGCAAGGCGCGCGACGTACTTTGTGTTGACGAGAACGACCTTGAAATGCGTTTGAACAATATTCAATAATCAAACGTTAAATGAGTGTATACAATGAAGCAGATTATAATTAGCATTTGGATAGCTTTACTGACTTTGCCTGTGTTTGCGCAACAACAAATGCAGGCAAAGGTTGTGCTTGATAAAACGGCAGCCACATTTGAGAAAGCAGGGGGGATTCGTGCGGGATTCAACGTGACGGTGTTCAATAAAGGCCGGATGGCGGGACAATCTGCCGGAGTCATTGAACTCAGGGGAGAGAAGTTCGTGCTGAAAACGGACGATGGTACCACGTGGTTTGATGGCAAGACCCAATGGAGTTATCTGGCAGGTAGTGACGAGGTCAATATCAGCAATCCAACCGGAGTCGAACTGCAAAGTCTTAATCCGTACGCACTTTTGCAGATTTATCGCCATGGTTTCAGCTATAAGCTTGGAACACTGAAGAATTTTGGTGGCAAATCGATTTATCAAGTGGTGCTGACTGCTACCGACAAGAAACGGGATTTATCACGAATTGTGCTTTATGTCAGTAAAGACACTTACCAGCCACTCTTCATTCTGATGGAACAACGTGATAAGAGCCGTAGCGAAATCACGGTGACCAGCTATCAGGCAGGATTGAAATATGCCGACAGTATGTTTGTGTTTGATAAGAAGCTCTATCCTCATGCCGAGGTGATCGATCTCCGATAGGTCAAGAGGAGTAACTTCGATCGTTTATTATAAATCGTAGAATGTAAAATAGGAATATGGAAACAGAAAGAATTAAATGCCTTATTATAGGTTCAGGACCAGCCGGCTATACAGCCGCTATTTATGCAGGACGTGCAAATTTGTCACCGGTGCTTTACGAAGGAATACAACCGGGTGGACAGTTGACCACGACTACCGATGTAGAAAATTTCCCGGGCTATCCTCAGGGAATCAGCGGACCGCAATTGATGGAAGATCTTCGTACACAGGCCGAACGATTCGGTGCCGATATCCGTTTTGGAATCGCTACTGCTTCCGACCTTGGCCAAGCTCCCTACAAAATCACGATTGATGGTGAAAAAGTAATTGAAGCCGATTCATTGATTATCGCTACCGGTGCCACAGCCAAATACTTAGGTTTGGATGATGAAAAGAGATATGCCGGTATGGGGGTCAGTGCTTGTGCTACTTGTGACGGATTTTTCTATCGCAAAAAGGTAGTTGCTGTTGTGGGTGGTGGCGATACCGCTTGCGAAGAAGCCATCTATCTGGCCGGACTCGCTTCTAAAGTCTATTTGGTTGTACGCAAGCCCTATCTTCGTGCTTCAAAGATCATGCAAGAGCGTGTGATGAAGCACGATAAGATTGAAGTCCTTTTCGAGCATAATGTAGTCGGACTCTTTGGAGATAACGGTGTAGAAGGTATGAATCTCGTAAAACGTTGGGAAGAACCGGACGAAGAACGTTATTCGCTGCCTATCGACGGATTTTTCCTTGCCATCGGTCATAAGCCTAATTCGGACATTTTCAAACCTTACCTGGATACCGATGAGGTGGGATATATCATCACTGACGGTGATAGTCCCCGTACCAAGGTTCCCGGAGTGTTTGCGGCTGGCGAT
>NZ_CAJLKP010000027.1 GCF_905207245.1 uncultured Bacteroides sp. | reverse complement strand
CGCGCCATCGGCAGCACCCAGCTACATAAGATTGTGGTGGTGTATAAAGGCATGGAAATGAGAGTGTGCGAAGAAATTCTCCCCCCTACTCATTAATCGCACCACACCCCGGACAACACCCTTTTTCTTTAAGCTTCTGTCCGCAATTACCGCAACGATAGCGGTAAACAACAAGTATGGTATGCATCTTTTTCAGGAAAATCCAGATGAAAGCGGCAAGGAAGACGTAACCGATATAAATCTGTGTAGTCAGTATAAAGAAGAAATAGCAGAAGATGCAGCAAGATGCCAACCCCAACAAATAGAACATAGCGGCAGCAGGCGAAAGCTGGCGGAACAGATCATCGAGCACTGCCAGCAGCACAATGATAAACAGCCAGATGCTCAGCAAGAAGACTGAAAGAACAAACGGCACTTTAAAAGGAGAAAGCGTAGGATTAAAGTAGAAGTGTTCCCATGTTTCGGGCACAAAGACCTGCATGGACTCGTACACCGTAGCACTGAAAGCCATCAGCAGGCAAAGCAACAACGGATACACACTATCTATATCATTGAAATAAACCATCTTCAACTGTTTACGTCGGAATAGGCGCAGCATCCAGGCCCCCACAAACAAAGCGAAAATAATAACAAAATACGATGCATGCGTATCACTGAATAGGTAAATGAATTGGGAAATACTATCCGTCGGCACAAAAGCCTGCATCATCTCCCGCTCACCAATCCAGCCCTGTATATCCTGAGTATGGGCCAGCTTCACCCAGACGCTATCCACGCTATCTGCCAGATGAATGGCTAACTCGGCCACTACCACACGATCCCCTCTGTAAAGGGTATTATAGCAATCTTTCACAGGAAGGCAGGCGAGTACAACAGAATCCTGCACCACTTCCAAATTGGTATTCAGCGTATAGTGGCGGTCATAAAGGTAAGTCAAGGAATCGCGGGTCCCGGCACTCATTCCTTCCTCATCCAGATTGGGACGAGAATAGCGGCAAGAAAGAAAACAGAAACACAAGAATAAGGAAATACAGATAAGTGCAGACCTGCGCAAAGAAAAGAAACGGCACACTTTGTGTAGTCCTATGCTGATTCGCATTCCTGACTCATATTTCACTTCCTTATTCCGCATAAACCTTCATCTGACAATTTTTACAATCAAACTCCAGACGGAAACGCTTACCGTCGGTTCCTGACAGGTAATAAGGTTCCCGGTAAGGTGAACGTCCTTTCTGATAAGTAGGACACCAACCCATACTATAACGCAGGCAATGTTTGCAAAACATCAGGACAGCACCCGGAACAGATTGCTTCTCATAGGCCAGAGCCACGGAGGCAATGCCGTGGTCAGCATAGAAAGAAGCGGCACGGGTGTTCATTACATTGCCAAGATACGTCAATGAAGTTCCGAAAGCGGCTGGTTTATGCAGAGTCTCCGAAAGCGGGAAAGGATGGGTGGTCGGTTTCCAGACAGCTAGTTCCTGACGGTAGTTGATGCGGCGGTCAGTAATGAGTTTTTCTATAACCTGGCGACGCCATTCGGCTACGACGGAAGCAGGGAGAAACCAGTTGTCGGAAAAGCATATTTCGATGGCGGAACGGGTTTCGGGCAAATGATACTTCGCCCCTACAGGAAGACAAGCATCAAAGGGAGTATTTCCTAATTTGCCGAGTTGCGTGCGCAGATTATCCGCCTGCGGAGTACGGGCAAGTTCTTTCTGATAAGGGAAAGAAAGGGTCACACTATTATCATCCTCATCCGTAGCAGTCAGGGTAAAGCCAAAAGCCGTATCTGCCAAAAGCAAGGATACGGCAATCTTCCGCTCGGAAGACTTGCGGGAAAGCAGCTTCTCAAATTCCTGGTCGAAGTTGCGGTAGAGCACAGTTCGCGGACGGATACGGGGCACCTCACCTGCCGGATAAAGTTTATTTCCGTCCACGCGGTTGATGCGAAAACCTTGCAAACGGTCCTGTTCATCAAGATAGCATACGCCATCACCGTTATTAAATGATTTCAGTCCGGCTACCGTAAGGTAATTTCCACGTTGCTCTTTCATAGTTCCCATCTCTTCACCGAGAGATTTCGGGGTATCGAAAGAGAAAATCTCTTCACTGCGTCCATGCAGGAAATAGTGAGTAAATCCACGACTGAAGCTCTTATCCAGTTGCGGCCGGAAAGTATAACGGCAGATACCGGAAGAAGCACGCACATATTCTTTGCGGCGGGCAAAGATGGTATCCAGCTTCTGGCGATAGGCTGCTGTGACATTCTTTACGTAAGAGACATCTTTCAGACGACCTTCTATTTTAAGTGAAGCAGCGCCCGCATCGAGCAGTTCTTCCAGCATATCACTCTGATTCAAATCTTTAAGGGATAGCAAATGCTTATCACGTACAATTATTTTTCCGTCGGTATCCACCAGGCTGAAAGGCAGACGGCAAAACTGTGCACACTCTCCCCGGTTGGCACTACGCCCAAAGCATGCCTGACTGACATAGCACTGTCCACTATAGCTAACGCATAGTGCCCCATGCACAAATACTTCCAACGGCACTTCCGGACAGGCTTTATGAATATGGCTGATTTCCTGCAAGGAGAGCTCACGTGCCAATACTACCTGCCGGAAACCGGCTTCTGCAAGGAAGCGTATTTTCTCCGGCGTACGGTTATCCATTTGCGTACTGGCGTGCAAGGGAATAGGTGGCAGGTTTAAGTGAGTGATTCCCATATCTTGCACAATAAGCGCATCCACTCCCGCACGATACAAATCCCAAATCATTTTCTCTGTCTCTTCCAGTTCTTCTTCCTTTAAGATCGTATTGACAGTCACATAAATCCGGGCATTATATAAATGGGCATGAGCCACCAAAGCAGCTATATCTTCCAACGAATTGCCGGCTGCTGCACGTGCGCCAAACTTAGGCGCACCGATGTAGACCGCATCCGCACCATGATTAATAGCCTCAATGCCGCATTCCATGTTTTTGGCAGGAGCCAGTAACTCTATCTTTCGTTGCTTTATCATATTTTTTAGTTACAAGTTACAGGCTACGAGCTACGAGTGCTATGCTATGACCGCAAAGTCTTGTCACTCGTAGCTCGTAGCTTGTAACTACTTTATATCGTTGATATTATACGGAGTTTCCTGATATACGAAGTAGTTCAGCCAATTGGAAAACAGTAAATTGGCATGGGCACGCCAACGTACCATCACACCTTTGTCCAAATCATTATCCACATAATAATTACGAGGCACTTCAATAGGCAGTCCTTTGCCTAAATCTCTGCGGTATTCTGTATCCAGTGTCAACGGAGAGTACTCCGAATGCCCGGTCACAAAGAACTCACGCCCACCACGTGCCACAACAAGATGCACGCCTGCCTCTTCCGATTCAGAGAGCAAAGTTAGTTCCGGCACTTTCAGGATATCTTCTTTCCGCACTTCCGTATGGCGGCTATGTGGAACATAGAACACATCATCGAAGCCGCGGAAAATGGCATGCAGCGGCTGCAACGGACGATGTTCGAAAATGCCGAACATCTTCTTATCCAAGGCATACTTAGGCACTCCATAATGATGATAGAGTCCGGCCTGTGCCGCCCAGCATATATAAAGGGTAGATGTGACGTGCGTACGCGCCCAATCAAAGATTTCCATAATCTCATCCCAGTAAGTCACTTCTTCAAAATCCAGTTGCTCTACCGGGGCACCGGTGATAATCATACCGTCGTACTTCTCGCCACGCATCTTCTCAAAGTCAGTATAGAACGTCTGCATATGTTCAACAGGCGTATTCTTCGATGTATGACTCTTGATTTTCATGAACGAGATTTCCACCTGAAGCGGTGTATTGGAGAGCAAACGCACAAGGTCTGTCTCCGTGGTAATCTTCAAAGGCATCAAGTTCAGGATAACGATGCGCAACGGACGGATGTCCTGTTGCGTGGCGCGCGAGTTGTCAATGACAAATATATTCTCTTCTTTCAGCAACTCTATCGCCGGCAGCTTATCAGGTAAATTTAATGGCATAAGTCCTCAGATTATCTTTAATTCGACTACAAAGGTACGTGATAATTTTGAAATCTCCCGCGAAAGAAAGAAAATGTAGGGTAAAACCTGTTTATTTATCACCTTCATACAAAGCATAATAAGTAAAATTATGAACATAAAAGAGATATTTCTTTCATTACATTAAAATAAAATTTTACCTTTGACGTCCACTAACGTTAATTAACGTTGACGAACATAAAGATAGAATAGAACCTGAATTCAAGCGTGACTTCAAATAATTAGCATCTTAAAGCCGACAGACTTTTCCATACCAGTTATGGTCCTACTCAATCCCCCCGAATATTCTGATGCATTGATTGCTTAGTAAAATTAAGTATTAATCCGGAATGCATATATGCATTTCAATAACCAAACAACAATGAATAGAAAAAACATCAAAAACAAGAGTTTGATGCTCCTATCGCTATGTACTATTCCGCTGTTAACAGCTTGTGTCAACGAAATTGAATCGGAGGATTCTTCCGGAACTATTCCGATCAAGTTTTCCACAAAAGTCAATAACAACAACACTCGTGTTACAGACACAGCATTCGAAAAAGGAGATAAAGTAGGACTATATGCTATGCTCCCTTCCACTTCAATCACAGAAAAACGCTATATAGACAATATATGGTTGGAATGTGGGGAAAACGAGGTATTTACTCCCGAAAAAACAGTGTTCTATCCCGCAGGAGACGCAACACTTGACTTTATCAGCTATTATCCTTATCAGAAAACGGGAATTCCCATAGGCAAATCTACCATTCCCGTATCCATCCAAACCGATCAGAGCAAGGACAGTAATCGTGTCCTGTCTGACTTTTTAATAGCATCAGAAGAAGATATAGCAAGTAGTGAAGACGCAGTAGAGCTACAGTACAAGCATAAATTTACCAAGATAAAAATCATAATCACGCCCGGTGCCGGAGAAGACGTTACAAAAATGTATAATGCCAAACCCAGAATTATAGCAACAGGCTTCAATACCAAAGCAGAATATGATACAAAGACAGATACTTTTATAAATCTCACCGAAGAAACAGATATCATCCCTCATGGTGAATGGAATATAATGAGTGGTAACTTAACAGGAAAGGAATTTATTATCATACCACAAAAGATATCCCCTGATATACAATCGTTCACAATGGAATGGAATGGAAAAGTGTACACCTGTCCGATGCCGGAGCTAACCATGCAAGGAAGTACGCAATGCCAAATAAATATTACAGCTATGCAGGCTACAAGTCACACCCTTACCGGAATAGCCAGTAAAGTTGACGACTGGGTGAATGGGGAAAATAAAGATACTGATAATCAAGGAAGCATCACCACCATTCGTCTCGCAGCATTATCTTTTTCCCAATCAAATGTATATAGGGTTTATCATGGGGGAAAGCCTATAGCAGAAGTTTGCAAAGAGTATCTGAAATCTGACAAAATCACTTCTAAAGCTATCATTGTATATCCGGTTAAAGAAGATGAACTAAGTGATCTGAGTCACGGCACCGTTCTGCAACTACAAGACGAAAAGGAAGCCATAAATGGTGGAATAATAAAGTGGGATATGGATAAAAATAGTTTCAGCTACACAGAAGGTAGTTCCCCATTCATTAATAAGTTCTATCTCAATGCAGAAGGTACTATTTTATTAGAAGAACCGGAAAACCCCATCAGCATAGATATTGTCAGTCATACCATCAGAGATATACGTAATGGAAATACCAGCGAGTATTCGATTGTAAAAGTTGGTACACAATACTGGATGGGAGAAGATTTACATGCAACGGCATATAGGGATGGTACTACTTTAAGCAAACAAACAAATTTGGGAAAAGGGGCGAGTTACTTCAAGCCCAAAGATTATGAAACTTATTTCTATAATGGTGAGGCTGTACTTAAAAACAATTTAGCACCAGCAGGATGGAAAATTCCCAATACGAATGATTGGAATTCCTTAAAAGCTTATATAGGGAATGATGCCTCTTTAATAAAAACCGGAGCTTGGGAAGCGTCAACAGAAGGTAAACCTGTTTGCCCGGCTTCCAATCTGACCGGGTTTGCCGTATATCCGGCAGGCATGTGGGGTGATGGACAGCATCTGCTTAAAAACAAATTAGTAGGTTACTGGACATTAGACTATGAAGATGGTAGTAGTAGTATACCAGAGCAAACAGCTTTCTTTACCGGAAGTAGTAACTTATGTGATTCAGGCAATACTCTCGTTTCGAAAGCTAGTTATTATAAAGCCCTTTCGATACGCTGTATAAAAGAATAGCCGGATAAAAAAAGCATATCTCATTTCTTTTTCGTATTTTTGTTCCCAATGTACAAATAGTTTTGTTCACCGAACAAAGACAACGAAAAAGAAATGAAAATTATCGACCTGATACACAGCAATGAGAAGACAGCTTTCTCTTTTGAAATACTGCCACCGCTGAAAGGCACAGGCATCGAAAAGCTGTACGAAACCATAGATACTTTACGGGAATTTGACCCTAAATACATCAATATTACCACGCATCGCAGCGAATATGTATACAAAGACCTGGGTAATGGCTTGTTTCAACGCAATCGCTTACGCCGCCGTCCGGGAACTGTTGCCGTAGCCGGTGCTATCCAAAATAAATACAACATCACCGTAGTCCCTCATCTTCTTTGCAGTGGTTTCACCCGTGAAGAAACGGAATATGTGCTGCTTGACTTACAATTTCTCGGCATCACGGACTTACTTGTTTTACGTGGAGACAAGGCAAAGCATGAATCGGTATTTACTCCCGAAGGCGACGGTTATCACCACGCCATCGAATTACAGGAACAAATCAACAATTTCAATAAAGGCATCTTCGTAGATGGTTCGGAAATGAAGGTGACGAATACACCGTTTTCCTATGGTGTGGCGTGCTATCCAGAGAAACATGAAGAAGCGCCCAATATAGATACTGACATTTATTGGTTAAAAAAGAAGATGGAAGCAGGCGCAGAGTATGCCGTCACACAGCTTTTCTATGATAACCGAAAATATTTCGACTTCGTGAAACGCGCACAGAAAGCAGGTGTTACCATCCCTATTATTCCCGGCATCAAACCATTCAAGAAAATATCTCAAATCAGCATGATACCCAAGACCTTTAAGGTAGACCTGCCCGAAGAGCTGGCACGTGAAGCTATGAAGTGCAAAACAGATGAAGAGGCCAAGCAAGTAGGTATCGAATGGTGTGTGCAACAATGCAAAGAATTAGTAGGGTATGGTGTGCCAAGCATTCACTTCTATTCCATTGGTGCCGTAGATAGTATAAAAGAAGTTGCAAAACTGGTCTACTAAAAAGAAGTTGAGAGTTGGAAGTTAAGAACAATGTAAATCGTAGATAATATCGTGTTTTTCAAAGATGTAATAGGACAGGAAGCCGCTAAAGAGCGATTAAGACAAGAAGTGCAAGAAGGACGCATCCCTCATGCACAACTATTTTGCGGTCCATCGGGGGTAGGAAAACTTCCGTTGGCAATGGCCTATGCCCGTTACATTTGTTGCCCGAATCGTACCAAAACAGATGCTTGCGGAACTTGTCCTTCTTGTGTAAAATGGAACAAACTGGTACATCCTGATGTGCACTTTGTCTTCCCCATCGTAAAGAAAGGGAAAAAGGAAGTTTGTGATGACTATATAGCCGACTGGCGGCACTTGATATTAAACAGCCCCTATTTCAGCCTCAACCACTGGCTCAATGAGATGGATGCCGAAAATGGGCAAGCCATCATCTACGCAAAGGAAAGTGATGAAATTGTACGAAAACTCAGTTTGAAGTCAAGCGAAGGCGGATACAAAGTCACTATCGTATGGTTACCGGAAAAGATGCACGTAGTCTGTGCCAACAAATTGCTGAAACTTCTGGAAGAGCCACCTGAAAAGACAGTATTTCTATTGGTATCCGAGACTCCGGACATGATTTTACCAACCATCCTAAGCCGTACGCAACGTTTCAATATCCGCAAGATAGAAGAAACAGACATTGCCAATGCTTTGCAACAGAAATACGGTGTACGTCCCAACGATAGCTTCACCTTGGCACATCTTGCCAATGGTGACTTCATTAAAGCGTTGGAAACCATCCATCTGAATGAGGAAAATGAATTGTTCTTTGAACTATTCGTCAGCCTCATGCGTCTCTCCTATCAACGAAAGATACGGGAAATGAAGCAGTGGAGCGAACAACTCGCAGGCATAGGACGCGAACGGCAGAAGAATTTCCTGGCATATGCCCAACGTATGATTCGTGAGAATTTCATCTACAATCTGCACAACAAGGAGATGAACTACATGACCTTGCCTGAGCAGAACTTTGCCACCCGCTTCGCTCCTTTCATCAACGAACGGAACGTGATGGGGATGATGGACGAACTGAGTGAAGCACAGATACACATCGAGCAGAACGTAAATGCCCGGATGGTATTCTTTGATTTTTCATTAAAAATGATTGTTCTACTTAAACAGTAGAAACCAGATATATAATTGTAAATAGCTAAATCATAAATAAAAAGATGGATTTTAAACTACATAACGGAAGTGGAGGTCTCTGTTGCAAAAGTTGTTGCAGACAGGACAAGCAACTGAACACCTACGACTGGTTGGCTGACATCCCCGGAAACGGAGAAGAGAGCGACATGGTGGAGGTACAGTTCAAGAATACCCGCAAAGGGTACTTCCGCAACAGCAACCGTATACCTCTTGAAAAGGGAGACATCGTAGCCGTAGAAGCAACACCGGGACATGATATCGGCGTAGTAACCTTGACCGGACGGCTCGTTCCGTTACAAATGAGGAAAGCAAATATCAAATCCGAAGCTGACATCAAACGTATCTACCGCAAGGCAAAACAGGTAGATATGGACAAGTATAACGAGGCGAAAGACCGCGAGCACAGCACGATGATACGTGCCCGCCAAATTGCCCTCAACCTAAACCTCAATATGAAAATCGGTGATGTGGAATATCAGGGAGACGGCAATAAAGCAATCTTCTATTACATTGCCGATGAACGTGTGGACTTCCGTCAGCTCATTAAAGTACTGGCTGACGCTTTCCATGTACGCATTGAGATGAAACAAATCGGTGCGCGCCAGGAAGCCGGACGCATCGGAGGCATCGGTCCCTGTGGACGTGAACTTTGTTGCGCAACCTGGATGACTTCCTTCGTGTCGGTATCTACAAGTGCGGCACGTTATCAGGATATTTCCCTCAATCCTCAAAAGTTGGCAGGACAATGCGCCAAACTGAAATGTTGTCTCAACTACGAAGTAGACTGCTATGTAGAAGCGCAGAAGCGCCTCCCTTCCAGAGAAATCGAACTGGAAACTAAAGACGGTACATTCTATTTCTTTAAAGCGGATATTCTGAGTAACCAGATAACATACTCTACCGACAAAAATATTCCTGCCAATCTGGTAACTATCAGCGGTAAACGTGCGTTCGAAATCATCGGCATGAACAAGAGGGGTACTAAACCTGACAGTCTCATAGAAGAAACACGCCGTGTAGAATCTAAAAAGCCGGTAGACTTGCTGGAACAAGAAAGTCTCACTCGGTTCGATCGTAGCCGCAAGGCAAAGAACGGCGGAGAGAATAACGGTGGCGGAAACGGCAATAATAACCGCAAGAAAAAGAAAAAAGGAAACCCTAACCAACCTGCGGAACAACAACCCAGACAACGTCCGCAAGGAGACTTTAGATCCCCAAATGGTGCCAGACCTCAGAACGAACAGCCTAGACAGCAAAGTGACCAAGCCAAGCCGCAAAGAGACCGGCAGCAAGGAGAACAGCCCAGACGTAACAAGCCGCCAAGGAATAATCGTGAACGGGGCGACGGGCAACGCGAGAACGGTCAGCGCAACGACAAAGGCGCCAGACCCAATAATTCACCCAGACAACAAGGAGAGAAACCAGCCGGAAATGAAAAGCCAGCTCAAGCATAAGACGTTTCTCCAAAAGAGTTTGATACTACTGTTTGCCGCAAGCCTCTGCATGGCTTGCGACGAACAGACGGTATATCATACCTTTCAATCTCTGCCAACGGAAGGGTGGCAGAGGAAAGATACACTATTCTTCAATGTGATGGTTCCGGACTCCGCTACGCTCTACAACGTATCCGTAGAAGTCAGAAACCGAAACAATTATCCTTATCAGAACCTGCCTCTTCTTATTTATTACGACAGCCCGGAAGCCCAGAACATCAAAAGGGATACATTAGAACTGAAACTTGCCGACAGTGCAGGCATCTGGCTGGGTGACGGTTGGGGCGGATTATATCAATCGACACTCTCCGCAGGACTTATTCGCATTGGAAAAGTCGGAGAATACCGCTTTAAAATCACACACCTGCTACCGGACGAAGTACTTCCCGGCATCAATGACATAGGAATTAAATTAAAACGCTGAAAGTCTTTTTTTACGTCCTGCATCAATTCGCAAGAAGATGAACAACAGGATAGTGAAGCCCCAGAGAGAGGAGCCGCCATAACTAAAGAATGGTAGAGGGATACCAATCACAGGCGTCAATCCCAGTACCATACCTATATTTATAAATAGGTGGAACAAGAATATACTGAGCACCGAATAGCCATACACCCTGCCGAAAACAGACGGTTGCCGTTCCGCCACAGCTATCAGGCGAAGTATCAATATAAGGAATAGAAGCAATACGGCAGTAGAACCGATAAATCCTTCCTCCTCGCCTACCGTGCAGAAAATAAAATCCGTATCCTGTTCGGGCACATATTTCAGTTTGGTCTGCGTACCATTCAGGAATCCCTTCCCGGTCAATCCTCCCGAACCGATAGCAATTTTAGACTGATTCACATTGTATCCTGCACCAGTCAAATCTTCCTCCATACCCAATACTACCTTGATACGAATCTGTTGATGCGGTTCCAGTACTTTATTAAAGAAATAATCACTTGAATACAGAAAACCGATAGAACCGATAGCAAACAAGCCTATCAGGAAATAGCTGAGATGTCGCTCACTCAAAGAAAGAAAAATAAGATACCCTACCACCAGAATGCATAATCCCCACTGTACCCAAACCAGATTGAACGGAACCACATGTTCTGAGATAATATAAGCTATCAGTAACACCCCCACCGTAACCAATAGTATATTGCGTACAGGTTCCCACTTTTTTTTATACACCCATACCATACCTGCAGCAGACAAAAGTACCATAGACAGCACTGCGAACTCCCCTATCGGTGTCGGTGTATCGGCAATAAATACCTGATCGAAACGGATGCCTACCACAAAATAGACAACCGCACACAAGCCGGAGAATAACACCACACCCGGCATCCCTTCCCGGTACAATACCAGAAAAAATGCAGTGTATACCAGTGCAGAACCCGTTTCTCGTTGCAGGATAATCAGCACCATCGGGAGTAGGATAAGAGAAACCATCATCAGTATGTTCTTCCAGTTCTTCATGGTGAACGAATAGGAATTCATATACTTGGCAAGTGCTAATGCCGTGGCAAACTTGGCAAACTCTGCCGGCTGCAAACTGACAGGTCCCATCACCAGCCACGACCGGGAGCCCTTGGTATCAGGAGCTATAAATATGGTAACTACAAGCAATATGGCAAGCGCTATATAAATCAGGTAGGCAAACATATCATAGATATCATCATCCAACATCAGCAATACAAACCCTAAACCGAAAGAACAGATAATCCACACCAACTGCTTACCCGCACGGGTTGAGAAATCCCAAAAGTCGCGGTCGCCATAGTCATAACTTGCCCCGCAGACACTGAACCATCCAAATACGATAAGAATCAGATAAACGCAAATCGTCACCCAATCCAATGATTTCCATATACTATCTCTCCTCGTTACCATACATTATAACACGGTTACTCATCTCTTCCGCCCGTGCCTCACTGGCAGGCGAAAGTTTTCCGTTCAAATACTGTTCCATCATCAGAGCACCATAAGGTACTCCATAAGTAGCCCCCCAACCGCCATTTTCCACATAAACGGCAATGGCAATCTTTGGCTTATCCATAGGTGCAAAACCAATAAATGCGGAGTGGTCATGTCCGCGGTTTTGTGCCGTACCGGTCTTTCCGCATATTTCCACACCGGGCAGAATAGTCCCCGCAATGCGACAAGTAGCACTTCCGGTAACACCTGTTACTGCTGCCCGCATACCTTCTACTATTTCTTCATAATACTGCCGGTCAATAGAAGTATACCGACGTTCCCGATAGATGCTGTCCAACTCTGCTTCCTGGATTTCCTTTACAATATGAGGGGTTACGAAATAGCCACGGTTGGCAATGGTAGCCGCCAGATTCGCCATTTGCAAAGGAGTGCTCAATACTTCACCCTGACCGATAGAAATACTGATTACCGTCAGTCCGTTCCACGAACCGCGATAGGCTTTATCATACACACCTGCATTCGGAATAAATCCACGCTTTTCTCCGGGAAGGTCCGTACCTAATCGATAGCCGAATCCCTGGGAAACCATATGATCTTTCCAGACTGTAATCGCATTTTGTGGCGAACCATACTTCCGGTCACCAAACATGCGATAAAGTCCCCAACAGAAGTAAGCGTTACAAGAGGTAGCGATTGCCGGAATCAGTGGCAATGGCGACCCATGTCCATGACAGCCTACCCGCAAACCACCATAAACAAACCCATGAGAACAAGGGAAAGATGTGGAAGGCTGAATAATTCCTTCTTGCAGGAAAGTCAAAGCCTGTGCTGTCTTAAAAGTAGAACCCGGCGGATAAGATCCCATAATGGCACGATTCAATAAAGGCTTTTGCTTATCCATCTGCAACATCTGATGATTTTTTCCACGTTGACGACCAATCATCAAATGCGGATCAAAGTTCGGAGCTGATACAAGACAAAGAATTTCCCCCGTCTCCGGTTCAATGGCTACAATCGCACCAATTTTGTTCTTCATCAGGCGTTCGCCCAATCTCTGCAACTCAATATCCAACCCTAACGTGAGATTCTTACCCGGCACAGACGAACGATCCAACTTTCCATCCATATAATGTCCCTGAATACGTCCATGTGCATCACGAAGAAGAATTTCAACTCCTTTCTCTCCACGCAGGTATTTCTCATAAGACTTTTCTATTCCCTGCTTGCCTATATAGTCACCACGAATATAGTAGTCATCCGCTTCGATATCTTTCATTGACACTTCACCAATATCCCCCAAAGCATGTCCGGCGGCATCATATGTATATTGCCGGATAGTACGCCTCTGAATATAGAAACCGGGGAATTTGAAAAGTTTCTCCTGAAACACACCGCACTCTTCCGCCGAGAGCTGCGTCATAAAAACCTGATGCGTATATCTTGAGTAGCCAGGGTTCATCCAGCGGTTCCTCACATCCGCCATTCGCTTAAGAAGCTGTTCTTTGGTAATATTCAGTGTACGGCAAAAATCCAGTGTATCAAGTTGCGTCACCTCTCGTGGCACAAACGTAATATCATATGCCGGCTGATTGAACACCAACAACTTTCCATTACGATCATAAATCGCACCACGCGAAGGATACTGGATTTTATTAAGAAAAGCATTGCTATCTGCATTCTTTTTGTAACTATCAGTCATGACTTGCAACACAAAAAGACGCATAATATAGATGATGACAATCACAATCGCCACCCCACCTATCACCAATTTCCGCTTTTCGAGTACGTAGTTTTTAGCCATTTTACTTTTTCCTCACTCCTTCTATAGCCATTATGCAGGTTATAGTCAGCAACGCACTTGCCACAATTCTCAGTAGCAACGTTCCGATGTGGGCGAACGAAAAGAATTCTATGGTAAGTAATATTGCATGATGAACAAAAACACTGACAACCAAATATTTCAGAAAGGGAGCAATTCCCATCGACTTTATCGAAGGAACGATGTTCTCTAATGTATCTCGCGGCACAAACAATCGCAGGAAAGTAGGCCGCAAGAATGCCAGCGCTACCGTAGCCGCCGCATTCATGCCCGGCGTATCCGAGAAAATGTCCACTGTCAGTCCCAGGAAGAACGCCCATAGCATTAAGGCATTTCTCGGCGTTTCCGACTCGAACTTCAGTATGAGATAGATATATAGAAAAGGAGTGGCATATCCGGCAATATGCACATTGTTCAGTATCAGCACCTGCAATAGCACCAAACCAATAAACCAACCTAATTTATGCAGATAATTGATGACCACACTTATTAAATTAAAAATTGAAAATTAAAAATTAAAAAATGAAGGGGAGTTTATTCTCTTATCATTTTTCATTCTATCACTTTTCGCCCTATCACTTTATCATCTCATCACTCTATCACTTTTCCTCTTCCTTCTCCAACGCTTTCTGCTCTTCCTGTCCTGTACGGGCAATTACACGCACATTGCTCACTTTTCCGAAATCCGTAGCCAGTTTTATCTTTAATAGATAAGAAAGGCCGTCGTGCGAGTCGGACATATCATCCACCGTGCCCACTAAGACTCCTGCGGGAAATACCGTAGAGTAACCGCTTGTCACAACCGTATCGCCCAGGTTGAACTCGGCATGACGGGGCAAATCCTTCAAATAAGCGAAACGGGAATCTCCATATTCCCACTTCAAATAGCCGAAATAGTCACTGCCCACAATCTTACAACTAATACTCGATTTACTGTTCAGCAACGGAATGACGGTAGAATAATGCTGAGAAGTCTTATAAACAATACCTACCACTCCATTGGCATCTACCACACCCATTTCCGGACGGATACCTGCACTGGTTCCCTCGTCAAGAGTGATATAGTTATCCAGCCGGTTCAAGCTATTCTTAATCACATTCGCCTTGAATATCTGATATTCTTCCGGTTCGAGCCGTTCCAGGCTATACAGCCTGACAGAGTCCATTCCGTTGTTTTTCAGTGTCTTTTCAAGGAATGCCACCCGTTGTTCCAGCCACATGTTGCGGTCCAGCAGGTCTTCATTGGTTGTTTTCAGGTGGAAATAAGAAGTGATAGCTCCCGAAATATCATAAACTTTCCCCGCCACGCTATTGGCAGAAGTAAAAAACACGCTCTGCTGATAGTAATTGAAGCGGAATAATAAAACAAAACTGGCTGCCTCTAACAATAGAAAGAGGAACCAGTAGTTGTATTTAACAAGAAAGTTCAGTAAATTTCGCATATCCTTTTATTACCGCATAAGGAATGAGAAACGATCCACATTCTTCAATGCAACACCTGTACCTTTAGCAACGGCATGCAAGGGGTCTTCGGCAATATGGAACGGAATGTTTATCTTATCTGTCAAACGCTTATCGAGTCCGCGGAGCAATGCACCACCACCTGCCAGATAAATACCGTTGTGCACGATATCGGCATACAATTCGGGAGGTGTATTTTCCAGCGCATTCAAGATAGCAGTTTCAATCTTGGAGATTGATTTCTCCAGACAGTGTGCCACTTCCTGATAGCATACGGGCACTTCCATAGGCAGGGCCGTGATACGGTTCGGTCCGTGAACAATATAATCTTCCGGAGCATCCTCTCCAAGTTCGGTCAGGGCAGCACCTACATTGATCTTAATACGTTCAGCCATACGCTCGCTGACTTTCACATTGTGCTGGCGGCTCATGTACTCCTGAATGTCAGCAGTCAAGTCATCACCGGCAATGCGGATAGAGTTATTGGCTACGATACCACCCAAAGAGATAACGGCGATTTCAGTAGAACCACCACCTATGTCTACAATCATGTTTCCTTCCGGAGCTTCCACGTCGATACCGATACCGATAGCGGCAGCCATAGGTTCGAAAATCAGGTAAACGTCACGACCACCGGCATGCTCGGCAGAGTCGCGTACGGCACGCAATTCCACTTCCGTACTACCTGAAGGGACACCGATTACCATACGAAGCGAAGGAGAGAACAGACGGCTACGGTTATTCACCATCTTTATCAGACCGCGTATCATTTGCTCACAAGCATAGAAGTCGGCAATTACACCGTCGCGGAGCGGACGGATGGTACGTATGTTTTCGTGGGTCTTTTCATGCATCATCTTTGCCTTGTCACCCACGGCAATCATCTTATCGGTACGACGGTCGAGAGCTACCACCGAAGGCTCATCCACCACAATCTTGCCATTGGTTGTGATAATGGTATTGGCGGTACCAAGGTCCATCGCTATTTCTTGCGTAAAAGAGAATAATCCCATGTAAATTAAAAATTGAGAATTAAAAATTAAAAAATATCACTCATATTAGGAACTGAGAATTAAAAGTGAGAGAAGATATTATTTCTCAATTTTCAATTCTCAATTCTCAATTTAATTAGTGTTTAAAATGACGGATTCCCGTAGTCACCATTGCGATGCCATGTTCATTGCAATAGTCGAACGAGAGTTGGTCTTTAATCGAGCCACCCGGCTGGATAACAGCAGTCACACCTTCGCCTCCGGCAATTTCCACACAGTCGGGGAAGGGGAAGAAAGCGTCGGATGCCATCACGGCACCTTTCAGGTCGAAACCAAAGTTCTTGGCTTTTTCAATAGCTTGCTTCAAAGCATCCACACGTGAAGTCTGTCCTACACCGCTTGCCAGCAATTGTTTGCCTTTTGCCAGTACGATGGCATTGGACTTGCTGTTCTTTACAATCTTATTTGCAAAGAGCATATCTTCTATTTCCTGTGCGGTAGGAGCTTTGGTGGTTACTGTCTTCAAATCTTCCGGCTGTTCGATGTTCAGGTCACGGTCCTGAACCAGTACGCCGTTCAGCAATGAGCGGAACTGTTTCTTCGGCAACGTAGTCGGCTTGCGAACCAGAATGATACGGTTCTTTTTCTGTCCCAGTATTTCCAGTGCATCCACATCGTAGTCGGGAGCGATAATTACTTCAAAGAAAATCTTGTTGATTTCCTCGGCAGCTTCCTTGTCAATCACACCGTTCGTGATGAGCACACCACCGAAAGCAGATACCGGGTCGCCTGCCAATGCATCGTTCCATGCTTCGAGCACCGTGGGGCGCGAAGCCAGACCACAGGCATTGTTATGCTTCAATACGGCAAAAGTTATATCTTCAAATTCGTCTATCAAGTCAACGGCAGCGTTGATATCGAGCAGGTTATTGTAAGAAATCTCTTTCCCATGAATCTGGTCGAACATTCCTTCCAGATTTCCATAGAAGTACCCCTTCTGGTGCGGGTTTTCCCCATAGCGCAAAGTCTTCTGATTGTTGGCAGAGCAACGGAATGCCGAACCTTCTTCACCATCGAAGTAGTTGAAAATGGCCGAGTCATAGTGAGAAGAAACAGCAAATGCCTCTTTGGCGAACCAACGGCGCTCTTCGATAGAGGTAGTAGCTCCGTGTTCCATCAGCATGTCGCGGAACGGCTGGTATTGAGCCTGAGAAGCAATAATCACTACATCATTAAAGTTTTTGGCAGCAGCACGTATCAGGGAGATGCCGCCTATGTCAATCTTCTCGATGATAGATGCTTCGTCGGCACCGGAAGCCACGGTAGCTTCAAACGGATACAGGTCGACGATTACAAGGTCTATTTCGGGAATTTCATATTTTTCAATCTGTTGCATATCCTGTTCCAGTCCGCGACGGCAAAGAATACCACCGAATACCTTCGGGTGCAAGGTTTTCACACGTCCTCCCAGGATAGAGGGATAAGTTGTCAGGTCTTCCACTGCCTTGCAGGGATAGCCCAGCGATTCTATAAACTGACGAGTTCCGCCGGTTGACAGAAACTCTACTCCTTCTTCATGCAGTTTGGTAATTATTTCGTCCAAACCTTCCTTATGATAAACCGATACCAGAGCGGTTTTAATTTTTTTTGTTTCAGACATGGATTTGCGTATTAACGATTTGATGCGCAAAGGTACTAAAAATGTTTATTTGCACATATACTCAAACACAATAAATTAGGTATAATTAAAAAAGGCAGCAATCCTGTTTAGGATTTACTGCCTTTTGCTTTATCTTTCGTAAAGTAGGAACTCTGAATATCATTGCATTATCAGAGCATTTTTGCCATCGTAGTGGCAAAGTTTTGCCATCGCATTGGCAAAGTCTTGCCATCATAGTGGCAAAGTTTTGCCATCACGGTGGCAAAGTTTTGCCATCACGGTGGCAAAGTCTTGCCAACGTGGTGGCAGTAATTACCAGATAGAGACGCGTTCTTCCACCGGTACGAACATTGGATCTTTTTCAGTAATACCGAATGCCTCATTCCATGCTGCGATGTGCGGCAATGCAGCGTCTACACGCCATTTGCCCAAAGAGTGTACATCCACCTTCGTCAATTGCAGGATAGCTTCGGGGCGGGTGTTGTTGGCCCAAACGTTGGCATAAGCCAGGAAGAAGCGTTGTTCGGGAGTGAAACCGTCTTTCACTTCCAGCGGAGCAGCAGCCGTAGCTTTCTTGAACGCTTGGAAAGAAACCTGCAGGCCTCCATGGTCGGCAATGTTCTCACCCAATGTCATACGCCCGTTGGCATGTACGCCCGGAGCCACTTCGATGCTGTCGAAGAAAGCAACCATCACGTCGGCACGTTTCTCAAAGTTCTTGGCATCTTCTTCCGTCCACCAGTCTTTCAGGTTACCGTCTTTATCGTACTGGCGTCCCTGGTCGTCGAATCCATGTGTCATTTCGTGACCGATTACCACACCGATAGCACCGTAGTTGAAGGCATCGTCAGCTTCCATATCGAAGAACGGATATTGCAGGATACCGGCAGGGAAACAGATTTCGTTCGTTGTCGGATTGTAATAAGCGTTTACGGTTTGCGGGGTCATCAGCCATTCGTCTTTGTCCACCGGTTTGCCAGCTTTTGCAACCATTTCGGCATAGCTCCATAAGTTAGCACGCTTTATGTTATTCCAGTATGAGTCGTCTTTGATTTCCAGTGTAGAGTAGTCTTTCCACTTGTCAGGATAGCCAATCTTCACGTGGAAGGTGGCCAGTTTTTCCTGTGCTTTCTGTTTGGTTTCATCACTCATCCAAGGCAGGTTGTTAATTCGCTCGCCCAAGCTCGTCTGAAGATTCTTCACCAGAGTAACCATACGTTCCTTGGCAGCAGCAGGGAAATATTTCTCTACATACATCTGTCCCACAGCTTCACCCAGTGCAGAGCTGACAACAGAAACAGCGGTCTTCCAACGAGGCTGCATCTCCTGTGTTCCGGACATAGTGCGGTCGTAGAAGTCGAAGTTTTGTTGAGCTATCTCGTCATTCAGGTAGTTGGCGGCAGCATCAATCAGTTTCCATTGCAGGTAGAGAGATTGCTGGTCAACAGGTAATGTATCCAGAATCTTGGCTGCCTCAGCCACAGAGGCAGGCTGACCTACGATGATTTCTTTTACGTCCTTCAAGCCAAGCTCTGACAGATAAGCATCCCAGTTGAAAGTGGGATAATTCTTCTTTATTTCTTCCATGCTCATCTTGTTGTAGTTGGCATGCGGGTCGCGCAGTTCGGTGCGAGAGCGGAAAGCCTTGGCAAGACGGGTTTCTACGTCCATCACTACTTCCATGCCTTTCTTGGCAGTAGCCTCATCGAAGCCTGCCAACTGATACATCTTCTGCACATGAGTGCGGAAAGCATCGCGGATAGCAGTAGTAGAAGGGTCTGTAGCCAGATAATAGTCACGTTCGCCCATACTCAAACCACTTTGATAAGTTTGTACGGCATTCTCGTTACTGTTCATTTCATCGGCAGCAACATACATTCCGAGGTAAGCGCCGATGCCTTGCTTGCGCAAGTTGGCCAATAGGGCATAGACATCTTTTTTATCCTTTAGAGCGGCTATTTGTTCCAGGTCGGCTTTGATAGGGGCAACACCTTCCTGGTTCAACTTCACGCTGTCCATAGCAATTTTATAAAGGTCGCCCACTTTTTGAGCCACACTACCGGCTTCATGCTGGGTGGCGGCAAGTTCCTCAATCAGACCTTGTATCTGTTTGCGGTTGTTCTCGGCAAGTTCGGTGAAAGAACCATATTGCGAATACTCAGCCGAAAGTGGATGGCTTTCAATCCAACCGCCACAGGCGTACTGATAGAAACTGCTTCCCGGAAGGGCAGTCGTGTCAAGATTGGCAAGTTTGATGCCGGCTGTCAATTCAGCCTTCTGCTTGCCGGTGCCGCATCCCGCCATCATGAGGCAAATTGCAGCGAAAGGTAAATACTTGGTAAATCTCATTCTTGTATTATTAAATTGGTTGATACATGTCATTGGTTACCACGCGCTTCTTCCAGTTCGGTAGAGGCGGTGTCCCACTCTTCCATCACGGAGTCGAGTTGTTGTTTCAACTTCTGATGCTGTTCGTAGAGTGTCATATCCGAAGCGCCTTCGGGAGTTGCCATTTTGGCTTCGAGAATGGCGATGGCGGATTCAGTCTGTTCTATCTCCTCTTCACAGTCGGCAACACGGCGTTCCAGCTTCTTGAGTTTTTTATTCAGTTCCTTTTGCTCTTCGTAAGAGAGTTTTGCGCCGGAAGGCTGCGCTGCCACATCCTTATCGGCACTTTCTTTTCCGTTGGAAGGGGAAGCTGAAAGTGTCGGTGATTTCTGTAATTCATTCAGGCTTTCTATCTGCTTTTTCTGTAGGAAATCGTAGATGCCGCCAAGATGTTCTTTCACAACGCCACCACCGAACTCATATACTTTAGTCGCAAGTCCGTCAAGGAAGTCACGGTCGTGGCTGACTAATATCACCGTACCGTCAAATTCGCGGATAGCATCTTTCAACACATCCTTCGAGCGCATATCCAGATGGTTGGTCGGTTCGTCCAGTATCAGGAAGTTCACGGGTTCCAGCAGGAGCTTAATCATAGCCAAACGGGTACGTTCACCACCTGAAAGCACTTTTACCTTCTTATCGGAAGCCTCGCCGCCGAACATGAATGCGCCAAGGATATCACGTATCTTGGTGCGGATGTCCCCCACTGCCACACGGTCGATAGTATCGAACACCGTAAGCGTTTCATCAAGAAGCTGTGCCTGGTTCTGGGCAAAGTATCCTATCTGGACATTATGTCCTAAAGTCAACTTTCCGGTATAATCGGTTATCTCGTCCATGATGCACTTCACGAGAGTAGATTTACCTTCACCGTTCTTGCCCACGAATGCCACTTTCTCACCACGATTGATGGTGAGGTTCACATCATGGAAGATGACGTGGTCGCCGTAGGCTTTGGCCACATCCTCACAGATGACAGGATAACTTCCGCTGCGATTGCTGCAAACAAATTTCAGGCGCAGTGCCGAGTTATCTTCTTCGTCCACTTCAATGCGGTCTATCTTTTCCAGTTGCTTGATGCGGCTTTGCACCTGCACGGCTTTGGTGGCTTTGTAGCGGAAACGTTCGATGAAGGCCTCGGTGTCTTCTATCTGCTTCTGCTGGTTTTCGTAGGCACGAAGTTGCTGCTCACGGCGTTCCTTCCGCAGCACGACAAACTCATCGTACTTCACTTTGTAGTCGTAAATCTGTCCGCAGGTGATTTCGATGGTGCGTGTGGTAACGTTGTTGAGGAAAGCACGGTCGTGACTTACCAACACTACCGCATTGGCACGGGTAGAGAGGAAGTTTTCCAGCCATTGGATACTCTCAATATCAAGGTGATTGGTAGGCTCATCGAGCAACAGCACATCGGGACGGCGAAGCAGGAGCTTTGCCAATTCGATACGCATACGCCAACCACCGGAAAACTCACTAGTGGAGCGGTCGAAGTCCTCACGGCTGAATCCCAGACCTTGCAGGGTTCGTTCTATTTCGGCACGGAAGTTAGTGCCGCCCATCATCAGGAAGCGTTCGTTCTCGTGGGTGAAGCGGTCGATAAGTTTATGATAATCCTCGCTGTCATAATCAGTGCGTTCGGCAAGCTGCCGGTTCATGCGTTCGATGTTTGCCTGCATCTCAAAGATGTGCTCGAAGGCAAGCTCGGCTTCTTGCATCACAGTGTGTTCATCGCTGAGAATCATCACTTGAGGCAGATAGCCAATAGTACATTCGCGGGGAACGGCAACAACGCCTGAAGTGGGCTGTTGCAAGCCAGCCAGTATCTTAAGCATGGTAGATTTGCCCGCACCATTCTTGCCCACCAGGGCGATGCGGTCTTTCTTGTTGATAACGTAAGAGACGTCTTCGAACAAAGGAGTGGCGTTGAATTCCACTTTCAGTCCTTCTACTGATATCATAGTGTCAATGAAATTTAGCGTTCAAGACTGCAAAGGTAGTCATTTCCGGCAGTTTGTCTTCAAATTATAGTCAGAAAGAAGACATCTGATACAACATTTCTGTTACTTTCACTGAGGATTCAGATTTACTAATATATATCAGACGCAGAGATATAACTTCCTAATGAATTATCCTTCCGGCAGCTTTGGTAAATTAGAAGAATACATCTACCTTTACGTCGTATATACAAACAGCAACCCAATTACTATACAAAAAAAGAATGAAAGAGGAACGCAATGTGCAACTATTCCGGGTAGGTCCCTACCTGTTCGGCACTTCATCTCCTATTCCAGGCTGGAAGTCAGAGGAACTTATCCCTTCCCTGAGCCCTTTCCTGTTGCCGGAAAAAGAAATTCCGGAAAGCAAGAGTAAGATTATATTCTCACTCAACATTCAGTTGGAAAAAGGGAGTAACGAGGAAGATAATTCGCAATACCACCAGCTCACAGAGTTTGAGTGGGAAGGTGCCACGTGCAGAATCAGCGTAATGACCGGTACCGACTCATACCTCATCACCATCCTTGCACCGAACGATACTAAAGAATATTCAGCCTGTTTCCACTCCGGCTTTGCCACAGGTACGTTGTTTTTGCACCACACAGAAGCAGATGCGTTCGTACTCAATAATATACTGATGATGGTGTATGCATTCAGGACTGCCTGCATGGATACCGTGCTGATGCATGCCTCCGTCATCAAGAAAGATGGAAAAGGCTACCTCTTCTTAGGGAAAAGCGGAACGGGAAAGAGCACGCACACCCGGTTGTGGTTAGAAAATATTCCCGGTTGCGAGTTACTGAATGACGATAATCCTATCGTCCACTATAATAAGGAAACCGGAGGAGCCACCGTCTACGGTTCGCCCTGGAGTGGAAAGACGCCTTGCTACAAGAACGATTCTGTTCCGGTAGGCGCATTCGTCCGCTTGGAGCAGGCACCGGAAAATATCATAAAAAGGGAAGGGGCAGCACGTGCATTCGCTTCCTTGTTGCCCTCCTGTTCCTGCCTGAAAGCAGTGGAAGAACTGAACAATGGCGTGATAGAAACCGTGAAACTTCTTGCCGCCAACCTGCCGGTCTATCATCTGAAATGCCGGCCCGACAAGGCGGCAGCCGAACTGAGTTTCAACACCATCAAGTAAGCAAATGATAAGCAACGAACAGAAAAGAATCATCCCCAATGAGGTATTACTCCCCGAAGTGGCACGCCTCATCAACGAAGGGCATACCGTGACGTTAATCATACGGGGCAACAGCATGAATCCCTTTCTTGTGGACCGCCGCGACCGCATCGTCGTAGGTCCCTTCACCGAAGCAGACTTGCAACCGGGTGCTGTTGTTCTGGCAAGGGAAAGTCTGGGACGCATCGTCTTCCATCGTATCATCCGCCGCAACGGACAGGAATTAACACTCCTAGGCGACGGAAACCTGAAAGTAACCGAACAGACCCATATAACGGATGTCATGGGAATCATGATTGCCGCCATACGCAAAGACAAGGAATACCCTTGCAACGGGCGAACCTGGCAGCGATATTCCTACTGGTGGATGAAGTTGATGCCTATAAGGCGCTGGTTGCTGGCGATATTCAGAAGAATCTAACATTAATAAATATACCACCCATGAAAATCAAAAAAGGCTTTACCCTCCACCAAGTCGGTGACGAATACGTCATCATGCAGAGCGGCACCGGCAATGTAGATTTCAGTAACATCATCAGTCTGAACCCCACAGCTGCCCGGCTATGGAAAAATGTAGAAAATAAAGAGTTCGATGCCGAAACGCTCGCCGCCTACCTTACGGAACACTACGAAGTAGAAGCCGACACCGCCGCACGCGATGCCCGCCAAGTGACAGAGGACTGGTTGAAAGCCGGAATCATAGAATAAAGATTGCAATACACTTTCCCGCGTAGCTAATCATATTAAAAAGATAAAGCATGAAGACAGCGCAGCTAAAATACGTCCGGGAAGTCTCCCACGGACAACGAGGACGCATCCTTCTCTCCTGCTTCACCGGAATTATCGGTGTAGGCGTCTCTCTTGCATTTATCTACGCCTCTAAAGTCGTCATAGACATCGCCACAGGTGCCGCAACCGGACGCCTGACTCATGCCGCCCTCCTCACCATCGCCCTACTGATAGCACAGCTTCTTTGCAGTGCCGCCGACACTTGGCTCAGTGCCCGTATGCAGGTAGAAGCCGGAAATGCCTTGCGCCACCGTCTCTTCTCCCGACTACTGCAAAGCCGTTGGAACGAACTGGAACGTTTCCACACCGGAGACATCGTAAACCGGGTGGAGCAGGACACTGCCGCCATCGTAGGACTACTGACCAGTACAATCCCCGCTTTTATTGTCACCATTGTCCAGTTACTGGCTGCATTCATTTTCTTCTGTCTACTCGACCCGTCCCTGCCATGGGTAGTTGTAGGAATCCTACCTATTTTTCTTCTCGGCAGCCGCTTCTACATGAAACGGATGCGCCGCTATACCCGGGAAATCCGGCAAAGTGATAGCCGTATTCAATCCGTCATCCAGGAGAGCCTGCAACACCGCACTGTTATCAAAACACTGGAACAGGGCGAACGGCATATCAATAAATTGGATGACTTGCAAGATGCTCTCCGTAGCCAGATATTCGGACGCACCCGCTTTTCATTATCGGCACGCACACTGGTAGCCTTCGCATTCTCCGGCGGTTATCTCACTGCTTTTCTTTGGGGAGCCGTCCGCCTCAGCACAGGCAGCATAACCTTCGGAACGATGACTGCTTTCCTACAATTAGTAGGCAAAGTGCAACGCCCTGCACTCGACCTTTCGCGCCTGCTGCCTTCGTTTATCAACGCCCTCACCGCCGTGGAGCGATTAATGGAACTGGAAGAACTGCCTGCTGAAACGACCGGAGAATCGGAATTCTTTGAAACAACGCCGGATTTGCAACTAAAGGATATTACCTTCAGTTATTCGCCAGGCGACCGCCCTATACTGAATCATTTCTCCTGCAACTTCCCCGCCGGAAGTTGTACTGCTGTTTTAGGTGAGACGGGTGCCGGTAAGACCACTCTTATCCGTCTGTTACTCGCTCTCACTACCCCTCAAGAAGGAGACATCACTCTTATAGGCAAAAGATTTTTAGGCCCTGCAAGTAACCACAATTCTTCATCTGTCAACGCAGCATTGCCTCAACTCTCAACTCTCAAGGTTTCTCCACAAACACGTGCCAACTTCGTCTACGTTCCCCAGGGAAATACCCTTTTCAGTGGTACTATCCGTGACAATCTCCTCATGGGTAATCCTCATGCCACGGAAACCCAGATGCTCCAATCCCTCCGCACCGCTTGTGCCGACTTTGTCTTTTCTCTTCCGCAAAGCATCGACACCAGTCTCAACGAACAAGGTGGCGGCCTCAGCGAAGGACAAGCCCAACGCATCGCCATCGCCCGTGCACTCCTCCGCCCGGGACACATCTTATTATTAGATGAAGCCACTTCCGCCCTCGACCCCGAAACCGAACGGCAATTAATAAAGAACCTGCGCAGAGACTGCACAGGAAAGACTTTTATCTTCATCACCCACCACCCCGCCGTAGCAGAATCCTGCGAAGCCAGCATACGCCTCTAAGAAGGGAAAGTAATTAAAAAAGGGAACCATCTCACGATGACTCCCTCTCATTACAATTTAAAATTACTTTCGCAAAGTCTCCAGACTTAAAACAGCTTGGCAGGATATTCACCTGCGTCCACTAAAGCCTGGATTTTATCTACAACGCTCTGGCGGTCTTCAGGATAAGTCACGCCAAACCATTTACTCGTAGTGTCAAGCACCTCGCACGTAGCAGTGCCGTCCTGAATCAACTTATCCACCATCAACGGGATGAAGAATTCGCTCTTCAGGTTCTCCATATTCTTCGGATCGCTCAGGAAGCTCTTGAAGAACTCGCAGCTATATCCAAAGTAATCGGGAGTGAAGCCCCAGAAGTTCATACTTACCGGAGTAGTTTCGGGAGTAGCTACCCACTCACCATTATCATCTACATATTTCACTTCGCCATTCATGCGCTGAATCTTAGTGCGTTCAACAACAGAAGTCAGCAGATTCTTGGCATCCGTGCCACAAAGCCCACGAGACACCGTACCACTATCGCTCAACGTGTTGCCGATACGGAAACCTACCATAGAGTATACATTCTCTGAACCTTCAAGCAGTGCAGAAAGGAACTTTCCCATCACCTGGAAAGAATCGCGACCATAGAAGTCATCACAGTTGATCACTGCAAACGGTTCTTTAATTACATCGGCACCCATCATTACAGCATGGTTGGTTCCCCAAGGTTTTGTACGACCTTCGGGACAAGTAAAGCCTTCGGGCAGGTCGTCAATAGACTGGAATACCAGTTCGCACGGAATGTGACCTTCGTATTTGGAAATAATTTTATCACGGAAGTCATTCTCAAAATCCTTACGGATAACGAACACGAGCTTACCGAATCCAGCGTTAATAGCATCGTAAATAGAGTAATCCATAATAGTCTCGCCATTGGGACCCAATCCGTCCAATTGCTTCAAGCCACCATAACGGCTGCCCATACCGGCTGCCAATAAGAATAAAGTTGGTTTCATATTAGTTATTATTAAAAATAGGTTAGTGTATCACTGTTGATTACGCTGGCAAAATTACAAAAAATATAACCAACAAAGGTAGACAATTAGTTCATAATTTAGTTCTATTGTACAAAACTTACAATTAGAACGGATAACCTATTGCAAAATGCCATGCCATGCCATCCTTGAACTTCGGAATATTATAATAGCCCTTCTTCCCAGTTTCATACGGATCGTGTAGTGCCACTCCCCAGTCCAAACGGAACACGAGGAAGTCCAGATCGTAACGCAAACCTGCACCTGTACCCAGAGCTATCTGTTTGGGGAAATTCTTTAAAGTGAGTTCTCCATTGGGCCGAGCCTCATCTTTACGCATCAACCAAACATTACCGGCATCAAGGAAGATAGCACCGTGCAAATCACCAAGGATACGAAAACGGTATTCTACGTTTGCCTCCATGCGGATGTCACCCACGTGGTTAATATAAGAATACTTCTTCTCCTTATTGGGCGGATAGCCACCGGGGCCGATACTACGTGCGGAATAAGCACGGATACTATTGGCACCACCTATATAGAATTGCTCGGTATAAGGCGCAGTGGTCGCATTTCCATAGGACCAAATCACTCCACCTGCAATGCGGGAAGCAATCATCTGATTCTTATCTATCCGGTAATGATAGCGGAACTCGGAATTCAACTTCAGGAACTGGGCAAAGGGGACGCCCATCAGTTTCTTATCTTCCTTGCTGAACGATTCTCCGAATGCACGGTAAATCAAGGAAGTCAGATTACCGGCGGAAGCCACCGTCGTCTGCCACCAGATAGGATTGCGAACAGTGCGCAGGGAAGCATTGTCGTAAGTATAAGTATATTCCATCTTAGGAATAAACTGATTACGGAGGCTGACATAGAGCGCAGGATTCTGGGCTTGTATTTCTTCAAAAGCCGTAGTGGGATTACGAAGTACATTGAACGTCAACTGGAAGGGTGTGATGCTATGCTTACGGGTGGGCACAGGCTGAAAATCGTATGTGACGTTTCCACCGAAAGCAAGCAGCTTGTAGTACTTGGCACGATTCATCTGGTCTATGTAGACACGGAAAGTGGTTGAAGCCGGAAAGTCATACTCCTTATCACCCATACGGGGGAAGACGATGCGCGGGAAAGTAAGTGCTGAAGACAATCCCAATTCGTAACTGTTCATCAGCGAACTGCTGTTCTTGCCCGTCTGCCATTCATAGGAACCGTTCACTTTCACATTCCAAGTCTCGCCACCACCGAAAACATTATTCTTGGTTACGGTGAAAGCGGCGCCGGGTCCCGTCTGGTTATTGCTTTTCATGGTGACGTTGAAGTCAAACTCTGCATCATACGGTTTATCCAATATGGCGCGAATATTCACGTCAAGGGTATCGGAAATGAGGGCGGTATCACGGGGAGTGTACTGCATTTCCAGATAGCGGAAAATGCCTACGCTTGCCAGACGCTCCTGGATACGGGTCTGACGATACTGGCTGTACAATTTGTCCGGACGGCGGCGCATGCCTCCCTTATCCAGTTCCTGACGCTTTCTTTGATAACCCTGATAGTGCAACCAGCGATAAAGCATATTGGGGCGTATCTTCAACTTATTGTAGTAGTGTATCCAGAAAGACTTATAATAAAGACTATCGTTCGGCATCTGTCCCTGCGGACCATGCAGATAGAAGTTGGTATTTCCTACGAAAAAAGGACGTTCGGCATCTTTCGGCAGACCGGGGACGGGTATTATGCGCAGACTAACGTGCCCACCGGGAACAAGCGTTGTGTCTGCCTGATAAGTCAGATAGTCGGGACGAAAATAGTAATAGCCCATATTACGTAACAGGCCACTGATACGGGTACGCTCACCATCAAGGTCGGTGACATTGAATTGTTCACCCGGACTGATGAGAGAGCGACGGCGCCCCAGATTGATGATACGCATGGTGGTATCGTTGAAACCACGATAATAAACGGTATCAATGAAGTATGGGTTGCGCATGTCGACAGTATATTGCAACTTGGCTTTCAGGCTGTCTTTGGGGTTCACAAAGGTTTGGTAGCTGACCTTGCCATTGAAGTAACCATAATCGTGCAGGATGTTCGTTGCCACCTTCTGGCGGATGTCCGGATTGACGGTGGACATAAATACAGGAGTAGCGGCAAAGCGATTGAATATCCACTTACCGAAACCTTTTTTATACTTGCTGAAGCCATTGTATACCCATAATCCGAAAGGAAAAGGGATGCGATATTCGGAGCTACCCAGCAGAGAGTTGTTGGGAGCTTTGGCAAGGGCTGCTTCTACTTCTTCCATTGCCGTCACACCAACCGGGGTCACGGAACGGTTCTCCACTATCATCGGCTTTTGTCCGGTGTAGAGCACTTCTCCTTCAGGCAGATGCTTAGTAGTGGAGCAAGCTGCCAGAAGCAGGGTTGCAATGAGTATATATACAAGTTTCTTCATCTTCTTTGCTTTATGTTTGCGGGTGTAACTACTCACCCCTACAAATTATCATTCATATTATTCACTTACCGGCTCTATTTTCTTTTTTCTCTTGAAAATGAACAACTCGCTTAGCTTATCCATCTTGCGGCGGAGTACAAGACCGACACCCGTCTCAGTGATTTCACCATCAAGCACACTTTCATAATTCTTGTTATGGAAAACGCGAACATAGCGCGTTCCACTGTTGTCCAGTCGATATTCCAGTGAGATATTGTCGATGAACGACTCTACATCATTCGTAGCATTGGCACCACTGGACACTTTTCCACCAATGATAACCTGCACACGGTCATTAAAGAAACGTTGCGAATAGCGGAAACTATAATCCGTTTGTTTATCACCGGTTTCGGCAGCAGTGCGGTCCTCAATACCGACACTGAGAGATGCATTCTTAAGGTTTCCGGTTAACGAATTAATCTGGCTTTGCAGTACACTGTTCAGTGCGGATCCCATAGTCAGTCCACCACCTTTCCCCCCATTGTACAGATACATGCCTGTGGCAAGCATGGTGATGGCCTGCTTGCTTCGCTCGTCTGCACTCATTGCCGCCAATTCATTCTGTACGCTGGCATCCTCGGGTGCGCTGAGGTTGAAACTCAGGTCGGGGTTTTCCAGACTGTTCTTAATGCTGATGGACACATCGAAGTTTACCATGCGTGAGCCACTATTGTCATCGCCGTCGGAGACGGAAGCGCGGACACGCTCCGTGGCAGTCAGGTTCAGTTTGGGATTCATCGGATTCCCCGTCCAGTCGACATAACTGCCATTGGTGAACTGAAATTCTTTCAAAGGAATCACAGGCAAGGCATACTTCATCATACCGCCAATCAAAGTATAACGACCGGACAACGTAAGATCGCCCTGTGGAGTATATTGCAGATTCAGGTCTCCTCCCCCTTCAAGTTCCACGCGACTACTACGGTCGGGACTGAGGTCGGCACGCAGGCGCACGGCATCGTCAATATGCACAGACATCAGCATATCCATACCGCCAAGCGACATGGTCGGTGTTTCCGTGGCCTGTACAGAAGTGGTATCCGTAAAGGAAGTGAACTTCACAAGCTCACCCAAGCGGTCCTCCACCGTCAGGGGAGAATCAGTCAACACATAGGTCACATCCGTATTACCCAGCAGATTCATATTCCCGCGCATGGTCAACGCATCCAGCGGACCGCGTACGGTGGCATTCAGGTCTACGAAGATTTTACCGTAGAGCATGCTTTCCTTGGTACGGGGCGCATCGAGTAAAGTATAATTCTGGGCACGCAGATTCAGTTTCGCAGTAGGCTTCTCCATATTACGGAAGTCCACATTACCGTCTATCGTAAAGGGATTCCGGCTGGTGGTGTATATGGCAAACTTATTAAAGATAAGCTGATTGTTTTCTATCTTCAACGGACGGTTGTCGAACCAATAGCGTGCGCCTGCCTGGCGGGCATAAACCGATACACTGTCCAACGAAAGGTCTCCACTCAACTTCGGCTTTTCCAGGGAGCCGTTGATGTAGAGCCCGCCATCAATATCACCTGTGAGGGCAACCATACGGTCGGGAACGAAAGCATTGGCAAGCGAAAGCGGGAAATGTTCAAAGGTGGTATTGACATCGATGGAATCGCGTCCGTTCTTCTGCTTCAGCACAGCATCGGCAGTCAATACTTCCTGATCTCCCGAACGGAAATAAGCGTTCAGGTAGTGAGTACCTGCATCACCCGGTAGCCACGTGGCACCCAGTCCGATGTTACCTACCGGCTGGCGTTCGTAGGTCAGGTTTTCCACACCGGCTTCCGCCGACACTTGCAGTGAAGTTGCCGTCTGTATATAATTTGCTTCTGCTGAGAATAGTCCTGTTATCCGTGGCATATAGGGCAAGATACCACTCAGTTTGTCCAGACGGAAACGGATTAATTCCAGATTAATGTTCTGCAAAGAAACGGTGTCCGACCTATCGGACTGCATACGGAAACAGAGTCCGTCATTGCTGTCCATGTCCACATTGGCATAGACTCGCATATTTTTGTGCAAGTAAATCCAGTTGTTGCCATCTACAAAATGGAACTTTTGGAAGGCAATGATGGGCTCGGCGGGCGTCAGGCGGAAAGCGATACCATTGCCCCTCCCCCTGCCTTCAATGAGTGGGCGGGCATTGACCCCGAGATCGAGACCGGTGTCTCCCTTGGCATCCACGTAGTTCAGAGTCAGTTCGGCATCATCGTTGCGGACTTCGCCCGTCAATGTGCTGCGGAATACAACCTGAGGATTCTTCGGCCCGTTGATAACACCGCCCTGCAACTTCATGCGAGCAGTATCCTGACTGATGGCAAAGAAGATGGTATCCAGTTGCAAGGAATCCATGCGCAGACCGTGTATAGCGGTCCGGCCATTGATACCCCGCTGGGGTGTGGTGCCGAAGCGCAGAATGAGATCATTAAAAGAAATATCCTTCGTTACCAGAAAGTAACTGACGGGATTCTGCTTGCCCGCTTTCAGTTGCATACCGGCCGAGGGGAGCGCCCGCCGCAGTTCGGCATGGTCAAGCTGCTTCTGTTCTATCTGTCTGGTGAGAAGTGTGGCGAAAGCACTGCCTTGGTCTATCAGTTTCTTCAGAGTGCTGCGGGCACGGAACTGGAAGTCAAGGTCGCCTGCATCCATCTTCATTTTGATGGAGTCGTGGCGTGCTTCCGCACCGAGATTGAAGGCGAAAGGATGCTTCAAGGGTTTGGGCGAAATACCCAACTCATGCAAGCCCACCTCCGTCACATTCATATCGAGTTTACCGTCCAGATACTTGCGGTCCAGACGCATATCGGCTTCGGCCTGCATCTTCAAGAGTGGGTTGTCACTCGCCAGGTGCACGGTGGCAAGAGCGGATTTCAATCCCGCCGTCAGGTCTATACCGGAGATGTGCCAGTGGCCGTATTGCAATTCGCCGAGGGAGGCTTTCAGGGTGGCCACCGTGCGGTGGTTGGCAGGGTCGAAGCCCTGGCCTTTGGCAGCAACTTTAGCCGAAAGGGTATAAATAGAGTCTTTGGGCAGGAAATGGTGCAGTTGCAGGGCATCCACGTTGAGGTCCGCCTGATAGGCTTCAGTTGCGGTGTTGTAGTGTGCCAGCAGGTTCAGCACGCCTTCGCGCTCTTTCAGCTTCAGGGTGGCATCGTACTTGGGGCCATCCATGGTGAGACGCGCCGTCAGATGCATACTGTCCGGCACCACGATGGAGCCATCCGGAGTGACACCTGTCAGGCCGGTAAGGAAGTTCAGATTCTGAGTGCGGATGTCGAGGTCGATGCTCCCGTTGCGGGTCAGACTGTCGGTGAGGTTCCATATTTCGCCGCCGCCGTCAAGGGTGAAAGCGCCCGGCAAATCCACGTTGAAACGTGAAATCTGCATCTGCCTGAAGTTACCTTCCGTTCCGGCACGAATGGTGAGGGGGCGGAAGGGATAGGCTTCCTTAAAAGTTTCAGGAAGTTCGCCAGCAAAGAGCATTACATCCTGCTTACCGATGCGGGCGTTGAAGCGGGCGGTCAATCGCCCGGTGGTAGGAATATCCACTAACTCCCAGTAAGTCTGCGCGGTGAAGTCCATCTCGCTATGCGGGGTGAGGAGCTTTAAAAACGGTACCTGTATCACAGTGGAATCAGCAAACACCCGTCCCGTCAGTGAGGTAACGCTCAGACCGGAACGTTCGTTCATGGAGAATTCGCGAATGACGGCGTTGATATTGTGCCCGGCGTAAAGCACGGAGTCTATGCCGATGCGTATATCCCGCAAGGCAATGTGCGAAGCATCGAAACCGGGAAGGGGCTTCACGGAGGTGCTGTCGGCATTGGCAAGGCTGCCGGTGTCGATAAGGCTGTTCAGTGCACTGGCAAGGTGGCTGCCCGTATCATAATTCACAGAGGTGCCGCTAAGCAGGAATTGCCTGAAACCATAGGCTTGGCGTCCGAGGTCAGCAGTGGCATCGTCTATTTCCGCCTCGCCCAGACGGGCGTCGAGGCTCATGGAGTCGAGAGGCATTTGCAGGTCTACGGAGACGTTTTTCAACGCTAGTTTGTGCAGGGCTATTTTCCAATTGAGAGTAGTGGCAGTAGTGTCCGGTTCGGCAGTGGTGGTGTCGTTCATCACTACCAACATGTGGGTGTCGCTCAGTTCTATACGATTGAGCACGACATCTTCCGTCTTCAGATTGATGCCATGGCTTTCGAGGAAGAAGCGGCCCAGCACACCTTTCAGGTGCATGCCTTCTATCAGATTGGCGGAATTTACGGAAACACCGTTCAAAGTTACTTCATCCACTTCCACCTGTCCCCGTATCAAGGGCCATGCCTGCACGCGCACGTTCAGGCTTTCGAGCAACAGCAAGGTGTCAGAGACTTGCCGCATGGCGAGGGTGTCACCGGGGACGGAAGCGATTTGTTTGTCAGCCTGCACAGGCTGTATCACCTGCACGCCGCGCACCAGCAGGTTCAACGGAAAGCGGAGGTCTATCCGCTCTACGGATATATCCATACCCGTAGCTTCGGATGCTATTGCAGTGGCCTGTTTCCGTATTAGGTTTTGTACGGGAGGCACGTAGAGCAATACCATCAGTATTACAAACAGTATAACAGGTGTAAGCAGTATCCATACTACCCATTTTATCCATTTTCTTCTCATGAGAGTATCATTCGATAGTCAGTGTTTAAATCGTTACAAAGTAAACAAATTCTCCTGACATTTAGTTCCCCATAAAGAAAAAAAGTCCAAAAAGCAGATGTTTCGAATAGTTGGTTTAATTAACTTGTAAATTGTCCGGGAACATATCGTATCTTGATTTTCTAATAGAGTTTCACAGCTTGTGTCAGCACTTCTTCTATAATGCTCAGTGCCAAAAGTGACTTTTCTTTTATCTCTTCGTTAAAAGGCACGCCGTGCGATGCTTCGAGCGCTTTCAGCAGAATTACGAGTTCATCAGCACCCAACAGCGTAAAGAGGGGGAGCATCTTGTGGCCCATAGCTGCGATGCCATCTGTGTCTTCCGCCTCAAGGGAATGCCGCAGGTGGTCAGTGTTAAGGCGCGTCTCGGTGACGAAACTTTCCAGAATGGATTTTGCCGCGTCGGCATCATCACCGGAGAAGGCGGTGAGGGCGGAAAAATTCAAAGTCGAAGTGCCGGCCGGTGTCGGTGTATCGGCGATTGACTCAGTTTCTGGAGGTGTTGCTTTCAGTTCCCCGGCTTCCTGTTTCAATTCGGCAAGCAACTCATTCACCATGAACGGTTTGTGCAGGCAGCCGGTGAAGCCGTGTTTTAGAAATTCATCCCGTTGCATGTCGCTGCGTGCAGTGACGGCAATTACAGGTATGGTCTTTGCCTGCGGAATATTCGAAGCACGCAACAGATTCAGCAGGTCGAAACCGTTCATTGCAGGCATCTGCACGTCAGTAAGCAGCACATCGAAAGTGTCGGTACGCAAGGCATCCAACAATTCATCCAATTGCAGGCAAGTGACGGAGGTTATGCCGCTTTGCGACAACATGGCGGAGGTGAGGGTGAGTTGGATACGGTCGTCATCAATCATGAGGATATGGAAAGATGAAGAATTAGAAATGAAGAATGAAGAATTACCTGACGGCGTGGGTGCGCAGCCCAATTCTTCATTCTTCATTCCCAATTCTTCATTCCCCTCCCTCTTCACCGGATAAAGCGGAACGCGAAGTGTAAATGTGCTCCCCTTTCCGGGCACACTGTCCACATCTATACGCCCTTCGAGTAACTGCACCAACATGCGGACGATGGACAGTCCCAGTCCGAACCCTTCTTCGCCCTGTGCTCCCGGCAGGCGGGTAAATTCCTGAAAGATACGTTCACGGTCGCCCGCCTCCATACCCTTGCCTGTATCGATGACAGAGAGCTTCAGGTGATTACCGGAGAAAGCAGGGTCATCCTTCGGTACAAAACAGGCTGTCAGTGTAATGCTGCCCTCCGAAGTGAACTTCACAGCATTGGAAAGCAGATTGTTGACAATCTGGCGCAAGCGCAGTGGGTCACTGATGAAGGTTCCTTTCAGTTCAGGGGCTATATCGCATTTCAGAGACAGTCCCTTGGCGGAAGTCAGTGGTTCGAAGCTGACATAGATTTCTTCCAGCAAGCGTGAAGGGTGGAAAGTGACACGATTAATCTCAGCTTTTTTCAGGTCGAGGCGATGGAAGTCGAGCAGATCGGTAACCAGTTTCAGAAGGTGTTCCGAGGAGGTTTTCATATTATCGAGGTAGAAGCGTTGCCGCTCATCTACAGTGAGACGTGAAAGCAGGTCGGCATAGCCCATGATGGAGCCTAAAGGGGCTTTGAAGTCGTGGGTGATGGCAAGCATCAGTTTTTCGCGGGAGGCGAGCAGTTCCTCGGCGAAGCGGTTGGCCTCTTCCAATTGGCGGCGGTAGCGGTTGCTACGGGTAATGTCGCGCCAAATCATGACAAGGAAGATGACGGACAACACTACGGCTCCCGCCGCAATACCCGAAATGATGGTTGCTGAACGATGGCGCACCGCCTTCTGATACTCGGCTTCTTCGCGGGCGCGGAGCAGGGTTTCCTGTTCATATCCTTTCAAGAGGCTGTCGATGCGGGCGGTCAGTGCATGGTCTAGGCGTTGCAGGGTTCGCTTGCGACGTTGCACCACGCTATTAGTCGCCTTCTTCTGTTGGGCAACAGTACGCAGTTTTGCATGCAGGGAATCGACGGGGTTGTAGGCATCGAGAATGGTATCGGTGGCCACTTCAAGGGTAGTCTGTACCTGCACGGCAGTATCCTTCTTGGGTGGCACGAAGACTTCGCCCAGACGGCGGAAGAAGCCCTTCTTCTTGGGTTGCGTCACAACTGTATCACGACGGGCAGTAACACGACGCTGCACACGTTGTTGAGTAATGATGGTATCCTGTTCGGCAATTATCTGCTCCACCTCACGGGCGGAAATCATGCTGTCGTTTGCTTCGCTCAGCGTGCGCAGTAGGCGGACGGTATTGGCATCTTTCTCCCGCAAAAGACCTATCAAGCTGTCGGTACGCAGGATGTCGCTAGTGTCGGAACTCATAAGGTTCTCCATCTCCCTGTGCACAAAGAACAGGGAGTAAAGCAAAACTGCCAGCAGGACAGCATAACCGGCAGCTATTTTCTTCTTGGAGACATTGTTCATATTCTATCACTTTTCTTTCATCTCGTCTTATAGCGGAACCGTAGCCAAAGCATAATGCCTGCGCTCGTCAACCCAAACGGAAACGCCATCCAGACACCGACCGTGCCCCAGCCCAGTACAAAACCGCATAGGTAACCCACAGGCAAAGATATAATAAAATAGGAGATAAATGCAATGAACATCATAGGTTTTACGTCTGCAATGCCGCGCAAGGCATTGGCAAAACTGATTTGCAGCCCGTCGCCAAACTGATAAACCAGAAACGGCAGGAACAGGGAAGACACCATGGCCGACACCTCCATGCTATCTGTGAACCAACCTCCCACCCTATTACGAAACAGGAACACAATGCTCAGAAGCACCACCGCCATTGCCATAATCAAATGGAAACCGGCATATGCCGAACGACGTACATTCACCATATCACTCTGCCCCTTGAAATTGCTGACACGAACCGCCACTGCCGCCCCCATCCCATAGAACATCATAAACGTGAACTGGGAAATGGTAAGCATAATCTGGTGGGAAGCCAAAGCAATGGTGCCCAACCACCCCACCATGATGGTACTGAGACTAAATGAAGCCGTCTCCATCCCCATCTGCAAACCAACAGGCCATCCAAGTGCATTGAGCCTCCTGAACATCTGTTTCGACCAACCCAGGCGAAGGAAACCCGCCTTATACCTCAGAAATCTGCGAGTACGGAAAATGATAAGTGCAAATACAATCACCATCACTATACGTGAGAACAGGGTGCTGATGCCCGCCCCCAGCAATCCCAATTCCGGACAGCCGAACTTCCCGTAAATCAGTACGTAGTTGCCGACAATATTCAATGCATTCCCGCCAAGCAGCACCCACATGGCGGTTTGCGTGTTGGTGATACCATCGGTAAATTGCTTGAAACCATTGAAGAGCATGACGAATACCAGCGATGCCAGCAGTATAAGGAAGTAAGGTTTTATCAAGGGAATCAGTTCCTCCGGTTGTCCCATGCGCTCTACATTGAAGTAGACGATGGTCATGACGAGTGTCAGCAGCAGGGCTACCAGCACATTGGCGAGCAGGCTGGAACGCAAGGCCTGTCCGGCTTCCATAAAGCGGCGGTTCCCGTAAAACTCACCCACCACAGGCGTCAGTCCGTAAGAGAAACCTGTGCTGAAAATGATGCAAAGCGTGAAAAGATTGTTGGTGAAAGAAGCGGCAGCCAGCTCCGCTGTGCTATGATGTCCTACCATTAGGGTATCGGCAAAGCCGAGGATGATGACACCCAACTGGCCGATGACGATAGGGAGCCCTAAATAAAACAGGGCTTTGTAATGGCCTTTGTATGTATCTATTAGATTCTTCATAAAAAACTACTCTTTCTTATAATATAGCACTACCGAGTTTTCCTCCCGGAAAGCCTCTTGTGCCACCCGTTTCAATTGTTCCGCCGTCACAGCGCGATACCGTTCTACTTCGCGGTCTATGTCTTCCGCCTGCCCGGTCAGTTCGAACCATGCCAGGTTAGTAGCTACATTCAGGTAATTAATATTTCCGAATATCTGAGTAGACTCGAATTTATTCTTCACTTTCTCCAGTTCTTGTTCCTCTATCGCTGTCTGCTGCAGCTTTTCCAACTCCTTGCACACAGCAGCCTCAGCCTCCTCCAACGACACACCTGCCGCCGGTTTTCCACTGATATGCAACAGTCCCGCATCACGCGTGCCGGAAATATAAGCATCAATACTGGAGAACAATTTCTGCTCCTGCACCAGACGACGGTTCAAACGACTGGAACGCCCGTTGCTAAGGATGTCCGAAAGAATATCGAACGCATAATAATCGGGATGTTCGCGGCTGCACATATGATAAGCCATAAAGAGTGCATCCAAAGGTACGGGACGCTCCACCACCTGTCTGCGGGCTTCCGTCTGTGCAATTTCCTGCGGCAGATTCCGCACAGGCACATCCCTGCGGGGTATCGGACCAAACCACTTCTCTGTCAACCTGACAGTTTCTTCCCATGAAATGTTTCCGGTGACGGCCAACACAGCATTGTTGGGTGCATAAAAACGGTAGAAGAATGCTTTCACCTCTTCCAGCGTGGCTTGTTCAATATGCGACAAGTCCTTTCCGATAGTAGGCCAGCGATATGGGTGCACCTGATAGGCCAATGGGCGGATGAAATGTCCCACATCCCCATAAGGCTGGTTCAGACAACGCTGTTTAAACTCCTCCATTACCACACCGCGCTGCACCTCAAGGCTTTGTTCATTGAATGCCAGGCTCAGCATACGGTCGGACTCCAACCAGAAACCAATCTCTACATTCGCTTTGGGAACGGTAAGGTAATAGTTAGTGATATCATTGTTCGTCCAAGCATTGTTTTCACCTCCTGCCGATTGCAGTGGGGCATCATAATCGGGAATATTCACGGAACCGCCGAACATAAGATGTTCGAACAAGTGGGCAAAACCAGTATGATCAGGATGTTCATCCCGAGCACCTACATCATAGACGATGTTCAGTGCCACCATCTGAGTACTGATATCCTGGTAATGCACCAGTCGCAAACCATTAGAGAGAGTGAGTTTATTGATTTTCATAAAATAGCGATTGTTACTTGTTAGCGGAATTAACACTTTTCGGAGCGGATTTGAATCAGTTGACAAGGGGAAGAGTTGACAAGGGAACAAGGTTCCATGCGGTATAGAAGCATTGCGCAGCCCCTTGTCCCCTTGTCAACTCGTCCCCTTGTTTCCTTCTCTTCTGTACCGGCTTGAATTAATTCCACCAACAGTTTAGTTCAGCACTGTCACCTTCTTGATCTTCACATCATCTTCCGGGCGATCGCTACGATCCGTTTTTACCTGTTGTATCTTATCTACTATATCCATGCCTTCAACAACCTCGCCGAACACAGTATATTCGCCGTCCAGATGCGGAGTACCGCCCACTGTAGTATAAGCTTTCACCTGTTCCGGTGTAAAGTGGAATTCCGGTTGCTTGGCAACTTCTGCCTCAGCCTGTGCAAACAATGTATCCTGCAAGTTCATCAACCCGTCCTGGTCATTCTCCTTACGCATCTTATAAATCTCCTTCATGTGCTTCTGTGCCAAAGTATTGAACACAGTTGTCAAACGGTTCTGATTCATCTGGTTCTCCATACCAAGCAAGGTAGTGTCATTGTACACCTTACCCGTAACAATGTAGAACTGGCAACCGGAAGACTCTTTATTCGGATTCACATTATCACCCTGACGTGCAGCAGACAATGCGCCTTTCTTATGGAAATACTTCGGATAAACAAACTCGGCAGGGATCGTATAGCCTACATCGCCCGCACCCAACATCTTGCCTTTAGGTGCATTCTTTGATTCAGGATCACCTGCTTGTATCATAAAATCCTTGATGACACGATGGAACAGCGTACCTTCATATGTTCCTTGTTCCGCCAATTTAATGAAATTATCACGGTGCTGCGGCGTCTCATTATACAGTTTCACAATGATGTCACCTGCAGATGTCTCAATCTTTAATTTAGTTTCTTCACTCATATTTCTATCTTTCTTTTGTCCCGACTGGCAGGCTGTTACACTGCAAATCAGTATGGTTAATATTACAATAAAATTCTTCTTCATAACGCTTTTTATTTAAATTAAGTTTGCAAATATACGATTTTCAGGTAAAACGGTTTACCTTTGTGTCTTAAAAGAGACAAAAGTTAAGGCAATGAAATCTATACTCATCGTTGAAGACGACATTACTTACGGTATGATGCTAAAAACCTGGTTAGGCAAAAAAGGCTTCCAGGTAACTTCCGTCAGCAGTATCGCCCGCGCCCAGAAGCATCTGGAAACGGAGGGTGCCGACTTGATTTTGTCCGACCTGCGTCTGCCCGACAAGGACGGCATCGATTTGTTGAAGTGGTTAGGAACTCAGGGTATGTCCATCCCACTCATCATGATGACGAGCTATGCCGACATCCAGTCGGCCGTGCAAGCCATGAAATTAGGTGCCAGCGATTACGTTGCCAAACCGGTAAATCCGGAAGAACTTTTGAAGAAAATAGGCGAAGCGATAAAGCAACCATCTGCTTCACCCAAACAGACCGTCCGTTCCGATAAAGGGGACAACACCCACTCACAAGCCTCAGGAAGCGGTTCTTCTGATTATCTGGAAGGAGAAAGCGACGCTGCCAAACAATTATATAATTATGTAAGGCTGGTTGCTCCCACCACCATGTCGGTACTCATCAACGGTGCCAGCGGAACGGGAAAAGAATACGTAGCCCATCGCATCCACCAACTCAGCAAACGTGCCGGGCAACCCTTTGTTGCCATCGATTGCGGCTCTATCCCTAAAGAACTTGCCGCTTCTGAATTCTTCGGACACATAAAAGGTTCATTCACCGGAGCACTGACGGACAAGACAGGCGCTTTCGTTGCTGCCAACGGCGGGACTATCTTTCTGGATGAAATAGGCAATCTCAGTTATGAAGTACAAATACAACTATTGCGAGCCTTGCAGGAACGGAAGATTCGTCCGGTAGGTTCCAATAAGGAAATCACCGTAGACATACGTTTAGTTTCGGCCACCAATGAAGATCTGGAGCAGGCTATCGAAAAAGGAACCTTCCGCCAGGATTTGTTCCACCGAATCAACGAATTCACCCTGCGCATGCCCGAACTGAAGGACCGCCGGGAAGATATTCTTCTCTTTGCAAACTTCTTCCTCGACCAAGCCAACCGCGAGCTGGATAAACAATTGATTGGTTTCGACGACGCGGCATCCAAAGCACTGTCAGAATATCACTGGCCGGGTAACCTCCGGCAGATGAAGAATATTGTGCGCCGTGCTACCCTGCTGGCACAAGGCAAGTTCATCACCCCGAACGAACTGACCGAACTTCAAGAGCCTATCCATACCCACATAGGTTTACCCCTGCGCAATGAGGAAACAGAAAAACAAAAAATTATCGAGGCATTGCGACAAACGGGAAACAACAAAAGCCGGGCAGCACAGTTGCTGGGTATTGACCGGAAGACGTTGTACAATAAATTAAGTTTGTACGACATAAACTTATAATTCCACACGCTTTGGCTACGGCTTTAGTATGGTGCAGACCACCACAGTGTGGAATTTTTCCACACTTGTTTCTACACTTTCCACACAATTCCACACTGTGCCACACTTTCCCCACTCACCAACTTCACTAATAATCAACCACTTGCCTATCATCAGTTCCTCTTGGCACAACCTTTGCAACTATTCATATGTAAGCGACAAGCTTCCCCAAAAAAGAGGAAACCTAAACTTTAAACTTAGAAATATATATAGTATAACACTTAAAAAGCAAATGATTATGAAAAAGTTAGTATTAGTAGCAGCCCTGTTTATGTTTGTTTGTGGTGGTTCTTTCGTGGCAAACGCTCAGGATCCCGTGAAGACTCAGCAACCGACAACGGAAAAGACTGATGAACCTAAGGCAACTGAGCCTGCCAAGGAAGAACCCAAAGCAGAAGAACCGAAAGCAGAAGAGCCCAAGACAGAAGCTCCTGCAACGGAAACGCCTGCAGCAGAAACACCTGCACAGCCTGCCAAATAATAGTAAGCACGCTAACATACAAAAGCCGCTCCCTACTTGTCTATTCTGGGGAACGGCTTTTGTTGTTTCTGACCAATACCTATTTATAAGTAGCAAAATCCACAACTCTACCCACAATTTACCTATATATAGCGATTTCCCACGTTTCCCATTCTACATAACTTTGCAAACAAATCCATAAAGATGTTTCGCAAAGTTCTTTATATCATAACAATTCTGTTTATCAATCACTTATCTGCCTCTGCCCAACATGGTTACACCCTCACCGGAACTATACAAGATGCGCAGACCAAAGAGCCTTTAAGTTTTGCCACCATTCAATTACAGACTGCGGATAAGACTTGGTATGGCGCTCTCAGCGACCAGAACGGAAAGTATTCTTTCTCCAAATTATCAGCCGGAACATATACAATAACCGTATCTTATCTGGGATATGACAAGTTAACAAAGACTCTCTCTATCTCCAAAAATACAACCCTGTCTTTCCAACTCACTTCATCGACCCTAGCACTGAATGAGGTAGTGATTACCGCTTCGGAGTCGAAAGGACTGACCAGTGCGTCAAGAATAGACCGCAGGGCAATGGAACATCTGCAACCGACAAGTTTCACCGACTTGCTGGAGTTGCTTCCCGGCGGAAAGTCCGTTGACCCGAACATGGGCAGTGCCAATCTGATAAAAATCCGTGAAGCCGGAAGCACCAGCGAAACCATCGCCTCTTTAGGAGTGGGATTTGTGGTGGACGGCATGACCGTAAACACTGATGCCAACTTGCAATACCTGCAAGGAACAAATCAAGGTGACAAAGAGTCCGTATCCAAAGGTGTAGATATGCGTACGCTTTCAACAGACAATATAGAAAGTGTGGAAATCATCCGGGGAATACCTTCTGTAGAATACGGAAACCTGACCGGAGGATTAGTAAACATCAAACGGAAATCAAGCGCCTCTCCCCTGACTGCACGTTTCAAAGCAGACCAGGTAAGCAAACTGTTCTCCGCCGGAAAAGGCTGGGCAATCAGCGGCACCAATGTACTGAATCTGGATCTTAGTTATCTGGATTCGAAAGTAGATCCGCGCGACAGCCGTGAGAACTACAAACGCATCACCGCATCCGCCCGTCTGAATACTAACTACAAAGCAAAGATTGGACACATAGACTGGCGTATCAACGCCGATTATACCGGTTCATTCGACAATGTGAAACGTGATAAAGATATTACCGTAAAGGAAGATTCTTACAAGTCCTCTTATGATAAAATGACGCTGGGCGGCGAATGGGTGTTGAAGCGCCCCGAGCACTCTTTCTTGCGCCAGCTGCGTGCCAACGCATCCGTTTCGCAAGAGTTCAGCAAGATAAAAGAACGGAAGTCGGTATCACTGGACCGCCCCACCGGTATCCCCAACAGCACGGAACAGGGAGAGGCGGACGGACTTTACCTTCCTTATAACTACGTAGCCAATGTATTGGTGGACGGCAAGCCTTTCTATGCAAATGCCAAAATAATCGGCGATTTCGCCTTTCACTGGATGAAAAGCTCTCACACGCTGAAAGTCGGTGCGGAATGGAATCTGAGCAAGAACTTCGGAGACGGACAGGTATATGACACCACCCGCCCGTTGAACACCTCATCGACCACCCGCCCCCGGAGTTATAATGACATCCCGGCACGGCAGGACGTATCCGTTTATGCAGAAGAGCAAATGAAGCTGCCCCTCGGCAAGCATGAACTGTTCCTCTCGGCAGGTGTACGCGCCAACTCTCTGTTAGGCTTATCCGGCGACTATGCTATTCAAGGCAAAATATACCTCGATCCCCGCTTTAACCTGAAGTGGCAACTCCCCGCACTGGGTGCCAACGAGGACTGGCTGATCGACATATCCGCCGGCATCGGTTGGTTGTCAAAGCTCCCGACCACCGCACAGCTATATCCGGATGCCAGATATGTGGACGTAGTGCAACTGAACTACTACCATAACAATGCCGACTATCGCCGCATCAACATGATGACCTATAAATGGGACAATACGAATTATAACCTGGAACCTGCACGCAACCAGAAATGGGAAGTGCGCCTGAATGTGGCACATAAAGGAAACCAATTCTCCGTCACCTATTTTCAGGAACGCATGAACAATGCTTTCCGCGATATTTCCTATTACCGCACACTGGCTTACAAGAAGTACGATACTTCTTCCATCAACTCTTCCGAACTGACCGGTCCGCCCACACTGGAAGGTCTATCCTATGCAGAAGATACTTTAATCAACGCCTACAAAATGGCCGGAAACGGTACACGTGTACGCAAGCAGGGTGTGGAGTTCACTTTCTCGTCCCAACGTATCAAGCAACTGAAAACCAGATTCACCGTCACCGGCGCCTGGCTAAAAACAACTTATAGCAATAGTATGCCCGAATATAAAGAGTCATCCATCATACTGAACGGAGAACAATTGCAATATGTAGGTCTGTATGATTGGGAAAGTGGTTCCACCAATGAAGTATTCAATACGAATGTCACTGCCGACACCTATCTGAACAGAATAGGAATGGCTTTTTCTGTGACAGCACAGTGCACTTGGTACACCGCCTCACAAAGCCTTTGGAACAACGGAACACCGGTGAGTTACGTGGATAAAGGAGGAAAAGTACATCTCTTCACAGAAGCTGACGCCACGGACGTGCAGTTGCAACATTTAGTAAACAAATATGCCGACGATTACTTCAACCGCAAAGTGGTTCCCTTTGAAATGGGCATCAATCTGAAAGCGACCAAAGAAATCGGGAAGTATATGCAACTGTCATTATTTGTAAACCGCTTGCTGAACGTAGCACCCATATATCACAGTGGTACGAGAGAGGTCAAGCGCACTTATAACCCATACTTCGGGATGGAAGCCAACTTAAGATTTTAACAAGTATAAAAACAATAGATTATGATGAAAAGAGTAAAGTATTTCGCATGGGCACTCCTGCTGGCAGGGGGCTTTGCAATGACCGCTTGTAGCGACGACGACGTTGCCACTACACAGGTAGACATGGGATTAAATGTCATCAACAGTATCGGAGACGACCTGACCGTCAAGACGGGAACATACACGTTTACCGACATCAGCACCGGACTTGAGACAAGAGTTGATTATGCCTCTACCCTGACCCGTGCGGCAGTCCAAAGCACATTGGCCACGCTGACCGACGGTCTGTATAACGTAACTTTTATAGGTACCGCATCCTATAGTTACAAGGAAACCCAGATTATAACCAATGAGGACGGAAAAGAAGAAACGGTAGAAGTAACCAAAACCGCTGATGTTGACGTTCAAGGTGCCAAGCAAAATGTGGAAGTAAAAGGTGGAACCATATCACTGAACCTGCCCGTCTATGTGCTGAACAAGGACGAGAAAGGTGATTTCGTGATTGCAGAAGTTTTTGCCGCCGGAACCCTGAATGCGGAAACAAACAAGCAGTATAACGGCGACCAGTATATCCGCATCCACAACAACTCTACCGAAACGCTGTATGCCGACGGACTGGTATTGCTTGAATCTAAATTCCTGACCGTTACCAAAAACGATTACACCCCGAACATTATGGAGGAAGCCATGACCGTGCAGGTGATAGCCATGGTTCCCGGAAGCGGTACAGACTATCCGGTGTTGCCGGGAGAAAGCATCACCATTTGTGATAATGCCATAAACCATCAAGAAGCCAACCCCGGTTCGGCCGACCTGAGTAAGGCTGACTTTGAATGGTACACCCAGTCTACCAGCACCTCCAACCCGGACATAGACAATCCGGATGTGCCCAATCTGGACATGATGTACAATTACACCAAAACCGTTTGGGTGTTGGCTAAACAAGGCAACAGGTCATACGCTATCGGACGGCTACCGGCAGGAATGACTTCCAAACAATACTTGGAAGAGTATACCTACGACTATACTTATACACTGGCAACCGGAAACCAATCTAAGGTATTCACCGAATACAAATTCCCCAATAGCTGGATTATAGACGCTGTCAACCTGAGTCCGAAGAACAAATATGTATGGAACGTGACAAGCATGGCATTGGATATGGGATATGCCTATATAGGTGTGAACAGTACGATTGCCGAAAACTACGGCAAGGCAGTTGTCCGCAGAACAGCCTACACCACCGAAGACGGACGTAAAGTATTGCAAGATACCAATAACTCAAGCGTAGACTTTGAGCCTTCGGTACGTGCCACCCTCTTACCGGCCCAATAATCAAAAGATTAAGCATGAGACAACGTTTCCTTATCATATTGACCGCAATAGTCCTGTCGCCCCTACGACTGGCCGCAGCAGATACGCTTACTGTCGAACAAAAACTATTGTCGGAATACAGTCGGATGGCTGTATTCCGCAACCAAGTGTGGCAGAATGCCGCCATCCGTTTCGAACAGCGTCCTTTCAGTCTGACAAGCGTCAGCGTGAAGGGACTGTACGAGCAACGTGGTGATGCTGCATTGGCACAGGAAGGAAACGGGAAAAAAGATTTCAGCGCAGAAGTAAACTCTTTCGTCGTACTGAATCCGCGCAACCGGCTTTTCGGGCAAGCCTCCTACCGCAACGGACGCAGGGAAGATGTGGTTTGGAATGAGAATTCCGACTACTCTCTCCTCTACCCTTACGTAGTGGGCGACTCCATCGGCGGCTTCATGAAAGAAGAGGAATATAAATTCTCCGGAGGGTATGCCTACCGCTTCGGCGAATGGACTGCCGGTGCCGAACTGGGTTATCGCGCGGTGATTGCTTACCGCGACAAAGACCCGCGTCCGCGTAACATCATTTCCGATTTGCAGGCGAGCCTCGCACTTTCACGCAACCTGAGCGGGAAATATAACTTAGGTCTTGCAGTGCATGCCCGTAAGTACAATCAGAAGAGCGAAATCTCGTTCCTTGCCGATAAAGGTTCCACATCCGTCTACCAAATGCTTGGGCTGGGCATGGATTACGTTCGCTTTGCGGGAACGCAGACCAGCACCCGCTACACAGGCGAGGGCATAGGCGGCAGCGTCGATTTGCTTCCGGTGAGCAAGGAAGGGGACAATAATGGCTTTTCCGCTTCATTGCGGGCGGACTACTTTCATTTGACCAAAGAGTTGTCCAGCACCAATTACACTCCCATCAATGAAATAAAGAACATAGACGCTTCGTTAGAAACTGCATGGACACACCTCAACCGTGAATGGGAATATGGAGTGCACTTGCTTGCCGCATTGCAACAGCGTACGGGTGTTGAAAACATCTTCGGCGAACCGTCCGGTGCCATTTATCCCCAAATCAGCAGTGTGGACCAGTTCAAAAATACGACACTGAAAGCCGGACTGAAAGGTATGATAGGACAACGCCTCAACGGGAACCGCCGCTGGGGATGGACTCTGCTCCCCACCGCCGGCTACTGCCAGACGAAACCCGAATATAAAGGAAACGGACGCTATGTTGAAATAGCCTCTGCAAGCGGCGGACTGGAAGCACAATCCCTCTGGAAAGTGTCGAAAATGCTGTTATCGGCAAGCGTTGCCGGTGGATATACTTCCAATGTGAAGTCTGATTATTCCCTGACGGGACTGGACAGCAAAGGTTCAGTAGGCAGCACTTTACTCTCGAACATCGATTACCTCAGTGACGACCACGCCTCCGTTGCCCTCAAACTGCGCGGGGACTATATACTCAATGATCGGTATGCCGTATTCCTCTCAGCCAACTGGCTGCATCAGGAATATGATAAATGTGGTGGGACAGACCGGATAGAAGTATCTCTGGGAATTTCTTTCTAAAGGCCTCCTTCCATCTATAGTGAATTACGTAATAAACAAAAGTATAACTAACAATAAAACAAAAAACAACAATGAGAACTAAAACATTATCAATCGCAGCCGCCATCATGGCGTTATTCTTTATCGGAACTTCTTGCAGCAACAAGCAGAAGAGCACTGAAGAAACCGCAACCACCGAACAGACCTCCGGTGCAATGGAAATAGACGACCTCCTTGCCAATGCCGAGTCACTGACCGACCAAGAAATCACCATCGAAGGTGTATGTACACATGCCTGCAAGCATGGCGCCACCAAAATCTTCCTGATGGGTAGCGACGACACACAGACCATCCGTGTAGAAGCAGCCAAACTGGGTTCTTTCGATACGAAGTGTGTCAACAGCATCGTCCGCGTCACCGGAACCCTGAAAGAACAACGTGTGGACGAAGCTTATCTGCAACAATGGGAATCACGCTTGAAAGCTGCCGCTGCCGAAAAGCACGGTGAAGGCGAAGCCGGATGCAGCACTGAGAAGAAAGCACGCGGCGAAACAGCCAATACGCCCGAAGCACGTATCGCCGACTTCCGCGCCAAAATAGCCAAGCGTCAGGCCGAATCAGGAAAGCCCTATCTGTCATTCTATTATATGGAAGCCGCCAACTATGAAATTCAGTAAGGCGGGAACCGTATTTCGGAAATGGAGCCGGACCATCCACCGGGACCTCTCATTCTTCTTCTCGGGGATGGTATTGATATATGCCATCTCCGGAATTGTGATGAACCACCGGAATACGATCAATCCCAATTACTCGGTAGAGCGACAGGAATATACCGTTACCGAAGTGATGCCCCCGCAGGCCGGAATGAAAAAGGATGATGTCCTGAAGCTGCTGGCACCACTCGGTGAAGAAAAGAACTATACCAAACATTACTTCCCGAAGGAAAACCAGATGAAGGTATTCCTGAAAGGCGGTTCCAACCTGATGGTCAATCTGCAGACCAAGCAAGCCGTTTACGAGAAGCTGACACGTCGTCCGTTGATAAGCGCCCTGACCAAGCTGCATTACAATCCCGGAAGATGGTGGACTCACTTCGCAGATGTATTTGCCGTAGGACTCATCATTATTACCGTCACGGGAATGGTGATGCTGAAAGGACCAAAAGGCTTGTGGGGACGAGGAGGTATAGAACTTGCAGCAGGTATACTGATTCCGCTACTTTTTCTATTTCTATAAACGACTCAAGCTTCGCATATAGCCTGAGATATAAGCATTGGTTAGCAGTCTAATTATCAAAGCATTGCATTTACCAAGCATTTACCACAAGAGGTAAAAGCATTTACCGCAGGATGTAACGACCTTTACCACGTATTGTAACGCTCTTTACCTCGGCATGTAACGGTCTTTACCACGGCGTGTAAATGGAGTTACCATTTGGGGTAAACAGAATTACCTACAGGAGTTCCGAGATCAATCCATGCAGCTAACGAGTTATTAAAATAGGTTCAATACTAAAAACAAAAGATATCAATGGAGAATATCATTGAATGCAATAACCTGACGCACTATTATGGCAAACGGTTAATTTACGAAAACCTCAGCTTCAGCGTGCCTAAAGGGCGCATCCTGGGACTGCTGGGGAAAAATGGTACAGGAAAAACCACAACGATCAATATATTGAGCGGTTACCTGAAACCCCGCTCCGGCCAATGCTCCATCTTCGGACAGGACATTCAGACCATGCACCCTTCGACACGCCGTAATATCGGCCTGCTCATCGAGGGACATGTGCAATATCAGTTCATGACCATCCGGGAGATTGAGAAGTTTTATTCTGCTTTCTATCCGGGACAGTGGCGCAAAGAAGCGTACTACGACCTGATGGATAAACTGAAAGTAGCTCCCGGACAGCGCATCTCGCGTATGTCGTGCGGACAACGTTCGCAAGTGGCACTGGGACTTATCCTGGCGCAAAACCCGGAATTGCTGGTACTGGACGATTTCTCTCTCGGTCTGGACCCCGGCTACCGCCGCCTCTTCGTGGACTATCTGCGTGACTATGCCCGCTCGGAAAACAAAACTGTTTTCCTGACCTCGCACATCATTCAGGATATGGAACGCCTGGTAGACGACTGCATCATCATGGATTACGGACGTATCCTCATCCAGCAGCCCGTAAAGGAACTGTTGGACACGATACGCCGCTATACCTGCACGTTGCCCGAAGGTTACAAGATGCCGGAAGATAAGGATTTCTACCATCCGTCTCTTATCAGAAACACGCTGGAAACCTTCTCGTTCCTGCCTCAACAAGAAGTAGAAACCCGTTTCAAAGCCCTGCAAGTGCCTTACAGCGATTTGAAATGCGAGACTGTAAACCTGGAAGATGCTTTTATCGGACTGACGGGAAAATACTGATTAAATTAAAAATTGAGAATTAAAAATTAAAAAACAGCTGCGCAGTGTAGCTGTTGTATCACCTCTCAATTCTCAATTTTCAATATCTCAGTATCATTTTTTAATTTTCAATTTTTAATTTTTAATTCACCATGAACGCTATATTTTATAAAGAATGGATTAAAACCCGCTGGTATCTGTTGCTTGCACTGCTTGTAACGCTCGGTTTTGCCGGATACTCGATGTTGCGCATCAACCGTGTTGCCAGCATGAAAGGCGTGGAACACGTTTGGGAAGTTATGCTGGCACGGGATACCGTATTCGTGGATTTACTGGAATTTATTCCACTATTGGTCGGGATACTGCTTGCACTGGTACAATTCGTACCCGAAATGCACCATAAATGCCTGAAACTGACATTGCATCTGCCCTACCCGCAACTGCGGATGATTAACCTGATGCTGCTCTACGGACTGGTAGTGTTACTTATCTGCTTTGCCGCCAACTACCTGCTGATGACGGTTTACATGCAAGGCGTCCTGGCTCCGGAACTTTATTCGCGGATTCTGCTGACAGCTCTTCCCTGGTATCTGGCAGGTATTGCCGCTTATCTTCTGATTTCATGGATATGCCTGGAACCGACCTGGAAACGCCGCGTCCTCAATCTGGTAATCTCTGTATTGCTGTTGCGCATCTTCTTCCTGGCTCCGGCACCGGAAGCTTACAACGCTTTCCTGCCCTGGCTGGCAATCTACACCCTGCTCACGGCAAGTCTCTCATGGCTCTCCATCGCACGGTTCAAGGCAGGCGAACAAGATTAACAGGTTATACATTCACTATTAAGAACGAAAAAGACAATGAAACGTTTTAGTCAAATATTCTTATACATCACTATTGCATTGCTCATTATCTGGCAGTTGCCTTGGTGTTATTCTTTCTTTGCGGCAAAGCCATCGAAGGTTCCTTTTTCCATGTACAGTTGTGTCCTCGGCGACTTCCTCTCCATGGGCAATGAAGATGGTAAAGGCGTGGTACGACGCGACCAGTCCGGCAATGTATATACACAGGAGCAGACGGACAGTATTCTCCCGTTCTTCTACATGCGCCAGCTTATGGCGGATGAGCGGTTCCCGGACAGCATCAATGGCGTTGCCGTCACTCCGCGCGAGGTGCAGCTTACGAATTTCAGCTTCCGCTCGGCAGCTTCGGATATCAATGCCTCCAAGATAGAGCTTTATCCTTTGCTGGAAAGTATGTCGGGACGTGTGGACCTGAGTATGCCCGATGATGTATTCCGCGTCACCTCGAAAAATCTTGAATTTATCGGTATGAAAACCAATACGGTAGATACAGACAAAAGCCAACTGTTCACAGAGGCTATGGTGAAGAAAGGGTTTAAATTCCCTGCCCGCCGATTGGCCGGTAATCCCACCACTCGCAAGGAGTACGATGAAGGTTATCTGGTTCTGGATAATGAGGGAAAACTTTTCCATCTGAAACAGACAAAAGGGCGCCCGTATGTACGTGCCATTTCCCTGCCGGAAGGCTTAAATGCGAAGTATCTTTTCATCACGGAGTTCAAGGACCGCAAGACACTGGGGTTCCTGACGGATGTGGATAACAACTTCTATGTGCTGAACAATAAGACTTATGATGTGATCAAGACCGGAGTTCCTTCCTTCAATCCTGAAGAGGATGCCCTGTCCATCTTCGGAAATATGTTCGACTGGACGGTTTGTGTGAAAACAGCCGACGCGGACGAATATTATGCACTGGATGCGGATGATTATTCGCTTATCAAGTCCATCAGCTTCCCAAGAAAGAGTAACAGCATACCGGGATTACGTTTTACTTCCTCTCAGGATAAATATGTGAAGCCACGTTTTTGATAAGAGCCTACTATAAAATAGAAATGCGTCAAAAAACTATTCAGCCTTTTGATGCATTTCTATTTTATAATAAGCTCTTTCTTATATCATCTGAAAGCCTTGCCAGAGATTCGTCGGCGGTACAGGTGCTTCCACTTCAATCATTTCTTTAGACACCGGATGCACAAAGCTGATACGACGTGCATGCAGGCAAATACTTCCATCCGGATTGGAGCGGGCAAAGCCATACTTCAAATCTCCCTTGATAGGACATCCCATCTTTGCCAACTGGCAACGTATCTGATGATGCCGTCCGGTCTTCAAATCCACTTCCAGCAGAAAGTAATTCTCCGACTTTCCTATCAGGCGATAGTTCAGGATGGCCTTTTTACTTTTTGGCACCTCCTTATCATATGCATAGCTCTTGTTCTGCTTCTCATTGCGCACCAGATAGTTCACCAATTCTCCTTCCAGCTCCTTCGGAGCATTCTTCACGATAGCCCAGTAAGTCTTCTTCACCTCACTATTCTTGAACATTTCATTGAGGCGGGACAACGCCTTGCTGGTCTTAGCAAATACAACAAGACCGCTCACGGGGCGGTCCAGCCGGTGGGTAACACCGATGAAAACATTACCGGGTTTCTGGTATTTCTCCTTCAAATACTGCTTTACAGTTTCCGAAAGCGGCGTATCCCCCGTCTTGTCTCCCTGAACGATCTCGGAAGCGGTCTTGTTGACTATAATGATATGATTGTCCTCGTATACGACAGTCATTTTTTTTTAATGAAGAATGATGAATGAAGAATGATGAATTACTTTGCGGCATACTTGCATAGCGTAGCAAAATTCTTCATTCATCATTCTTCATTCTTAATTTAAACTACATATTCATACCACCATCTACCTGGATCACCTGTCCTGATACATAAGAAGACATATCAGAAGCGAGGAAGGTAGCAATGTTTGCCACGTCTTCGGGAGTACCGCCGCGACGCAAAGGAATCTTCTTTGCCCATTCGGCTCTTACCTCGTCAGACAATGCAGCAGTCATATCGGTCAGGATAAAGCCCGGAGCAATAGCGTTGGCACGGATGCCGCGAGAACCGAGTTCCTGGGCAATAGACTTAGCCAAAGCAATCATACCAGCCTTGGAAGCTGCATAGTTGGCTTGTCCGGCATTACCGTGAACACCTACTACAGAAGCCATATTGATAATGCTACCTGCTTTCTGACGCATCATGATCGGAGTACAAGCATGAATAAAGTTGAAAGCAGACTTCAGGTTAACGTTAATAACCATATCCCATTGTTGCTCGCTCATACGCATCATCAGACCATCACGAGTGATACCTGCATTGTTTACCAGAATATCAATGCGACCAAAATCTGCATGAATGGCTTCTACTACCTTGGCAGTATCTTCAAAGCTGGCAGCGTTTGAAGCATAACCTTTAGCTTTCACGCCCATTGCTTCCAGTTCTTTGGTTGTATTCTCTGCATTTTCATCAATCACCAGGTCAGTGAATGCAATATTTGCTCCTTCAGAAGCGAACTTTAAAGCGATCGCCTTACCGATGCCGCGTGCAGCACCAGTCACAATGACAGTTTTTCCATCTAATAATCCCATACTTTTTTAATTATTGATTAAAGTTTTCTTTTCTATGCAGCGCACCGAACACAATGTTGACCACGTACTTGTCGCGTTCCTCATCCGTCAGTTTAGCGCCTATGTGTCCGCGTATATAAGGTACTTCGATACCTTTCACGCAATAGTGTACCAGCTCGGCAGTCATATCGACATCGTCAATCTGAAATACCCCTTTCTCCGCACCCTCTTGGAGTACATCCTTGAAAAGCTGTAGTTCTTTGGCATCAAAACGTTTGCGCACCTTCTCTACCCGCCATATATCACGGAAAAAGGTAGCACGGAGCGTTCCATTCCTATATACCACCTCCTTCACAGCATCCAGGCGAGTATAAATCATTTCGATAATCTTCTGGTCGGGTGAAATATCTTTCTCTGCCACCCGCTTCATCACATCCAAAAGAATCTCCAGTTCCGACTCGACAACAGCCGTATAGATCTCTTCCTTACTTTTAAAATAGGTATAGAGAGTTCTTCTACCTTTTTTAGAAGCAAGAGCGATATCATTCATCGTGGTATTCTCAACACCCATCTTTGCAAACAACTGACGGGCTACATCCACTAATTTAGCTTTTGTCTTCGATACAGTCATATATTAATAATTGCACATTGCTTAATAATTTGAGCAAAAGTAAAACTTTTCTGCATACCACACAAGAAATCGTGTGTTTTATTAACATTCCATCATAGGAAGAGAAGAAAAAAAAAGCATACACTATCATGTTACTTATCAACAGTTTAGAAACAACATCACATTTTTTAGAGAAAATAAAACGGATTTTATTTGTTAGTTTCATAAAAAGCCGTACCTTTGCACCCACAAAACATCGCGGAGTGGAGCAGTTGGTAGCTCGTTGGGCTCATAACCCAAAGGTCATTCGTTCGAGTCGGATCTCCGCAACTAAATAAAAAAGACCGTTTTTCAACGGTCTTTTTTTGTATCCTGACTATTCCTATTGTTATTCCACAACGATTCGTGCGGCTTCTTTCAGGTTTATATTCAGCGTGGCTCCACTTGACTGGGGCATCCAAACCACTTGGCGACACTCTCCTTTTTCTATTGTACATCTTGGGTTACCATGTGCATAGAGATACTCAGTATCAATGCTAAAAGATTCTTTATTTACATGCCAGGAGTGTATGTTATCCAGCCGAAGATGTAAGTCTTTCACTTCTCCACTGTCAAAATTCAAATTTCCATTAATCACATGCAAGGCTCTAAATCGACAATTTTCTATAGTGGCACGGTTTTCTACAGCAAAAGACAATGTGTCACAATCCAGATTTTTAAAGTTCACCTGCTGACTTATCAAATTGGAAGTTATCCTTTGTATATCAGCGGGTAAGGCCAAAATCATCTCTTTGGAGCGCACATTAAGCCAAGACATATCCTGGTACTTCTTCTCCAGTTTTTCTTTGGAGAAATTGAATACAATATGCAATGTATCTCCCGACGTATTCATCGTCATATACTTATCCATATCAGAAGCATAAGTGAAAGTACCGTTTTCTGCTTGCGCCTGACGAACCTTCAGCGGTATCTCACTGAATGCAACCATTCTTATTTCTTTTATTTCGTTATCATCCACAATGATATCTCTATCTGTCACCAACTGCACCACTTTGCACTCTGGCAACTGCACTGTTTTTTGTTCTCCATTGATATCCATAAAGTTATCATTCCCGTCGAAAAATAACGTAGAGCTATAGAATATGCCACCGCATATAACCACCAATCCGGCAAGCAGCATTCCAAATATTATATAAGTTGTTCGTTTCATAATCTTCTTCTTTATTTTTGTTTCTTACTATATTCCTGATACATATCCGACATATCTTTTGCCGAAATACCGAGTGTGTACATCTGCTTGAAGAAGTAATCCACCTCTTCTTTCAGAAAATACTCTTTCCGCAATGAAAGGATTTGTTCGCGAGCACCGGCAGACACAAAATAGCCAATGCCCCGCTTGTTATAAATAACCCCTTGTGATTGCAAATAATCGTACGAACGCATCACCGTATTGGCATTTACCTCTACCACAGCCGCATATTCTCTGACGGATGGTATACGTTCTTCTTCCTGATATTGACCAAGAAGTACCTCGTCACAAATCCGATCTGCTATTTGCAGGTAGATGGCTTTACTTTCTTTAAAATTCATACTTACCAGCGGTTAATGATTTCAGATTCTTTAAAGCGGAAATAAGCGACTATCCAATTGAAGATAGCCATACCAAAGAAGACGATTGTAGTCCAAAGTGTCATGGCTTCATCAGATATATCCTGATTCACTCCACGAACACCACGTGCTTCAAATACTATTTTTCCCAGTACCGATCCTATTGCTATATAAATGATAGCAACGACCACAATGGCTGAGAAAGTTTTCACAAATGAGTTTTTCGGCCAGATGGAACTACCCAAAACAAACAAGGACTGTGCAAAGAAATAAGCGCTTACTCCTAACATGAAATAATTGCAATCAGCAAAAACCGTCCAGAATTGTCCTTTTCCTACCAGATGGGAAAGCGGAGTAGAGGAAATAATATCTTTCAACTCGGGATAGCTGACCATATAAACCGCTACACGTGTCCAATCCGCCAATTTGAAAGCTATCAGGAATACGATGAGAAAGCCGAAAGTAAATACCAGCCAACGGGAGAAAAACTTCTCAAACATCGTAGCAGGCGTCATCAACATAGCTATCCGGTTCGTTTTAGATTTCATGCGTTCCATAATGAACGAAGCGCTCAGAAGTCCCATAATAACAAGCGCCCAAATGAAAGCTCCCAATTCAAATGTCCATATAGGGTCCTGAGTTATCCCTCTATTAATCAGACCTTCCGGATGATTATATTGAAAGTAGCCATTCCATATAAAAGCAATCGCCATTATGCCGTACATCATTACAAACCTAAGCAAATTAGCTTTCCAACTCTCCACCATTTCTTTGCGGCATAAGCTCACAAAACGGGGTGCACTAAAAAAAGTATCGCGTATCATTGTTCATTCTTTTTAGGGTGAAACATTTCTGCCATCTTCTGTGGTGCGGCAAGCGTAGCACCGAACAGCAGTTCAAGATTAATCTCCGATTCTTCGTCTTCCGTATTCGGTAGCATCAGGAAGTTGCCTTGCACGGAAGGCAATGTATAAAGTGCAGTCTTCGCCATTTCACGGTCATCACTTTCAAGGAAAAGCAACTTGTTGCAAATGCTGGCGGTAGACTCATCAAGCAATACACGACTGTTATCCATAATCACTACATGATCCAATATCTTATCAATATCCCGCACCTGGTGAGTAGAGATAATAATTGTCCTGTCATCCGACATGCCGGAAGCAATGAACTTACGGAACTGGCTTTTACCCGGAATATCAAGTCCGTTGGTTGGCTCGTCCATAATCAACAATGAAGTATGGGTAGCCAATGCAAAACTCATGAATACTTTCTTTTTCTGCCCCATAGATAAAGCTCCCAAATTCAAATCCTGCTCCATCTCAAAATAATGCAGGTACTTCACCATATCTTCTTTGCTGAAACGGGGATAGAACTGACTGTTCAACTCCACATAGCTGACCAGAGATATAGAAGGAAGTTCAAACTCTTCAGGTACCAGGAACATATCCTGCAGAGTGACAGGCAACCTGCGACGCACATCAGTATCATGATAAATCACCTTCCCGCTCTTGGGGGTGAGCAAACCGCTCATCAGATAAAGCAATGTAGACTTACCGGCGCCATTCTTTCCCAGCAACCCGTATACTCTACCCTTCTCCAATGAAAGCGAAAAATCGTGCAGAACTTCTTTCTTGCCCCGACGATAACTGAACGAAATGTTTTCTACTCGTAGCATAAGCTTGGATATTTATTAGTTATTTAGTGTATTAGTTTATTAGTACACCGCAAATGTAGGCAAACTTTTTAATATTCCAAGCGTTTCCTCAAAAAAAAGCAAAAAAAGAGAGGAGCTAAGAATCACTCTCCACTCCTCCCGACACGACAAACAACTAAAATTGTTGCTATTTGATGCCATCCAACGCCTTTTTGGCAGTAGCATTGGCGGGGTCTATAGCCAGAATTTTATTCCAGTACTCCTTCGAAGTAGGATAGTCGCTCTTCAATAGATAGTAGTATCCCAGATAACTGTAACACTCTATCAACGGAGAATTATACTTCGGATCGTTTTTACTTAGCAACACCTCCATCACCTTTTCATAATAAGGTTTCGCCAGCCCGTCGGTAGTTTCGGGGTCCATGGCAGAATTGGTCCGGGCGCGCCACATATCTCCCAGATAGCTATCGGGAGCTTGTTCGGAAACAAGTGCGAATACAGAGTCAGCAGACTGCAACGCCGCCATACGGTCGGCAGGCTGCACGGTGAGCGTGTCCGAAGACGTGCCCTGTCCGTAATAAAGACGCCCTAGCTGGAATAAGGTTTCAGGGGTCTTTTTATCCTTGGCTAATGCATCATAATACTTCTGATAAGAAGCAATAGCCTGTGCATAATCGTTCTTCATTTCATAAGCATCGGAGATTTCACGCCATAAGTCGGTCTGCGTATTGTCCTTCTCAAGCGCCTTGCCATATTCTATAATGGCTTCATCGTATTTCTTCAACGCAGTCAATAAAGCGCCATAATAGCGATAATCCAGATAAGAATAATCCGCATTGTCCGAAGCATGGAAGAAAGCATCAGCAGCTTTCTCCGCATCTTCATAACGTTTCAAGTCCGTATTATTATACATGGCAAGACGGTTGAATGCAGCATGACGGGCATTCGCCTGCAAGCCTTTCTGGGCTATTTGCAGCGATTTCTCGAAGTCATGGTTCAGGAATAAGGCAAATGCATACTTCAGCATGTCATCTTCCGTAGCAAGAGGCGTATTGATGAACTTCGCATACATCGCGGCAGCTTTATCAAACCGATTACTGGAATAATATACTTCAGCCAATTCCTTGTCAGCTTCCAGACAATCCGGTTCCACAGCTTTCAGTTGTTCCAGCTTCTCGATGGCCAATGAAGGACTGGCAGATTTGTAGGCCTGCGCATATTTCAGATAAGCCTCCTTACAGTTCGGGTCGAAGTAAATGGCCTGTTCATAAAGCTGACAGGCTTGTCCCACATTCTTTTGTGCAAGAGCTATGTCGCCCTCCAGTACGGACACTTTCGGATCCTTATTATTGGCTTTCTTCGCCATTGCCAGATACTCCTGAGCATCGGTAAGCTTTCCGGCATTCAGATAAACACGGGCTATGGAAGTCACAAGGTCCACATTCTTTTTATTCTTCCCTTTCAGCAATGCACCGGCTTCCTCAGAAGCTTGTTCGGGATTGGTCTGAACCAAGTTTTTCATTTTATCTACCCCAGCCTGCCATTCGTTCACAGGCGCCTGTGCAGAAACAGTGCCGGCCAACAGCAATGCTCCCATACTAAGAATTAACATCGTTTTCATAATAGCATTCATTTTAGTTATTTATCTTTTATATTCACCACCCGCACCGGTTGGGTAGCAGGCACTAATCCCGACTTTAGAATAATCCGCTGTCCCCGGTCGGAAGAGAGGAAAGAGGCAAATCCCCACGGAAGAGCGCTCCGCGGATCATTCAACAGGGCATAGATGCTGCGTGCCAACGGATAATCACCGTAAAACAAATATGCCTGATAGGGTTTGAAACTGTTTTCCGGCGTCGCCTTGTCGGCAGCGCTGACGGACATCACCCGTACTTCTTTGCTAAAGGAAAGTCCTGTGCTGTCATTACGGTCGCTCAGCCAATTCACGCCAATAATACCGATAGCATCAGGAGTCTTTGACACATAGTCGATGACCTCACGGTTGGTCTTCAACGCCTTTACCTGGTCCGACAACGGAGCACCCTTGCAAATGGAATCTACCGCAAAACGTACGGTACTGGAATTCTTGTTATCAAATACCAAACTGATATCCTTCAACCGGGATGCCGGATAGATGTCTTTCCATTGTGCGGTCTTTCCCGTCAGGATGTCGCGGATCTCATTCACGGTAATCAGTGTATCGGGATTATCTTTATTGGTAATCAACGCTAATCCATCCGTGGCTATCTTTATCTCCTGTGGGAAGAACTTCCGGCTATTGAAAGAGTTCATCTCCTCCGGTGTCAGCCTGCGACTGGTAATCGCCAACCGCAGACTGTCCTTGAGCAATAGATTGACGGCTTCCACTTCCGTCACATAACGGGGTACAATTCCTGCCAAAGGAAACAGTCCCTCAAACACATCCACTTCTTCCTGCACGATAGGCCGGAAACTTTCGTCCGCAGCAATCGCTATCACGCCCGAAGTGTATGTATCCGTCAGTCCGTCCTTGGGCTTGCTCTGGCATGCCGACACAGAAGCCAGCATCATCACCAAACCTAAAAGCTGAAGTTGTTTCACCGTTTTCATCACACACATATTATTGTAATCTAAACACAACCGGTATTGTATACTTCACCGACACAGCTTTACCGTTCTGCTTGCCGGGAATCCACTTAGGCATGGACATTATCACACGAACAGCTTCTTTGTCCAGATAAGGGTCTACACCTCTCAGTACATTCACATCGCGCACACGACCATCGGCACCTACCACAAACTGACAAGTCACACGTCCTTGCGTACCGTTTTCCTGAGCGATAGTCGGATACTTCATGTTCTTACTGATGAACTGCATCATCTCTGCCTGCCCACCAGGGAACTGAGGCATCTGCTCTACCATATCGAAGACCTTTTCAGGTTCCGGCTCGGCCTGCGTAACCACTTGTTTCAGGTCAGCAATATCCTTACCGTTCGCTTCGTCATTACCTTTCACGTCGGCAATAGAAATGGCAACTTTTGTTTCAGTCAGTTCCTTCTGGCTCTTCATTTCATCCTCTTCGTTTACTTCCTCGTCTTTTTTGATGACCGGAGCGGTAAACTTGATAGAACTCTTCAAAGCAGGAGGCGGGGGAGCAACAGGCTCCACTCTCTTCATCTCTTCCTGTTTAATTTCCGGTTCCTCCAGTTGAGACAGAGTAGTCACTTCAGTCATCACTTCCTTCTGCTTCGGTGTAGCCATCTTTATCAAAGTAGGAATGCTGAACCCTACCAATGCGATGACAATCACCAATATCACAGCGATATTATGACGTTTCGGAGAAGTCTCCCTCAACTTATAAGCACCGTATGCCTTGTTCTTGCCGTTGAATATAAGGTCGCACCATTCCGAAGAACTTAAATCTACTTTAGCCATATTCTTACTTTTTTAGGTGTTACACATTATTCAGCAATGTTCTGCGACAATTCACCCTTGCTATCGAAATTCTTTATCAGAAATTCGTCGGCTTCGGCAATGTCGGTAATCACATACTTACCTATATTACATATCTGCATTTCATCGAGTGCATCAATCAGATTCTTGTACGAAGCATTATCGGTGGCTTTGATAATCACTGTCGGTGTATTCTTCCCGCTCTTTATCTCAGCAAGCCGCTTCGAGAAATCATCCTCTGATATCTTGAGGTCCAGTTTCTGCTGTTTCAGTTCGTTCACTTCATTTACAGCAGCCCTATTACGTTGCAAGAGCATTGCCCTCAGACCATCCGGCTGATAGGTTGTTTCCTTCAGCGAAGTATAATCCTTGTAGTTGGGCTCTCCTTCGTAATAATACATTTTATCGTCACTACCCAGCAGCAGAGTAATAGCCTGTGATGCCTTCACTTTCGACTGCTGTTCTTCGGTAATGTCCTTATCGTTACTCGGCATACTTATCTCCATCGTCTGAGGCTTGCTCAGTGAGGTACAAAGCATAAAGAAGGTAATCAGCAACATGTTCATGTCCACCATTGGTGTAAAGTCCACCCTGACAGTCATTTTCTTCTGCTTGCTTTTTCCGCCTTTCTTATTGCCGCTTTCTTGTATTTCAGCCATAATATTCTATTTTTTTAGTTGACGAGGTTTCAGTTGACAAGTCTACGAGGGTGTATTATCCCTCTTGCCCCTTGTTCCCTACTCTTCAGAAGTAGTCTTCAGAGAAGTAATCAGGTTATACCGATTCTCTCTGAGGTCCTGAAGTGAGTTCATCACATTCTTGATTACGGAATAAGGAGTATTGGCATCCGCCTTGATGGCGATACGTAAATCTTTGTTCGTGGCACGGGCATTGCGCACCCATGCTTTAAACTGATTGTCGATACTGTCAGTAGGTATCCCCTCATTCTTTAACACAGCATCCTGCTGGTCCTGCGGCAAGTCGAGGTACTTCTTCATACTCTTCATCGGTACTCCGAAAGTAGATGCCAATCCGAACTTCTTGGTTTCCTCCGGAGTGAATGTCACTCCATACTCTTGTCCCATGGCTTCCAGCACCTCGCGCAGGTCAGACTGTTTGTCCATACTCATAAACACTTTTCCGTTCGGATCGACCAATATCTGCAGGATATTCGTTTCCGGAATCTTAATTTCGGAAACAGAGGCCGGAGTGGTGACCTGCACCGGCTCTTTCTTCACGAACGTAGATGTCAGCATGAAAAAGGTCAGCAGCAGTACTGTCACATCACTCATCGCCGTCATATCGATGAACGTACTTTTCTTTTTTATCTTCGCTCTACCCATAATTATTAAATTAAAAATTGAGTCAATTTACTTATGCGTAGCGGCAAAAGTCTGCACGATAGAGAATCCAACCTCATCAAGGCTGTAAGTCAGCTTATCAATCTTATTGGTATAATAGTTATAGGAAATAACGGCGAGTGCTCCGGTCAAGATACCGAATGCCGTATTAATCAAGGCCTCAGAGATACCTTGTGACAACGCCATTGAGTCAGCAGAACCTCCGGCAGCCAGAGCGGCAAACGAACGAATCATACCGATAACCGTACCGAGCAATCCCATCAATGTACCCAGAGTAGTGATAGTACCGATAATAGGCAAGTTCTGCTCCATCATCGGCAGTTCCAGCGCAGTGGCTTCTTCCAATTCCTTCTGTATGGCAAGCAACTTCTGGTCTTTAGACAGATTGGTATCATTTTCCATTTCAGCATACTTTTTCAAAGTAGCATTTACTACATTGGCAACAGAACCATGTTGTTTGTCACAAATTTCCTGTGCTTTCTTCATGTCACTGGCAGCCAGGGCAGCTTTGATATTAGCAACAAACTTAGCCAACGGACCTTTACCAAAAGCAGCACCGATAGCAATGTAACGTTCAATGCTCAATGCAATAACGGTCAGCAAGAGAGTCTGGATAACAGGAACAATGAATCCACCTTTATAGATAGTGCCGAGGAAGTTTCCAGGCAGCGGATGGTTGTTCGGGTCATTGTTCATGAAGTTAGAGGGATTTCCCAACACAAAGTGAAAAATAAGCACGGCTACGATAAAGCAAATTACGATTACCCAACCGGCAGACTTGATGCCTTTAAAAGAGGCGGATTTCTTTTGAGTAGTTTCCATGATGAAAAATTTAAATGGTTTTGTATTAAAATTGATTTTTTAGAATAATTCGTATGGATACAGTTCTCCCCCTCACGGTATCAATATACCGTAATCACCCGTATAACCTCACCCTAGAGTTAGGGATGTAAGAGATCGCCAACTTTCAGCCACATTTGGGAAAGATGGAAAGGGAAAACTAGTCTGCGGGAAATTTAAATTATAATCCGTCGTAAAGTATAGATGTAGTATTCACTACTGAAGGAAGTATAATGCGGATCTTTATCCGAATAGTATAGTTTCGACTGGTCATGCACCATCAGATTCTGATGCTGAGATAAGATTAAGAAAATTCCCTTAAGGAATATAGAAGTTTCCATAGCTCTACGGAAACGCTGGGAATTAAAAGAATATCTTTCTGAGATAGGTTTGTTGCCAAGTTCCACATCAGTAGACCACATGAACTTGGTATTAGTAAACAGGCTTCTTGTATCGTTAACGACATTATCTGAAGAGACATTTCTCAGCGATGAAGAAGAAGCACTTACTTTGCAAGCGGCTGCTTCTTTATCGACCGTCCCCGTAAAGTTGACGGCGCTGCTACTTAGACTATATACCAATGTCAGTAGCATAAATACCAAAAATGTCTTTACAGTTGTTCTCATGTCGTTTTCAATTCTATAATAACAACAGCTATCTGCTGTTTTTTGTTTTACTAAAATCGAAGTTTATTTTAAATAAAAAATAATTGTTCATTGATTAAAGGTATTATAGTACCTTTTAATACGAAGTAAAGGTACGAATAAAACACTGAATATCGAAACAAAGAATGAATATAATTCCCTGATTTTAAGTAGTTTTAATCATTAGTTCAGGGGTTGAAACAAGAAGTATTACAAGAGAAATACAGACCTCACTTTTTCCTCATAACGATGCTATTTGCATGCAAGATGAGGAGAATTGGGATAGTTTTCAAAATGGTGTAAATACAAAAAGCCTCCACATCAATTGATATGGAGGCTTCTCTCTA
>NZ_CAJLKP010000026.1 GCF_905207245.1 uncultured Bacteroides sp. | reverse complement strand
CGCAGCCGGTGACTTCGCCAACAACCAGAACAACTTCAACGGCATTGTTCCCTGGACACAGGAACACCCGGTGAACGACCGTCCGCGCATCGTATACGGAGATTCCCGCAACAGCCGGAGCGACCAGGACCGTTGGTTGGAGAACGGTTCGTTCTTCCGTCTGAGCGACATTACTTTAGGATATACGGTTCCTACCCGTTACATCAAGAAAATCGGTTTGGAGAGACTCCGTGCGTCAGTCACCCTGCAGAACATGGTTACTTTCACCGGATATTCCGGACTGGACCCTGAATTTGCAGACAGCGGCATCTTCACTATGGGAGCAGACTATTGCTCGTTCCCCAACCCGCGTGCCGTACAGTTCGCCTTATCATTCACATTCTAAATACTGCCGATATGAAAAAGATAGCTCTATATATATTATGCGGCGCCACAGCGCTGTTCACGTCGTGCGCCCCTTCCCTGCTCGACCTACAAAATGAGAACACCCTCAGTACGGGCGTATACTGGAAGACGGAATCCGACATTGAGGCCGGTGTAATATCCGTATATGGCATGTTCTACCGCCAGGGGACATGGACCCGCAATATCTATACACAGATGATAGGCATGGCCGACGAAGGTGTCAGCTATGCCGGATGGACGGAACTGAACGAATACACCAAGTTCATCTTTACCGATTATAACTTCGGAGAGGCAAATACCAAGATCTACCGGGAACACTACACCGCCATCTTCCGTGCCAACCAGGTGCTGGACAACATCGATAATGTTACGTTTGCCGACGAAACGCACAAAAACGACCTGATAGGCCAAACCAAGTTCCTGCGTTCTTTCTACTACTTCTATCTGACCACTCTCTGGGATAACATTCCCATTGTCCTGAAGACTTCTTCAGCCGCCGACAAGCCCATGCAAGCCAGTGCGGATGAAATGCTCACCCAGATAGAAACCGACCTGGAAGACGCCGTCACCAAACTGCCCGCTACCCGCGACGCCAATAACTACGGCCGCCCGACAAAAGGCGCCGCCTACGGACTACTGGCAAAAGCCTATGCACAGCACCATAAATGGGAAGATGCCCGCAGATGCCTCGAATGGCTCATCGACGGTGAAGGAAAGCGGTACTACGACCTCGTCCCCAACTGGGCTGACAACTTCAGCAACCAAACGGAAGACAACAAGGAGTCGCTATACGAAATCCACTTCTCACTGACCAACCGGGTAGGCTTCGACCAAACGGACAACTACCTGGACCCGAATGCACAGTTGGGCACACAGATTGAGATGAACCAGGCCCCCACCGGAATCGGTTGGAACAACATTGAAGCAAGACGCTGGCTGGTGGACTACTACAAACGCGAACAAACTACGGACGGGAAGAATGACATCCGCCTGTTCTACACCCTGTGGTACGACGGAGCCGCATCCGACTTCCCCGAATATCCGAACCAGTTGATTTACGGCAAGCCCTGGAACAGCGATTGGGGTAACCGCGTGTTTATCAAGAAGTATAGCACCGATGCCTCCCCGCTGTATTACTGGAATGACAACAACTTCCGTGCATTGCGATATGCCGATATGCTATTGCTCTATGCCGAAGCACTCAACGAACTGGGAGCTACCCCGTCTGCCAAAGCTATCGAATGCCTCAACCGCGTGCGCAATCGTGTAAACCTGCCCGACATAGAAGACAGTTCTTTCTACAATGGCAGCCAGATTACAAGCAATAAAGACGCTTTCCGCGAACATCTGAAAATCGAACGCGCCCTGGAGCTTGCCATGGAGTGTGTACGCTGGGTTGACTTGAAACGCTGGGGCATCAATGACATCAACACTCTGAACGAGTTGAAAACCCGTGACAGCGATTTCAACAACTTCATCATCGGTAAGTCTATCCGCATGCCTTTGCCGCAAAGCGAAGTGGATAACAATCCGAATCTGAAACAAAATGACCAATATTAACCGAAGACATCTGAGTTATGACTAAAACAAGATATTTATTGATAGGAGCAGTCATATCACTGCTGACTTTATGGGGATGCAGCAACGATTCCGACTATGTGATCGGAAGCAATCCCAATGAATTTGCCATCAATCCGGTAGCCATACCGGTAAGTGCGGATGGCGGAACCTACGAACTGACAGTCACCGGCAATGAATCCTGGACAGCCAAATTAACCGACTCCAACAGTTCGGCACAAGACTGGTGCACACTGAGTGCAACGTCGGGCACAGGCAAGACGGTAATCACGCTCACTGTAAAGCCGAGTACCTCGTTCGTAAAAAACCGTTCCCTCCTCATCGAAGTAAGCGGCGGCAACAAGACGCTGAAGTCCAGAGTGCTGCAAGAAACAATGGTACTGGGCGAAGACGAAATACTGATAAACGGTATGGTATGGTCTACCAAAAACGTAGGCTCTCCCGGAACTTTCGTAAGCTCTCCCGACGAGATAGGACAGTTGTATCAGTTCAACCGCAAAGTGGGTTATCCCGCCGGCCCGCAGGACGACCCCGCACCGGCCAACTGGCCCGCCGACTATACGAACGACAACACCAACTGGCTGACAGAGAACGATCCTTCACCCGAAGGCTGGCGTGTGCCCACCACACAAGAAATGGCAGCCCTGTGGGAAAAAGGAGCAACATGGGTGACAGCCGCCCAAACCGGCTTCAAAGTTGACGGAATCATTATCGGAGTAGATGAGGCCACCGCCAAACGTGCCACCAAGGACAACCTGAAACAACTGGGCTGCCTCTTCCTGCCCCAAAGCGGCTGGAGAAGTGAAAGCGGAATGATGGACCGCACATGGCTCTGTGCCGTGCGCAGTGCCAATTCATTGAGCGCCACACATGGCGGAATGTCATTGGGAGACTCAGGCGGTTACCGGGACACATGGGGCTGGGGCGATGGCCAAAAGGCCCGTGCAGCCATGATACGCCCTGTCAAAAACATACAAGTGGAGGATTGATTTGTAACCCATTCATTAACAAACTAATTTTAAGAAGATGAACAGATACAAGACCTATATATGCCTTGCCCTGCTCGCCCTTTCTGGCTGTAAGAACAATGACGACAACAGCCCACAGACACTCACACCGCAAATCCGGTATGAGTTCAGCGGTGGCGCAGGACACTATAATTATGCTCCGAGTATCATTCAGGACCAATACGGCATCCGCTACGGGTTCATCTGCGAGAACCGCGACCCGTTCAAGATAGTGGACTATGTTTATCTGTATAAAGGCATCCCTACGGAGAAAGGCTACGTATGGCAACCCGGCACACAGATTATCGAACCCTCTGAAAGCGGCTGGGACAACTGCCACATCTGCGACCCCGACGTCCGCGAATTCAAAACAACCTATAAAGGGGAAACCTACAACTGGATTATGACCTACCTCGGCGTAGACCGTTGGGACTGTAACCATAACCAGATAGGACTCGCCATCTCCAAGAACATTGAAGGTCCTTATATTAAGTTCGACAAAAACCCATTGGTTGCCTATCAGGACACCACCAAATGGGGTGTAGGGCAAAGCACCACCATCGTCAAGGACTCCGCCACCATACAGTTGTTCTATCACTCCACCACGGAGAACGGGCCCTTCTGTATGCGCGAGATAAAGCTGAACGATCTGGATAACATCGTATTGGGCGAGGAACAGGCAATCCCCTTCCTGAGTGCCAACAGTTATCCCGCCATGTCCGACAAGTACATCTATATGGTGTCCGAAACCCGCGTATCTCCCATCAAGGAAATACCCACCTGGGTAGGCGATGTATGCCGTCTGGCGTACAAGCCGAGAACCGAAGACCTGGCCGGAGACAAGGACGGCTGGATAGAAATAGGGCATGCCGGACCGGAAGAAACGGGATTCCCGCGAAACCACAACCCGGGCATCCTGACGGACACGAAAGGTTATATGCTCAGTGATGACGAACTGGTGATGTACTTCACCCCCGCCATGACAGGAGAGAACTGGTTATGGTCTTATGACCTGTATTCGGCTACGTTCAATCTGAAAAGTTACTTCAAATGAGAAAGTTCTATATTTCCATTTCACCGAATAATTAACTTCTAAAACATAGTGTTATGATCAAGAACAAACTTTATCTATTAGGCTTATTTCTACTAACCTTGTCGAGCTGCACTTCCTCCGGGAAACAACAGAAAACGGAAGTTGCTTCAAACGCGGAAAAGATTATCCTGGAAACAGACATCGGCAATGATGTGGACGATGCCCTGGCACTGGATATGCTCTACAAATATCTGGATGCGGGAGACATCGACTTATTGGGTATCATGATAAACAAGGAGGGCACTTACCCTGCCGAATACACAGACATCATGAACACTTGGTACGGTTATCCCCAAATTCCCATCGGCATCCTGCACAATGGGGCGGACTGCGAGAATGACGCTACAAACTATGCCAAAGCCGTATGTCTGATACAGAATGAGAACAGCAAACCGACATTCAAACGTTCGCTGAAAGGCGGTTACGACCAGTTGCCGGAAGCTCCCGCCCTATATCGCAAGCTGCTGGCACAGCAACCGGACAGTTCGGTCACAATCATTTCCGTAGGCTTCTCTACTAATCTTGCACGCCTGCTGGATACTCCGGCCGATGAATACTCATCGTTAACAGGCAAAGAACTGGTTGCCAAGAAAGTGAAACTGCTATGCACTATGGCAGGATGTTTCAACAATCCCGAATTGTACGAATACAACGTTGTGAAAGATATTCCGGCAGCAAAGAAAGTGTTTACAGAATGGCCCACCACGCTGGTGACTTCTCCTTTCGAGGTAGGTATCGCCATCAACTATCCTGCTACCAGCATCGAGAACGATTTCCAGTGGGCACCGATACATCCGATGGTAGAAGCGTACAAGAGCTATCAAAAAATGCCATACGACCGTCCGACATGGGATTTGACCTCAGTACTCTATTCTGTTGAAGGACCTTCCTACTTCACAGTTTCGCCCGCAGGCAAGATAAACGTAACGGACAAAGGGGCTACGGAATTTACTCCCGATGCAACCGGAAACCGCTACTACCTCACGGTAGATGCTGCCCAGGCTGAGAATATCAAACAACATTTCGTCAAACTGATTAGCAAACAACCCGCTCACTTTACTAAATAATCAATATCATGACTAAATATCTATTCTATATTATCGGGGTATGGCTATTCTGCTCCTGTTCGGACAGCACACCGGGAGAAGAACCGCCCGTTATCCCTCCCGAACCGACTCCTACCATAACCATCAGCAAACCGGAATTCGTCTTCGGTTTCACGGGAGAGAGTAAATATTCTTATTGTCCGAGCGCCCTGAAACAGGAGGACGGCAGTGTACACCTGTTCTTCTGCGGCAACCCGGAAAACCAGATTATGGTTGATAACATCTTCCATATAAAAATCAATCCGGACGGTTCGCAAACTGCTCCCAAAAGTGTGCTGCAACCGGGCATCGCAGGTACATGGGACGATCATCACACCTGCGACCCTTCCGTCATCGAGGGCAGTTTCAGTTGGAACAATACGACTTACAAATATGCCATGTTCTTCTTGAGCAATATGTACGGAGTGTATTACAATGAAATCGGTGTGGCATTCAGCAACAGCCTGGATGCCGATAGTTGGGTGAAATATCCGAAACAGATTGTAAGAAAGACATGGTCGAACGACGGTGACCAGGAAATTGGCGGCGGCGGAAAATCGTGGGGAGTAGGCCAGCCATCCGTAGTATCTCTCGACAAGAAAGGGAAGGTATTGCTGACTTACACCATTGGTGACATTGGCGGCACACGGATAGCGTGGGCGGAAGCTGACTTCAGCAACATGGATAACTATACCATCAGTACTCCCATGACTATCGTTCAAAGCGGCTTGCTGGCTATTGACAACCAATCGAGGGATTATACCTGCAATTCCGAATTCGCCATCAACCAGGATGCGGATAAAATTGTCATGATACGCCCTGTGCAACCTATGCCCAACGATTACCCCGCTTATCTGAACAGTGCGCTGGAAATAGACTACATGAACCTCTCCGACTTCACGAACCAAAGCGGCAGTTGGACACCCATATACCGGATTACTCCCGACGATACAGGATACCCGAGAAATCATAACGCAACTTTATTACGGGATAACTTCGGGCACTTACAGGATTGGGAAGAACCTGCTTTCTACTTTACAGTCAGTAAGGCGGCACCTGACGTACAACCTTCGGGTAGCAGCCATGCCGAATGGACATATCATATCTGGAAGAGCAAGGTGATGAAAAGCAAATAATATCAATCTGACAATTTGATAATCCCATCGCCTGAGAGTGCCTTCTTTCCGCCCTAAGGCAGGAAAAGAAGAAAAAAATGCAAGGATTTCATTTAGCAGAAAAACAGAAAGGAGGGAAAAGTCACTTATGGAAGAACATCATGGAAAGATTTGTCCCCTTTTTGTGTTTTAAAGCCCGATATTGAGCGAAACACGAACAAAGGGTAGATTGATATAGCATCGAATTATTCATTCAACCAGAAGAAAATAAAGCATGTTTTTCGTAAGGCTACACCCTTTCACCCACATAGTATAACCCTTTCAGGCAAATAGCTACACCCTTTTGGGCAAAAGGTGTAGCCCTACCAAAAAACAGATGGTGTATTTTACCTGAATACATCATCCGTTTCGTCTGAAAAGACCATCCGTTCAAGGCAAATAGACGGTGTATTGCAACAAAAAGGACGATGTTTCTTCCGAAAAAAGATGATGGATCGTGCTAAAAGAAGTAATTCAATACAAAGCTACGTTAGCAGAATGTCCGGAACCCCATCTTTATGTCAGTAAAATACTTAAGCCTTTATGATAGAACGTAGACTTTTAGCCTCTTTAACTGAATGGAAAAGTTCCTGAACGGTATAGAAGGAGACTATGATAAAGAACTGATAGAAAACCTTCAGGCCGATAAAGCCCATACGCGTATTATGAAACATTTCAAAAACTATTGCATAGTTGGCGGCATGCCCGAAACTGTGATGCGATATACAGAAAACAGGTATATATTGGCATCAGGTGACATCTAAGACGCCTGAAGAGGAAAAATAGCAGAACATATCGTCGCTCAGAAATTACTGGCATACAATCATAAAGCATGAGGAACAGCCCCACAAGAACATAACGGGCTGTTCCTCTTCTTTTTACGGTTTTGTGACATATCTATCTGTATTTATGCCATTACCAGTATCCATACGTTAATGTCGCGAAATCATATACCTCTTCTCGCATTTGCGCATACCTTTGCAAACAGAAAAAATTTCGTTTGTATCCTTGATTAAAGAATAGGTTAAGATAAAAATATAGGTAAGAAAGATTTCAGAACAGGAAAACAAAAACAGGTAGCAGTTTCAACTACCTGTTTTTCTAAAAGAGAAAAAAGAAAAACATACAATATAACAATCAAAATTAAGAATGATGAATTCAAAACAAGCGCTTTTCAGTCTATTAATGTGCGTACTGGCAATAACAGGTTGTGATACGCAAAAACAAGTCCTCGTAGGCAATGAACTCACCCTGATACGAGCCAAACAAACGTTGGATTCCTTGTACCAGAATTATTCAGTCTCCGGCACATGCTTGTTACGTGAAAATTATCCTTCCAACATAGGTGATTACACCGCAACCTACCTGGCATCCGAAGAGCAAAAGAATATGCCTAACCTGTATTCCTATTTATGGCCCTATTCCGGAACCTTCTCTGCCATAAACGCTTTGTTCGAGGCAACAAGCGATGCAAACTACAAATCATTGCTCGATAATAAAGTGTTAGTAGGACTGGAAGAATATTTCGATACCCAGAGAACTCCCGAAGCCTACGCTTCATACATCAACAGCGCAGCACAATCCGACCGTTTCTATGATGATAATGTCTGGCTGGGCATTGACTTTACCGACGTTTACACGCTTACCAAAGAAGCAAAATACCTCCAGAAAGCGCAACTTATCTGGAATTTCATAGAAAGCGGCATGGACAGTAACCTGGGAGGTGGCATCTACTGGTGCGAGCAAAAGAAAGAATCCAAAAACACTTGCTCAAATGCCCCTGGCTCAGTCTTCGCACTGAAGCTCTTCAAAGCCACAAAAGACAGCACTTACTTCGTAAAAGGGAAGCACCTTTATGAATGGACCAAAGCGAATCTGCAAGATTCTACCGATTATCTGTACTTCGACAATATCGCCCTGAACGGAAAAATAGGTAAAGCCAAATTCGCCTACAACAGTGGCCAGATGATGCAGTCGGCTGCCCTACTCTACCAACTGACTGGCAACAAGAACTACCTGACCGACGCTCAGGACATCGCCCGGGCGTGTCACAACTATTTCTTCATGGACTATGCTACAGAACAGGGCAACACCATCAAACTCCTGAAGAAAGGCGATATCTGGTTCACCGCAGTCATGCTCAGAGGTTTTATCGAACTATACCAAGCAGACCGGAATAAAGTCTATCTGGATTCCTTCAACCAAAGTCTGGACTATGCCTGGGAACATGCACGGGATGAGAAAGGATTATTCAATACCGACTTCAGCGGCAGTACCCACGACAATCGTAAATGGCTGCTGACTCAGGCCGCCATGGTCGAAATGTACGCCCGCCTTGCAGCTATCAAGTAATAAACGAAAATACACTAATACCCTTAAAAACATGAAAAAGAGAAATATTGGCCTATGTGCCGTAGCTTTGTTCTGTATGCACAACAATGCCAAAGCAATGGAACCAACTTTAAAACAAGACAACACTAAAGTTGTGAACCATGCCCAGGTGACTGCCGCATACAAGACAAACCGCCCTGCGGTAAAAAACAGACTATATGTTTCGAAAGCCGTAGAAGCTGAAATCTTGCGGGTAAAGAAACTGCTGACCAACCAGAAATTGGCATGGATGTTTGAGAATTGTTTCCCGAACACGCTGGATACAACCGTACATTACCGTTTGCTAGACGGCAAACCCGACACATTTGTTTATACCGGTGACATCCATGCCATGTGGCTGCGCGATTCCGGTGCACAAGTGTGGCCCTACGTGCAACTGGCGCATAAAGACCCTGAACTGAAAAAGATGTTGGAAGGTGTCATCCGTCGCCAATTCATGTGCATCAACATCGACCCTTATGCGAACGGATACAACGATGGCCCTACAGGCGGCGACTGGATGTCTGATAATACAGATATGAAGCCTGAACTACACGAACGGAAATGGGAGATCGACTCTCTCTGTTACCCTCTCCGATTGGCTTATCAATACTGGAAAGAAACCGGTGACACCAGCGTTTTCGATAAAGCATGGCTGGAAGCTATCACAAACATACTGAAGACATTCAAAGAGCAACAACGTAAAGACGGTGTCGGTCCTTATAAATTCCAACGCAAGACGGAACGTGCTCTCGACACACTGAACAATAATGGTTTAGGTTCTCCGGTCAACCCTGTGGGACTGATTGTTTCCTGTTTTCGCCCTTCGGACGATGCTACAACATTTCAGTTCCTGATTCCATCGAACTTCTTCGCTGTATCTTCTTTAAGAAAAGCTGCGGAAATCCTTTCCACGGTAAATCAAAATGGTACTTTGGCTCAGGAGTGCACAGCTTTGGCTGACGAGGTAGAGACTGCTCTACAGAAATACGCTACCTATAATCACCCGAAATATGGTACAATCTATGCTTTCGAAGTAGATGGTTTCGGCAACCACATGCTGATGGACGATGCCAACGTGCCGAGCCTCCTCGCCATGCCTTATCTGGGCGATGTGGATGTAAACGATCCTATCTACCAGAATACCCGCCGCTTCGTATGGAGCCAGGACAATCCGTATTTCTTCAAAGGCAAAGCCGGTGAAGGAATAGGCGGCCCACATATCGGATATGACATGGTATGGCCCATGAGCATCATGATGAAAGCTTTCACCAGCCAAGATGATCAAGAGATTAAAGAATGTATCAAAATGCTGATGGATACCGATGCCGGTACAGGCTTCATGCATGAATCTTTCCATAAAGATAATCCCGCCAACTTCACCCGTGCCTGGTTTGCGTGGCAAAACACACTATTCGGAGAACTGATTCTGAAATTGGTGGATGAAGGAAAACTGGAATTATTGAACAACATCAAATAAGAGGAGAAACAAATATGCGTAAATTAATAATAGTGGGGTTAATGACTTTTGTGCCCATCTGGCTGTCGGCACAAAAAGCTTTTAAGAATTGGCCTGAAGGCGCATCTCCTAAAGCAGTGGGTGAACTGGTTAGTAAGCGCTTTGTAGAAGTTCCGCACCCCAATTTTAATGGTAATCCGGCTCCCCCCAATGAAATCACTTATCCTGAAACATGTGCTTGGTTTGGAGCTTTGCGCTATGCGGACATAACCCATAATAAGAAACTACTCCGGCAATTGGAAGAGCGCTTCTTGCCCATCTTCGGTCCGGAACGCCGTTTGCAGCCGTTACCCGACCATGTAGACCATACCGTATTCGGAACGATACCTTTGCAATTGTATGCGCAGACGGGTAAGGAGATTTATTATCATATGGGAATCTGGTATGCCGACGAGCAATGGAAAATGCCCCGTAACACCAAACATAAAGAAGAATATCAAGCCTTGCTGGATAAAGGGCTATCGTGGCAGACACGTTATTGGATTGATGACATGTTTATGATATCAGCCATTCAGTCTCAAGCCTTTTTCGTAACCAAAGACCGCCGGTATATAGACCGTGCTGCCGCGGAAATGGTGGTTTACCTTGATAAAATACAGCGACCAAACGGATTATTCTATCATGCAGAAGATGTTCCATTCTTCTGGGGGCGCGGTAATGGATGGATGGCAGCCGGAATGACGGAACTTCTCGGACTCTTGCCTGAGGACAATCCGAACCGAACCCGCATTTTGGAATCGTACCGGAAAATGATGGATACCTTGCGCAAATATCAGAAAGAAGATGGTTTGTGGGGACAATTAGTAGATGATAAAACGACTTGGACGGAAACATCCGGTTCGGCTATGTTCATTTATGCAATGATAAAAGGCGTAAAACAAGGGTGGCTGGATGAGGCTGTCTACACTCCCATAGTTCGGAAAGCCTGGATTGCTTTAGTGGGACATATTGACGAAAAGGGAGATATTGCCGGTGTGTGCGAAGGCACCAACAAGACGAATGATCGTCAATTCTACTTGAACCGCCGCACTTTATCGGGCAATATGCATGGACAAGCTCCGGTATTGTGGTGTGTGAATGCATTTTTGGAAAAATAACCTTATAACGATAGAAAAACAATGATACATAAGTATTTTATGCCTGTACTGATAGCACTGTTGTGCATGTACGGAGGAAAAGTTTCTGCCAAGGAAATCAGTGTACAGTCGCCCGACGGCAAACTGAGAGTGAACATAGAATTAAAAGATAAGGTATATTACTCCGTATATTCGGGGAATGACTTATTACTGGATAATTGTTCTTTGACTATGACATTAGGCAATGAAGTACTGGGAGAGCAACCGAAACTGAGAAGTTTGAAACGTGGCAAGATTGATGAAAGCATAAGACGGGAAATCCCATTGAAAAATGCAATCGTTGAGAATTATTGCAATACGTTACGCATGAATATGGCAGGTAATTACGCCATCGAATTTCGGGTCTTTGATAATGGAATGGCCTATCGTTTTGTAACAGACAAGAAAGGTGAGGTTGAAGTAAAGGGAGAAGATTTCGTAATCAATTTCCCGGCTGACTATTTGGCTCACATGTCTCAGCCGAACAGCTTTAAAACGTCCTACGAATATCCATATACGCATATACAAACTAAAGAATACAAAGCAACAGACCGTATGACCTATCTGCCTGTACTATTAGAGACAGATAAACAATACAAGATATTGATATCGGAAGCCGATTTGCAGGATTATCCATGTATGTTCCTGAAAAGTACCGGTAACAATGGGATGCAATCGCTTTTCCCGAAGTGTCCGCTGGAATTTGGTGAGGACGGTGACCGTAGCATGAAAATATTGAAAGAGGCCGATTATATAGCCAAGACTTCCGGAAAAAGGAGTTTCCCGTGGCGTTTCTTTGTGATTTCCGATGATGACAGGGATATTATTTCCAATGAGATGGTGTACAATCTTTCTTCTCCCTGTGAACTGGAAGATTATAGTTGGATTAAGCCGGGCCAAGTAAGCTGGGAGTGGTGGCATGATGCCCGTTTGTATGGAGTTGATTTCCGCTCCGGTTACAACATGGATTCCTACAAATATTATATTGATTTCGCTTCATCTTTTGGCATTCCTTACATCATCATGGACGAAGGCTGGGCAAAAAGCACCCGTGACCCGTTTACACCGAATCCTACGATTGACCTGCAAGAGCTGATTAAATATGGCAAAGAACGTAATGTGAAGATTGTATTGTGGTTGACTTGGTTGGCGGTAGAAAATCATTTTGATCTGTTCAAGACATTTGCCGATTGGGGAATTGCCGGAGTAAAAATAGATTTTATGGATCGTAGCGATCAATGGATGGTGAACTATTACGAACGTGTAGCCAAAGAAGCTGCTAAATACAAATTATTTGTAGATTTCCATGGTTCATTCAAGCCGGCAGGTTTGGAACGCAGATACCCGAATGTCCTTTCGTATGAAGGAGTATTGGGCATGGAGCAAGGCGGCAACTGTAAACCGGCAAATTCCATCTATCTGCCGTTCATGCGAAATGCCGTAGGTCCCATGGATTTTACCCCCGGCTCTATGCTTTCCGCCCAACCCGAGGACAATCGTTCTACTCGCGCCAATGCAATGGGATCGGGAACCCGTGCTTACCAAATGGCTCTGTTTATTGTGTTTGAGAGTGGCTTGCAGATGCTCGCCGACAACCCTGTGTATTATTACCGTGAACGTCCTTGTACAGAATTCATATCCAGTGTTCCTGTTGTGTGGGATGAAACTAAAGTATTAGATGCCAAAGTGGGAGAATATGTTGTTATTGCCCGCCGTAGCGGAGAAAAATGGTTTATCGGCGCTATCACCAACAATACCGGACGTGAACTTGAGATAGATTTAAATTTCCTGCCGGAAAGCAAAAAACTACATCTTACTTATTTTGAAGATGGCATCAATGCAGACCGCCAGGCTATGGACTATAAAAAGAGAGAAGCAGAAGTTACAAGTTCTACCAAATTGACGATGAAACTGGTTCGTAATGGTGGTTGGGCCGGTGTAATCGAATAAGAAAAACAATACTATGAATTTGAAAAATATATGCCTGCTTCTCTTGCTGTGTTGTGTGCAAGGGCTGCATGCAGAGAACGGTTATGAGCTATGGCTACGTTATAAACCGGTAAACAAGGGAAATCTTTGCGAGTCCTACTGCTTGAAAAGCCGTAAAATCATGTTCCCGGGAGAAGCAGAAAGCCTGATTGCTGCAAAGAAAGAACTACAGGCCGGTCTGTCCGGATTATTAAATATGCCTTATACAGAAGCGGAGACTTTAGAGGATAACATGCTGGTGGTTGGTACACCTCAGTCTGTACCATTGTTTAAGAAGCAAGATTTCTATGCCGAAATTAACGGATTGTCCGACGAAGGCTATCTAATTCTGGACTGTACTATAGAAGGGAAAAAGGTTATAGCTATAGCAGCCAGGACAGATGTTGGAATACTATATGGCGTTTTCCATTATCTCAGGTTGATACAGACCAATCAGCCTTTGGATAAACTATATATTAAGGAAAATCCAAAACTGAAGTATCGTGTATTAAATCATTGGGATAACCTGAACGGAACAGTAGAACGTGGTTATGCAGGGTATAGTATCTGGAATTGGGAAAGGCTTCCATCTTATAAGGAACAACGCTATACGGATTATGCACGCGCCAATGCCTCCATCGGTATCAACGGAACGGTACTCAACAATGTGAATGCACAAGCTAAGAGCTTGCGGACGGATTGGTTGGTAAAAGCTTCCGGACTGGCAGATGTATTCCGCCCTTATGGTATAAAAGTGTATCTGACAGCAAAGTTTAGCGCACCCAAAGAAATAGGCGGGCTGAATACGGCTGACCCTAAAGATCCTCAGGTGCGGAAATGGTGGAAAGAGAAAGTGAAAGAAATATATTCTTTAATACCCGATTTTGGTGGTTTTCTGGTAAAGGCAAACTCAGAAGGTCAACCCGGACCACAAGATTACGGCTGTTCTCATGCCGATGGTGCGAATATGCTTGCCGAGGCTTTGGAACCTTATGGGGGTATTGTATTTTGGAGAGCATTTGTCTACCAGAATGAACGTCATGTAGATCGTGTGATAAACGGGTACAATGAGTTTAAACCGCTGGATGGTAAATTTGCAAAAAATGTCTTTGTACAACCCAAGAACGGCCCCATAGACTTTCAGCCGCGTGAACCTTTTCACCCTTTATTCGGTGGTATGCCCGATACGCCACTGTCTTTAGAGTTTCAGATAACACAGGAGAATCTTGGACATGCAGGGCATCTGGTATATTTGGGCACTCTGTTTGAAGAAACCCTCCAATCAGATACTTATGAGAATGGAAAAGGCTCTACCGTTTCAAAGGTTTTGCAAAACTACGGGGAATCTCATGGAATTTCAGCCATCGCCGGTGTTCCTAATATTGGTACAGACCTTAATTGGACAGGACATTTATTCGGACAAGCCAACTGGTATGCCTTCGGTCGTCTGGCATGGAATCCGGATACAAGCTCAGGCAAAATTGCGGAAGACTGGGTGAGAATGACCTTCTCCAACGACGAAAACGTACTCTCTCCGGTACTGAAAATTATGATGATGTCCCGTGAAACCTATGTCAACTATACCATGCCCCTCGGACTGAATCATATCATGAACTATGACACACATAACGGACCTGAACCTTGGCATGACGATCCGGTATGGACTGCTTTCGACTATCATAAAATAACCAAGGACAGTATCGGTGTAAACAGAACTGCCAAGGGGACGGGAGCTACCGGACAATATCATCACCCGGTTAGTGAAATGTTTGATGATATCAAGGCGTGCCCTCAGGAATATCTTCTGTGGTTTCATCGAGTTCCTTGGAACTATAAGATGGCTTCGGGAAGGACTTTATGGGATGAACTTATTTATCATTACTACAAAGGTGTGGACGAAGTTCGGCAGATGCAGGCAATTTGGAACAAACTGGATGGTAAGATAGACCGTGAACGTTTTAATCATGTCGCATCTTTATTGAAGTATCAGGAACAGGAAGCTATCTGGTGGCGAGACGGCTGTCTACTTTTCTTTCAGGACTATTCAAGATTGCCTATCCCTGCAAATCTGGAACAGCCCCAACATTCATTGAAATATTATAAAACCATTCCTTTCCCGCATGATTGGAAAGGACGCTACGAATAAATAAAGAATTTATGAAATACATGATGTTTACAATGTTGTTGGTGTGGTTATTTGCCATGCCGACCCAGGCTCGTCAGCCTGATGAATATTGGAGTTCTCCTCGTGGCACTTACGAAGAACGTCGTGATTTATTTTTAGATTACTACTCAGAGAATGGAGGTGGACACCCTCTTTACGGTGTCTTCCGCCAGGCAGCGCGTGCCGCTTCCGGACGTCCTCTGGAGATGGACAAGATGAGGGAGGTGATTTCCGTCATCAAATCGAACCGTGATTGCAATGACTTTACACTCAATTGTCTGCTTCGCATGGTTTATCTGGACAAGAGGCAACCTTTCTTTCCGGCAGAAATAAAAGGAAGCATTGAAGAGTGTATTCTGGACTTTAAATATTGGTGGGACGACGGCCGCCGTGATACAACCTACCGTTGCTATCATACGGAAAACCATCAGGCACTTTATCATACTGCGGAATTGCTGGCAGGTCAGCTTTATAAAAAAACAAAGTTTACCAATGGGATGAACGGCAAGCAACACATGGCACACGCTAAAGAAAGGCTGATGAAATGGTTGGAATATCGTTTCCGTTTCGGATTCAGCGAATGGATGTCCACTTATTACGAGGTGGAAGTATTGCTGCTGGCCAATTTGTATGATTTTGCCGAGGACAAGGATATTCGCTCCAAAGCCGGCATGGTGCTGGATTTACTCATGTTTGATGTAGCGCTGAATAATTATGAAGGTTTCCTCGGCTCGGCAAGTGGACGTAATTATGCCCATTCTATCATCATGGGAGCCCACAATACGGCTCCATTGACCAAGTTGGTATTCGGCGTGGGGACTTATGACCGGGATGAGGTGATGGCACCCGTAGCTCTCTCCACCAGTTCGTACCGTTGCCCGGAAGTCATCCGAAAAATAGCAGTGGACTACAAGACTCCTTTATTAAACCGTCAACGGGTAAGTATAAACGTAGAAGATGCTCCCGCCTATGGCATTTCGTATGATAAGGAGCTGGATTGTCACCTCTTCTGGGGCATGCAGGAGTTCATACATCCCATGGCTATTCGTATGTCTAAACAGATTTCAGAAAAATACGACGTATGGCCCTATCGGAACTATGATGAGTACATTAAAAAATATGATGCGCAGATAGCCGAACATGGCAAACTTGTGGATATGCATCTGGATCGATTTGCACTTTCAGAGGCCAATATAGAAACCTACCGTACCAAGGACTATATGTTGAGTTGTGCGCTGGACTACCGAAAAGGTGCTCCGGGCTATCAGCAACATATATGGCAAGCAACATTGGGCAATAAGGCTCTGGTATATACCAATCACCCCGGCGGAAAGAATCTGCGTTGGTCGCCCAACTATTGGGCCGGTAACGAAATTCTGCCCCGTGCTGCTCAAAGCAAGAATGTGGTAATCTGCATCTATAACATACCGGCCAATCAAAAGAATGATTTTTCCCATGCTTATTTCCCCGTGAAAGCTTTTGATGAAGTACATATTTCCGGTTCCTGGATATTTGGATGTAAAGAGGATGGCTATGTAGCTTTATATTCAAGAAATACAGCAGATTTAAGAGCCGATGACAGAGGCGAAGTCTGTGACCTACTGGCAAAGGGCCGGCAGAATATCTGGATTTGTGAGATAGGTTCAAAATCACAATGGGGAAGCTTCTCAAAGTTTATAGAAGCCATATCTGCCGCATCGGTTCATGATGACGGATTGGACATCAGTTATGAATCTCCGTCCGAAGGTATGGTTTCATACAGTTGGGACAGTCCTTTCTATGTGAAAGGCAAGGAAATGCCATTGCGTTGGCAGTATAGATATGATAATCCTTATTGCAAAGCCCTGTTCAATTCCACCTGTATAGAGATAGCAAAGGATGGAGAAAAGATAATCCTGGATTACAATAAGACAAAAAGGTGACATTCGGTCAGGATATCATAGAATATAAACTATAATTAAATAACAAATCGTTTAATTTAAATTGCATATTATGAAGTTACGAAAAACACATTTATTATGGATACCTTTAGTGGTATGCCTATTTCTCGTAAATAGTGTAAATGTCATGGCGGCTATAGAACAAGCCATCCATGTGAAAGGGCAGGTTGTAGACTCTGCCGGTGAACCTGTGATTGGAGCCAATATCGTAGTAAAAGGTACTACTACTGGAGTGATTTCGGATATAGACGGCAATTTTGCTATTGACGCTCCGAAGAATGCGGTACTGCTTATTTCCTTTATCGGATATAAGTCGGAAGAAGTGAAAGTGACAGGACCTTCGGTGAAAATAGTGTTGAAGGATGATGCCGAGATGCTGAACGAAGTGGTAGTTGTCGGTTACGGTTCTCAAAAGAAATCAGACATAACCGGAGCTATGGTGAACGTAAAGAGCGAAGCGCTGCAACAAGCGCCTGTAGGAAACATCGGCGCGGCATTGCAAGGTCTGGCTGCCGGTGTGGACGTGCAGATGGCAGGCGGAAATACGCACCCGGGAGCTTCTCCGCAGATTCGCGTACGTGGAGAACGTTCTCTTAATGGAGGTAATGATGTCTTGATTATTGTGGACGGAATTCCTTTCTCCGGTGGACTGAACGAAATCAATAACGATGACGTAGAGAGTATCAGCGTACTGAAAGACGCTTCAGCAACAGCCATCTATGGTTCTCGCGGTGCCAACGGCGTACTCCTAATCACGACTAAACGTGGAAACAAGGGAAAAATCAACGTCAGTTACAGCGGCTATTACGGCATTACGACTGCTATTAAAGAATATGACGTGATGAACAGTTCCGAATATATACAATTGAAAAAATGGGCCACCTACAATGCCAATCCGGATGCCTACACCGGCATTGATGATCCGAACCTGATGCGCGTGGGTGATGTATTCCGTGATCAGGAGGAGATGGATGGCTATCTGGCAGGAAACGATACGGATTGGCAGAACATGATATTCCGAAACGGCATGACGACAAATCACCAAGTAGCTATCAATGGTGGTAATGACCGCACTACATACAGTGCTTCCGTAGGTTATTATAAAGGACAGAATAACTATGAAGCACATAGCTTTGAACGCATGACGGCCAAGCTTTCTCTTGACACAGAGATAACCAGCTTCCTGAAAGTAGGTCTCTCTACCTTAAACACTTACATCATCAATAAAGGGCAGGACACCAATCCGATGGAAATGGCTTTGCGTGCTTCTCCTTTCACTACTCCATATAAAGAAGACGGTTCTCTGCGTACTTATCTGCCCGGTAGTGGTCAAAATGTATGGAATCCCTTATTAGATACTCAGAAAAACAGTGTGATAGACGACCGTAAGAGCCTGTCTACCTTCACCACCGGTTATATCGACGTGAAGCTGCCTTTCGGCATCAAGTACCGTTTTAATGGTGGTGTAAATCTGAAATATTATTCAATCGGTCAATTCCAATCCACCAATACGACCAAACGTATGGGTGCCCTCGACTGGTCGTTCGGCGAATACCAACACAGCGTGGACTATACACTGGAGAATATCCTGACTTGGGACTACTCTTTCAACAATATCCACAACTTCAACGTGACCGGATTGTTTTCCGCAGAAGAGAAGGAGTTCACCAAGAACAGCGTGTCCGGCAATGACTACTACGATGACAACATCCAGTATTACAATCCGGGACTTGCACAGGGCAACGTGACCGGTGGCGGTGGCTACGAGAAATGGGGCCTGCTCTCTTACATGGGACGTCTGAACTATAACTATAAAGAGAAGTACCTGTTGACGGCAACCGTGAGATACGACGGCTCATCCCGCTTGGCAAAAGGCAACAAGTGGCATGCGTTCCCTTCGGTTGCTTTGGGATGGAACCTGATGCGTGAGAACTTCATGCAGAATGTCAATGCGGATGTTCTTTCCGGCATAAAACTTAGAGCCAGTTGGGGTAATGTAGGTAGTACGGCTATCAGTGCTTATCAGACAATGTCAAGACTGGATACCGGTAGCAAGTACTTGTTAGGGACAAACGGTGTGATGGGAGTTCGTCCGGGTTCTGTTCCTGATAAAACTTTGGGATGGGAAAATACCGAAACCTGGAATGTGGGCATAGACTTTGGCTTCTTGAACAATCGCATTACGGGTACTATTGAATGGTATCAACAGAATACGACCGATTTGTTAGTAGGCGTGAACCTGCCCTCCACTTCTGGCTATTCCAATTCATATTTAACCAATCGTGGTGCCACCCGGAACCGCGGTCTGGAGTTCAATGTGAGTACAGTCAATATTGCAGGCGACGGGCAGGATAAATTCTCTTGGTCAACCGATTTGAATATCTTCGGCAATCGCAATAAGATTATGGATCTTGGTGAAGGAGTAGAATTTGATAAAGATAGAGGATGGTTTGTCAGTAAAGACAAATACATAATCTACTCTTATGAACAGGATGGATTGTGGCAGGATACTCCTGAAGACCATGCATTAGCAGAATCATTCGGCTACGCAACTTCCGGTGCCAATTCAGTAATCGGTACTGTCAAAATCAAAAACCACCATATAGATTATGAAGAAGATGGTGTAACTCCGAAAGCCAAGCAAATAATCAATGAAGACGATAAAACATTTATCGGACAGCGTGCTCCCAAATTTGAAGGAGGTATCAACAACCGTTTTGCCTGGAAAGGCTTCGACCTTTCGTTCTTGTGGACATTCCGTTGTGGTGGAACTATTACCTCGGATATGCATAACGGCTGGATGAATACTTTGCAGGGTGGTTACAACAACCTGAACGTGGATTACTGGACGCCGGACAATACAACAGCCCGTTGGCCGAAACCCACTACCGCTACAGTTTCCAACAAAGGATTACTGGCCCGTTATGACGGTTCTTACCTGAAACTGAGGAATATCACGTTAGGATACAATATCCCCAAGACATTCCTTTCCAAATTAAACGTGCAAACAGCCCGCGTATATGCTACAGGCTCAAATCTCTTCACTTGGTTTAGCAAAGAATACCGTAAAGATGGCGGCATAGATCCGGAGACTACAAGTACCATCAACTTAAAGACTCCTCCTACACGCACATTTGTGTTTGGCTTGAATTTAACTTTCTAAATTAGTAATTGAATAATAGCAGAATGAATATGAAAAAGATATTATCAACACTTGCCTTGTCATCACTTGTTTTGTTGGCAACCGGTTGTTCCGATTTTCTGGAGGAAGAGAATCACTCGAATGTAATGCAGGATTTCATGGCAACACCTTCCGGCTTTGGCATGGCCCTAAACTCTGTTTATGCCAATGTACGTTCCACTTATAGTGCCGAAGAAGGCATTCACGGACTGATGAATCCGGGCACGGACGAATTGAAGAACAACATCGGAGGAAGCAACCGTTGCGCCGATCTTGCAAACTACGATTTAGAGAAATATAATGCAAACAATGAATACCCAAGGAAGTTGTGGAACGATGCCTATATCCACATCAACACCTTGAACTATATGATTGAAAATGCTGATAAAGTAGATATTACCACCACTGTGCTGACTGCTGCACAGCGTGACCAGTACTTAGGTGAAGCTTATTTTATGCGAGCTTATAATTACTTTCATTTGGTGGAACAATTCGGTGACGTTACACTGACTACCACCTATAATGCATCCCCAAGTACTTCGGCCGAACGCCATGATATGGTGCGTGTTTATGAAGAGGTCATTATCCCTGATTTATTGAATGCCATCAGGCTCTGTTCACCCAGTCCGCAACTCAATAATCTGGAGTCAGGCCGCGCTTCTGCCGCAGCTGCCCGCCACTTGTTGTCACGTGTTTATCTGACATTAGCCTGGGTATTCGATAAAGATCCTGCCAATCCATCATATAAAGGAAATACGCAGACGAAGTACTATAACACCACCAAGGCTAAGGAATATTATCAGAAAGCGTTTGATATGGCAACCGGATTAATCACGGATGCCCCTTCTTTGGGATTGAAGCTGATGGACAATTATGCAGATGTTTTTGATGAAGCCAATGATGCCCCTTCCGGCAAGAACAAGGAAGAACTGTTTGTAGCCCGTATGGACTGGGATGATGACAACACTTTTGGCGGACGCAGCACGCTGAATCATTACTTTGTGAATGGTTATGACCAGTATTTGGGTGAGCGTAACATCAATGACGGACGTTGTTACTCTTGGATTAATCCTACCGGCTATACCTATAATGCTTTCAACAACCGTGATAAAGATACACGTTATAAAGCAACTTTCCAGACAGTGTGGTATGCCACTAAAACGCAAAAAGGTGGTGTTGTCAATTATGTCATTGACGGCAAGGACGAAAGCTTCAACTGGGACTATACCGTTGTTGGCGATACTGCCATGTACTATCCGGGATATTATATGTCTGCTGAAGAAATCAGAGCTAAAACCCAGAATCGTGAAGGCAATCACTATCTGATTTTTACCCCTGACGCTTACAATGGTCGTGCCATTTTCCCCACTATCATGAAGTTTCTGGACAGAACGCGTGCTATTCCCAATGACAATACAGATCGCTCTTACATCATTTATCGTTTAGCCGAAACTTATTTGCTGGCTGCTGAGGCCGCTTTCAAATTGGGTGATAATACGAATGCAGCTAAATATATAAATGTGATTAGAGAGCGTGCCCGTGATAAGCAAATCGGTGAAATTGGTGCATTGGACATCGCTCCAAGTGATGTTACGCTCGACTTCATCCTTGAAGAACGTACCCGTGAGTTGCTTGCAGAACATTGCCGATGGGCAGATTTAGTTCGTACCGGAACATTGATTGACCGTGTGCGCATGTATGACGATGGTAAAGCTAATACGAATATTACGGAAGACAGACATTGGTTACGTCCTGTTCCACAACAAATGATTGACCGTGTGACGACCGGCGAACGTTATCCACAGAATCAAGGATGGTGATAGGTTTTTGACACTTTGTATTTCCCATCCCCCGAGAATGCCTTATTTGCGCAACAGGGCACAGTAGGACAGAAATACGCGATTAAAAAAGTATATCCGGTTGATGCACAGCCGGATATCTTTTTATACACATCGTTATAAAAGTAAAAGCATCTCCTATTTCTACAAAATGAAGGTGCTTTTCGTTGGAAAAGGATGCCGTACGTGCAGGGAATAAACTTCCAAGGTGCAGGACATATAGACCCAGCGCGCTGGATATAAGCGTTGACAAGTTGGATATAAAGTACCGACAGATTGGATATATAGCTCTTGCAAACAGAATATCAACATCTGAAAAACAGCATAGGAAATAGCTGCATTTACAGGCATTATCCGGCACATGTAACTCCTATTTTCATGTTTTCAAAAAAGGTTTGTATTAGCAAAAGAAGAGAAATGGCGTCTTTCTGCAAAAGGAAGACGCCATTTTAGTAACAAGTGGAAGGCCTGCACAGTCTATCTATCAACCTATACCGGGATATTACGGAATGCCGAGGCATGCAGTGCCCAAAAGATAAACCTGAAATACTTCATAAAATATGTAGTTAGAAACGCATCGTCCCTATAAGAACTTTTGTTATCTTTGTATCGTTGTGTTACAAGGTAACAGATTAAAAAACAATAAGGAGGACAGGAAATGAATCCATTGGACTATATAGTACAGGACAGGAAAAGACTTCCCTACGGAATGATGAACTTTGCAGATATTCGCTGCGACAACTATTATTATGTAGATAAAACCCGCTTCATCCCCATGATAGAGCAGGCAGACCGTTTCTTCTTCTTCATCCGTCCACGACGCTTTGGCAAGAGTCTGACACTGAATATCCTGCAACACTATTATGACGTGAGTACCCGCGATAAGTTTGACGATCTTTTTGGTGACCTCTACATCGGGCAACACCCCACGCCTGACCGCAACAGCTACTTAGTGCTCTATCTCAACTTTTCCGGCATCAATGCCGAACTAAATGATTACCGCAAAGGATTGGATGAGCACTGCGGCACAACCATCGAGAGCTTTTGCAAGAAATATGCCGATCTCCTCCCCCCGGAGACATGGGAAGAACTGCATACCAAAAACGGAGCTGTAGCGCAACTGGAATTCCTCTACCAAGTATGTGAACGCGCCGGACAGAAAATGTACCTTTTCATCGACGAATACGACCATTTCACCAACGCCATCCTTTCCAATCCCGAAAGTTTACGCCGATACACTGACGAGACGCATGGCGAAGGTTATCTGCGTAATCTATTTAACAAAGTGAAGGCAGGAACCTATTCCAGCATCAAGCGCTGCTTCATCACCGGCGTAAGCCCTGTGACGATGGACGACCTGACCAGCGGATTCAACATTGGTACCAACTACTCACTCTCATCGAAATTCAACCAGTTGATGGGTTTCACTGAAGAAGAAGTGCGCGAAATGCTTAACTATTATTCTACAAACAGTCCTTTCCGCCACACCGTGGACGAATTGATAGAGATAATGAAACCTTGGTATGACAATTACTGTTTTGCGCAGGATTGTTATGGCGAAACCACGATGTACAACTCCAATATGGTGCTTTATTTCGTAAAAAACTACATTGATAATGGTAAAGTGCCGCAAAACATGATAGAGAGCAACATCCGCATCGACTATGAGAAGTTGCGCATGCTCATCCGCAAGGACAAGGAATTTGCCCACGATGCCTCCATCATCCAGACTTTAGTGAGCCAAGGCTATATCACCGGTGACCTGAAGGATGGTTTCCCTGCCGTCAGCATCACCAATCCCGATAATTTCGTAAGCCTGCTCTACTACTTCGGAATGCTCACCATCAGCGGAATGCACGAAGGAAAAACCAAACTGACCATTCCCAATATGGTGGTGCAGGAACAACTCTACACCTATCTGCTGAATACTTATAATGATGCCGACCTCAGCTTCAGCAGCTATGAAAAGAGCGAACTATCCAGTGCACTGGCCTATCGGGGTGATTGGCAGTCCTACTTCGGCTACATTGCCGACTGTCTGAAGCGTTATGCCTCACAGCGTGACAAGCAGAAGGGCGAGTTCTTTGTCCACGGCTTCACCCTTGCCATGACTGCTCAGAATCGCTTCTACCGCCCCATCTCCGAACAGGACACACAGGCAGGATACGTCGATATCTTCCTCTGTCCGATGCTGGAGATTTACTCCGACATGACGCACAGTTACATCGTGGAGTTGAAGTATGCCAAGTACAAAGACCCCGAAAACCGCGTGGAAGAACTGCGCCGGGAAGCCATTGCCCAAGCCAACCGCTACGCCGACACGGACACAGTGAAACGCGCCATCGGCAACACCCGGCTGCACAAGGTTGTAGTGGTATATAAAGGGATGGAAATGCGGGTGTGCGAGGAGGTAGACGGCAGTTTCAACGGAAAAGCCGATGAATAAGACAACCATGAAAGATGAAAAAGCATTTTCTATTGCAACAGGAAATATCCGACTGTTTAGAATCAGTCGGATATTTCTTTAATCAGGATTACGATCAACGGATTTATTCGTAAACAGCAAATTCATAAATACGTGTAGCTTTCCCGTTGGGAGCCTGCACGGGCTGAGTAACCAACAAACGCAGATAACGTACTTTTTCGGCCTTACCTAAAGAACGGTTGATTACATTCTGCTTATTACCCGTAACAAAGTCCAGCGTGCGCCATGCCTCATCCTGGTTGTTTCTGCCTTGCAGGAAGCAACCGCCGGTTATGTAAGAGAAACTTTCCTGCGCAGCATTCACCACCTTCCAACCACTGATTTCTTTTTCTGTTCCCAAGTCGAAGTCTACGTAATTGGGAAGCATGGAGATGTCACACCATTTGGTGCTCTCGTTTCCGTCGATAAGGAATGCAGGCTTTTCTTTGTCGTTGATATATCCCGACCAAGCAACGATGTGTTCCGGTTTCAGCAGATTGACCTCGGGTTCTGTCACCCCTTGCAGACCGGCATTGTCTTTATTGGCAGTACGGAATAAAGTAGATACAGCCTCGGCAGGAGCATAAGGTTCTTCCACAAGCGTAGCGGCAAACAAGACCATATTTTTATTATCCGGCAGGATAATCTGAGTGGCCTTAGCCGGAATATCAATGGCAAACTTGAACATATAAGTAAACTCATACGCATGGTCACCCTCTGCCGAGTGGCGGTGTGTACCGATGTAGGCTACTTCCGCATCCTTCAGATAGCCTTGCGTATGCCCCGTATGTCCCCATTGACCGACAAAACCGGTATAAGATGGAACAACAACCTCCTGCACACTCTTACCTACACGGAATATACCTTTAGAGTCCTGCTCAGCAGTTGCCGCAGCAGCCAAGATATACAAACGGTTGTAAGCGTGCCCCGCAGGTAACTGCAAAGTATCTCCGGTGCATGCCATACCATTCAGTTCTTCTTTGGTTTCCAGACGGAAAGGAACCCGGTTGACAGTCAATTCAGCAGGAACCAACTCGGCTGCATAGGAATAGCCTGACTCAAAATCGGCTTCCCAGCGAAATTCATTCCAGCTAAAGCATTTACGGTCATAGTTCAGAGAAAGCTGTTCGGACTTCAACGCTGCTTTTCCGGCAGCATTCAGGCGGAGTTTATAAGTCTTGATACTGTTGGGTTGTATGGAAACTTGCAGTTGGTTGCCATTAAAGGCGGCACTGCCTGTAGTCTTTTCCGTTCCGTCCGCTTCATTGGCGCTCAAGATGTTTCCGGCAAAGGTCAGCACGGCATTCTGTGGAGCTTTGCCGCCGGTTTCGTATACACGCACCACATATTCGTCAGAGCTTTCCGCTTTCTTCAAAGCCTTAATTACCACATGGGCGTTGTCCGAAGATACCAAGGAGAAGGTTTTTCCTAATGTTCCGTTATGCTTCTCTACTTCGAAAGCCTTGACACGCTGATTCAGCACTTCGGCATCTTTCGCAATTTGTGCTTTGTCCAAATTGCCGGTATGAGGCATCAAGCTGTATGTAAACGTATGATAGCCTAAATCCTGGCGGTCCTGATAAGAATAATTATTCTTTGTGGCAGGCGTATGGAGCAAAGTCAGACGGAGCGTATGGTTATCGGGCTTATCCCAGCCATATTTGCTGTCATTCATAATGGCAACGCCATAGCTGCCGTCACGGTCAGTCAGGTCTGCCCAGTATTGGGCATACACTTCATAAGCAGTCAACACGTTGTTACCGCGCTGAACAGTGCCTACACCGAGGTCATAGGTTGCTTTCTCGTTATCAAGATTCAAAGGGAATTCCGCTTTCAGGAGGGCATTGGTGGATTGCCAGTCAATTTCATTGTAGAAGTCTATACGTTCAGCCAGTTCTCCTTCGTAAAGACGGATATACTGACGGAATACAGATTCACCATGACGCTTCTCCACACATAGGGTCTTGCGCAAGTCTCCGTCTTCACTCAGAGTCATTCTGACATCTTCCGTTATGGAAACAGGGGTGCTGTCCACTGTCTTCTTCATAATTTCCCAGGCAGGCCAGTTGTAAGAGGCATTATCCGTAAATAGCGCCAGGCGAATCGACTTACCGTTCTTAACAAGCTCTTTACCATTCGTCTTATCGTACAAAGAAGTTATATCCCCTTGTTCATTCAGTGAAATCTTGTATACGGAGTTCTCTATAACAGTGGTTGCGACAGATGTAGCTGCCTGTTGTTGATTTCCGGAAAGGCGGATGTCATAAACGGCATATCCGGTGGCAGGCACCGTGGCTTCTACCAGCAAGTGCACTTTTCCGTTTTCATAAGACAGCAGTTGTGAAGCAACTTTTTTACCTTCCGCGTCATAAACACTGATGCCTTTGGGGAACTTGGAAGCCTCAACGGCTATTTCCACCACATCCGTCACCGGAAAGCCCAGTGCATTGTAGAATACCACAGGAATTCCCTTGACGCGGGTATCCATCTTCTCGGAAACAGCACCGACAGAGGTAGTCAATATACCGGAGAACTGTTTCAGTGAAAGGAATTCGTCATTCCATGAAAACTCATAAGCACGGGGAATGCTGGTACCCGTAAGGTCATCGTGGAATTGATGGAAGATGAAACGTTTCCACGATTCTGTCAGGCTCTTGCCCGGATAGTCGGCTATACCCAGCCAATCTGCAGCAACGGCAGCTCTCTCGGCTGCATCACCCAACAGCTCATTCTGCCGGTTGTAGAGCTTCATGGCAGCCTGCGAAGTATAACATCCCGTTCCATGCACATCCATCAGCAATTCTCCGTTGAATACGGGCAATTCGGAATGTTTGTCATAGGGAAGATAGTCTTTAAACAACTGGTCGCTGGTGGCGCTGATGATTTCCAACGGCCCGTTCCCTTTGATGCCTTTCTCTACAGAGTTGACGGAGCCGAGAGTAGGAGAACCGCCCGTATCACCCGTACCGTAATAGCGGTACACGGTGTTCAGTGGAGTACGCTTGGCCAGTTCCTGCAGTTGTTTATCTTCTGATAAGTCGATGTTGCTCCAACGCTTGCCATAGTCATAGCCGTGCGCAAGCATGATAGAGGAACCATCTACTCCTTGCCACAGTCCAATAGTAAAAGGGTGTTTGCTTTTACCATAGAAAGGATTGACGCGCCAATCCAGTTTTTGGGAAGAAAAGCCGATGAGACCGCAGTGATTGGCAATGGTGGGCAACGTCCAGCCGAAACCAAAGCAGTCGGGAAGGAAGATGTCGGTACTTTCCACTCCGAACTCCTGCCGGTAGTATTCCTGCCCAAGCAAGATATTACGAATGGAAGACTCCACGGAAGGAACCAGCACGTCCGAAGCCTCCCAGCTACTGCCACTGATGTGCCAACGGCCCGAACTGATAAATGATTTGAGTTGTTCGTACTCGCCGGGATAATACTCCTTCATCCATGCGTACTTCACACCGCCTTCAAAGTTGAAGATGTAATCGGGGTACTTCTTTAGCAAAAACAGGTTGCGTGACAGAGTGTTCCAGACATACTCCTTGATGGTGGTTTGTATATCCCAGTTCCACTGGGTGTCCAAATGCGCATCTGCCACCATGTAAGCTTTCGCTTTCTTCTCTTGTTTTGCATCTTGCGCTTGCACGCTGCCTGCACAAAGCAAGGCGGATGCCAATAGGATAATCGGTAGTTTCATAGTAAAACAGTCTATTGTAAATAATGAGGTTTCTTATCAGCCGTAAAGCTAAGCGTATTTATGAAAATGCAGATACACATTTATGCCATATAGTCTCACAATCGGGCCATGGCGGCCAAACAGACAAAAAAGTCAGATAAGTAGCACTCTTTTTCCTCGTTTTTGCAGTGACATCCTGCCATTATTCTCTATCTTTGCAATACCTAATTAGTCCGATATACAGATATGAAAAACACTCGCAAAACAATCCGGTTCATATTAGTCATCTGTTTCATATGCTGTTTCCCTTTGGTGATTCATGCATACAGCCTCCGACAATTCTCCAACAAGAACGGCCTGTCCAACAGTGCCATCCTGTCTCTTTATCAAGATCATCAAGGAGTTATCTGGATTGGTTCATGCGACGGCTTGAATGTCTTCGACGGCACCGACATCCACGTATATAATCCTGTCAACCCTTCAAAAGCATTACTCTCGGGCAACCTGATAAACCACATCATGGAAACCGAAGAAAACGTGCTGTGGATACAGACAAATTACGGACTGGACCGATTGGACACCAAAAGCCAGACTTGCCAAAGCTTTGCAGAGTTCAAGGACAAGAACTCCATGGCGAAAAGTAACGAAAATGACCTTTTCATCGTAAAAGATGATGGATACCTCTACTATTACCAACAAGAAAAACAGGCTCTCCAAAAACTGAAAGTTCCCCAAATGAACTTTGAGCATGTACTATCCACCGTCATTGATGAAAACGACATTCTATGGATATTCACTTCCAATAACGACACTCGCAGTTACAAGATAAAAAAGAAAGGCCAAGAGATAGTTTTAGTCTACACCAACCTTTTCATACACCCGGAAAGACTGTTATGGACCTTCAGCGAAGACCAGACAGCTTATTTCATTGATGAAACTTATTCGCTGTATGAGTATGACTTCAACAACCGGAAGCAGTACTACATAGCCGACCTCAAAGCAGAAATCGAAGCCCGCGGAGAAGTTTCTTCCATCATCAAACAGCAGAATGACTACTATATCGGATTCAAAAGCAGCGGCTTGATTGTACTGAAATATATGTCCGACCAAAAGGTGAAGTACCAAATACAATCTACCGAGATTCAATCGGGCATCTTCTGCCTGATGAAGGACCGGTATCAGGATATCGTTTGGATAGGAACCGACGGGCAGGGAGTATACATGTACTACAACGACACCTTTTCAATAGCCAACACAGTGCTGGATACTCCCATATATCAAATCAACAACCCCATACGCACCCTTTATTATGACGAAGAGAGAACCTTATGGATAGGCACTAAAGGAGGTGGAATATTACGTATCAAAGACTATTCTCCCGAAACCGGCACATCTACGTCCTTCGACCGCATATCCGTCAATAACAGTGCTTTGACCGATAATACCGTCTATTGCTTTGCTCCAGGTTCCATGAACAAACTATGGATAGGCACCGAAAACGGCATTAACTATTACTCCTATAAAAACAAGCTGTTGAATACACTTGACGTGGTAACAGACGGTAAGAGAGTGAAATACGTACACTCTATCAACGAACTGAATGATACCACCTTATGGGTATCTACTGTTGGGGAGGGCATTGTAAAAGTTATCTTGCAGAAAGGAGGTACGGCTCCCGTCGTAAAATCAGCTACCCGCATTGTTCTGGATGATGGACGTATGGCTTCCAATTACTTCTTCACCTCTTATCAGGAAAGCGACTCCATACTGTGGTTTGGAAATCGCGGATACGGGGCATATCGCTTGAACATAGAAACGGAGATATTAACGCCCTACAGGTTTGACGACGTGGTAAACAGTCAAACTGCCAATGACATCTTTGCCATCTACAAAAACGAAAAGGGGTATTGGCTGGGCACCAGTTCCGGATTACTTTACTTTAATCAGGACTATACACAGTATCACGACAGAGCCAACCTACTTTCAACCAATACCGTACACGGTATTTTAGAAGACCAGCAGAATAATCTTTGGTTAAGCACCAATCAGGGACTGGTAAGATTCAACTCCAAAACCAATACCGGACAAACATACAATAGAGAAAACGGGTTGGACGTGACCGAATTCAGTGACGGCGCCTTTTACAAAGACCAGCGGACCGAAACATTATTTTTCGGCGGTACAAACGGGTTCGTCACCGTCAAACCCAATGCATATATCGCAGAAGACTATATGCCACAGATTAGCCTGAGAGGATTGTCCATCTTCGGAAAAGAGTATAACATCCACGAGTTCCTGCACGAAAAGAAAGACAAGACCATACTACAACTGGACTATGGTCAGAACTTCTTCTGCATTGACTTTATGGCAATAGATTATATTAATGGGAACAATTATTCCTACTCCTACAAGCTGGAAGAAGTTAGTAATCAATGGATAGAGAGTGGCACATCGGCCAGTGCCATCTTCTCCAATCTCGCACCGGAACAATACACGCTGTTAGTGAAATACAAGAATAACATGAATGGCAAAGAGAGTGAACCGCAAGCACTGGTTATCCACATTACTCCACCCTGGTATCTGAGTACTTGGGCGTATATCATCTATTCCATACTGATCGCCTTGCTCTGCTTCACGGCCATTTATCAGACCATCCGGCAATACCGCCGCAAGCAGCAGCGCATGATTAAGAAACTGAATAGGGAAAAGAAGGAGGAAATCTACGAATCCAAGCTGCGTTTCTTTACAAACATCACACATGAGTTCTGCACGCCGTTAACGCTGATTTACGGCCCATGCGAAAAGATACTTGCCTACCCGCAAGCCGACTCCTACATCCTCAAATACGGAAAGATGATACAGCAGAACACGGAGAAGCTGAACAGCTTAATCCTGGAACTGCTTCAGTTCCGTAAACTCGAAACCGGCAACAAAACACTTTCCATTCAGAGTTTGCCCGTATCGGAGAAGCTGCAGGGTATTGCGGAGTCATTCGGTGAATTGGCTGAGAACCGGGAACTGGATTATCAGTTGAATATTGAACCGGGTATAGAATGGAACACAGATATCAGTTGTTTCAACAAGATTGCGAACAATCTGATATCCAATGCCTTCAAATACACGCCGGAGAAAGGAAGTATTACTGTCGGATTGAGGGTAGAAAACCGGCTTCTCACCCTTCGCATCTCTAATTCCGGGAAAGGAATAGCCAAAGAAAACCTTACAAAGATATTCGACCGTTACAAGATACTGGATTCCTTCGAAATGAACGGAGCAAACTCCCGGAACGGACTCGGACTGGCTATATGCAAAAGCATGACAAATTTGCTGAACGGGCAAATCAGTGTAGACAGTGTGCCCAATGAGATAACGACATTCACAGTAACCTTGCCGGAACTGGCTTTGACGGAGCAGGAAACACAGCAGGAAGTATATGAGGCCCCCCCTTTGAATGTCAATGCAGAGCCCATAGAATTAGAAAAGACCATCGCTAACTTCGACACCTCCAAACAAACAATCATGATTATCGATGATGATCCCTCCATGCTATGGTTTGTTTCGGAGATATTTGTAGAGGAGTACAATGTATTGTCTTTCAACAATGCCAAGGAGGCTTTAGCCAATCTGGAATTAAGACAGCCGGACTTAATTATCTCAGACGTGATGATGCCCGAAATCGACGGACTCTCTTTTGCACAACAGATAAAACAGAATAAATTGTGGAGCCACATACCACTGATCCTCCTGTCCGCCCTCCATAACGAAGATGAGCAAGTGAAAGGCATCGAATCAGGCGCGGAAGCTTACATTACCAAGCCTTTCAATGTGAAATACCTGGAGAAGATTGTCTACCGGCTGATAAAGCGAAAATCGGACTTAAAAGAGTATTATAGCTCCATTTTCAGTTCCTTCAAGGTAGAGAACGGCAACTGCATCCATAAAGAAGACCAAGAGTTCCTGGATAAAGTGATAGAAACCATAGATAAGAATATCTCCAATCCTGATTTATCCGTGGAACTGCTGAGCAGTGACTTAGGCTATAGCACCCGCCAGTTCTACCGGAAACTGAAACCGATAACCGAAAAGTCACCGTCCGACATCATCAAGGAGTATCGCCTTACCATAGCGGAGCGTTTACTGCTGACCAAAAATCTCACCATTGAAGAGATTATGGATCAGACAGGCTTCAATAATCGCGGCACCTTCTACAAACTGTTCACCTCACGCTTTGGCATGCCGCCAAGACAATACAGGGAACAGCAGAAGGATAATGTGAAGAAGGAAATGACGAACTAAAAAGGATGAAAGGGAAATTATTTCCCTTTCACAATCCGCTTAATATCACTCAGCTTATTCAGCGCCTCCAGTGGTGTCAGGTTATTCACATCCAGCGTCAGTATCTCATCGCGTATCTGGCAGAGTATCGGATCATCCAACTGGAAGAAACTGAGTTGCATGCCCTCGCGTGTCTCTCCCACTTCCGCCATCGGCTTATTGGCGATGCCTTGCTGGCGATTATCCGTTTCCAGTTGCTTCAAGATGTCATTCGCACGTTTTACAATGCTCTTCGGCATACCTGCCATCTTTGCCACATGGATACCGAAAGAATGCTCACTACCGCCACGCTCCAGTTTACGCAGGAAAATGACTTTGTTATCCACTTCCTTGACGGAAACATTGTAGTTCTTGATGCGCTTGAAGCTCTTCTCCATTTCATTCAGTTCGTGGTAGTGCGTGGCAAACAGTGTACGCGCCTTTGCCCTGGGATGCTCATGGATATGTTCTACAATCGCCCAGGCAATAGAAATGCCATCGTAGGTAGAAGTACCCCTTCCCAATTCATCAAAGAGTACCAGACTGCGCGGAGACAGGTTATTCAGGATGTCAGCCGCCTCATTCATCTCCACCATAAAGGTAGATTCACCGACGGAGATGTTATCGCTAGCCCCCACACGGGTAAATATCTTATCCACTAATCCGATATGCGCACTCTCGGCAGGTACGAAACTACCAATCTGTGCCAGCAGCGTTATCAGCGCCGTCTGCCTCAATAATGCAGACTTACCCGCCATGTTGGGACCGGTAATAATAATAATCTGCTGCGAACTGCTATCCAGCATCACATCGTTGGCAATGTACTTCTCGCCTATCGGAAGCTGTTTCTCGATTACCGGATGGCGTCCCTGACGGATATCCAGCACATCGCTGTCTTCAATAACAGGGCGGATATAGTTATTCTCACGCGCCACATTAGCAAAGGAATGCAGGCAATCCAGACGGGCTATCTGGTTTGCATTGACCTGGATGGCGGGTATAAACTCACTCAACGCCTGCACCAGCTCCATGTAGAGTTGCGTTTCCAGTATCAATATCTTATCTTCAGCACCGAGGATTTTCTCTTCATATTCTTTCAGTTCCTGCGTGATGTAGCGTTCGGCATTTGCCAGAGTTTGTTTACGTATCCACTCCTGCGGCACTTTATCCTTATGCAGGTTACGTACTTCGATATAGTAACCAAACACATTATTGTAACCTATCTTCAGGCTGGGGATTCCCGTCAGTTCACTTTCCCGTTGCTGTATCTGTAGCAAGTAATCCTTACCGGAATAGGCTATCTGGCGCAACTCGTCCAGTTCGGCGTTGACACCCGACTTGATGACACCACCTTTGTTAATCAGCAACGGAGGATCATTATTAATCTCTTTCTCTATGCGGTCGCGAATGGACTGGCAGATATTCAATTGTTCACCTATGCGGTTCAGACTGGCATTATCCGCATCCATACAAGCTGCTTTGATAGGTTCAATAGCCAGTAACGCCACTTTCAGCGCCACCACCTCACGCGGGGAGACACGCCCCACGGCTACCTTTGAAATAATGCGTTCCAAATCACCTATCAGATGCAACTGTTCTTCAATCAATTCCTTGAAGTCCGGCTGACGGAAGAAGTATTCCACCACGTTGAGGCGTTCGTTGATAGGCAACACATCTTTCAGCGGAAACACCAACCAGCGTTTCAGCAGACGGGCCCCCATAGGACTGATAGTCTTATCAATCACATTCAGCAAGCTACTGCCGCCATCGTTCATACTGCCTATCAGTTCGAGGCTGCGGACGGTGAACTTATCAAGACGGACATACTTATCCTCCTCAATGCGTGCCAGTGAAGTGATATGCCCTATCTGGGTGTGCTGAGTCATGATGAGATATTGCAGGATGGCTCCCGAAGCAATGATACCATTCTTGAGATGCTCCACACCGAAACCTTTCAGGTTCTTTGTCTCGAAGTGTTTCAAAAGTTTCTCACGCGCGGTAGTTTCAGTAAACACCCAGTCGTCCAGCTCAAAAGTAAAGAACTTACTCCCGAAGTTTCCCTCGAACATACCGCGTTTTCCACGTTCAAAAAGCACTTCCTTCGGGGCGAAGTTATTCAATAGTTTATCCACATAGTCGAAAGGGCCTTCTGCTGTGAGGAATTCGCCTGTGGAGATGTCGAGAAAGGCCACACCGCAGGTTCCTTTACCAAAATGGACGGCAGCCAGGAAATTATTCTCCCGGTAATTCAGTATATTGTCGTTGATGGAAACACCGGGAGTCACCAGTTCCGTGATGCCGCGCTTCACCAGTTTCTTGGTCATCTTCGGGTCTTCCAACTGGTCGCAGATAGCCACACGCTTACCCGCACGCACCAGTTTAGGCAGATACGTATCCAGCGCATGATGGGGAAAGCCGGCCATTTCAATGGTTTTTCCTTTACCATTGGCACGCTTGGTGAGGGTGATTCCGAGGATTTCGGCCGCAACAATAGCATCAGTAGAATAAGTTTCGTAGAAATCGCCGCAACGAAACAGCATAACGGCATCCGGATGCTTGGCCTTCAAGTCCAGAAACTGCTTCATCATCGGGGTGAGCACAATATCTTCGTTCATGTGGATTTATCTTTATTGAACACAGAGACACAGAGGTACGGAGTGTTTCACTTTATAGAAAAAGAGAATCCTATGTCTCTGTGCCTCTGTGTTCGTTAATTAATGAGACAAAGATAATTCTTTTTTAGAAAATAAGCGTGGAGAGGGTTCAAATCCTTAGCAAGCCTTAACAAAAGCGTTCTTTTCGCTAAAACATGTTATAAAACACTCTTTTTTATTTGTTTTATTTGCAGATGTCCCAAAAGTCCGTACCTTTGCAATGTGTTTTTCATAGTATTAGATTTAAGGTTAACAAAGGTTGGAGTACAGCGGTACTCCTTTTTTTATGCCCATACGTGACGTTTCACAACGATGTTATCTTCGCTTGAACTGATTTGTCCCCCTTTTTGCGCCTTTTGTGCACCTTGTAATAGCAACTATTTTGCTTATTTTGCGCTCAAAAGACTTATTACCATGAAAAAGAAGAAAATGAAAAAAGTATTCCTCTATTGCCTGGCAACTGCCTTTGCCACCGGAACCTATGCCCAGACTTACAACTGGGTGAGCAGCACGGAAGCCAACATCTGGCAACAATCTAAAGTAAAGTTACAATCAAGCACCGGACAGACTCCGCTTTTAGAAATCAACGGAACAGAAGGGGGCACCACCTTCAAAGCATGGGGCACCACCTTCAACGAACTGTGCTGGGATGCTCTGAACATGCTTACCCGCGATGAGCAGGACGACCTTCTGGAAAAGATGTTCTCTCCACAGGGAGATTTACGCTTCACACGGGGACGAATCTCGATGAATGCGAACGATTATGCACGCGACTGGTACAGTTGCGACGAAGTATCGGGCGACTTCCAGTTGAAGTATTTCAATATCAACCGCGACAAACTCGCCATCATCCCTTTCGTGCGGGCAGCACAAAAGTACAATCCCGGGATGACATTCTGGATTTCCCCCTGGTCTCCTCCCAGTTGGATGAAAATCAACCATGACTATCCGGTACGCAGCGACAAGACCAATAAGATGTCTCCCGAATCGAGCATAGCCCTTTTCGAAGACAACACCGAGAAGCGTAAAGGCGTATTCCCCGAACAACTGGCAATGAACGACTACATGATACAAGACCCCCGCTATCTGCAAACGTATGCCAACTATTTCTGCAAATTCATTGATGCCTACAAGGAACAGGGAATTCCCATCGATATGGTCATGTATCAGAATGAGGCATACAGCTATACCCCCTATCCCGGTTGTGCCTGGACTGCCGAAGGCACCGTACGCTTCAATGTAGAATATCTGGCTCCTACGCTAAAGAAACATCACCCGGAAGTGAAACTATACCTCGGCACCTTCAATACGAACCGCTACGACTACGTCGACAAGATACTTTCCGACCCGCGTATGCCACAAAGCATCGAAGGCATAGGTTTCCAGTGGGAAGGCGGACAGATATTGCCGAAAATCCGCGAGAAGTATCCCCAATATAAGTATGTACAGAGTGAAAGCGAATGTGGCTGGGGCAGCTTCGACTGGCAGGCAGGAGAGCACACTTTCCACCTGATTAACCACTATCTGGGCAATGGTTGCGAAGAATATACCTTCTGGAACAACACACTTTGCGACAACGGTGAGAGTCCCTGGGGATGGAAGCAAAATGCACTGATACATGTGGATTCAAAAACCCGCAAGGCAACTCTGACGCCCGAATATTACGCCGTGAAGCATTACAGCAGGTTCGTCTCTCCCGGTTCACGCATCATAGCCTACAAAGCGCAGAAAGAAGATAAAACACCCGTTATGATTGTGGAAACTCCACAAAAGAAGAAAGTAGTGATAGCCGGCAACTTCAACAATGAAACCAAAGAAATAACCGTGAAATTAGGCAACCGTTATCTGAACGTGCAGCTCCAACCCCATTCGTTCAATACGTTTGAAGAGAAATAAATGAATAAAAAAGAGTCATTATTCAGGCAAACGTGTCTGAATAATGATTACTTTTGCCGTGAAATTCAATCGTAGTCATCACAAAAGAAACACTGAGCTTCTCTTTAAAGAAGGATAACTGCCTTGGAAACAACAACAAACAACTCACAATCATGGAAGAAGAACATTATTTTCCGGACGTACCGCACAATTATCCCTTATGCCTCAACCGTCAGTGCCCCAAAGCCTCTACCTGCCTGAGGCAATTGGTAGAACAAGCCATCCCGAGCAGCATCGAACATTGGGTGGTCATTAGTCCCAAACACCAAGCCACGCTGAAAGGCGCTTGTCCTCACTACCGCTCCAGCAAGAAAGTGCATTATGCCAAAGGTTGCATGAATATTCTGGAGAATCTGCCGCACAAGCAGAGACAACGTGCTATGACCCTGCTGGTAGAGCGATTCAGCCAAAGAACTTATTACCGCATCCGCAAAGGCGAACGTCTCCTCAGCCCTGCCGAGCAAAAGGACGTACAGAATATCCTCAAGAAGTGCGGAGTGACCCAGAAACAGGAGTTTGATGCTTATGTAGAAGGCTACGAATGGTAGTCTCTTAATACACGGGATATAGGAGCGAGTTCTTGCCACCGTGTTGGCAAGACTTTGCCATAGGCTTGGCAAAACTTTGCCATCGCAGTGGCAAAAGTTTGCCAATGCGGTGGCAAGAAGTTGGCAATGTTTATGGCTGTTTCAGATACTCCGAAGGCACCACGCCGAACTCCTCTTTAAAGCATTGGCGAAAGTAAACTAAACTGTTTATTCCCACTTTAAAAGCAACTTCGGAAATGCTGTACCTGCCTTCCAGCAACAAACGTTCGGCATACTGCATCTTTATCTTACGAACATACTCATTGGTGGAAAGTCCCGTCAATGCTTTCATCTTACGGTAAAGCGTAGATTTACTCATAAACATATTGTCAGCCAGATAACCAATATCCACCTTTTCGGACGACAAACGACCTTCTATCAACTGATTAATCTTCTCAATGAATTCATTATCCAGCTTGTTCAGGGACTCTGCCAACCGGGCACGTTTTTCATTCAAATTATGATGGGGTGTAGAACCACTGAAACGCTCTGCCAACAACTTGCGTGATTCGAGCAGATTGTTGATGCGACTATGTAACAATGTAGCACTGAAAGGCTTTGTCAGATAGGAGTCCGCCCCCACCTGATACCCCTCTTCCTTGTCCTGTAAAGAATCCTTAGCCGTCAGCAGAACGATAGGAATGTGGCTGGTGCGCACGTCTTCTTTCAGTTTCTTACACATGGTGGTTCCATTCATCACAGGCATCATGATGTCACTGACTATTATATCCGGAATGCAGTTCAGTGCCTGTTCCATTCCTTGCTCTCCATTGGCTGCCGTCTTCACCTCAAAATCATCAGAGAAAGACTCTGCAATATAATTACAGATGTCAGGATTATCCTCCACTACAAGCAAGATACGCTTTCCGCCGGATACGGACTCTGGAATGTCTTCTTTCTCTTCTTCCGGCTCATCGTCAGTCTTTTCCGGCGAGTCGGCATGCAACGCATTAGGATAAATATTATCCGTCAGTAAGCTGATATAGAACGCACTCCCCGCATTCAGGGTACTTTCCACTCTGATAGTCCCTTCGTGCAACTCTACCAGGTTTTTCACCAGTGCCAAACCAATGCCCGTACCGGATGCTTGATGCTCACTTCCTTCCTGATAATAACGGTCGAAGATATGAGGCAAGGCTTCGGGAGTAATCCCATAGCCTGTATCTGTCACCAGTATTTCGGTGTAGTCGACACCATCCCGTGCCACATTGTACAGCCTCAATAATATAGAGCCTTTCTCGGTATACTTCATCGCATTGGAGATCAAATTATCCAATATGATGGTCATAATCTCTTTATCGAAATAGAGAAACATATTTTCACTCTCTACCTCAATATGGAATTTAACATTGGGCTTGCGATTCAGCTCCTTATACTTAAGCCCTGTTTCGTATACCAGATTAGCTATATTATCATGAGTCACACAGAGTTTCTTATTCTGCGTTTCCGTCTTACGGAATTCCAGTATCTGATTAATCAAGTTCAGCAATCTGATAGCACTTTGGTGGATAACCGATACCTTCTGGGCATCTTTATTGGAAAGTGAATGGCTCTTCTGCATATCTTCCAATGGTCCCAGTATCAATGTTAACGGAGTACGGAGTTCGTGAGTGATATTGGTATAAAAGCGTAATCGTTCCTGGTTCAATTCCTGTTCCTGCTCATGATTTTTCTTCTCCAAATCGTAAAGGAGCTCCATATCCAACTTTTTCTTGTAAGCATAGAGTATGGAGAGCACAATAAATACCCCTGTCACAACATAGAGCAACTTTGCCCACCACGATAGCCACAAAGGAGGTATGATGCGGATATTCAACGTCGTTATTTGGTCCGACCAGTCTTGGTTTCTCATACGTGTCTTCACCAAAAACTGATAATTGCCGGGAGGCACATTACGAAAAGTAGTATTATTGGGTTCCGTTACGGTATACCAAGAATCTTCAAGCCCTTTCAACATATAGGCATATTCCACTTGGTTGGCCAATGCGTAATTTTGTACATTGAAAGTAATACTGAAGTTATTTTGCAAATAGTTCAATTCTACTGACAAGCATCCGTCAAGAGGAAGCACTTCTTCTTTATTTCCCCAGTCATTCAAAGGCTCGAATATGCGCATTTCCGTCATAATGACTGGTGGAGCTTTGCGTTCTGCCAGCACAATCCCCGGATTAAAATAGCATAATCCGTTGAGAGAACCGAAGTAAATCCTGCCATCGTTGTCACATGCCGCACTGTTGCTCATAAATCCGTCTGCCGGAATATTATCTTCACGACTATAGTTATAGATATTGTTTTTAGACTCCATATAACAACTGATTCCCTTATTCGTGCTGAACCAGATATTGCCTGAAGCATCTTCCATTATTGCCCGTACATGGATGTTTTCCATTCCGTGCATGCGTTTATAAACTTTGTACTCCCACTCTTTCGAAGAAGGAAAACATACCAGCCCCTCGCCGGTTGCTATCCACACACGCTTCTTGCTGTCTGCGTACACAGCATTGATGGTATTTGAAGGGAAGTCCTCACCCACATGAAAATGTTTCACCACGCTGAAATCAGGCGCATAGACAAGAACACCACTTCCGAAGGTACCAACCCAAAAGCATCCCTGTTCATCTTTGAAGATACTGCGTATCTGTATATCTTCTATATAGTGCTCCAAAACACGACCTTCAATATCCGCCTTATACATCCCTGTACTGGTTCCAATCCATATCACATGATTTCTGTCCTCATAGATGGTACGCACATCTGTATCAATCTCATCTTTCGGAAAAATCTGCTTGAAAATCTCCTTGTTTTTATCGTAATAGCATACACCTCCAGCAAACAGACCGAACCACAAGTTCCCTCTCGAATCGCATAGAGAAGCCTGAACCGGATTGCCATTCAGGTCGCCGCTGTTTCTACCATAGGCCGCTATCCGCTTTCCTTTTTCGAAGACATTAATGTCTCCGTTATTCATTCCTATCCACAATTGTCCTTCATGATTAACACAAACACTATTAACCATTTTGTTGGTAAGATTTCTTTCAGCCGTCGGAATGGGCGAATAATTATAAGTATTGAACAAAGAGGGTTCATGGCTTAAGAAATTAATGCCACCTCCCCAGGTACCCACCCATACATTCTTATAAGAATCCTGAAAGAGATAACGCACCGTAGAATTCGACAAACCATATTCATCATTGCCTTCGCCTATATAAGTAAAACGTACTTGTCTCGGCGATAAAAACAGATGTTGTGCCAAATCCAGAATAGCAATTCCGCCAAACTCCATCGCAATCCACAGCTTATTATCATCCATCTGCTTGATATTGAATACCCGATGCTGAACCGCCTCCCGATTGTCTTTAAAATGAATGAAATTCTCCGCCACCGGATTGAACAGAGCCAAACCATTGGAAGTTCCCAACCAGATATTTCCGCTGTTATCCTTATATACGCACATCACCCCGTCTGCCGGAAGACTATTGGGATCAGCCGGATCGTGTCTGAAGTTTTTCACCTTCTTTTCCTTTACAGAGAGTATGCTGAATCCATCATGTACATGCCCAATATAGAGTTTTCCGTCTCTACCATCAACCACAGACCAGATTTGATTACTGACCAGCCCCGGCACTGTTTCCCAATTGTAATGTGTGAACTTCCCGGTCTTTTTATCCAGATAGTCAATACCATTCCAATAAGTAGCAATCCATAAGTTTCCGTCCGATGCAGGTTGTATATCTGTGACATCATTGGTAGTCAGACTATTTGGTTGCCCCCGCTCATAGGCATAGGTAGTAAAAGTATCATTGGCATAGTCATAGGCATTCAATCCGGCACGCTGTGTAGCAATCCAGAGAATAGAATCCACCGGATCATCAAGTACGCAGTTCAATTCATTACCCGTAATGCTGAGTTTGTCCGAGGTTCCCTTATAATAGGTAATAAAACGGGTACCATCGAATTTATTCAGTCCCTCCTCCGTTGCAAACCATAAAAAGCCCTGCTTATCCTGAGTTATACTCAGAACATTATTGTTGGACAATCCTTCGATTGCCCCTAACCGTTTCACGGAATAAGGTTGCGCTGACAGCCACACCGGAAATAACAGAAACAAGAATATGCATGTATATCTCATAATGCCAATTTGTGTATGTTCTCGAATAGCGATTCAAAAATAAGAATAAATTCTGTATCTGATATATACAAATCATTCATTGCAAGATTCATGAACCTTATTTGCATGATTTATAATACTAATATATGCTACATTCTCTTACATTTGCGGCGTTAAAAAGTGAACAGAAGATAATATATGTTTAATCTCTAAATTCTAATTCTTATGAGGCATTTTAAATTGCTATGCACTTGTGCCATGCTATTGTTATCTGCTACAGTATTCGGACAAACCCCAATCAAAGGTTATGTAGCTGATGTAAAAGGTGAGCCAGTCATAGGTGCCAACGTCACAGTGAAAGAGGTGACGAGTGGAGGAAGTATGAACGGAACCATCACCGACATTGATGGAAATTTCACATTAAACGTAAACGACACAAATGGCACACTGGTGGTTTCATTCATCGGTTACAAGTCCAAAGAAGTCAAGATGAATGGTAAAACAGTCTTTCAAGTTACATTGGAAGAGGATTCGGAAATCTTGGATGAGGTCATCGTTGTTGGTTACAGTTCCCAGTCCAAAAGAAATGTGACCGGAGCCATCGGCAACGTAAAATCCGAAGCTCTGACACGCTCGGTTTCCACTACTACGGCAGGAGCCTTATCCGGTAAGATGGCAGGTATTTCGACCCGTGCCATGGATGCACGTCCCGGTAAAGGAATCAATCTGGAAATCCGTAATATGGGAAATCCATTGTTCGTTATCGACGGCATTCCTTATGGTGGTGAAACCGGCAGCGACTGGGTGCAAAGCTCCAATGTCTCTGGTAATGATGCGTTCAATGCCCTCAACATCGAGGATATCGAAAGCATTTCTATCCTAAAAGACGCGTCCGCATCTATCTACGGTCTGCGTGCAGCCAACGGCGTTGTACTGGTAACCACTAAGAAAGGTAAGAAAAACGAGAAAGCCACCATCAATGTCAATGGGTATTATGGCTGGCAGAATCTGACCAGATTCCCCAAACTGGCTAATGCCGGACAATATGTAAGAGCATTGGTAGAGTCTGAACAGAACTACGGCAGAAATCCGGCAAATCTCTATAGTCCAGAAGAATTAGCCAAATGGCAGGCAGGCACGGAACCTGGATATCAGAGCTATGACTACTACGATATCATCATGAGAAATAACGTACCTCAATATCACATCAATGCCAATGTTACGGGTGGTTCCGAAAAGACCAACCACTACATTTCTATTGCTCATACAAGCCAGGATGCATTGATGCCTGACTTCAACTACCAAAGAACCAATATCCAGGCTAACATCGAAACAAAGATAGCCAAAGGCCTGACTATTGGAACTCAAATCAGCGGTAAATATGAGAAAAGCCAGGATGTAGGTCTTCCCGGCGGTGACGGATATTTTTCTTCTATTCTGTCTATGTTCAAAATGTGGCCTATCGAAAGCCCCTATGCCAACGATAATCCTGATTACATCAATAACACTCACGAAATCGGTTATAACCCGGCACTCTTTAAAAGAGACGTTGCCGGCTATAAGGACAACCTGACGCGTAATGCAAACATCAACGCATATGCACAATATGATTTCGGCTTCGGGCTTACAGCAAAGGCGACCTTCTCTTACAACTATACCAACAGTAAATTCGATGGTTTCCAATACGCTTATGATGCATACACCTATAATAAGGAAAGTGGTGTATATGACAAAACCGGTGGTTTGAATAGCCGTTGGAGATACCAGACGGAGAGAGACGTAGCTGCACGCTATATGCAACTCCAACTGAACTATACCAAGCAAATCAAGAGCCACTACATATCAGCTGTATTTGCTTACGAGGCTTCTGACTATGACAAGAACTATCAGTCAAACGGTACGGTACCAACCAACAACTACCTGCCGCTACTACAATTCAGTGAAATTAACGACTTCAACGACGATTGGTCTTATCAGGCCAGAGCCGGTTGGATTGGCAGAATCAACTACAACTATGCTGACAAATATTTGGTTGAATTACTGGGACGTTATGACGGTTCTTACCTTTACGCTCCCGGAAAAAGATGGGGCTTCTTCCCCGGTGCATCAATCGGATGGAGAATTTCAGAAGAATCTTTCTTTGAAAATCTGAAGGGTGTAGTCAATGATCTCAAAATTCGTGCTTCTGTGGGGCAGACAGGTAGTGAAGCCGGTGTATCTATGTTCGGTTACATGGACGGATACAACTGGAAACAAGGAAGTGCTGTTCTGGACGGTGAAGTAGTCACCGGCATTAATCAACGTGGATTGCCCATCAGAAACCTGTCATGGGTGAAAAACACATCACTTAATATAGGTTTTGATATTGCTCTGTTCAATAACAGACTGACAGGTACATTCGATGCCTTCAGAAAGAATATTACCGGTATTCCAGCAGGACGTTACGACGTTGTTTTGCCCAGCGAGGTAGGTTACAGCCTACCCAATGAAAACCTGAACAAAGATGCTTATGTAGGTGCCGAAGGTATGATTACCTGGAAAGATAATATCGGAGATGTGAACTATACCGTAAGTGGCAATATGACTTTCTCCAGATATAAGATGGTTTATCGTTACAAAGAAAGATTCGGTAGCTCCTGGAATAAATATCGCAATGGCTCCAATGACCGTTGGGGAGGTATTTATTGGGGATATCAGGTAATCGGACGTTTCGAGTCCCAAGATGAAATCAACAACTATCCGGTAAATATAGACGGCCAGAACAACCGTTCACTGTTACCCGGTGACTTTATCTACAAAGATGTCAACGGCGATGGTATCATCAATGGAATGGACGAACGTCCTATCGGTTATCCCGAAGGTTGGTCTCCAATGTTGTCGTTCGGTGGCAACATCGGTGTTGAATGGAAAGGTATTGACCTGAATATCGACTTTGCAGGTGGTGCCATGCAAGGATGGGGTCAGAACTATGAATTGAGAAACCCTCTTCACGGCAACGGTAGCTCACCCGAGTATCTTCTAGAAGATAGATGGCATCGCGAGGACCCATATGATCCGAACAGCGCATGGGTTTCAGGGTATTATCCAGCTATTAGAAAGGGAGAGTCTGGACCTAACGGTAAAAACAGTGATTTCTGGTTGCACAATGTACACTATTTGAGAGTTAAGAACTTGGAAGTAGGATATAGCCTTCCTGCACACATTCTTCAAAAAATACGTGCACAAAAGGTACGTGTATATGTCAATGCTTCAAACTTGATTTCATTCGACAATGTACACCAATATGAAATAGATCCGGAAATCAGTGCCGCAGCAGCTGTTGTATACCCACAGCAAAAAACCATACTTGTTGGATTTAACATTACCTATTAAAAAAGATGATTATGAAAAGATATATCAGTTTATTCATTGTGGGGGTATTGTTTACCTCCCTATTATCCAGTTGTGGGGATAGTTGGTTCGAGAAAGATCCTCAGAATATCCTTACCGACGAACAGGTATGGAATGACCCAGCCCTGATAAAATCGCAGTTGGCAAACATCTATAACAGAATGCCTCAACTGCACGGTGACTTCAATACAGGTGGTATGACCGAAGTTGACGATGCCATGTATTCGGGCACAATGGATCAAAACTACAGAAATGAGCTTCAGTATGGCGATGACTATGGCAGATGGTGGGATTACGGATTAATCCGCGACATCAACATGTCTATCGAGAAACTGGATAAATTCAGCACCGGATTAGGGACAGAACAGAAAGCATTGTTCAACGCAGAATTCCGTTTCCTGCGTGCTTATGTATATTTTGAATTAGTAAGACGCATGGGTGGAGTTCCCCTCATCACTACCACGTTGGAATATGACTTCAGTGGCGATCCGTCTTATCTGCAAAATCCGCGCGCCAAAGAGCATGAAATCTATGATTTCATCTATACTGAAATCCAAAGCATCAAGGATCAGTTGGCAAGCAACAACGGAAGCCAGACCAGAGCCAACACCTATACAGCCCTTGCATTGCAAAGTCGTGCCATGCTGTATGCTGGCTCCATTGCTAAATACAACAACGAACTGACTCCCGCTGTGAAGACAGATGGTGGTGAAGTAGGTATCTCTGCCAGTATGGCTAATGATTACTACAAGAAATCTCTTGAAGCATCCAAAGCAATCATCGCAGGTCCTTATGAACTGTATAATTCAAATCCAGATAAAGGAAAGAACTTCTATGACTTGTTCATGACCAAGACAGGAAACAAAGAAATCATCTTTGCTAAAGATTACCTAGCTCCCACTAAAGTGCACCGTTTTGCATATGATAACATCGTAAGACACCTGACCGAAGACAACGAGTCTTCTTCTACCATCGCCCCATCACTGAGCCTTGTTGAAAGCTATGACTATCTGGATGGAAGCAAAGGAACATTGCGCTATAAAAACGCTAATGGCAATTACATTGTATATGAAAATCAAACCGATATCTTTGCCAATAAAGACGCACGCCTTTACGGTACTGTCGTTTATCCAGGTACTAAATTCCGCAGTATAGACGTTGACATTCAGGCTGGTGTTGCTATCTGGAATGCAACTACCGGAACTTATGATCTTAGTGTAAACCCTACATTGGGCAGCAATTATGAAGATGGAAAGACATGGACAGGTCTGGATGGTCCGAAAGACAATGCACCAGACGTAAGCAATACTGGTTTCTACATTCGTAAGTTTGTCAGCGAAGCATCAGCAGCCAGCTCACGCGGTACTGGTTGCGAAAACTGGTGGCCTTGGTTTCGCTTGGGAGAAATCTATCTGAACGCTGCCGAAGCTGCTTTCGAGCTGGGCGAAACAGATCCTACGCCAGAAAGTTACATCAATAAACTGCGTGAACGTGCAGGGTTCCCTGCCAACAGCATCGAACACCTGACTCTGGAAAAAATCCAAAATGAGCGTCGCGTAGAACTAGCATTTGAAGATCACCGATACTTTGATATGAAGCGTTGGAGAATAGCAGATAAGACTTGGGACGGTACTTACAATGACAATACAGTAGTATACGGGCTCTATCCTTACAGAATCGCCGTAGCTAAACCCGGAACAGATGACAAAGACAAATTCATCTTTGACAAAGCAACGCTGACTCGCTTCAAAAGACCAAGGTTGTTCCGTCTGGCCAACTATTATTCATCAATTGACCAGAATGTTATCAACAACAACCCGAAAATTGTTAAAAACCCGTTCCATTAATAATATATATAAGTCATGAAAAAAATAGTATTTTTTATCACAATAGGTTGTCTCTTGATACTCTCAAGTTGCGGATATGACAACTATGATGAACCCAAGTCCATGCTGTCAGGAAAAGCAGTGTATGAAGGAGAAGCAATAGGAGTTCGTACTGACGGAACACGATTTGCACTATTCCAGGATGGCTACGATTTCAAATCAGAAATACCGGCACACATTGCTCAAGATGGAACTTACTCCGTATCTTTGTTTGATGGCGAATATAAACTGGTCAGAATTAGCGGAGCACCCTGGGAAGCACCTCAGAACGATACGATATTAATCAGAGTAAAAGGCAATACAGTACAGGATATCCCAGTTACACCGTACTTCGTTATCAAGAACCCATCTTTTCTGAAAAATGGAAATAAGGTTGTTGCCAAATTTACAATCAAGAAAGTCGTGGAGAGTGCAAACCTGAAAAGTGTAGGCATTTATATCGGCAAAAGTATATTAACTGACAACAATAGAAACGAAGGTAACAAATTCATGGATTTGTCCAACGTTATTCTGGATCAGGAAATGACTGTCGAGATTGATATTCCATCCTCACTGACCAGTGCCGACTATGTCTTTGCACGTGTAGGGGTACAATCGGACAAAGCAGGGGAATTTTGCTATACGCAATCAACCAAAGTGACACTGAAATAAGTTACAGGATAACTTAAATATATGAATTACGAGAGGAAGTATCCGCAAACAGATACTTCCTCTCCAGTTTATAAAGAAATTCTTATCAAATGAAGAAAATAATCCTTGCAGCCATTTTATCCGGCATATGCAGTTATGCTTTTGCCCAGCCGCCCACTCATTTCGAGATAGTTACCGAACAGCCCTTGCAAGTCATGGAGCACTTCAGCGCCTCGGATGCCTGGAGCATGCACATCATAGGCAAATGGCCTCAGGAAAAACAAAACCTAGTGGCAGACTGGCTGTTTAGCACGGAGAACGATGCCAACGGAAAACCTAAAGGTATCGGTCTCTCTATGTGGCGATTCAATGTAGGCGCAGGAAGTACGGAGCAGGGCAAAGCGAGTCAAATAGGTTCTCCCTGGATGCGTACCGAGTGTTTCTTGCAGCCGGATGGGAGCTATGACTGGAATAAGCAACAGGGACAACGCAACTTTCTCCGTTTAGCCAAAGAACGCGGGGTCGGCAAGTTTCTCGCTTTCCTGAACTCACCGCCCGTCTATTATACCCAGAACGGGCTTGCCACCAACACCGGACGTGACGGTACACTTAATCTGAAAGAGGAACATTATGAAGATTTCGCTCGCTTTCTGGCAAATATGATTAAAGGAGTGGAGAAGAAGGACGGCATCAAGTTCGATTACCTTTCCCCTTTCAATGAACCGGATGGTCACTGGAACTGGATAGGACCCAAACAGGAAGGTACTCCGGCCACGAAGAAAGAAATAGCCCGTGCCGTACGCCTCATCAGTAAAGAGTTTGTAAAAGAAGGAATTGATACGGAAATTGCTATCTGTGAATCATCGGATTACCGTTGCATGTTTTCTACCCATATGACTAATCACGAACGTGGATACGAGATACAATCTTTCTTTTCACCGGATAGTACAGACACTTATTTGGGAAATACCCCCAAGGTCCTCCGTCTCATCTCAGGGCACAGCTATTGGACAACTACTCCGCTAAACATGCTTCGTGATTATCGCCGTCAGTTACGTGATACGTTAGATAAATACAAGGTTGATTTCTGGCAGACGGAAACCTGCATTATGGGGAATGACGAGGAAATAGGCGGCGGTCACGGATTCGACCGCACAATGAAAACAGCCCTTTATGTGGCACGTATCATTCATCATGACATTGTTTATGCAGGAGCCCGTAGCTGGCAATGGTGGCGTGCCATAGGAGGCGATTATAAGGATGGATTGATACGAGAATACACGGTCCCCGACTTACATGACGGCAAAGTGGAAGATTCTAAACTGATGTGGATATTAGGCAACTACAGTCGTTTTGTCCGTCCGGGAGCTGTACGCATGTCTATTCGTGCAACTAACGAAAAAGGACAGACAATTCCGGAAGGAGATACTGACCCCAAAGGACTTATGTGCTCTGCTTACCGGAATGTAAACGGGCAATGGGTAATGGTCGTCATCAACTATGCCGACCGGGAACAAAATTTCACGTTCCATGTAAATGATTCGAAGGTGAAATCATGGCAGGGCTATCGCACATCGGATAAGGTTGGCGAAGACTTGCTTCCCATTGATAAATTGAAGAATAAACAATTGGCAGTAATCCCCGCACGCTCTGTCGTTACTTTTGTGTCTGTGGTTAATGATTAACCACAGACATTCACCCTATTAATATCCACCACCGCGCTCATTTCACCCATTTTTCCCAATAAAGCCTCTGCGCCTCTCTTTATCTTGAAATTCATCTCTTCTTCATAGAGTGGAATCACCTGATAGAAATTCACCTCCTCACCATTGGGCAATTGGCATACGGCAGCACCTTCTTTCACATTCTCCGGATTAATGAGCAATACTCCCGAAAGCTTTGTATTCTCCGCAAACGGCTCACCATTCGGAATGGTATGTCCCCAACCTAACCAGGTATCCTGCTCTATCGGCAGACGGGCAAGTATCTTCAGCCAGCGCAATGGCCAGTAATCTTTTTCATCATGACTCTGGATTTTCCAATCGGCGGGCAAATATATCAATAGTTCGGCACGCTCCAGCTTATACTCAGCCAACTTTTGGGGTACATTCATCCGATGCGCACCCATGCCCGAAGTTACCAACGTATAATAGTTCTTTTCAGCCGTCGGCTCAACAATATAAATATCCACGTGGACATCCGGCGAAGCTATTTCATGGAAGACATTATCCGAATGACCGAAGAACTTTTCAACATGGGCCTCCAGAGTATCCAATTCTTCCTCTTCGTACATTTCCAGATTATAGGGATATACTCCATTCTTACAATTCTCAACGTATTCTTTCGCATCTTCATCGTCTGGGTCCAACTCTAACGAATGCTCAAATGCCTCCTGCGCCTTGTCCAACTGATTCAAATAATAATAGGCATAGCCCACGCGATAGAACCAAAGCGCATCTTCCCTGCACTCTTCCTCTATGGAGAAGAGGCAATCAAGAGCTTTCTGAAAGCTTCCCAGATTGTTGTAAGCACGTGCCAGAAGTCCTGTCAGCTCTGTGCCCCGCTCTTCTTCGACAATCTCCAGGATGGCATCGATTATTTTTTGTTCTTCATCCTCCTCATTCCACTTTTCTATCTTTTTGAGCAACTCTTCATGCTTATCTTCCTTTATAGCCAAAAAATGCTCTATAAAATCAGTTGAAAAAGCCGTCGCTTCCTTCTTCCCTTCACACGAAATGGTGAAAAGGGTGAACTGATGTTCAGTGATAACCTGACATTGGCATACGTATTCATCATTCTCTTCATCTCCATCTGCACCCAGGTCATAGAGCCTGCATTTACCATTCTTGAAGAACAGTTCCTTCAGCAATACAGGCGCATCGTCTTCCAGATAGTCCACTTCCTCATCAGGCATGGAACATGCCGTCATGCGAACAATATGCCAGTTCTCATCCTCCCCGTCATAATAACCGCGGGAATCGTTTTCTTCAAAATAAAGATACTTACCCGGAAGAGAAAACTTCAAGTTGCCCAATGTATACGTCACCCATCCTTTACGATAACCTATCGGAAACTCACATACGTAGTCCGGCAATGCAGAGACATCTATCGGCTCTTTTTCTGCCAGACGGCAAAGCAACAGATAGTCTTCTTTCGGAAAAGGAAGAGACGCATCTATTCCGGCTGCCATCTCCAGATTTTTTATAATGAACGAATTGACTTCCTCATCTTCATCGCTGCGGGCAGAAGGCATGAAGTAGCAATCTTCCCACAAAGCACTCAAAGCAGTATTCCGGTAGAACAATGCATCACGTTCCTTATTGTTCCACATGAGGAATTCATTTGCCAATGCTTCGATGCCCTTGTTCTTTATCCGTTCTACAAGATTTTCGGGACGTAGTCGTCCGAAGGGAGATACCACCGTTCCTTCTATTTCCTGCGGCATGTATTTATTGCAATCCCAGCAGATGGCCTGCATACCACCAACCTTACTCATACGTTCCTGGCAAAGCTCTACAATCGCATTCAGCCAATGATAGAAATGCTCGGAACGCATCCGCTCAAAGTCCCTGTGCTCATAATATTCCGTATCGTCTTCCACCTCAAAAGGGAAGTCCCTCAGATCCATCAATTCATCAACGATATCTATCGCAGCCTTATGAAAGCCTGCACCTAACAAGTTGGTCTGGCAATCGCCTATAATGACCATTTCATCCTCTGCCGGCTCATAATTGAAGAATATATTTCCTAAACGACAAACAGATAATTCCGAATAATCCTCTGTATGACTAACAGACACCTCATGCCGGGCAGCCACCACATCCAACAGCTTCTGGAATGAAGAAACGTTTTTGCACTTCGTTGTTAATCTGAAACCTATACTCATGGTTGTGATATATTAATTATTAGCGATTTATTTTTATTCCTCCGTCTCGTCATCTTCTGTCTCATACAACCTGCACAAGTCACTCCCCTGACGGAAATCAGAGAGATAGAAGCGATACTGGGGATAATCTTTCAGGAACGGGACAATCTTCTCGATGAAAGCCGGCTCATCAAATAACAGGAGGTCTATGTAGCAAGTACCTGTTCCGACAGCACCACCCAGCAAAAGTCCCAGACCTTCCGGCGCAAGCAACTCTTCCGATAAGCGGTCTTCCAACTCGTATCGGAAATCCAGTGCCTTCTTCCCGTCTCCTTCTTCATTGTTCTCATATGGGAAAGCGATAAATACCGCTTGTGCACCGAACCTGTTCAACCGGTTGAACAGCTCCTCCGACCCATTATAATAATCGGCAACCAGAGGCTGGAAGCAGGAGCTGCCTGCAACAACGTCAAAACGCAATTCTTCGCTCTCCTGAGGTTCAAAACGGTAACCGGTATACACTTGTTGCGGATTATCGAATATTTCCTTGTCATGAGCCTTTAGCGTATCCGTAATATATGCCCTGAGTTCGGGAAGCTTCATACTGTTTTCAAGCGGAGCATCCGCCCGTTCCACATTGCCGATGTACTGGTATGAAAGTCCTTCACCAAGCATGATTTCCATCATGATATAGTATGCATTAAAGCTCTGGGCCTCTTCCAACGAACACAAATGCTCTTCGTAAAAACAAATATTAAAGGCGTTGATGTCTTCCTGATAAGTAGCAGATACCTGCACCTGGGCCATATCCACATTCACTCCGTACATACCAAAGCTAAAGCTTGCATCTGTCCCCTGATTGAAGGGAAAGAAATGCCATTTATCCTTGAATTGTGCGGGCAACTGCGATACCACATACGGATAAAGGTAGAATAAGTGTGTACTACCCTCCACAGAGAAAGTAAATTCATAATCTCCGCCCAGGTTGAAGTGCACATCCTCGTTTATCAGATTAGTTCCGGCTGTAACAAACTCAACTGCATCACCACTCTCAAGCTGACCACGGTTTTCAACTATCTGCGCCAGGTCTTCTTCGTTGTCAGTAAACCATTTCCAGAAGTCCTGAACCCGTTTTCTGAAGGGCACCGCATCAATACCTTTACCATGCTCGTCAGCTTCTGTCCAAGCATCAATCTGTCCTTTTAATGTTTCATCCATTGTTTTCTACAGTTTAATCTTGTCCAAAGATATGAAAAGTCAGTTTATTCCCTCAATAATTAGCTATAAAAAGTTACAATTGTATCACACCTATTTAAAGGGTAAGCTGACAAAATGCAAATTGCAAACTGTCATTTTGTATTTTTAAAGGACTTCTGAGTATTGTATTTCCGGGAAAAGGATAGAGGAAACAGAAGAAACGCAGCCAGAGCCATTAGAAAGAGAGCAAGAGGAAAGGAAGAAATACGAACTATCGACAGAAGAGAACAAAGAAATCCTGTTTTTAAGAAAAAGGAAACAAAACTTGGCAATTTACCATTCAAAATAACAGTTCAATACTCATCAGGAAACATTCGCTAAAAAACTCAAAAAGGCATCTTATGTCTACCTATTTCGCTCACCGTAGAGTTTCATATGGTTTCTCGCAGAGCAAGCAAGCATTCATCTACGATAAAGTTAACTTCTTTTCGACAGGAAATTAAGAGTTTGTCAACAAGGAGTTAAGAGTTTGTTTGCATGAAATTGACTTTTTCCGCCTAATTATCGTATAAATATCGTATATTATGCAGCAAGTAGCACTAATTATTTGGCTATTTATGCATTAAATATCTACTTTGCACGTATTGACAAAAATAAGCGTTAGCAAAATCACCAATATACCATCTTTATGAAATAAGAATAAGGGGAAATGCATACAAAAAGGCATACAGACTATAATCTGCCATACTCGCTCGGAGGAACCCTTTTATTGTTTTTAAACACTCAATTGAAATACGAAACATTACCAAATCCGTCATAATAGCATATTTCCGAAACAGACATTTAATGTTGCTGAATATACTTATCCAAACAATCTGTAGCCGATAACGCTAATTTCCCTTTTATACGTTGCTTTGCCTTCAGCACCGAACGGGAAGCAATATTAAAGAGAACTGCAATAGCCTTATTGCCTAACCGGGCACGAACCAGGTAGCATAACTTCAATTCCTGCATACTCAGTCCATATGAAGATAACTTCTCTGACAGGCAATCACCATACAACATATCAATGACAGTAAACAGGTTCTCCCATTCAGCCTCATCCCTAACAAGTCCATAAGACGGATGCTGATGAAGACGAAGCAATTGCCCCATAGACACAAGCAGGGCAGAAGAATATTCAGCTAATGCCGAGGCATTCTGATAGTCTTTCAGTTGTTTAGTCAATTGTTTATTGCGGAATAGCAGACAGGCATTCCAGTTATCATGATAGGTTTCCATATTCCTGTTATTTTATAATTATCCATATTATTTCCTTATTTATTTCATTTTTTTCGCAATCAATTTCACTTCACTGCGCATTTCTTCAATAGCTGTAGAATGCACTTTAGGTTCTTTGGTTAACACAATCTGACTCATCTCTACAAATTTTCCCTTATTCCAAAAATCCGATTCAGTGTAAAGCTTTGCCAAAAGATAGTAAGGATAAATCCTACCTGGTAAACGATTGACAGACGAGAGGAAACAAGTTTCAGCGTATTCATAATAATGCAATTCCTGATAATTCTTACCCATAATATTCAATATCATCGGATCAGTGCTATATTTACCAGCCTCACGCAGATATTCATTAGACTCATTATAAAATCCAGATTTATGCAAGCTATGAGCATACTCAAACAAAAACCTCCCTTTTTCCTTCAAAAGTGGATAAAGTTCCTTGTAATACTCATTAGCAGATGCATAAGCTCCCGAATAATAAAGTTTTCTTGTATTCTCCCATACCCAATAAGCCTCCTTTTCCTGTTGCCATTTCTCACTATAACCTCCACCCCATATCATAACACATACATATAAAGTAAGTGGTTTCCCTATCACATCTCCTATTCCGCAAGCTAACAACAAACAAATATAGGCTATTATAAAAGCAGGAAGATGCATAGGATAAGAAGAAGAAGAGAAGACAAGTAAAGCTATAATTGCACCACATACACCATATCGTCCAGATCGTACCCCAATCCACAAACAACCAAAAGTAATCACCAACAACATTACACAAATAACAATCCCTTTCGTCAAAGCCAGTTCCAAATATTCATTAAATGCATATTCCGGGCTCCCCGCCACACGCTCTTCCCATTCAGCATAATTCCTCTGAGCAAAATATTTTTCCTGTGCTTCGCCATAAGCAAAAGCAAATCCTTTATCACAACCCTGCGGATATTTAGCTATAGCCTGACAAGTAATTTTCCACATAAACAAGCGCCCCAAAGCAGAATCTGATTTCAAAAGAAACATTCCTGCGCCTCCCAGCATCAAAATAAAAAAGATTCCTATTCCCCATGAGATATAGCGTTTCCTATATCTCTGCCAAAGAAGAGTCCATTTGCGATGGTTCCGATGCATATACATCACCCAAGTACAACTTATTATAACAGCCATCCAAGCTGAACGACTCATAGTAGCCGGTAGCATGCAAAGGATCAAAAAACCAACAACTACTGTAATAGATTTCTCTATTTTCCGAAAAACACTTACCTGCTTCCAGCCAACAATGCACATATGCTGATGCAAACATATTGGCAATACCATCGCCAAGTACCCGGCATACGGACCCGGATTAAAAAAAGAGCCTGTAAATGCATATTGCAAATGACCGGAAGCTGAAAAACCATATAACTGGCGTAATCCCCAAATAACTTCGATAGCTCCCCAAAATATCAAACTCCATGATACATAAACAGAGATATGCGGGAAAAGCAATATTGCTTTCCAAGAACTTTTCCCTAAAAACTCCAATAAAAAAACAGCAACAACGCAACTCGCCGAAAATAGTACAGCTTTCCCAAACCATATCCATTGCCCAATGGTTTCCCTAATAGGAAGTCCAGGAGTTGTTACACATACCAGCCCCAACAAAGAACATACAGCAACAAACGACAGCGTCACTATTACTGTATTTTTCATACTATGTATGCTCAACTTTATCATTCTATCCTTTTAAGAACTCTGTTCCACCGCATCTCATTAGTTTTTAAGTCTACCGACTTCCATATCCGAACAACTTTGCCTACAATAAAAGGTTCTGGCAATAATCCCCAATAGCGAGAATCTCTCGAATTCACAACCTTATCACCTACAACAAAATAATAATTTTCCCGGAAACAGTAATTCCGTATCATACTATCGCCAAACAGAACTGTATCACCTCTTAGTTGCAACTTCTTTTTCTGTTCCCATTCTATCAGATTCCGATACAGCAGTTTTGTCTTTGGATTAATAAGTATCGTATCTCCCTTAGCAGGAATATAAAATGGACCAAAATTTTTAATATTCCAATCCAGCAATCCACTATAAGGATAACACCTTGTCACAACACCATGCTCCTCCGCTTTGCCCGACCCCAATATATTCATCAAATATTCTTGTGATGCCACATTCCCCAGAATAGCGTCACAATTCCGCACATAATATCGCCCATTTCGTATCTCGAAAGTATCGCCTGGAAGAGCTATACAACGTTTTACATAGTATTTCATCACATCAAAAGCGATACTATCCCAACGATCTGGATAAGGTAGATTGAAGACTAATACATCGTTCCTCTTAAAATTCCTCCAACCAGGCACACGATGAATCTTCACTTCCCGCCTATCTACAGCATCAAACACATTGAACAACCTAGCTCCCTTAGAACATTTATCCACCAAAATATAATCTCCAGCTAATAAAGAAGGTTCCATCGAGTCAGAGGGTATCTTAAATGAAGTAAGTGCAAATATCTGCACTATGAATAACGCTACAATACTAATGCAACAACCATAAGCAATACTCACTATCATTTTACTCCATTTCCTCATAGTGTATCCAACTATTCTGCATTTCCCACTATCTTCAACATTATTGGAGAAGACTCTGTATTGCAATATATCGTTATAGTTTTACTAAAATACTCCGCTTTTTCAGCTTCATAAATAACTACTATTTCCAACTTACTACCGGGAGGAACAGGTTCTTTAGCATATTTCACTTTCACACAACCACAAGAGGTAATAATATCCTGAATAACCAAAGGAGTTCCACCTGTATTGGTTACAATCAACTTATGCACTTGAGTTTCTGAATGGACAAAAGAACCAAAATCCAACTTCAATTTATCAACAACAACTTCAGTGTTCGGAATAGTAGTCGTTTGAGATATATCACCCATCAATATTTTAAGATATAATTCTTTCACCTTAGGATTAAGAACTGGATTGCCAATAGCTATTACCTTATTTTCCTTATTCAATAAGAATGTTTGAAAAGCTCTCTCTTTAGGAAAACGATTTAAAGTATTAAAATCATCAGATATATCAAGACAAACTGGATGAGTAAATACATCACGACGCATTATGTAACACAAGTCTTCGATATTTTTGGGATGGAAATAGAACACAAATGGAACACTGGCATCCATCAAAGTGTCTATTTCATACATAAATCTTCTCCACCGAGGCAAGTGCATTTTACAACCAGTACAACCAACAGAATCTATATAAGAAACAATCTTATAATCAGCATCTGAGAAAGAAAAAGTCACAGTGTCTTCTCCTTGTACTGTAAATTTAGAAGAAGTAGGAAAGACAATTTCTTTACCATCCCACTCATTAACTAACTGAACAATATCATCTTTCTTATCTTTACAAGAATAAAAGAAAAAAAATAGCAACAACAAACATAAGCGCTCCATAGCTTATTATATAATTACAAAAAATCCAACAATAACTTAATCAAAAAGTCCATTTAAATCCAAATAGAAGACATCGTCAACTTTGGGACTCGTTACATATAATCTATTTCTTATCGGATCTATCCACATCTGATCAAGCCCACGATCTGTTTCTAACTTTCGTATCAAATTTCCCTGCCAATTGAAAACATAAATAGTATTCATATATGGAATTTCAAAACGTCCCCAATGCTCTTTTCCCCAATATAATGTATATATATAATTGTCATCCGCCTGTACCCTTGTAAAATATTTCTTTATTTGTCTATCTGTTTCAAACAGAGAGAAATCTGGCCCATTTTTCATACGGTAACCTACTACTTGACCTGTTTCAATATCTAGAATATTCAATTGTGGGAGATTAGCCATAGCTTGTACCACTTTAGTTTTATCTGGTTTAAAAGCATCATTAGAATAAAAGAAAGACTCTGGGAAAATAGATGCTGCTCCATTTTTTATTGACTTCTTATAGCTTGAATAACTTCCCAGTAACTTATTAGTATCAAGCGTCCGTTTCTGATAAGCAGGCAAAGTAGCCTCTTCTTCATTAAGAGGAAATGACTGTAATTCAGCTATTAATGTATTTTTATCTTGAAGAAACATAAGGAGATAAGGGGCACCTCCATTCTCTGTCCGCCAAGTATATGGAAACATTTTATCCATAATAGTTGTGCCTTGCTGAATAGACTGAGTTATATTCCAAATGAATAACTTCTCCTCGTTAGGCGCAAATAGTAGAGTTTTTAATTCACCCTTTTCTTCAAAAAGGTGAAAAATAGGGCCGAAAGTAGAAACCTCATCAGGGCCTCCTCCTTTATTACAAAAAGTCCCTATTTCTTTCCCTGTATCTATATTAAATATATTATAAAAACGATCCGTTAATTTGGGATTCAAAAAAAACATGAGTGAATCATAGGTCGATAACCAGCCGAAATTTGCCCCATCCAATGAAACGACTTTCAACGTAACTTTCTTCACATCTTTGATACTATCTTCAATAGTTTGGATTTCACCATTGAAATATGTGTTATCACTATTTTTATGACAACTTATGCAAGTATTTAGTATAAGTACAAGATAAAGTATATTTTTTATTATTTGCATGTCTCTAATTTTGCTTATACAACTATGATTATTTACAAATAATGTTTCCAACTAATTTTTATATCTCAAAATAGATATTACCCTCTTTCATTCTTATTATGAATTAAGAATTACAAACAAGAAGTTAATACCTATTTTGAGAGAACTTTATAGTTAAAAATTAATTATTTAGTACATCGTTCTTTCTTATTATCATCATAACTACCAAATGAGCTTGAGGATGGGCATGGGTAAATTGTACTATCATTAGTCCTGCTATCGCAAAAATATCTATACCCTCTTTCATGTGCCCATGTATCTTCCAAATTACAACGCCCAACCTTAGTCCCACTTTCATCGTCAGCCAATGCTTCCACATTCTCCAATGCTAAATAGGTTAATTTAGAATAATTATTCATTCTTTCCACTCCATAACCTACAGTTACTAAAAACGCAAGGGCAAATATTCCCACTAAAATGTTTTTCTTCATAATAAATAAAAATTTAATTAATAATATAAAGTAGCAAGTACTTTTATCTTTTTCTTCACTTTTTCTACTCAATATAATTTTATACTAGATATCAAAGATTGAAAATAATCTATTTATAGTTACCTTACCATCAATATTTCACAAAAGTAGCAGGAAATATAGTGACCACACATACCCATCCTCGCCAAAACTATATACAAATTAACAAAACACAGTAAAACATACCTTTTTGGCGGGAATAGACATATACTAATAGCATATTCTCCTCTATTTTTGTCACTTATAAAAAATAGATTATGAAAAACAAATCGTCCAAACAAACTTTTATCTTTAGCATAATCCTACTATTTATTGTGGTCGCATGTCAAAAAGAAAATTATCGTATAGAATATGCCCTGGATTTTGCAGGAGACAATCGTTCTGAATTATTAAAAGTATTGGAACACTACCGCAAAAACCCGCTAAAATTAAAAGCTGCCCATTTTCTTATAAAAAATATGCCTTACTATTTTAGTTATGCCGGGCACGTATTAGATAGCATAAAAGCCATCAAAGCAAGCGTTGATGAAAATGGTAAACTACCGGATGACAAAGTAAACCCTTTGAAAGGTTTCAGATACGATAATCTACCCAAAGTATATGATGCACATGTGATAACGGCCGACTATTTAATAGAGAATATAGATATGGCTTTTGAAGAATGGGAGAAAAGACCGTGGAACAAGCACTTTACCTTCGATGACTTTTGCGAACTTATCTTACCATACCGGATAAGCGATGAACCACTAGAGAATTGGAGAGCAGATTATCGTAAAAAATTCTCGTTCCTTTTAGATTCTCTATATACAGGCTCAGATATCATTAAAGCATCCAATGCTATTGGACAATATCTAAGGGATGAAAAATTCATCTTCAACCGCAACCTGAATCTTCCACACTTGGGAGCACAGTTTCTATTAAAACACCGGGTAGGAAAATGTGTAGACTCTTGCGACTACCTGATATATGTATTACGCTCATTGGGAATCCCCGTTGCAGTAGATGAGTTACCTCTTTCACCGGATAACCTGACAGGACACACCTGGAATGTTGTTTTAGACACCACACAACGTTATATTCCATTCTGGTTTACAGAAGAAGATGCTGTGAGACGCGACAAATATAATGATGGAAGAAAGAAAGGCAAAGTATTACGCAGGTGTTTCGGTATGCAGCAAGAAACGTTCAAAGACATGATTCTAGATTCAAAAGTTCCATCTATTTTTAAAAATCTTTTCATAAAAGATGTTAGTAGCGAATACTTTGAAAATTGTCATGAAGTGCCATCGGAAGATGCCTCTGAAACATATATGTACATCGGAATTTTCAGCCCCGCCCAGTGGATGCCTATTGATATGGCAAAGGTAGCTGATGGGAAAGCAATTTTCCATAATATAGAGCCTAATATTGCCTATCAACCACTTTATTATGATGGTATGGAATATCGGTTAGCCGGGTATCCTTTCGTCTTAAAAGGAGATTCTGCTATAACCTTTGTTCCTAATAAAGATGAATATGAAAGCATTACTGTAACCCGCAAATGCCCTCTTTATCTGCGGGTAGTTAAACACATGGCAAAAGTGGTAGGAGCTAAAATATATGGTTCGGATTATGAGAACTTCAGACAAAAACAATTATTATATCATATTGCAGATACACCGAAAGTCAGTGTGAATACCATTCATCTCAATCCTCCTGTTCAATGCCGTTATATCCGTTATACAGCCCCAAAAAATCAAGTTGTAGAAGTGGCTGATTTAGATTTTTATCACAAAGGTCAGCCAATCACTGCCCAAAGTATTAGCGAGAATAAATATGAGGGGCAACTTTCTGCAGAGAAACTGCAAGAATGCTTGGATCATAATCCATTGACTTGGATTGTATCAAAACAAAAAGGAAGTCATATCACAATAGATTTTGGAAAAGAGGTATACATAGACCGTCTAGACTATACACCCCGCAATGACGACAACTTCATACGGGTTGGGGATGTTTATGAAATAGGATACAATGATGGATATGAGGGATGGAAGTATATTTCCAAACAAGAAGCAAAAACCGATACACTCGTTTTCGATAACATTCCCAAAGGCGCTCTGCTCCATCTCCGGAATTTGACCAGAGGAAAAGAAGAGAAAGTTTTCTATATTGAGAATGGGGTACAGACCTTCCCGTGAGATCAAGGAACTTCTACGTATCTGAGGCAAAATATCAAACAGTTGACTATCTATATATCATTTCGAGAATAGTGTTCATTACCGGATAAGCGTCTACACTCAAACGAATAAATTAAGAACAAGAGAACATGAATCGTATAGTTAATGTTGCTGAATACATTTATCCAAACAATCTGTAGCCGATAACGCTAATTTCCCTTTTATACGTTGCTTTGCCTTCAGCACCGAACGGGAAGCAATATTAAAGAGAACTGCAATAGCCTTATTGCCTAACCGGGCACGAACCAGGTAGCATAACTTCAATTCCTGCATACTCAGTCCATATGAAGATAACTTCTCCGACAAGCAATCACCATATAAAATATCAATGACAGTAAACAGGTTCTCCAATAAACCAAAATTTTTGCATTATATTAAATATAAAATCAATTATCAACCTTATTCAATATACACATCTCCATATCAAACTTTCATTCAGTATTACACAACATCATCTAGGTTGTTTGAACTTCATTATATAAACAATTACTACTTGTTCAGAAACTCCATCTTGATACTGATCCGGGAAATACTCCAAAGGATACTCATCAGTCATAATAGCTACCATCACATCCGGTAAATTTGTAGATACAGGAATAGGGCATATTGAATAACCAAGAAAATCCATTTCAGGCATTCTGAAAACATCAATCTTTTTTTCTTCCTTCGCATAAAGAGAGCACAAAGCAATATTATCTGAAGTAGACCATATAGAATACACATAGCTATCAGTATCTATTGCAAAAGAGAGATATGCATATTTATCTTTAATTTGCGAGAGATTTTCAATACCCCCAAAAGCTGATAAATCTTTTTCCTTAGATACTAAGCGTAGAGTTTCTGTCAGCTTTTCTCTCTCTATATCATAAAGATAAAAAGTACCAGTTATAGGATCCAATATGTTTAGTTGATTATCCATAGTAGTATTAATAGTATTCCAATCTGTATAGCTGTAGGGATAATTATCTTCATGAAACAATAATGTCCTTTCCTTCTCCCCTTTTTCATTCATAAGCCAAATCTTACTTTCATCTTTATACCCCTCTATGTCATGACACAAAAATTTGCCATCAGGCAAAGCTACTATATCATCATAAACCAATTCATATGTAGAAGAAATAGACTTAACATAATCTCCTGAATGTGCGTAATAATGTATTTTCCTTACATTCAAGTCATTAACAAACACATATTGATCTCCTATAAAGAAACGATGTAAACTAAGAAACTCTCCAGGCGCTCCTCCTCTCGATCCAATCTTATTCAAAAAGGTACCATCTTTCTTAAAACGAAAAATATTTCCTTGTTTCTTATCCACTACAAAAAGAGTTGAATCCGCAAATAAAACATCTGTAACCACTCCCCAAAAATAAGGAGTAGGAAGTTCCAGTTTGATAGTAGATATATCATCAATAAAAGAAGAGAGAGGAAATTGAGTTTTTTGATAAGATAGATCTATCTGGACAAGGTTAGCCTGTCTAGGATAATCATTCTTAAAAGAACAACTACAGATACTTAATATCCCAATGAACAATAAAATATCAATTTGTATATATCTCATACTCATAATAAAATACTAAATCTACTATTTCAAATACAAAACCTGAATGATAGGATTCTCATCAGTATCTTCATTCTCACGCCAGAATACAAAAGTATTATTTCCAGATACAGAAGTATTAGCATTACGATCTACTCCATCCAAATCATTTACTAAATATTTCCCAATCCAATATTTCTCCTTCTCCTTTGAAAAAAGGAATGCCCTGGCATCCTCCACCGAAGACCAATAAGTTGCCAATATCCATTTCTCTCCTTCCAAATACCCCGTTCTAATAAAGTCCTCAAAATATTGCAGGGAGACCGTTTCCATATAATCATGCTTCAATTCAGGCTTCATACGAAATGGATATTCCGTTACAAGTTCTTGGTTTTCGTAATGATAAACTATATTTTCAAAATTGGGCGACATAAAACAAATCGTATTATCATAAGAACATAATTCCCAATCGAAATTTATAAAAACAAGATGGTTCTCTTTTCGTTTTACCAATATTTGCTCTTCTTTGCCCTGATCATTCACATAATAAATTCCAGCAGTGGGTTTATCCCATCCCGCTTGAGAGAAAATGAAACCACCTTGTGGAACTATTTTAAAATCACTAGGAGTAAGAGGAAAGCCAAGTTTTACAGTTTTCAAAAATTCACCTTCCGGTGTATAAAACAAAAGTTGACTTCCCCATGCCAAAAGCACAATTTGATTATTTTTCTCGTCATACTCGAATTGCTCAATTCGAATATATTCCCCCGGTCCATTCCCTTGCTTAAATATTTTACTCAAAAATTTACCTTCCTGATTGAATACCCATATGGTTTGTCTACGCTTGTCGAAGACAAACAGTCGGTCAGTACCAATTGCCATATCTGTTATCTCCCCTATTAAACAAGAATCTGTAGTTTCCAGATTAATATACTTAATAGAGTCAGTAAATAAAGAATAGCCAAGACTATCTACCACCCCACTTAATAAATCAACCTCATACTTACTCTCGCTTTGTGCTCCTTTTTTAGAACAGGAAATATTAAAAGCTATAACTAATAATAAAAATATTACTTTATATCGAATCATGGTTACATCATAAATTTAATCAGAGGTTACGTTTAAATACAAACTCTTACAGACAAACTACTATTTTATTGCTTGAACTCATAATATACAATGACAGGGTTTGAATCTTCATCTACCCCCCCCAGCATCTTCCTATTTTTTATTTTATTTGATAGATATCCTTCTTTAAAATGATTTTTCAATTCTAACAAATAATCTGTTCCTACACAAAATACACTCCTCCTCTATCAGATACTAAAAAAAGAAGGAAATGTACGATGTAGAAATTGTGAAGAAGATTACAAAGATAGGGATTCATACACTTAAAGAAGAAAGGAAATGTTACAGAAACCTTTGCTCACGTTTCATCATTACTAATTAATAGCTAAACAACCTCTTATCCGAGCTATATCCGGGATGCACTTGCTCCGTACCTTCTCCACTCACAGGTACCTCTGAGCGAAGAAACCACGACCTTGGTACGGAGCAAGTGCATCCCGGGTATAATGCGGACAAAACAGAGCCCATCGGAAAAGGCAAAATAATTATCTACGCAAAACGACGCAAATGAACGCAAAAATCACGTGGACCGGATTGATGAGAATCTTTTTCCATATATTTGCGCAATCAGAAAAACAAGTAATTTAAAACACGATAGTATGGGAATTATCAATCAAGGCATTCTCGGAGGTTTCTCCGGCAAAGTGGGACCGATAGTCGGTTTCCGCTGGAAATCAAACTACTATATACGTGCCCGCGCCGCCAAAGTCAGCAAT
>NZ_CAJLKP010000025.1 GCF_905207245.1 uncultured Bacteroides sp. | reverse complement strand
CGTAGCCTGTAGCTCGTAACTTTATTCCTTTCCGCACAATATTGAGTTACCGATTCGTCTTTTTTATATAATTCTTTTGTACCTTTGGCGCTCATTATTCAAAAAAACGATTCAACATGATGCAATTATTCCACCGAATGATTTCCGCCGCCCTCGGCATTTCCGAAAAGCAAATCGGCCATACGCTCGACTTACTGGGAGACGGAGCTACTATTCCGTTCATCAGCCGCTATCGTAAAGAAGCCACCGGCGGACTGGATGAGGTACAAATCGAAGCTATCAAAACGCAATACGAGAAGCTGAACGAGACTGCCAAGCGGAAAGAAACCATCATCAGCACCATCAACGAACAGGGAAAAATGACTCCCGAACTGCAAAAGCGCATTGATGAAACATGGGACAGCACCGTACTCGAAGACATCTACCTGCCCTATAAACCCAAACGCCGCACACGCGCAGAAGTGGCCCGGCAAAAAGGCCTGGAACCCTTGGCAACCCTGTTGATGCTGCAACGCGAACCGAATCCGGAGAAGCGTGCTGAAGCATACGTCAAAGGAGAAGTGAAAGATGCCGGAGATGCACTGAAAGGGGCACGGGACATCATTGCCGAGCAGGTTAGTGAAGACGAACAGGCACGCAACACCGTGCGTTTTGCCTTCTCCCGGCAAGCCGTCATCACCGCCAAAGTGGTGAAAGGCAAAGAGAGTGAAGCTGACAAATACCGTGATTATTTCGAATTCAGCAAACCGCTGAAGAAATGCACCTCGCACCAGCTGCTCGCCATCCGCCGCGCCGAAACCGAAGGACTGCTGAAAGTCAGCATAAGTCCTGATGATGAAGAGTGCGTAGAACGGCTGGAACGCCGCTTTGTGCGCAGCAACAATGCTTGTGGTGAACAGGTGGCAGAGGCCGTGCAGGATGCCTATAAACGTCTGCTAAAGTCATCCATCGAAACCGAATTTGCCGCACAAAGCAAAGAACAGGCGGATGAAGAAGCCATCCGGGTATTCGTCCAGAACCTGCGTCAATTGCTGCTTGCCTCCCCACTGGGACAAAAGCGGGTAATGGGCATTGACCCCGGATTCCGTACCGGCTGTAAAGTGGTGTGTCTGGATGCACAGGGCAACTTGCTGCACAATGAAAACATCTATCCGCATGCTCCGGTGTACAAAACCGCAGATGCCGTATCCAAAATACAAAAAATGGTGGAAGCCTATCAGATAGAAGCCATTGCCGTAGGAAACGGGACAGCAAGCCGCGAAACGGAAGAGTTCCTGAAACACCAGACGTTCAGAAAGGAAATTCAGGTATTCGTGGTGAGCGAACAAGGTGCGTCCATCTACTCCGCATCCAAGATTGCCCGTGATGAATTTCCCGAATACGATGTCACTGTGCGCGGAGCGGTATCCATTGCCCGTCGCCTGGTGGACCCGTTGGCTGAATTGGTTAAGATTGACCCGAAATCTATCGGCGTAGGACAATATCAGCATGATGTGGACCAATCCAAGCTAAAGAAATCACTGGATTCTACGGTAGAAAGTTGCGTGAATCTGGTCGGAGTCAATTTGAATACGGCAAGTAGCCACCTGCTGACTTACATCTCAGGTTTAGGCCCCCAGCTTGCACAGAACATCGTGAACTATCGCGCAGAGAACGGTGCGTTCACTTCCCGCAAGCAACTGATGAAAGTGCCGCGCATGGGTGCCAAAGCATTTGAGCAATGCGCCGGGTTCCTCCGCATTCCGCAAGCTGAAAACCCACTGGACAACTCGGCCGTGCATCCCGAAAGCTACTGCATCGTAGAGCAGATGGCAAAAGACTTGGGTTGCAGTGTGGCAGAGCTAATAGCCAGCAAGGAACTCCGCCTGAAAATTCAACCGGAGAAGTACCTCACTCCCACGGTGGGAATGCCGACTCTGAAAGATATCTTGCAGGAACTGGACAAACCGGGACGTGACCCGCGAGGCCCGATAAAGATTTTTGAGTTCGACAAGAATGTACGTACCATCAACGACCTGCACGAAGGCATGGAACTGCCCGGCATCGTGGGCAACATTACCAATTTCGGCGCTTTTGTCGATATAGGTATCAAAGAAAACGGTCTGATCCACCTTTCTCAACTGGCCGACCGCTTCATTTCAGATCCGAACGAAGTCGTATCTATTCATCAGCATGTCCGGGTTCGGGTGCTGAGTGTGGACATGGATCGCAAGAGGATTGCCTTGAAGCTGATTTCAGAATAATTACAGTCATTATAATCATCAACGCGGTGCATACCACAGAGCCTTCGAAGCCAAAAGCACCGCCGTTGATGATATTTTTTTCAGGAAGTTCCAAGCTCAACAGGGTGTTGCCGAATTGTCCGCCACTCACTTCGAAACCAAGAACCGGACCTTGCAACCAGTTCCAGAAAAGATGAAGGGCAATGGGAAACCACAAATTCCGCGTATAGATATAGGAGGCGCCCAGCATTAACCCAGCCAGCAGAATATTCAAAAAAGCAATAAGGGAAAAATTAGGATTAAAGATATGGAGCAGGGAAAACAGGGCTGCTGAAATAAACAATGCCACAAAACGGTTAACCCCTGCATTCAGCAGATGCCCCAGCACAAAACCGCGAAGGGCGGTTTCCTCTGTAACGGCTACCAACAGCATGAATATCCACATCAACAACAGGTTCGTTGCATCAAACTGCGCTCCGGTTATTTTAATTTCACCGGAAAGATACAGCACGCCGAAGCCGATGCCATAGAGGACAAATGCTGCCAATGTTCCCCAAAGGAAGTCCTTCCATCTTTCTTTTACAGATAATCCCAAGTCGGAAAAGGGCAAGCAATCCCACCATCTCAATAAAATGAATGCAGCTAAAAATACACCGGCCAGGAAACAACCCTCCTGTAAAATAAGACCCAATGCCCCATTCTGTGCCAAAGCCGGAACTAATTTCAGCAAATCGCCCGCCAGAAAAGCAAATGCTGCCGCAAACCCCAATATCAGAAGCACATAGACGATAATCTTCGCTGCCACAGTCAGATAGACCACAACTTTCAGTTCTTGCCGAACGGTGCCTGCATTTTCATTCATTGACTCCATATCTCTGTTTCTATATGTTAATACCCCGGCAAAAATACCTATAAAATTAAAACATAGAAAATAACTTCCTGTAAAAACCGTATATTTGTCTGAAACATATTTTGTAACAGCCATGAAAATAAAGAAAGTCTTCACTATCATAATGTTGGCTGCATGTACTTATGTAGCAGCTCAAAATACAGGCACACCTACCGGCAACAAAACATTTTTCGTATCCAAAGCCGGTACTTTGGTATCCATGCTCACCGAAGATGAAGCCAACAGTATCACCCATCTCACCCTGACCGGAAAATTGAATGCCATCGACTTCAAGCATCTGCGGGATGAATTCAAGAGTCTGCAAGTGCTCGACATTTCCAATGCCTCCATCAGCACATACGCCGGCAAGGGCGGCACCTTCCCCGACCGTTTCTACATCTACCCACCCAACTGTGTGCCTGCATATGCATTCTGCCGACAGACAAGCGACAGCACTTTCACCGGAAAAACCACTCTGCAAAAAGTTATCCTTTCGGAGAAAACCAAGAATATAGAGGATGCGGCATTCAAGGGTTGTGAGAATCTGAAAATATGCCAGGTGAGAAAGAAGACCGCTCCCAATTTACTTCCGGAAGCATTGGCAGACAGTATAACCGCTATTTTCGTGCCCCTGGGCAGCAGCGACTCCTACCGTGCCAAGAAGCACTGGGATACGTTTGCTGTGATAGAGGGTGAGCCGGTAGAGGCGTTTGTACAGGTAGGCCTGATGGGAAGCCTCGCCAGCGAATTGGTAGAAGCAGGTCTGCAACCCAAAGATGTGAACTTCCTGACTGTAGAAGGCAAACTGGATGCAGCGGACTTCACCCTGATACGCGACTACATGCCCAATCTGGTAGCTATCGACTTGAGTAACTGCAATGCCACCGCTATTCCTGAATATACATTCACACAGAAAAAGTACTTGTTGAGCATTCAGCTTCCAAAGGGTCTGAAAAGTATCGGTCAACGGGCATTCAGTGGTTGCGGGAGATTATGTGGTACGTTGGAGTTACCTGCCGGGGTGACAGCTATCGAATACGGTGCGTTTATGGGGTGTGATAATCTACGCTATGTGGTGGCCACGGGAAATAAGATTACGACGTTGGGAGATAATTTGTTCGGAGATGGGAAGAATAAATTGATATATAAATAATAATGGTGTGCTTGAATAATGAAAGATAATACAACTTTATTTCCAGAAGAAAACCATCTCTATTCAGATATTTGTCAAATTATTGACAATACACGTACACGAGTTGCCACTTATGTGAACACTGAAGTATGTCTGACCAATTGGCATATAGGCACACGTATCAAAGATGATGTACTCCTAAATCAACGAGCTGAATACGGTAAGCAGGTTATTAAACGATTGGCTCAGAACCTAACTCAAAAATATGGTAAAGGATGGAGTGACAAGAGTCTACTACATTGTCTCCGCGCAGCAGAGACTTTCTCTGAGGAGGACATTGTCTCCGCAGTGCAGAGACAATTGACATGGACACACCTAAAGACTATCATGTATATCAAAGATAAACTGGCCCGTTCTTTTTACATAGAGATGTGCAGTATTGAACATTGGGATACCAGAACACTTAGTGATAAGATAGATAAGCAACTTTATGAGCGAACAGCCCTCAGTCGTAAACCAGAAGAGCTTATAAAGCAAGAACTCGCTATGGTAAAGGAAACTCATCAACTTTTACCCGACCTTGTATTCCGCAGCAGTTATTTTTTAGACATGCTGGGGTTACCAGATGTGTTTTCAGAACATGATTTGGAATCTGCCATACTATCTCAAATTCAAGCATTCATCAAAGAGTTAGGTAGTGACTTCTCATTCGTAGACCGGCAGAAACGTATTACGGTTGATTCAGTAGATTATTATATAGATTTGTTATTTTTCCACCGTGGGCTTCGCCGAATGGTGGTGATTGAACTAAAGTTAGGCAAACTTAAACCCGAATACGAAGGACAAATGCTATTATACTTACGCTACCTGAATAAAAATGAGAGAAAAGATTGGGAGGAATCACCAATTGGTCTTATTCTTTGTTCAGAAGGGAACACCGAACATATTGAATATCTCATGCTCGATAATGAAAGTCCAATTAAGGTAGCTCAATATTACACTCAGCTACCAGACAAGCAGGTGCTCTCACAAAAGCTCCAGCGAGCCATTGCTATTGCCAAAGAGTATTATGCAGAACATAAGCTGTCTGATAAAGAAAAACAATAGAATATCATTGATTTAAAATCATCTGAAAAAATATCGCCTTACAATAAATTAATATTGCAAGGCGATACTTTTTTAATAGAGAATAAATTATTTAGTTTCCGTACATCTTCGCTCTCAGTTCCTTAATATGATCTGAAGTGATATATTCATCGTATTCCATCATCTTGTCAATGATGCCGTTCGGCGTCAATTCAATAATACGATTGGCCACAGTCTGAATGAACTCATGGTCATGAGAAGAGAACAGGATGTTGCCTTTATAAGTCTTCAGGTTGTTATTGAATGCCTGAATAGACTCCAAGTCCAGGTGGTTGGTCGGAGTATCCAATATCAGACAGTTGGCATTGCGCAACTGCATACGGGCAATCATACAACGCATCTTCTCACCTCCCGACAATACACTTGCTTTTTTCAGCACCTCTTCACCGGAGAACAACATACGGCCGAGGAAACTCTTCATATAGACTTCATTCCCTTCGCCAAACTGACCCAACCAATCCACCAGATTCAGGTCGGTATTGAAATATCTGGTATTATCCAACGGCAAGTAGGCCGTAGTGATAGTGACACCCCAATTAAAGATTCCTGCATCCGGCTTCGTTTCTTCATTTATTATTTCGAAGAATGAAGTCATGGCACGGGGATCACGTGAAAGGAACACCACCTTATCTCCTTTTTCTATATTGAAGTTTACATCACGGAAAAGTACCGTACCATCTTCCAGAGTCTTGGTCAGACCGGAAACTTCCAGAATCTGATTGCCCGGCTCACGCTCGGGAGTAAAAATGATACCCGGATATTTACGTGAAGAAGGTTTGATTTCTTCCACATTTAGTTTCTCCAGCATCTTCTTACGGCTGGTGGTCTGCTTGCTCTTTGCCACATTGGCGCTGAAACGGCGGATGAATTCTTCCAGTTCTTTCTTTTTCTCTTCAGCCTTTGCCTTCTGGTTCTGTTGCTGACGCAAAGCCAACTGACTTGACTCATACCAGAAGCTATAGTTACCGGCAAAGAGGTTAATCTTGCCATAATCAATATCGACCGTATGCGTACAAACAGAGTCGAGGAAGTGGCGGTCGTGGCTCACAACCAACACGGTATGTTCAAAGTTTGCCAGATATTCTTCCAGCCACATCACGGTTTCCATATCCAGGTCATTGGTAGGCTCATCCAGCAATAAGTTATCCGGATTACCGAAAAGAGCCTGTGCCAACATAACTCGCACTTTCTCCTTTCCGCTAAGGTCACCCATCAACATATAGTGCTTGCTTTCCTTGATGCCCAGACCACTCAGCAAAGCGGCAGCGTCACTCTCGGCATTCCAGCCATCCAGTTCGGCAAATCTCTCTTCCAGTTCGGAAACCTTCAAACCGTCTTCATCGGTGAAGTCTTCTTTGGCATAAAGAACTTCGCGCTGTTTCATTATATCCCACAGGACAGTATGCCCCATCATCACTGTATCCATTACCGTAAGTGCATCCCACTTAAAGTGATCCTGGCTTAGCACGGAAAGACGTTCGCCCGGGCCTAACATAATAGAACCGGTAGTAGCATCCAGATCACCTGATATAGTACGCAGGAAAGTAGATTTTCCGGCACCGTTGGCGCCAATGATACCATAACAGTTACCACTCGTAAACTTCAGGTTTACATCATTAAATAACACTCTTTTTCCAAACTGTACGGAAACGTTCGAGACTGTAATCATTTATTTATTTACTATTTAGCTATTTACAATTTATACGAATTAGTCACTCTGTGGTGAAAACTTCATTTGCGGGTGCAAAGATAGGCATTTTTCTACGAATACTCGTAGAAATGCGCTGTCAATCTGACATAAAAGTATTACCTTTGCGGCGTTTTCGACAAAAGCTGCCCGTTTGGCAGAGTTTTTGTAGGTATAGCGATATATAAACTTAAACCCTTGACAGCAATGAAAACAAATCCTTTTTTTAAGAATAATAAGAATAGAAATATGGACCCGAAAGAAAAAGAAAACATCAACGAAGAAGAGTTGGAAGCTGGAGCTGCTCAGGAAGAAGCTGCGGAAAATGAAGAGATTCGCGAAGAAGAAATGCAGGAAGAAGCTCCTCTGACAGAGGAAGAAAAGCTTGCTAAGGAACTGGAAGAAGCCCACAAGGCAATAGAAGACCAGAAAGACAAGTATCTGCGCCTCTCTGCTGAATTTGACAACTACCGTAAACGCACCATGAAGGAAAAGGCAGAACTGATTCTGAACGGCGGTGAGAAAACCATCGGCACCATCCTTCCGGTAGTGGATGACTTCGAACGCGCCCTGAAAAACATGGAAACTGCCACCGACGTAGCAGCAGTGAGAGAAGGTGTGGAATTGATTTATAATAAGTTCATGGCTGTACTGGCACAAGACGGCGTGAAAGTGATTGAGACGAAAGACAAGCCTCTCGACACGGACTATCACGAAGCTATCGCCGTTGTTCCGGCACCGGATAAAGCCCTGAAAGGCAAAATCCTGGACTGCGTACAGACAGGTTACACGCTAAACGACAAAGTAATCCGCCATGCCAAAGTGGTGGTAGGAGAATAACATAATATATATGGAAAAAAGAGATTACTACGAAGTACTGGAAGTAGAGAAGACAGCATCGGTAGAGGAGATTAAGAAAGCTTACCGGAAGAAAGCCATTCAATATCATCCGGACAAAAACCCGGGTGACAAAGTGGCTGAAGAGAAATTCAAAGAAGCGGCAGAGGCATATGACGTGCTAAGCAATCAGGACAAGCGTGCCCGTTACGACCAGTTCGGCCATGCCGGAATGAGTGGTGCTGCCGGTAACGGAGGCCCTTTCGGTGGTTTCAGCGGTGGTATGTCTATGGATGATATCTTCTCCATGTTCGGAGACATCTTCGGTGGACGCGGCGGTTTCAGCGGCTTCGGAGGAGGCTTTGGAGGTGGAGGTTCACAGCAGCAACGTGCCCGTTTCCGCGGTTCGGATCTGCGTGTAAAAGTGAAACTGAACCTGAAAGAGATTTCCACCGGTGTAGAAAAAAAATTCAAACTGAAGAAATACGTTCCCTGTAACCATTGCCATGGAACCGGCGCCGAAGGTGATAGCGGTTCGGAGACTTGCGCCACCTGTAAAGGTAGCGGTACAGTCATCCGCAATCAACAGACAATTCTTGGCACGATGCAGACACGAGCCACCTGTCCTACTTGCGGCGGTGAAGGTAAAATCATCAAAAACAAGTGTAAGGAGTGTGCCGGAGAGGGTATCGTTTACGGTGAAGAAGTGGTAAGTGTAAATATTCCGAAAGGCGTAATGGAAGGCATGCAGCTTTCTATGGGCGGTAAGGGAAATGCCGGCAAGCACAATGGTGTGCCGGGCGATCTGCTGATTCTCGTAGAAGAAGAACAAGACAAGGAGCTGATTCGCGATGAGAACGACCTGATTTACAACCTGCTTCTCAGTTTCCCGACAGCCGCCTTGGGCGGTGCGGTAGAGATACCGACCATTGACGGAAAGGTGAAAGTGAAGATTGAATCGGGAACACAACCGGGCAAAGTACTCCGCCTGCGCGGAAAAGGTCTGCCGAGTGTGAATGGATATGGTACGGGTGACTTATTGGTAAACGTCAGCGTATACGTGCCTGAAACACTTAATAAAGACGAAAAGAAAGCGCTCGAGGAAATGGAAACGTCAGACAACTTCAAACCGAACACTTCAATTAAAGAGAAGATATTCAAGAAGTTCAAGAGCTTGTTTGATTAAAACAAGGTTTCACCACAGATTACACAGATATGCACAGATTATAAAGTATGTATGTGCCGAAGCACATCTTTTATAATTTGTGCATATCTGTGTAATTTATGGTAAGATACATGAAAATTTGAAATATTAAACAAAAAACGTCAAAACGGACAACAATCATCTATCCACTTAGATAGTTTTACTATCTTTGCCACCCCTCGCTCTATGAGTAGTGCAAGAGGGTTGATGATAATTGATTAAAGCTGATGAAACTTAAAACAATCCTACTTACTACAGTGGCTACAGGCGCTTTCATGTGCGAGCCTGCTGTGTTGCATGCTGTAAATTCTACGCCCGATTCCATGGGCTGGTTCCGCAAGAAGAAGAAAAGCGAACCCAACGACAGCGTTAAATCCAAAAACGAGTACGAAAAACTGACCGGAGACGGTAGCATCCTGCGCCGCGGTATGTTCAACGTGTACCAGAGAAAGAATGATTATTACTTTGAGGTGCCCACGAACCTGCTGGACAGAGATATGCTGGTAGTGAACAAGCTACAACGTGTTCCGTCCGAGCTGAACGAAGCCGGAGTGAACCGTGGCACGAACTACGAGAACCAGATGGTGCGCTTCGAACTGGACAAGGCAACGAACAAATTACTAATCCGCCAGAGCCGCCCTCTCCCCCTCGCTCCTGCCGGGGATGCCATCAGCCAGTCCGTACGTGATAATTACATCTCACCTCTGATAGCCGGTTTCAAAATCGAGGCATTCAATAATGACTCCACCGCCATGGTCATCAAGGTGAACGATATTTACGACGGTACGGAAACAAGCATTAATAACGTATTCACCAACATCAACCTGGGGACTTCTTCTATCAAGAACCTCTCTCGCATCCTCTCGATCAAAGCATTCGAGAACAATGTGGTGGCCACCTCCGAACTGACCACAAAAGTGACCGAAGGAACGACTTCCATTTATGTGACGGTTGAAGTAAGTTCTTCACTGATGTTGCTGCCGGAAACGCCAATGGCAGGCCGGCTCGATAATGCCCGTGTGGGTTACTTCACCAATCCACTGCTGAGTTACAGCGATGGACAGCAACGGGTAAATAAACAGCAATTCATCACCCGTTGGCGTCTGGAACCAAAACCGGAAGACCGCGAACGCTATCTGCGTGGTGAATTGGTGGAACCGGCAAAACCCATCGTGTTCTATATAGAAAATTCCACACCGTATCGCTGGCGCAAGTACATCAAGCAGGGCATCGAAGACTGGCAGGTGGCCTTTGAGCGTGCCGGCTTTAAAAACGCAATCATTGCTAAAGATGTCACCGACAGCGTGGCGATAGACATGGACGACGTAAACTACTCCGTTCTGACTTATGCCGCTTCAACCAAGGCTAACGCCATGGGGCCATCTATTCTTGACCCACGCTCAGGAGAAATCCTGGAAGCGGACATCATGTGGTGGCACAATGTATTGAACATGCTTCAGGAATGGATCACCGTACAAACCGGAACCGTAAGGCCGGAAGCCCGTGGCATCAAGCTGTCCGACGAACTGATGGGCGACGCTATGCGCTTTGTGGCCTGCCACGAGGTGGGACACTCATTAGGTCTGCGCCACAACATGATGGGTTCGTGGGCATTTCCCACCGACTCGCTCCGTTCCAAGTCATTCACCGACCGGATGAACTCTACTTCCTCTTCCATCATGGACTATGCCCGCTTCAACTATGTGGCACAGCCGGGTGATGGTGTCACTGCACTATCTCCACATATCGGCCCCTATGATATTTTTGCCATTGAATACGGTTACCGTTGGTATGGCAAGGAGACTCCGGAAGAAGAGAAAGACTTGCTTTATGACTTCCTGAGCCGCCATACGGACCGTCTTTATAAATATAGCGAAGCACAGGATGTGCGCGATGCCGTAGACCCTCGTGCACAGAACGAAGATTTGGGAGATGATGCCGTACGTTCTTCACAGTATGGTATTGCCAACCTGAAACGCATTGTTCCCGAAATCATCAGATGGACAACAACCGGTGAAAAGGGACAGACCTACGAAGAAGCTTCACGCCTCTATTATGCGGTTATCAACCAGTGGAACAATTATCTGTATCATGTGCTTGCCAATGTAGGCGGTATTTATATAGAAAACACAGTGGTAGGCGACGGACAGAAGACGTACACTTTTGTAGAAAAAGAAAAGCAACAGGCTGCCCTGAAATTCTTGCTGGATGAAGTGCTGACTTACCCGAAATGGTTGTTCGATACCGAAGTTGGCGAATATACGTATCTGCTTCGCAACACTCCGCTGGGTGTGGTAGAGAATGCACCGACTCAGGTGCTGAAAAATGCACAGTCGTATATTCTTTGGGATCTGTTGGGCAACAACCGCCTGGTGCGCATGCTCGAAAACGAAGCGGTGAACGGAAAGAAAGCCTTCACGGCTGTAGAACTGATGGATGGCTTGCATCGCAGCATCTTCGCAACCACTGAGCGTGGAGCGTTGCCCGATGTCATGACGCGTGCCTTACAGAAGAATTTTGTGGACGCCCTGATTACAGCTGCTGCCGAAAGTGAAGGTGTGAAGATCAATAAGAAATTAATGGATAATCATTTCCTGCTGGATAGCCAATTGCCGTTGTGTAGTTGTGACGAGCATGCCCACCGTTCACTGGATGCCGACCGCATGGGTGCCCGCCGCGAATTGAACTTCTACGGCTCACAACTGAACCGTATCTCGGATGCCATTTCTGTGAAACGAGGCGAATTGCTTCGCATCAAAGATTTGCTTCAAAGTCGTCTGAGAACATCGGACGTAGCAACTAAATATCATTATAAGGACATGATTCTCCGTATTAATACGGCATTAGGACTTTAAATTTAGCGCATAGTGCTAAATTTAGTGACGAGCTACAGGCTACAAGTGCCTTTCGGCATGATAGCCGGGCGATGCGTCAAAAATAGAATAATCTTTATTTTGACACACACCCACACAAGTACAGCGCAGCAACTTGTAGCTGCTAACTCGTAGCTTGTAGCTAAAACCTGTTTTCAATATAAGTATTAATTTTATTATTTTAACAGATGAAAAAACGCTTATCTGTCACGTTCCTATTACTGATAGGAACCCTTAGTTACGCCCTTGCCGCAAACCGGCAGATAGAGGGTGTAGTAATTTCTTCCGAAGATAATTTACCTCTCATCGGTGCTTCCGTCTATGTGACGACTGATGATTTGAAGAAAAACGGGAATAACCAGTCAACGATCGGTGTCATTACAGATATTGACGGTAAGTTCTCAATCTCCATCCCGGAAGGTATTACCCGCTTTTATTGTAGCTATGTGGGCTATGATGTAATGGAAGTGAAGCTCATACCAGGCAAAAGTCAATACAACATTACCCTCCAGCCTTCTGCACACATGCTTGATGCTGTAGTTGTGACGGGATACCAAACGGTGGAACGCCGCAAACTGACGGCTGCCGTATCGAAAATTGATATTTCGGACCAGATGGTAGGTGCAACCAAAAGCATAGACCAGGCATTGGCCGGACAGATTGCCGGACTTTCCGTAAGCAACATTTCCGGTACTCCGGGTGCTCCTGCCAAAATCCGTATTCGCGGTACATCCTCCCTGAATGGTACGCAAGACCCTTTGTGGGTGTTGGACGGCATTCCATTGGAAGGGACCAACATTCCCAACATGGAGGTACTGAAAGACATCGACAACATCGGCCAGACTGCCATTGCCGGTCTCAATCCAGCTGACATCGACAACATCACCGTACTGAAAGATGCTGCCGCAACTGCCATTTATGGTGCCCGCGCCGCCAACGGTGTCATTGTGATCACCACCAAAAAAGGTAAAGTAGGAAAACCGGTTATCAATTTTTCTACCAAACTGACCTATTCTCCGAAGTTGAATATAGACCGCTTGAATCTGTTGAACTCGGAAGAAAAAGTAGGTCTGGAACTCGACCTGCTGGCAGCCGGCTATCCTTACCGGGAAACCAAAGGTGAAGTATACCGCATCATCTCCGGCATGAACGAACTGGGCAATTTCAAAGACGGAGGCTGGGACGCTTTGTCGCCAAACGCTCAAAGTGCCATCAACAAACTGAAGGCAACCAATACGGATTGGAGTGATATACTTTTCCGTGACGCATTTACGCAAGAGTATAACCTGTCTCTTTCCGGTGGTAGCGAAAAGGCAACTTACTATACTTCTTTCGGATATATGAAAGAAAATGGTAATGTGCCGAACGTATCTGCCGAACGTCTGAACTTAGTAATGAAGACCAGTTATAAAGTGAACAGTATCCTGAAAGTAGGTGCTTCGATGTTTGCCAACCGCCGTAAGAATTCGAGTTATCTGCCGGATTCAGATGGCTTAACCAATCCGATATTCTACTCGCGTCTGGCTAATCCTTACTTCACGCCTTATGATGCCAATGGTAACTACAACTATGACATCGACGTGGAGAATGATGTAGACATGGACTTTGGCCTCAATCCTTTCGAAGAACAAAGAAATACCACCAATGAAACTACCATTAACGGACTTTCTTCCATCTTCGATGCAGAGTTGCGTTTTGACGACCGGTTCAAGATTACAACCCAACTTGGACTGCAACTCGATAAGAAATCTATCGAAAAGATTGCCGACGAAGAATCTTTTGCCATGCGTAAAGAAAAGAAGAATCACCGCAGCAATGGTGTAACTTATCTGCCGGAAGGAGGATTCCATAAGGCTAACGAAAACTCGTTGTCTCAACTCACCTGGAAAGCGATGGGAGAATATCGCGATACCTACAACGACATCCATGAATTTGAAGTAATGGTGGGAACGGAAATCCGTAAGACATGGGAGGAAAAGCTGTACAGCGCCGGTTATGGATTTGACCGGAAGACGTTGACAACCAAGCCGATTATCTTCCCGGAGGAAAGCAAGGCATTCAAGTTGCATGAGAAGGGTCATGTGGAGAATGCATATGTGTCCGCTTTCTCAACCCTGTCTTATTCTTTACTGAACCGCTATACATTGGGCGGAAGTATCCGTTTCGACGGTTCCGACCTTTTCGGTGTAGACAAGAAGTACCGTTATCTGCCATTATATTCAGTCAGTGGTTTGTGGCGTGTTTCTCAGGAACCTTTTATGGCAGGCACCAAATGGATAGACAACCTGGTGATCCGTGCATCCTACGGTTTGCAGGGAAACATAGATAAAAACACTTCTCCTTTCCTTCTGGGAAATTACAGAGTTGAAAACATTCTGCCGGGAGGTTCAGAAGACATGATTGACGTTTCCGGCGCCCCGAATAAGAAACTGCGCTGGGAGAAAACCCACTCTGTAAATGCCGGATTTGACTTTGCAGTATTGAATCAGGCTATCAACCTGAGCGTAGACTACTATTATCGCAAAGGGGTAGATTTGATTGGTACTCAGATGCTGCCGTTGGAAACCGGTTTTGAAATGTTGACCGTCAACTGGGCCAGTATGCAGAACCAAGGTGTCGAAGTTGCCCTCAGCACACGCAATGTCCACACCAAAAACTTCATGTGGACTACTAATTTCAACTTCGCATACAACAACAATAAAGTACTGAAAGAAGCACTGCGCGAAGATGCCCTGGAACCGGGACGCGAAGGATATCCTGTAGGAGCCTTGTTTGCCCTGAAAACGGCCGGACTGGATGAAGAAGGTTATCCGATGTTTCAGGATAAAGACGGAAAAGCCGTATCGGCTATGGAATTCTTTAAATTGCAGGAATGGGGATTCGGAGCAACCGACCTGACAGCCCGCGAACGTCGCGAACTTTACACGTATGTTGGTACTGCCGACTGCCCTTATACGGGCGGTTTCAACAATACTTTCACCTACAAGGCATTCGAACTGGGCGTCAACTTCAGCTTCGACTTCGGTGGAAAAGTACGCAGCCAGCCCACCTACTCCATCGTTGACTTTGACAAAGGACGCAACACAAACCGTGACATCCTGAACCGTTGGACTCCGGAAAATACGGAAACGATCTTCCCGGTTCTGCTGAGTCAGAACGAACGTCTGGACGAATATATGTGGTATTCAAATCAGAATGAAATATACCGTAACCTGGATATTTGGATCAGAGACCTGAACTATGTGAGACTGCAAAATATTCGGTTGGGCTATACATTGCCCACTAACTTCAGTCGCACGTTGGGAATGACTTCTGCCACGGTTGCCATAGAGGGACGTAACTTATTGGTATTCGGCTCAAGCTATAAGAATTACCTCGATCCGGAAACCATGTCCAATGCTTATGCAACACCGGCTCCGAAGTCCGTTACCTTAAGCCTGAACCTGATTTTTTAATTTTATAGAGAGTAACAACAATGAGAAAGATATATATCATGTTATTGATGAGCAGTGTAGTATTGCTGACTGCCTGCGATATGCTGGATATTCAGCCTACGGGAAAAGTGATACCCCAGACTTTGGCTGAGTACAGGGCACTAATTGCCACATCATACAAGAATGTTCCCGATGCCAGAGGACTGGCTTGTTTCCGCTCAGACGAAATGTATGTAAAAGATGATAGCTGGGAACAGGACCGTTACGGAAAAATAGAATGCTGGGATGACTTCAGCGCTCCGGGGCAGACTACTTCCTTTGAGTGGAAGAACTTCTACAGCATCATGTTCACCGCAAACTATACCATAGAAGAGCGGAATTCAATCAATGAAGGAAGCGAAGAAGATATCAACCAACTGATTGGCGAATGTTATCTGCTCCGTGCCTACATGCATTTCCTGTTGGTAAATCTTTACGGACAGCCTTACACCCGTCCGGGAGCGTTAGAAACAAAAGCTGTGCCGTTGAAACTGAACAGCGATATCAACGAAATTCTGAAGAAGAACACAGTTGCACAGATTTATGAGTCTGTACTCTCAGATATCAATGAAGCTGAAAAGTTGATTAACAAGGATGCTTGGGAACAGAAGTTTTCTTATCGTTTCACCACCTTATCCGTAAAAGCTCTCCGTGCCCGTGTATATTTGTATATGGGACAATGGGACAATGCATATAAGGCTGCTGAATCCGTTCTTGCCGAGAAGAATACACTGGAAGATTTCAACGACGAAGCGTTTATGCTGCCGAACAACTATCAGTCTGTAGAGAATATCACCGCTTTGGAACGCGGCATGTCTTCTAACTACACTCAGGCAGCGGTGCTGTCCGAAGCTTTGGCATCTTCATATGGGAAAGGAGATTTGCGCCTGGATGCTTACTTCAAACCGGCTGACAAGAACGGTTACCGTTTCAGTCAGAAGAGTGGAAAAGATGATTTCCGTTGCTCCTTCCGTGTGGGCGAAATGTATCTGAATTCAGCAGAAGCAGCTGCACAATCGGACAAATTACCCCAGGCACGCACCCGATTGCTGGAGTTAATGCAGAAGCGCTATACGCCGGAAGCTTACACGACCAAAGTTACCGCTGTCGAGGCAATGGCTAAAGAGGCACTGATACAGGAAATTCTGGACGAGCGTAAACGTGAACTCGCTTTTGAAGGACACCGCTGGTTCGACCTGCGCCGTACCACCCGCCCTCGTATTGAAAAAGTGATCAAGGGAGGAACTTATGTATTGGAACAGGATGACCAACGCTATACGATTCAGATTCCGAGAGAGGCGATTGCGGCGAATCCGGAGTTGTCAAACTAATAAACAAATAGAGTTGATTAATAAGAAAACCTCCTTTCTCATCCTGTTATGGTAATAGAGAAAGGAGGTTTTTCTTATGAGTTATCCATTCTTTTAAAGCGTATCTTCAATAGCCTTTTGAATGATTGGTTCCATTATGTCATACCCTTCATTTGTCGGATGTACTCCGTCTTTTGTATATTTAGGATTTAGTGCTCCGTTTTCATCCAACACCATTGCCTGGTAATAATTCACATAAGGAATCTTATTTGCTTTTGCATACGCTTCTATACGGGCATTCAATGATTGGATTTTCTGAGGAGCGTCTTTTATTTCCGGTCTCCATTTAAAAGCTGCCGCCGGTAGTACAGAAGTCAGAATCACCTTTATTTTATTCGCTTTAGCCAATTCTACCATCGAAACAATATTTCCAAATGTGTATTCCTCATTGTATGGACCTACATTCTCGGCAACATCATTAGTTCCGGCATTTATGACTACCAAAACCGGAGAAAGATTAATAACATCCTCACGAAAACGCAACAAGAATTGGTAAGAGGTTTGCCCACTGATACCGCGACCTATATATCCATTTGTTTTAAAGAAGTCAGGATGAGTTCTCACCCACCCTTCCGTAATGGAATTTCCCATGAAGACCACTCTCTTCTCTTTCTTTACGGGCTTTGAAAGTGCAGCATTTTCTTTTGCATAACGAGCTAAATTGGCAAAATCATTTTTCTGAGCATATGCTCCACTTATTGATAACCCTCCCAGGATAGTAATCAATAGCAAACTTTGTTTTAATCTTTTCATTTTCATACTTAGATATTAATTATTAGGATATGCAAAGATAAAAAGATCCCTGCAAAAAGATTGATTCTTTCATCACATTCTAATTAATTTCAAGGACCATTCTACAATTTATCATCTGTATTATTTCCATTTCTTCACAGTCTTCTTATCTATTGCCGTAGCTTCAATCAAACTTAAGCCAAAGCCTCCACTACGCGCCAATTTTATGGACATCTTAGTTTTACCAGTCACAATACCCTTCTTTATCTGGTATGCGGTAGGATTCTTTTCGTAATCAGCATCTTTAGCATCAGCATATAAAGTTGCCACATATTCTTTTCCCGGTTCTAAGAAGTCAAGAGTAAAAGTAGAAACACGCGCATTTTCATCCGTAATACCACCTACAAACCAGTTGCCTGTACCTTTTGCCTTACGAGCTACAGTTATGTAATCTCCCGGTTCAGCTTCAAGATATTTACTGTCGTCCCAATCAACGGCAACATCTTTAATGAATTGGAAAGCATCCAAATGACGCTCGTAACTTTCCGGTAAGTCAGCCGCCATTTGTAACGGACTGTAAAGGGTGACATACAAGGCCAATTGTTTGGCAAGAGTGGTATGAATCTGCCCATGATTTTCACGATTTAGGAATGTCAGGCAAATATCAAAAATACCGGGAGTATAATCCATTGGCCCGCCAATCAGACGGGTAAAAGGCAGTAGTGTAGTATGAAACGGTTTGTTTCCGTCATAAGGCTCAAACTCTGTACCACGGGCTGACTCATTACCCAGCAAATTCGGATAAGTACGGCACAAACCTGTAGGACGGACTGCCTCATGAGCGTTTACACAAATTTTATATTCAGCTGCTTTTTTCACCGCATACAAATAATGATTATTCATCCATTGTCCGTAATGGTGTTCACCACGGGGGATAATATCACCAACATATCCGCTCTTTACAGAGTTATAACCATGATCTACCATAAATTGATAAGCCTTATCCAAATGGCGCTCATAGTTACGAACGGAAGCCGACGTTTCATGGTGCATCATCAATCTGACTCCCTTACTTTGTGCATAGGCATTCAGCATCTTCACATCAAAATCGGGATAAGGCGTAACAAAATCAAAAACAAAATCCCTGGAACTTCCTCCCCAGCTTTCCCAGCCTTCATTCCACCCTTCTACCAATACCTGATCTATACCGTGCTCAGCCGCAAAATCAATATACCTTTTCACATTCTCATTATTGGCTGCGTGACGACCATTCGGTTTAATCTTGGTATAATCGTTTTCACCAAATCTCATGGCAAGCAACTCATCCGTATAGCTCCACGACTTCATACCTGTAATCATCTCCCACCACACACCGATATACTTCACCGGTTTAATCCAAGACACATCATCATAGGCGCAAGGTTCGTTCAGGTTCAAAGTCAGCTTGGATGCCAAAATATCCCGTGCATCATCACTTACAATGATGGTACGCCAAGGAGTCTTGGAAGGAGCTTGCATATATGCCTTGTTGCCCAGAACATCAGGAGTAAGCCAAGACTCAAATATCAGATTTTTATCATCCAAGTTGAGATGCATACAAGAGTAATCTACCAGAGCAGCTTCGTGCAAATTGATATATAATCCTTCAGCCGTTTTCATCTGCAAGGATGTCTGGACTCCTGTAGGAGAAAATACAAATTGAGAAGCATTTACCGTTACAGCACTCTTCATTAAGCCCCGTATTTCAGATAGTTTGGATTGGGTATAATCATACTCCTGCGTATCATAGTCACCCGGTATCCAAAAAGCAATATGATCACCAGTCATGGCAAACTGGGTATGTTCTTCTTTTACAATAAAATAATTTAGATTTCTTTGTAATGGAAACTCATACCGGAACCCCAAACCATCATTGTAGAGCCGGAAACGAATAATCATATTACGATTTTGGGCTTTCTGTTCCAAAGTCACAGTCAGTTCATGGTAGTGATTACGGACTTGTGCAACTTCACCCCAAACCGGTTTCCAGAGTTCATCAAAAGTTGAAGTCTCAGTAGCAGATAGTGTAAAATTATCCATAAGTCCCGGATCATCCTTTAACTCCAAACCCAATTTTGAAGGTTTCACTACAGCCTTACCTTTATAGAAAAGCTGATATACCGGTTCTCCCTGAGCATTTACTGTAAAATCTAAGTAAAGATTTCCGTCCGGTGAAGTAAAACTTTCAGCCATCAGTGCTCCACACACACATACAAACAATAAGAAACTAAAAGATTTTTTTAATACAAAACTCATATTATTCATAGTTTAAAAAAATGATTCACTATTTTGCCATGATGGAAATTTGATCTATTATCTCTCCATTCATACTCTTCACTTCCATATTCAACTTATTTCCTTCTACAACACCTTTAAGGACTGTATTTGAGGAATTATCAATGACCGGGAAGTGAACTTTATCCGTCGGCTTGTTATTAAAATACTGATGTAGATGCCCGCATAACATAACATCTACCTGCGCATCATTCAGAATGGGAACAAACTTTTCCAAAACTTCTCCTTGTCCATGCCATAAGTCCCGGTCAGGCAAGGGAGGCATATGAGCAATAACGACTTTGAATTTCGCATATTGAAATTCAGGAGATTTTACAATTTCAGAAAGCCATTTAGCTTGCTCAGTGCGATAATTATCATAATCCGTGATACCGTGATACTCTATATCAGAATCCGGCTTATCCTCACCTGTATCCAGGAAAATGAAACAAACCGGACCTTGTCGCAACAAGAAATACAAGTGCGGCTCCTTAGGAGAGAAATAGTGCTGGAAAGAAGTTGCAAACAAACCACGCGTCTCATGATTTCCACGAGCATAGTACATGGGCTTATTAGTAGCAAACAGATCTACGGTAATATCCATAAAACCTTTGAACAGCGCCTCTTCATCCATCAGCCAATTCATCATATCACCGTTATAAATAATCATATCCGTCTCTTTGAACCCTGCAATATTCAGTAGTTTTGGAATATAATCTGTATTGCCGTGTATATCATTCAGCATAATAAAAGAAGTTGCCGGTTTATTACGATCATTTGTCGTGAACTTCAATGAACGCTTATCATAGATACTGGGAGCCGCTACATTACCATAAACGATTTCTTCTCCTTTACGTTCCAAGACCTCCTGAGAGTAAATGCGGTAACGATAGCTGGTACCGGGTTTAAGGCCGGTGATACGAACTGCATGTAATAGCGAAACATTTTTCACCCCATTCGTAGCATCAAAAAATTTGGAGCGTTCAAAGCGGTAATAGCTTGTACCATCATCCGGTGCTACTTCCACCCACCCTACAGAAACTTTATTTGACACCCATACAATTGTAGTTTCCGTTTCCTTCAGGTTCTGGAGATACGGGCCATGTTTAATCGAGATTTGTTCCTGCGCAAATCCGGTAAAAGCCATAAGCGTACATATTACGCTGAATAAAAGTCTTTTCATAACAATCAATTATCAATCTCACTTCTTATTTTTAGGAGACAATTTTACCAAGACAACACCATGGGCAGGAACTTGGAAACTCAGGTTATCACTGGAAGTTCCGAGATATTTGTTCTTGTTCCAGATATCATATACATCATATTCCAATTCCCAAAGCCTGATATCTGCAAAATGAAGATGAGATTTGTCTTTTCCAAACTTATACTCAAATGTCCATGGTTGTTCATCACGATTAAAGAAGCATACCGCAGCTTCTCCATCGGACAACTGTTTTACCCATATTTCATGTTGATCTATTTTCATGTAACGGCGTCCCTGTACACCCAGTTCATCTTGGTTTACCGCTATTACATCTTTATTCGTAAGAATAGATAATGTTTCTTTATCCATAGTTCTCAAATCGTTTCCAGCCAGCAACGGAGCAGCCAGCATACACCACATAGTGAAGTGTGAACGATTCTCCTCAGTAGTGAGTACCCCATTACCTACCTGCAACATATCAGGATCATTCCAATGTCCCGGACCGGCATAAGGATATAGATCCGCATTCCTGTCGATGATATCCACTACACTACATCCTCCCCAGTGTACCGTACCTTTAAAAGCATTGATAATATCCCCCGTAGTTCTCCACAAATGTCCTACTCCTTTTGCCCATGTCCACGGTTTGCTACTTCCCCACTCACAAATAGAGAATACAATGGGACGGCCGCTGGCTTTCAAAGCATCACGCATAGTACGATAAGCTCCCTGAGGACTTTGAGCCTCATCAAAACACCAATCATACTTCAAGAAATCCACTCCCCACCCGGCATAAGTACGGGCATCCTGAAACTGATAACCACGACTTCCCGGACGTCCGGCACAAGTCAATGACCCTGCACAAGAATAGATGCCAAACTTCAATCCTTTGGAATGTATATAATCTGCCAATGCCTTTATGCCGGAAGGAAAACGTACTGAATTAACCACAATATTCCCATCTACATCACGATCCACTTGCCAGCAATCATCAACGTTTACATAGGTATAACCGGCATCTTTCATCCCGTTTGCTACAATAAGGTCTGCCATATCCCGTATCTGCCGTTCATTGACATCGCAACTAAAACAGTTCCAGCTATTCCATCCCATAGGAGGAGTCAAAGCCAGTGAATCGGCACCATCGGCACGAACAATAATGCACGTACACACAACTATTACAATACACAAAATTCTTTTCTTCATAATACGATCGGTTTTTATTAAAAAATTATTGTTATATATTTATATTATTCATTATAATATTAGGTCCTATCATCTAATTCAACAATGTACTTTTCCCACATCCTAATGGCTCCATTATAGATACAAACTCGGAATCCTGTATTTCCATGTTTACATTACACAAAGCATGGGTTTCCAAATTTCTGCTTATCAGAAGCTACAACATAAGTTTCAGTACATCTATTATACGTAACCTTTACTATATAATTTTGTTTTGATGGAAACTGTAAACCCCATTCTTTATTTATTATAAGCGCAATACCGTTTGATCAAACACAAGTTAGACATATAACTCCAGCTGTTTCCAAATGCATTTGATACATCTTAACTAAGTACGATTTCAAGAAAGCAGAAAACGGAAAGCGAAAACAATCCCGCTTTCTGCTCTCTTTACAGTCAAGGAGTACTATTTTTTAAATCTTCATACGGGAGTTTAAAAAAGTCCGAACAATAAAAACTGGTTTTAGAGCCTTTCTCTGATTCAATAACTTTGGCTCCTGTCATATCATATTTAATCCCTTTATATCTTTGGGCTATGTCATAAAGTTCCTGATCTGTCAAAAGAGATTTTGTCCCGGGAATAACCCAAAAATAAACATAACTTACAATTCCAGTCTCATCAAAGAAAACGTTTATTATCGTTTTATCCTCTTTCTTTAATTCCAATATTCTTTGTTTAGAAAGCACCCCCTCATCCACTAATTCCTGCAGAGGTTTTACTCTCGAATACTCTCCCCAAGAAGTTTTAGTCTCAGAAGGAAGTTCCAATAAAACTCCACCCTTCTCCAAAATACGATTGATTTCGTTTTTGGGCTTCATTGTCATATAACCATCATTAGGTTTTTCATGCTTTTCATACACAAAATGTTGGGATTCAGTCTGTCCCATTAAAGTGGTTGCACTTAACAGAATAACCACAATCATCAAAATATTCTTTTTCATATTCTTTATTTTTTTATATATTGATACAATACTTTGGGTGGAAAGGACTCTGTATATGTCCCTGAATACTGATACCAATTATTCGCAACCTCTCTATAAAGAGGTAGTTGTTCTTTCGAGAAACCTCCTTTATTCAATATTGAATTCATCAATATTTCCATTGCTCCTTTAAGGGATTCAGTACCACCATATCCTATTGTATTAGGCGGATAAGGATTATTGGGATCCACTTTACCATCACCCACAAATTCACATTCCCGATAACACCTTTTATATGGAACAAGATCACAGTATGTAACTATATCATAAATAAGACCGGTTTCCATATCACCTCCAACCAATACATATTCATCATGACAATTATAGCTATATTCTGTGGTACAAATATCGTGACACACCGGTTGCATACCACACGTAGAAACGAAAGATTCTGCCTGCGTATCACAGGAAGGTGAAAGATAGCCTACTATTTTACCATCAGAATATCTCCAGCCATTGATAAAGGAACCGTTAATAGCATAGAATAAAACCAAGCCATCATAATCAGGTTCGCGATATAAATAGCTATTCTTTGCCATATTCCCGGTATTTTTCAGATAATTATAGGAGCCTACGAATATCATCACGTCCGCAAATCATTCCCAGCCAGCAGTGGAGCCGCCAACAGACACCACATGGTGAAATATGAACGATTCTCTTCGGGAGTGAGTACTCCATTACCTACCTGCAGCATATCAGGATCATTCCAATGTCCCAGACCGGCATAAGGATATAAATCTGCACAAGAATAAATACCAAACTTCAATCCTTTGGAATGTATATAATCTGCCAATGCCTTTATGCCGGAAGGAAAACGTACTGAATTAACCACAATATTCCCATCTACATCACGATCCACTTGCCAGCAATCATCAACGTTTACATAGGTATAACCGGCATCTTTCATCCCGTTTGCTACAATAAGGTCTGCCATATCCCGTATCTGCCGTTCATTGACATCGCAACTAAAACAGTTCCAGCTATTCCATCCCATAGGAGGAGTCAAAGCCAGTGGATCGGCACCATCAGCACGAACAATAATGAACATACACACAACTATTACAAAACACAAAAATCTTTTCTTCATACTACAATTAGTTTTTTAGGAAAAAATGATCATTATCTCTCTCCTTTTTTCATCAAGATTCTGTCCATGAAACATATCCAGAAGACTGAAAGAGCTATTCTTGTTTTATTATAACAACCTCCTCAGGAACAGAAAAGCTGATAGTCTTACTGAGCTTTCAAGTGTTTCATCACCTTCCGTCTCCCACCAAATACCTAACTTTTCATTTAATTTCCAAAGCAATTTCTAGGCGGCAATAATTGTATCCCCCCAATTCCCTTGTCTTTAAAATATTTTACGTTTATCATTAAACCCAACATTCAAAGAAGAAGGAGTCGGTGCGTCAATAGATCCATCAATATTCCATGTCCCAATATTCTTCTACTATCTCACATTATTATGAGATAGCAACTATACGCCAATTTTTCTATTATCATAAACGTATGTAATAAATATTATTCAACTTTAAATTGAAGAATACTGTTATTATTTAAGCTCTTCAATATTAAATTATGATTAGACAACTCCAATATTTCATAAACTAAAACTCTTTTCTTTTCATTTTTAGGAGTTATAAGGGTAACAATATATTTACCACAATCACATTTACCAACTTTTGTGGAATCAAAGTTACTAACAACTTTATCTGACAAATAATAAGGCACCTTATCTACATATCCACCATCACTATAAATAAAAGTATAAGCTTGTATATGTGTATCATATGTTAATTTGTAAGAGAAATTTTGTTTTTCAGGGAACTGCATAATCCATTCTTTATTTGTCAAAAGACTGAGAGTAGTTGGTTCTTGTCCAAAAGCCTTTCCAGTATATACTAATAGGTATATACTAATAAATGAAATAATCATTTTTAATTTAAATTCATTCATAACTATAGTTTTAAATAATTATTTTATTCCAGTAATAACAATATTATAATTTTTAATCAAAGATGATTCAGATACAACACTCCATTCACCTTTTTCTGGATCCATATAAATTAAATTCTCACCAGACCGATACCCTACAATAAGAATATTATGCGTAGAATTTGATATTGAGCTATATATATCAGTCATCACTACATGACCAGCATCTATAGCAGACCTATAAGTAGAAAAATCTGTAGTTCTAAAAAAACAGTCAACGAGCCCATCTATTTTATCTAAATCAACTCCAACATTATAAATATTTAATTTATGTTGTGTATAATAATATTGCAACAAATCGCCTTGATTTAATTTTCCATTAAAAACTTTATTGTCAACATATTCCATTATAGCAATTACACAACCATTGGGCAGTTGAGTAGTCATTGTTGTTGGCAACTTTTTCTTTGCCAGATGGTCGCTACTACTCGGCGTATATTTAATAGGAGTTACATAAGTAGGTTCAACCACTGGTTTATCAGGATTTTCCGGTTCCGGATTTCCTGCTCCACCCGGCGGATAAGGATTATTGGGATCCACTTTACCATCATCCACAAATTCACATTCACGATAACACCTTTCATATGGAACAAGATCACAATATGTAACTGTATCATAAATAAGCCCAGTTTCCATATCACCTCCAACCAATACATATTCATCATGGCAATTATAGCTATATTCTGTGGTACAAATATCGTGGCACACCTGTTGCATACCACGCGTAGAAACGAAAGATTCTGCCTGCGTATCACAGGAAGGTGAAAGATAGCCTACTATTTTACCATCAGAATATCTCCAGCCATTGATAAAGGAACCGTTAATAGCATAGAATAAAACCAAGCCATCATAATCAGGTTCGCGATATAAATAGCTATTCTTTGCCATATTCCCGGTATTTTTCAGATAATTATAGGAGCCTACGAATATCATCACAAAACTACGCATTTTACCGGTTATTTTATCTTTCAACACCACCATTCTTGTCGTATTACAGATATAATCAACTTTTGTACAAGGGTCCCAATGTAAAGCAGTTTCCGAATCGATAATCAAGTGCACTCCATTCGTCAGAATAGGAGTTTCCACGGTTTCAAATCGCCCCCAAGAACTCGTTTTAGCTCCTTCCCAATCAGGCTTTACAGGCAATTCTTTCCCATCCTCCTCACAGGTACGTGTCATCACTATTGGAGCATACTGATTATCATACCATTGTCGGGCTACTGATACGGTTAGTTCGTCCGTAGGCGAATCATCGTCGTGCAGCATTTGTTCTGTACAGGCTAACAACGTACCCAACACACCTATGTGTATCAGAATACGCCACTTTTTCCATTTTTCAATGTGTTTCATGCGTTTTTCATTTTTTAATTAAACATTATCTTAACTCATCTTCGAAGATTTTATTTAAATCACGATGCAAATAGAAAGTAGTAAAATCGTATACCTTAACTTTCTCGGTCAGTAGTTCGTGAGCTATTGCCACAGCCTCCTCCTTCTTACCTATTTCATTATACAGAAAAGCTAGTTTTGCACGAGGGGTTTGTAATGCAGGCACCATATAAGCAGCCAATATATATGTCTCTTCAGCTTCTTTCCATTTTTCTTGTTCTTTCAAATAATCTCCTTTCATCAATAATAATCCGGGAGAAGGAAAACGTTGTTCTAAGAGGTGCTGTACATAAAGATATTCACTCTCCTGATGACCTTTTCTCAGCACTTGACAGTAGAAATAAGCAAACCCAATATCATCTATCATTTCTTTTTTAAACCTTATATAAACATCTGGCTGAGCTGCAATTTCACAGGAAGAATGAAACTGCAATATAGTGTATAATCTATGATAAGCTTTCCACTTCATCAAAAGCCGTTCACCTAAAAATGGAGCTGCACAACACAGACCTATTACCATAATTTTCTGGAACAAACGATTCATAGACAAGCTGCGTTCATTTTCTGTTTTTTTATTCAAATAGCAGGCCATTGCTATAACCAAGAGCGTAAGCACAGGAAACACTTGATCCGGATAGGCAAACATGCCCCACGACACAATTCCCACTATAACTGATTTAGTTATGATAGATACAGCATCCCTCTTTGAGGGAGGCAGAAACGCCCAAATGACAAATGTTAGATAAACAAAAAATCCCATCAATCCATGTTCTACTGTCACACGCAACAGCTCATTAAAAGCCAAATGAGTACTTCCCGCTAGTTTTTTTTCTGAAAGAGAAGTGGATGATTTCATATAATCAGCTTGATAATACAGATAATTTGCCGCAAACCCTCCCTTACCAAACCCTAAAACAGGTCTATCCTGTATCATTTTCCCACTAATTTTCCATACCAACAAACGTCCGTCAGCCGATTGTGGTTTTAATGTATATAGTATTCCGATAAATATCGGAAGCAGAATCATAGTTCCAAGAATATAAAACAACCGTACATTCTTCTGTTTGATAAATACAAATTTTATGTATAAGCAATAAAGTACAGAAGCCAACAAAGACACATAAGCCGCTCTAGCATAAGTCAATATCAAAAGAGGTACGGAAAAAGCCACGATCAACACCATACCGACAAGCAACATGCGACGTTTCTTCAAGTAATCATAGAATATTATAAAGCCATTTAATGCCACCCCTAATAACAGACTAAGTATTATAGCCAGAACTGCCGGATTATGAAATGGACCTGTCATAGAAAAATGGATACTGTAGGAAGGTATATATTCAAAGATTTGCAGATACCCCCAACCGGTAAACCATATTAATGCAACAAGAGTACATTTAAATATAGTAATATAAGATATGTACCTCAAGAAACGAATAGCCACAAACAAAGTTAGCAAACACAAGGCACCGATGTTCCATAAAGCATCCATATGATGAAAATCAAGCATGTAAAACAGCAAAAAGCACCAACAAAATATATCAATCTTATGGATCCTGAACTTCCTTTTATAAGTTAAAGAAAGTAGCAAGCCTACTATGAGAGATATTGCTGATACACTAAAAACAGCAGACATTCTCGTAAAGCCAAATATATCAGAAGGGAAACCGGACACTGATAGTATAACGATTACCCCCACCAATATTGAAACTGAAATATCTATTTTATTTTTCACCTTATACATTACCTTACCACCATTTATGATTGCCGTCTTCTTGGGTAAAAATGCGAGTTTCTTTACCCTTAGTTTTATTTTTCAATAGTAATAACGCATTTCCAGGAACCTGGTTATACTTCATTATATAAGAACTGTCTCCATACTTTTCTCCTAAAGAAACCCAACCTCCATCGAAATAAAACAATTCATATAATTCTCCTTTATTGATACCGTTATCATCATTATATGGCGCATACACTATACGTCCCACTTTTTCCTTTCTCTTAAACTGTAAACCGACCCATCCATCAGACGAAACCGGTGCATCAAAGTATGTCAGCATATCATGGTCAAAGACCATGTATTTATCACGCCCATTATTATACCAACTCCCTTCCGTACCAATAATTTCACCTTCTATCAGTTCATCCTGTTCATTGTACACTTCCAACTCTGCAAGATAAACATTTGAGTTTGGGGCCGATACATATCTCAATGCTGTTGCCTCTACAGGTTTATCCAACATGATTGATGTCGGAGCTAATGTCGCCGGAAAATCAATAATAGTATAAATATCTGTAAAGTTATTCGCATCCTCTGCTGTTGTTATCTGAAACTTTCCTCCAATAGTTCTGTTCTTCGCCAACTCATAAACATTTTCTTTATCAGGATATTTCCTTTTCAAGCAAACAGAGGTTAATTTACTCCTATCGGGATTCAACCACTTAATTAGCCCATTTTCTTCCACAATGAATGGATTTGAGGCAGGATATACTTCCCCTTGATGAAAGTAAGTTGCTAGATAAACATTTCCTTTCGAGACCTTTTTAAATGTCACTATTTGATTTTTTATTTTTCCCCAAGCTACGGGAACCCAATTCTGGTTATCAAATACTGATAAGTATACATACTCTTTAGCAGAAGGAGGAAATATAGATAATTTTATCTTAACATCTACTGGTTCAAAATACAAATCCGACACGTCCTTTAAGTGACTATCTTTAAATAAGGCAGGAATTTCTTCCTGTGGATTAAGGATTGCCAGAGATTCACTTTGTTCACTATACATTCTTCTGTAAACTTTTGCCAAACCATCTCGCTGTTGCAGACTAGAAATATGTTGGCCAAAAGGAACTTTATCGTAATATAAGAATGGAATCTGATAGTCCGGCCCCACTAATACACACCAACTATGCCCCAAACTCCTTTTAGCCCATTGAGGAGTAAAGTCAATAGCTATCGGGATACCAATACCTCTTAAAGAATAAGTAGTTAATGCCTGCAACTCCTTACAATCACCAAGACCAATTCTTGTATAAAGCAAGGACGATGGAGGAAGGTCCGGAATGATAGTCGTATAAAAGAAATCCTTTCTTGCAAAGTTCCGGAGCAAATAATTACATATACTAGAGTCACACATATTTTTTTGTGTAAACATCTCAAGACATACCTTCATACTATCTCTGTATGTTTCCATCCAATCCTCTACTCTTTCTGTCCCAATCCTATATGGCAACACATATTCACAAAAATCCGCAAAATCTAATTCTTTGCACCAAGGATACGTTAATGCCTCAAAACACAAATCAATATGATGTATCAATTGGGCAGCTGTAATATGTTCCAAATCAGCCCTCATCAACGCTTTTCCTTTTAAGATTTTCCTATTCAGTACCCAGCTTACACTATCAATATCCGACATAAGATTATTTACCACATAGCCTTCCACCTGACATAAAGAATCTATAATATGAAAATATCTGTCACCATAAACATAATCCCTATAATAGTATCCTTTCATATTTTCAATCAGAAAAAGTGCGGCTTTATATTTAAGAACATCCCCTGGTTGTTCAGAATAATGATCCAATACTTTCTCTAATTCGGCTCTATTATCTTTAGACAAAGCCAATGCTTGTTCCAACTTATAATTTTTCGAACAAGAATTACAAATTGACAAAACAACAATAAGTAATAAAACATTTCTCATACACTAAAGAATACAGATGTGAAAAACTACTTATACAAACGATCCCTCCTTCACGAGCAATTATCGCAAAGTTGCTATATCAATCACCAACTGGCTGTTATCCGTAATATAAGTGTTGGTGAACTTCACCTTATCATTTAAGCGAACCTTCAGTTCAACTGTAGCATTTCCCAAAATAGTGCCAGCCTTATTATCCAGTAAGATTTCAAAGTTCAGTGTCGATTTATTCACTACTTTAACTAATGCCTGATTACCATTCACTTCCTTCACCTCATATGCCAGGCAAGCCTTTACCAAAGCAGTCAGATTCTTTTCGGCCCCAATCAGAATATCCCCGAATTTCACAACAGAACGTCCGGCAAATAATGCTTCTTTCACCCCTTCGTGCGAACGTTCCCGGGCAAAGATTATAGTCATCGGACCATACTGTTTGTCAGTTCGATATGTCTGCTTATATACACCGTGGATATCTGTATTACCCATATACGTCAGGTTATACTCCTTACAATAGTTGAATGCTTTCGGATAATACTCAAAGCCATTCACCAACTCCACACCATGTATCTTCTTTTGTTTAATCAAATCCTTATGGACTTTATAAATAGTACTCGTGTCATTCGGCCATCCGGGATGATTCCACATGATGAAAGCACCTTGCTCCAAAGCATTATCGATTGCTACCAACGGGTCTTCTACATCCAAAGCATTTGCATCCTTCAAAAAAAGAGCATTGATATGTCCCAATGGCTTGGAACGGGTTATTTCAGCACCCGGTATCACGACCAGATTAGAACTCCCCTCTACTGTCTTCGCTCGTCTATAAGACTCATTATGGTCAGCCGTAATGAATTTGTTCGGACGATATTCAATGTGATCCGTTATAGCAATCACATCCAATCCACGGATAGCACCCTCCCATACCCGGTTTTCCGGTTTCACATCTCCATCAGAAAAAATGGTATGAGTATGAAAATCACACTTCAAAGTTTTATAACCGTCCACATCAGGGATATAGACATATTCTCCCGAATAAGGCTGTTGTGCCTCCGGAACCTTCACTACATCCAGTCCCTGCAATTGTGCAGCAACCTGGAAAGTAAAAGTCGATAAAAAAGCTAAGGATAGATATAATTTTTTCATTCTTTTATTATTTTGCAGATTTTTACTTCACCGGAGTGAACTTCACGAAAGTAACTCCATGATAAGGTACTTTTGTCTGAAAGCTACCATTTACTTCTCCCAAATCTTTCTGTCTCCACAAATCGCGAACCATTGCTTTACCATCAATACCGAGCTGTTTCAAATCAAAATTGAAGTCATACTCACGCATTTGCATAGCCTCAGCATCATCTTGATCCCAAAGGATAAAGTAAGGGTCTACATGGAAGAGACCTACTGCATAGGAACCATCATGCAACTTCTTAGACCAGATTTGTCCATTCTCTACTATCCTCTTCTTTGCAGGAGCTACCATCGGGTCCTGGCTAACAGAGATTACTTCATTATTCGTCAGAAGATTCAGTGTGAAGTCATCCATGTTCGCCATGTCGCAACCTATCAAGAGAGGAGAAGAAAGAAGACACCACAAAGAGATATGAGAATATTGTTCGTCCGCCGTCAGATAAGAATCGTGCACTTTACTTCCCCAGCCTTGACCGAGTTTTCCTACCACCAGCATGTCAGGGTCGTTGTTTCTCCCCGGAGCAGTGGTCTCAGCACAGACATCTTGGAAAGTACCGATAGCAGTCACTACATTCCACTCATCTGTAATATCACGGGTGGTACGCCATTGGTTACCGCCTGCCTCAGGAGCCCAGTTCCATACATTGGGTGCTCCATAGCCTACACAATAAACGATGTCGCGTTTTACTTTATCCAATGCTTTTCGCATCACGATATACGGTTCCTGAATTGTTTTCTCTTCTGAATTTTTCTCTATCTCCAGATAACCGCAATAGTCATATTTCAAGTAGTCAACACCCCAGCGTTCCCATGTTTTGGCATCAATTTCTTCGTGCAGATAGCTGCCTATATGACCACCACAAGTGGTAGCACCCGGAGAAGAATAAATACCAAACTTCAGACCCAAGCCATGAATATAATCTGTCAGTGCTTTGAAATCAGGAAACTTGTCATTGGAAAGAATTTCACCTTGTTTAGTGCGTTCCGCAGCTTCCCATCCATCATCAATATTCACGTATTCCCAACCGTAAGAGTGCAGTTTTTCATTCATCATACGGGCAGCATCACGTACTTTTTCATCGTTTACAGAAAGTCCCCAGCAATTCCAGCTATTCCAGCCCATTGAAGGAGTTAAGGCAATCTCATCACCGATTTTGATTGTCACTTCTTTCACCGCTGTACCTTTATCATTGGTAGCCTTCAACTGTACCTTGTATTCACCTTTCGTTGTAGCTTTACCTGTGATATGTCCATTAGCCGGATTCAATTTCACGCCTTCGGGAAGTCCCGTAGCTTTAAACGTCATCGGACGGTTACCAGTAGCCATTATCGACCACAAGAATGGATTTCCCGGACGTGCACCAAAGACTAACGGGTTATTAATGACCGGTGTCTCAGGAGCCGGCGGTGTCAGGATATACTTTTCCTTGGCAACCGGTTTAGCCCATGCGGGAATCGTTTTTACATCTCCACGGGTAGTGATCTTCACGTTCAACCAGTCTGCATGGTCGTACATGATACCATCTCCACACTCTTCTACCAATAGCAAAACTTTGTCAATTCCTTTCAGGTTCACATTGAATTCCTTTACAGGATCCCCTTTCTTCATGACACCACTCTTCCAGAGTTCTTTCCTGTCACCGAGGATTTTGAATTGAAGGTTACCGGCAAACAGATTCTTGTCGTCAGCACCAGCCAAACCGGATATTGATACTGCTTTGCCACCCAGTTCGTAGAGTAAACGACTGATGGAGTGGGCACCCAGCCCACGTTCATAAACCACTCCATTCACCGTAAGCGGTGTATGCACTACAGAACGGTTAATTTCTACCATTCCCCAATCCTGAACATAACAAGAGTCTTGTCCGAATTCGTCTAACCAGACTTCTTTAGTAGGTCCGTTGTCACAAGACTGTAAACTCCAAGCCCCCATCAACATCACGGCTAAGACTGCCGCGCACTTTTTCATCTTCATATTCTTCTTAATTCTAATAAATTCCATTTCAAAACAGGGTTCATCCGACAAATACATAGTTTATCTATAGCTCTATTTATCAGCACATTGCATTTACCAACATTTTCATATCGATGTAAAAGCATTTACCACCGTATGTAACGACCTTTACGCCTTATTGTAACGCTCTTTACCTCGGTATGTAACGACCTTTACCTCGGCATGTAAATGCAGTTACCGTGTAGGGTAAACAGAGTATCAAAACCGCCAAAATCGGATGAACCTCATATTACTTTCACTTCTGGATATACTATACTCCTGAAGAGATTATAGCATTCAGTCGGTTTCAATCACCTTTTTTATAGATACGAATATTATCGAAAGCAAAATTGCGGGCAATATTCGGATCTATTTCAAGACGCATATCGAAACTGGTATAAGATCCCGGATAATTATCCGGATAATCAGTGGACTGGATCACAGTAAACGGTAATGTAATAGTTTCCCAACGATTAAAATTCTGAATATTAAAATCCGTTGCCACCCAGTCGCAGGTTGGAGCCGCCCAATACAGATAATTACAGAACTTAATCTTATCCTGTATAAACTGATTAGCCGTACGGAACTCACATTTCACTACATAGTTTTTGCTGCTTTCAAGACCCAGCATATCGGCAGTATAAGCAATGCCACCTCTCTCTGCAATATACCACCAACCGGAATATTCAGATTTGTCATCAATACGCAAGAAGTTACCACTCAAACGTTGAGGGTCTTTCTCATCAGTAACCACATTGGCCATACTGGTGGGTAGAAATTCATCAAAGTCCATTATTATAAATTCACGGTCGTAGTAACGTCCCGGACATGTAGCTTCCACATCCCATTTTGTACCTTTCACCTTTACCTTGATGTTTTTATCAACAGTTTCCGGCACTTGAGCAGTCAGGTAGTTATTACCGCTGCTGATTACCTTCGAAATTTTACCATTAAAATCGACCACCGCATTAAGAGAATCTATCTCATAGAGTTCAAAGAAATCGCCATAAATCATAATGGTATCACCCGGACTGGTATATTCATTGAACATACGATCCAGACGAAGCTGAGGAGCATTAGCCTTAAATGGTATTTCTTGGCACCCTGTAGAATTATAGATATAAATCTTATTGGTCTCTTCTTTAGGTAATTTCACTGGAATTTTCAGGAATAAGATTTCACTTTCCGTGTATACTTCCAACATATCCAATGCTACGTCATTAATCAAAACCGAATCAATATTGCGTACATCAAGTCCAGTGCCATGTATTGCAATAAAATCGCCCATAGCTGCCTCCGTAATCGGAGTATTCATATCATCAAGGGTGGTCACATTGGTAAGCTGTATAGGCATTGGATTATAATCATCATCTGAACAAGCCGTAAATGACAAGCCCAATAACAGCGCTCCACCCAAACATAGATTTCTGAAGTTCATTATATTTTTCATTGCGTTATCTATTAGTTATTAATAAATAAAATTACCACCCCGGATTATTCCTGTCGATATAAGGATTTGTATTGACAACATCGGGCGGGAACGGTAATAACAAATGCTTCTCTTCGCGACGTTTTACAATCTCATTTTCATCCACAGTGCCGATGGCATTCATTACTTGCAGATAGATACCCCAACGAAGCAAATCATAGCGGCGGATACCTTCGGCTGCAAATTCTTTGGCACGTTCTTCAAGAACAAATGAACGGAACGATTCTTTTGTAAACGGATTCTTCTCATGACGTTTGCTTACCAATGTACTGTTATTACGCTTGTTCAGCATTTCCATTTTGGCAAAAGCATCCGTCGTAGGACCATTCAACTCATTTTCGGCTTCACAATAAACGAGAACAAGATCGGCATAACGCAAATACGGCCAATTCCAGTCTGTACGGTTACCATTATTATCAGCAGTTACAGCTGTGAATTTTTCAAGCTTGGCACCATACTCATGAGCACCGTTACGCACAACATCGGTAGTTTCGTAGTTATATGGGCAACCTTCGTATGGAGGTAAGCCTTGACGTACTTTTACACTATCGCGTTCGGGGTAGAAATACCACTCCATTTTTTCATAAGTCTTATTCCAGTTATACGGAACACGGTGTTTTACCCCCCAAGTAATGCGCTCATCATCCCAGTCGTCGAATGTCTGCAACCAATGGTCCCTTTGAACATAGTAACCGGAACTCCATTCGCCATTATATGCGGGATCTGGCCATCCGTAATAATCCTTACTAACATAGTTATAATAATCATCACCCTGGCCGACCATTGTCTGTAAGCTGAAAAGGAATTCAGGTCCATTCTTGTAAGCAGGACTCCATAATTCTTTCTGGCTCGCCGCCAATGAAACTTCACCACTGTTGATTACCTCTCCGGCTTTTTCTTTTGCCAGACGATAATATTCCTGAGAATCAAACTCTTCATATCCGGCTACTACATTCTTGCTGTGGGTAATAGCTACAGGCATCAAACGGGAGATTGTTCCATCGGGATTTGTTTTACTACCCGGTCCTCCCTTTACTGTAACCTGCCCACTCTTCATGGAAGCTGAACCAATAGTAGCATACACCTTAGCCAACAAAGCCTTGGCAGTGGCACGGCATACGTGACCTTTCTTAAATGCCTCATCGGTGCGCGGAAGCAGTAATGCTTCGGCCTCTTTCAGTGTTTCAATAATATGCTCATACACATCTTTTACAGAGGACCGCGGCAATTCGGTAGAATTACCTTCTGCAATGGAATATGTATACAAAGGTATAGGGCCAAAAAACTGAACCAACTGGAACTGGGACCAAGCCTTCAGAAAACGAAGCTCACCCAGTGCATTATTCTTTTCTTTTTCAGTCACACCTGTTATCTTCTGTACTAAATAATAGTGATAATTGGCTCTGTGGATCGTGGTACAATAATATTGATAGAAGTTCTTTGTCGAATTTTTATCATAAAAGTTACCGGCACCCTCATCACCAAAAGCCCAACTCGGCCCTGTCTGATAGTCACAATCAAAATTTACAACATTATGATAATTACCCCATGTGAAAGGCCAATGTAAAGTATGATAAGCACCTGCTACCAATTGGTCATACGAACCTTCGGCAGCAACATCTTCACCTGCAACAAAGGTAAATGTTTCCTCTTCCAAGTCACATGAAGTGGTCAGAAACAAACCTGCAGCGCATAAGCTTAATATTTTCAACAGTTTCATATTACTTACTTTTTTAAAATGCTAATTGAATACCTAAGTTAAATGTACGGGCACTCGGATATGATGACATATCCACACCTCTACGAGTCGGGTCACTACCGAACGCATTTACATCCGGATCATACCATTCATAACCGGAAATAGTAAACAGATTGGTTATACTCGCTACAATGTTAATAGACTCTACAAACTTCACCGGACGAGTCCAGTTATAGCTTAAGCTAATATTCTTGCAACGCAGATAAGAACCATCTACGATATAGCGGTCGGAAGCCTTCATGGCACGTGTAAAGGTACCATCGGCACGTGGCCACTTGGCTGCAGCTCTATTCTCCGGTGTCCAGCGATTATTAAATACGAAATAAGGCATATTACCCGAACCTACCGCCACGTCAAACTGCTTCAGATTCACATTCAGAATATCATTTCCTTGCGTACCTTGCAGGAAAAAACTAAATGTCCATTTCTTCCAGTTCAGTGTACTGGTAATACCATACTGATAATCGGGATTCGTATCGCCAATAATTGTTTTGTCGCGGTCATCAATCACCGGATCGTCATCCAGATTCTTATATTTCACCTGGCCAACCATAGATTTCACTTTAGAAGGAGTTGCATCCCTATAATATGGATCGGCACGTACTTCAGCCTCATTATCATAGAATCCATCTTCTACATATCCGTATAAAGTACCAATAGGATGACCATTTCTTCTCAGGAACATACTTTCAATACCCCAAGCTACATCAGAGAACTGGTCAGCATTCAAACCACCAATTTTATTGCGGTTGAAAGATATATTGGCATCTAATGTCCACATCCAGTCGCGGGTTTTCACCGGAATGACATGTGCTGTAATTTCAAGACCTTTATTAGTTACATCACCATAATTACAAGCTATTTGATTGAAACCGGAACTCATATCAATATAGCGATATTGCAATAAGTCCGTTGTTTTCTTGTAATACAAGTCAACAACCAGATTGACACGATTATTGAAGAAAGCTGCGTCCAAACCAAGGTTAAATTGATTCGTTGTCTCCCACTTCAGATTAGCGGCAGCAGGTCCTCCCCAACGGTCTTCACCGGCACCCGGATTCATCGTTCCGTCGAACGGATAATTTTGGGCTTCGAAGCGAGAACGCGTTGCATAGGCACTAATACCCTGGTTACCGGTCTGACCGGCACTGAAACGCAACTTCAGGTTATCAAAGAAATTAAGACTCTTAATAAATGCCTCATCAGACATACGCCATGCAATAGCACCGGAATAGAAATTAGACCAACGATTCAGAGGATTGAAACGACTGGAACCATCACGGCGGAATGATGCTGTAAACAAATAGCGATCTAACAGATTATAATTGGCACGAGCCAGGTAAGACATCAACTGTGAACGCCATCTGCCGCTTCCTATTTCTTTTTCACCTACTGCAGCGTTCATATCATTATCTTCTGTAATATCATTCGGGAAATTCTTGGCAAGCATATATTTGCTTCTTCCCATAGACTTTTCATAAGTCATACCGGCAACAACATTGAAAGCATGCACACCAAACTTCTTTTCAAAAGTAAGTAAAGACTCTAAAGTAAAACCTTCGTATGCATTATCATCTTTTCTTCCATAACCATTGGTTGGATTTTGTCCCGAACCAGTGTAGCGATTGTAATATTGGCTACGTTCGTTATAGGTATAACCATAACCGATGTTCTGACGGAACTTCAGCCAATCCACAAATGTTATTTCACCAAAACCAGAGGCATAGATACCATACGTATCAAGTACGTTCTTTTCCGTGTGAGCACTCAGATATGGGTTGGCCAGACCAGAAGCAAAATCTTCTGAGAATTTAGAGTCTGCATCCGGGTCAAACACCGGACGAGTCGGATTAAATGCGATTGCCGACTCAATCACACCATAGTTTTCCGTATTAGTACGGGCCAGGCGATTCTCCGATTTTGTGAAAGTCAGATTACTGCCGATTTCAACATAATCATTAATCTTACGGTTGTTATTAGCACGGACGTTATAGCGTTTATAGTAAGAGTTCACAATAACACCTTGCTGATCGAGATAACCACCAGAATACATATAAGACCCTTTTTGGTCACCACCGGAAACATTCAAACTATATTCCTGACTAAATGCATCACGGAAAATTTCTTTTTGCCAATTAGTACCATAAAACATATTTCCATCTTGACGCAAATCAAAACCATTACGGAAATCATCAGGACTAGGCATATACGTTCTCTCAAGAATGATCTCTTCACCGGTTACAGGATCAGTGCCCTTTTTAATTGACCAATGACCGGGTATAGGATAAGGAAGATTTTCGTCGGAAACATAATTCTTGCCATCATACATATAACCGAAAATAGTACATTCATTCTTGAATTGTGCATAATCGCCCGCACTTAGAACATCAATCAGTTTCACAGGTTTGGACATGCTGAAATTAGCACTGAACTGAACTCTTGCCTTCCCCTGAGCACCACTCTTAGTTGTGATAATAACCACACCATTAGCAGCACGCGAACCATAGATAGCTGTGGCAGAAGCATCCTTCAATACCTGAATAGATTCTATATCCTGCGGGCTAATCAAGCTCAAAGGGTTATTATTGGATTTCGTTCCGAAGTCAGTAGAGGGAGCCTCACCTGACGTAAAGGGAACACCGTCCAAAATATACAACGGTTCCGTATTGGTAGTAAATGAGTTGGCACCACGTATCTGAATAGTTACACCTGCACCGGGAGCACCATCAGCCTGCGATACTTGTACACCAGCCATTTTACCTTGTAAACCCTGATTAATACTCGTCGGATTTGTTTTCAGCAAATCGTCACTTTTCAAAGAAGAGATAGAACCCGTAAGGTCCTTTTTAGGTACACTACCGTAACCGATAACCACCGTTTCTTCCAACATATGGCTATCTTCCTGCAATATTACATTAACGGTAGTTTTGCCTTTCACATTCACTTCCTGGGTTCTATACCCCACGAAAGAAAAAACCAAAGTAGCTGTCTTGGAGGCATTGACAGAGTAACGACCGTTCACATCCGTAATAGCTCCTGTATTCGCATTCTTCACGCGAACTGTAACACCAATTACAGGCTCACCGGATTCATCAGTCACAATACCCGTAATTTTAGACGTTTGAAGGATTTCTGTAGTTTCAGCCTTCAAAACACTCGGAACTATCATCAGTGCCATCAGAAGCACTCCAATAATCCCATTCATCGATTTGTGCAATCTTTTCATAGACTCATTTTTGGATTAATTAAATAAAGATGTTTTTCAATGTATTGATATTTATGACACATCATTTCAGATAAAAGATGGTTCATAGTATGCCAACTCAATATTAATTCACTATTTTATCACAGGATTAATGAATAATTCATCCATATATACCTTCTGCTCTGCATCAAAAGCAACCTTTAGGTATCGTGTTTCTTCATTCAGCTTATCAAGCAGTATCCCGTCAATCCAAGCATCATGCTTATTATTAGGGAAATAAGGTGCATCTTTAATGGAAGCCAAACTATATGCTTTTCCATCTTCCGAAGTATATACATAGACCTTCAGCGGAGGATTAATCCCCTCCGGATTATAATTCAATGTACGCACCATGATACTCTTAACAGGAGCTTTCTTCTGTAAGTCCACCACTATTTCGTGGTGCCCCTGCTCAAACTTTACCCATCGATTGTCTTCACTGCTTTCTTCGGCTACCTTACCATCCAGCAGGGCCCTCATACCAGCCTCACTTACCATTTCGGGAGTAGCCGTATTCGCCAGTCTATCAAGCAAAGTAGCTTCAAACATTTTCCAATAGATATCACCGTTTTTCCATGCCATGTATTTATTGCATACATCATTGGACCACATTGGTTGTCCTAATTGATAAGGAGATTCCGGATCTTCAATGATACCGCCAAACATGAATGAAATGATACGGTCTACTCCTGCCGCTGACGCAGCTACCTGTTGGGATAGCAGGCGGGAATAGGCTGCCGGAATTAAAGCCGACTGGCGGTCGTTTGTACCTTCTTCCCATGTGAATGTTTCGCAATTAGCCCACATTTCAATGTTCAGACGATTGTGGATATCCCGCATTCTTTGCCAGTTCTTCTTCAAACGGGGAAGGGTGAATTTATCGCGTACACAACCTACTTCATCCTGATAAGCTATAATATCGACTTTCAGTTTTGCCATTTGCTTCTCATAATCCGGATTATCAAACTCCGACAAACCGATACCATAAGGAGAAATGAGAGTTTTCTTACCGGGAGTCAGAGCTCTGGCTTTCTCTGTCAATGTATTGACCGATTGTACGGCATGCTCAGCAAAAATAGGGCAAAGGCAATCTTCGACCGGTAAATACCAACCATAGAAAGCTTTGTGATCTTTGTAAAGAGAAGTCAACTCTTCCATAATCTGAAGCTGGCGTTCCCTGATTACCGGGTCGAGCAAATTGTCATCCTGGTCTTTCGCCCAACCGGTACTCATGAATACTTTCATCTTATGTTTAGCCGCCTCGTCAAGGATGGCATCCACCGGGCTCTTCATACTCTTATCGTATAACCAGGGCATCATTTTAGAAGGATAATAAGCTTTACCCTCATTAGCCACTTCCATGAAAACCAGGTATTCAATACCCATAGCCGATAATTCACGCACCTTAGCTTTCCACAGCTTCGGATCTGTATTATCAAAGTTCTGAGGATTCGTATATTTATTGCGCACATCCTTATAGGCCAGATTTATCCATGTACCGGTAATAGGCTTCACCCCCGTTGCCGATTTATGGTTTTTCTCTATTTCCTGCTTACCGGAAGTGTCATTACCGGTGCATGCAGTTATTGTCGGCAATGAAATCGACATTGCCAGCAAACTCAATAATATCACTCGAAAGTTTTGTTTCATTGTATATATGTATTTATTGATTAAAGTTTTGTTTATCCGAATAAATCACTGCTTCACCCAAATAGACTTGTGCATCTTTGCGAGGATTCAGCCACTTTAAGCTCACTCTATGGGTAGTATTCTGCAACTGATATCTGTGGAAAAGATCTACTCTCCTGTCGTCAATAGAAGATGCTTTTGCAACCGGCAGTTTAGCCGTTTCAATCAGATTACCGTCAATGTGCATTTCAACCTGTGCCACATAGTCTTCATCCGCACATTTCACATATCCTTTCAATACGAAACCTATGCCGTCAAACACCCATTCCGTCCTATCCTGCAAAACCGTGTTGACCGCCATCTTCTCTATGGGATAATGCCCCTCGAATGCTTTTTCATATTTCACGGCAACGGGCTTTTGGGTCTTAATAGTTACCTGGTTTTCTTCCACCTTACCTCCCTCTTTTTCTATCACTTGCAGGGCATGCTTCAAGCCCAGTTCCGACAACTTATTCAAAGACACATCCGTATATGCAAAAGGTATATCCTCTATTTCATAAAGACTTGCTTTCCAGTTTTCCGGAATATTGGCATAGCCAATCATCGTACCTAAAACACCTGCGGCAGTAGCTGCATTGCAATCGGAATCCTGTCCGCAACGGGCGGCTATATCAATCGTAGTAAAGAAGTCTTTCTGACCATACAACAATCCCATTATCACATAAGCACTGTTTATTTTCGCATCAATATCGAACGGTGCGAACACACCATCCGGACATCCCACTTCCGATGTCCATTTCTTCTGACATTCAAACCAGGTCTGTTTCCAGTCGTCCGGATATTGCCTGTGCCAATCTATCACATCTTTCATGCAGCGATAGAAATCGCTCTGCGTGGGAATAGTCTTCAACGCCTCCGAGACCACCACTTCCACATCATCGGAAACAAAAGCCATTGAGTACAGAGCACCGACATATACACCACCATACCAACCATCACCATAAGTGAAGATGTGTCCTACCCTATCGGATATTTCAGAAGCCGTATTAGGCATACCCGGAGTCATCAGACCTGCAAAATCCGCTTCAATCTGATAATCAATGTCGTCAGCATGAGGATTATTCAGCCAATGACCGGACATAGGTGGCATGATGCCTTGCTTTATATTGTATTTAGCAACTTGATTGGCATGCCACAATGGAAATCCTACATTGGCAAAACTTATTGCAAATGAATCGGCCGGAGCTTCCAGACCTAAGCGTTCAAAGACATTGACGAAAATGATATCTACATACAAGTCATCATACAAACCGGGAAAAGTATCAAAATAAAATTTCACCCGGTCTTCAGACCATTTTATGGGAGTATAATCTTGAATCATTGTACCGTTGTGCAAGAACTCTACAGGTCCGCCATAGGTGCAGCCAATAGTCTTTGCTGCCCAGCCGCCTTTTATTTTGTCAGCCAGCACTTCTTTCGTCATCGTTACCTCAGACGGAATTACTGTTTGAGACGGTGCGGAACCGCATCCTGCACACAGCACAATGACTACAAAAATATAAACGATAAAAGTTATATTCTTCATGTGTATTTTTTAGTTAACAACAAGATGTCTTTTTATGATTTCCGCATTCTTCCCCGGAATGATGCCGCATTGCTGTGTATAGAGTGTAACCCTCTACTTGGAGAATGTAACGTTGAGGTTTATGGTATCCAAACCTCAACGTTTGCATCCGGCACCACCTTTAGGAAATAATGCATATATTCACTTTTTATTTACTGCTTTTTGTTTGGCCGACTCTTCATCCAGCACATTATAAGCAGATACCTCATATACATTATCTTCATTGCCTTCTTTGTCCGTGAAAGAAGTTGGAAAATCATTTCCATATACCTGAAGTTTCTTTATTAATGTACCATTACTGTAAACATTGAAACCGGCTACATGCTCCAGACTACCAGGAATCCATCTGATTTCCACACCCTTAGAAGCCTTTAGTATTAGGACATTTTTCACATCCTGAGGAACACCCACTTCAGGAAGTTTCCCTTCTTTGCAATATTGCAGATAGGCTTGATGATATTCGTTGCTCACCACAAACGGACTGTTGTAATGGCTATAAGCAAAGCAAATGAGGTTGCTTACATATCCATTCACAATATCCAGTTGTTTCTTTACACGCGTCAGCGGAGCACTAACCCAAAACTGCTGGTCGAACGTCTCTACATTTCCCCAGAACTTCAAGCCCGGTTTGGTATTGACTGCCTGTTTCAACTTAGAGAACCAATCCGGCAGATTATCCAGATTCAGACCACCGGCACCAACGCAATCCTGCGGAGCAAAAATATCACCGAATCTGAAATGGGTCTGTGCAAACACATTCTCCCACATCTTTCCATACTCTTCCGCATTTCCTCCCACTTTATGATTCATGAAGGGGGAAAGCATGAGTGGCATATCCGGAGTTATTTCAGACAGATGATCCAGATTCGTATTCAAAGCCTTTGCCAGAATAGCTTGACGCTCGGCTGTCATGCAGTTCAGATTGTCCACTTCCCAAACCCAATACCAGCCATACATTGCATCCGGATATTTTTCCTTATACAAAGCAACCACTTCATCCGCTACCTTATTGCCGATTTCCATTTCACCTACCAGCCAATCAGCATCGTAATCCACTTTCCACCATCTGTCGTTGAAGTTCAGCCCGATAAAAACTTTAATTCCATTTTTCTGCGCACTACGCAGACATTTCTCCAACGTTTTGTTCTGTTGCTTCTTCTTCGTCAATGACGACGGATAGTTAGTAGTAGTCTTTTCTTTTTCATTGGTCAGAAGTGCGGGAGCATAGATTAAATACTTCATACCGGCTTCCTTAAACATCTCCATCTCTTGGTCCCAACGTGCATCTTCCCAGTTTGCTACTAAAAACTCTTGTATAAAAGAGCCACTGAAACGGGGAATACCGGTACCCTGATTTTTCTGTTCGAACGTATAGTGAAAGTAAGTCCCTTTCAGGTCTATGATATATGAATCAAAGCTGGCCTCATCTTCATGCAGGTTGATAATACGGGCACCCCGGCTCAGAACCTCGTTATAGGCAGAGGGATATCCCGTCTTACGTCCGTAGGCCAAAGCGATATTACCGTTCCAGTCGACCATATAATCATTATTATGGTCATGCCCCACAAATACTCCTATCACGTCTTTCTTCTCGATAAAGGAGGAAAGCAATCCCGAATTGATGTTGGAAGCACACACTCCCTCTTGCTTTTCACCGAATTCACGACATACCCACCTTGCCGTTTCATGTTCGGGTAGAGGAATATGGAAGAATGCCAGTGACGGCAGAATACGTCTGTTGCGTGCTGTAAACTGCTCGCTTGTCTTGCGATACCAGTCAATCTGGTCGTGTTTAATCCAGTCGTAATATCCGAAAGAGCGATCCTTGGTAAGGTTATGGGAATCCATCAGATACAAGACCCACTTCTCTGATTTTCCGTCAGATGAAAGAACCGGAAGTGCACAGTTGCCGGAGCCTGAGAGTTTCTCTGCATCATACGTCAGGTTATAGGGCACTGTACGCAAGTATTCAAGTATTTGCGCATTGCTCATATCCGTCTCTTCATCATGGTTTCCGAAGGTTACAGCAAATGGCATTTTTTCTTCCGCAAACAGGCCGGCTAACCTTTTCCAGCCGCGAAGGGCATTCCAGGAAACTACTACATCCCCTGTCAAAACCACAAGGTCAGGACGTTCCGTACGGATAATCTCACGCATCAGATTATAAGTACTGTCATTCTTCAGTCTATAAGAATCACTTTCTACCCAGTGCAGGTCTGTGAACTGCACAATCTTGAACTTTCCGTCGTGGAACTTCAAACCGGAAGTCTGAGCCAAACAGGAAAAGCACAACAGGCAACTAAATATAATTAATAAACACTTTTTCATTTCTTTCTATCTGTTCTAAATGGGGCTAAAGGCAACCCGTTAATATCAAATAAATCAGGAACCGCATCATTTGTAAAGCAATAGCGCACAGCAACCGGAAGTTTTACTTTTGAAGAGGACACACTGATCTCACCATTCTTCAACAACTTGGCATCTGCCGGATGTACTTCCCCCTCCTGATCCACTATCTCAAAGTTCTGAATGTTTTTATTCTTACACGTTAATTTACCAAGGGCAGTAGTAGTAACAATCATTTTACGTCCTTCCGTACGGACAGACTTTAACATCGGGGAATAAGGTTGTATTTCCTCCTTGTGGTATGTCTTTCTCAGTGCCATATTGGCCAAACGAACGCCCACCTGCTTTTTCAGGCTTGGATGAATATCAGCTATATCATTCACCAAATCACTGACTACCACCATTCCGGTGTTATGCAACGTTGCAGCAACGTCTGCCTGCTGCTCACGCAGGTAAGCTGCATTTCTGCCGGCATATCCGTTCCACGGTGCAATCTGCACAAAATAGAAAGGTAAAAAACGATGGAACTCGTTTCTCCAACCTCTTATCATGCCGTCAAACAGAGGGCCATAATCAGCAGCCCGCTCATTATTAGCTTCTCCCTGATACCAGATAACTCCTGCAATAGTGTAGTTCTTGATAGGGTGAATCATCGCATTGTAAATGGAAGAATTAGCCGTAGGAGACCAACCGGCCACTTGCTGCTTCTGTGACAACACAAACAATTCTTTTTCGTGCTTGAAAGTAAATTCATCAATCCAGGGTTCCACGGCTGTTCCCCCCCAACAAGAGCCAATCAGTCCTATAGGCACGCCTAATGCCTCGTTCAAATGCTGTCCGAAAAAGAAAGCCACAGCACTGAAGTCTTTATATGTTTCCGGAGAGCAGATTTCCCATTTTCCCTGGATGCGTTCTACCGGATATCTGGAAGTTGCTTTAGATATTTTGAAAAAACGAACTTGCTTATTCTCCAAAGCTTTCGTTATATCACCGGCATCCCGGACCGGATAACTCATTATGTATTCCATATTAGACTGGCCGGAACACAACCATGTTTCTCCCATCAAAATGTCATTAACTTCCCTTTCCAATCTGTTTTCCCAGCCATAAAAGCGAATACTGTGAGGACCTGCTGATTCGGGCGTACGAATATAAGCTTCCCAAGCGCAATGCATATCCGATTTTGCATGAATCGTATCCGTAGGAGCCCAACTGCATACAATCTTCAGGTCCCATACACTCGGACACCATCCCCAAAGTTTCACTTCGGAATTCCGCTGCATCACCGCGTGGTCGCTGATGATGGAAGGAAGAGCAAATTCCGGATTCTGTGCTGAAATATGGGTAAATGCCAGTATTAAGGTTATGATAGTAAATAGTCGTTTCATAGTATTCATTATTTAAAATTCTGCTTTCTATACCAATTCATATACTGATTATACAACCTGACTGATTCATCACGCAGCCCAGCGTGAGCCAATGAACCGGGTTTGTTCATAATACCAAGATATTGGTATACCAAAATCTTATCTACAAATGGGGATATAGCCTCCATCTGGTGGATAATCCTTTTATCAAAGTCAGCCGAAATTAAACTGCCATGAGTGGTTTGCTCAAAGTAAAAAAGTTCCATGTCCGCCCATATTCTTGACCGGCCGACTTTTTGATGCGCTTTGGATAGATTTTCAAAAGCACGGGCTGATTGTTCGAATGTAGTCACCCCCACTCCTACTCCGTCCTGATAAGCCACAATCTCCACATTAAGCTGCTCCAATTGCCTGATAAATGTATCATCACATTTTTCAGCCTTAATATTATAAGGTGCAATGATATTGACACAATTGGCATTCAATGATTTGGCTATCTGCGCACACTCATTTACATACGGAATGACATATTCACCGAAATAGGGGTCCAACCATGATTCATTAGGAAAATACCAGCCATAAAAACTCTTATGATGCCCGTATCTCGCATAAATTTCTTCCATAGATTTTGCCCTCTTCTTTCCTAATTCTTTATCGGTCATCATCTTCACAGCATCCAGGTCCAATGCCCAGTAGTCATTGCTGACAAAGAACTTAACTCCAAACTCATCAGCTGCCGAAAGAACAGTCTCGATGGGGTCTTCACATCCCATCTTGAACTTAGGAGCCAAATCCGTATCATAAAATGCGAAACCATGGGAAGCCACATTCATCATGACTAAATATTCCATACCCGTTTCACGGATTTCACGGATTTTCTCCCGCCACTGGGCTGCCGTAAAATTTCTTAAATCCTTATCCCAATACACACCTTCCTTTCCTCCCGGATGCTGGAACTCAAACCAAGAACCGGATATCGGCTTAATGTGTGGATTTTGGGCGGCTTCCTGCAAAATCTTCGCTTGCGAAATTCCCGGTATTATCATACCGGCAGCTCCCAAACCTAAAGTCGTTAGAAAATTGCGTCGATTCATAGTATTAAATATTTTATTCTGATTTTATAATCTCTTCCAGAACTGTCCAACATTGATAAAGTCCTCTGGGCACATGGAAACAGCCTTTCCATTTTCCACCTTTCAACGGTAGCAGAACCTCACCTCTCCTGCTCAGATAGCCAAACCATTCAGGATATTCTGAGTCCTTAAAATGGTTCCATGTATAGTCATGGACCTTTTCGAACCATTCCAAACACTTCTTATCACCCGTAAGCTGATATCCTTTCAATAGGGAGATGAGTGCTTCAACGTGTACCCACCAAAGTTTTTGATCCCATTCCAATTGCTGGGGAGGATACCCTTTGTAGTCCATGAAATAATAAATACCTCCGTATTCTTTATCCCAACCATACTCGAGCATGGTTAAAGTTACATTTTTAGCTTTTTCTATCAGTTCGGGACGATTCAGGCGTTTTCCCAAATCCATAATAAACCACATTGCTTCAATATCATGTCCCGGAGTAACCTGCCTGCCTTCGAAAGAATCGGAAAGTTTACCATCGCTCTGTACATTCTCGACAATAATACCTCCCAGTTCCGGACGGTAAAATACTTCCATCACCTCGCGGATACATACTTCCATCGTTTTTTCCAGATAATCCTTATCGAGCAAATGTTCAATTTCCAGAGCTAGGTTGCACAGAATCATGGGTAGAGCAAAATTCTTCAAATCACGCGTACCAGAATGAAGTTTATTCCACTTTCCTTTCGGATTGTCTACTTTAGACAGAATGATTTCGAACGTCTTTTTGGCAATATCCGCATACTCCTGATTTCCTGAAGCAAGGCTGAGTTGCCCAAAAGCCATGGTTGCAAAAGTATAGGAGAAAATATTATAAGGCTCGACCAAGGGGCGTCCCGTACGGTCAAGAGAGAAATACCAATTGTAATTTCCATCATGACCATACTTTTTCAGGAACTCCCCGCCTTGAATGGCACAATCCAACCATTCTTGGCATTTCTCTACTTTATTGTAGAGCATTGAAAACAACCATACCTCACGGCCTTGCAGCCAAATAAACTTATCTGTATCGAAAACATTGCCTTGACGGTCCAGACAGGTGAAATATCCACCGAACTCGTGATCCTGAGAATGTTCTAGCCAGAAAGGAAGAACGTTGTCCATCAGTTCGTCCTTATAAAGAGCAGCTAATTTTTTAAAATCCATAATTCTCTATTTTATATATTGTATATTAAGGTCGTTTTTTCATTTGGTACTGGTCCAATAACGTTCAATTTCCTCCAATGATTTTCCAGTTGTTTCGGGAACAAGTTTCCAAACAATAAGTATATAAGGAACACACATAACAGCAAACAGAAAGAATGTTCCAGCGGGGGTAAGATTCTGGAGCATCCAGGGGGTTAGCTGACCGATAAGATACGTTCCAATCCATAAAGAAAATCCGGCAATGGACATGGCCAATCCACGAACTTTAGTAGGATACATTTCAGAAAGAAGTACAAACACCACTGCACAGATAGAAATAGCACAGCAGAATACATAAGACAAAAAGAATATGAGCAGAAATATATTTGAAATGCCTAAAGACTCTCCAAACAGGAAATAGATGCCAATAAGCAACAAAGTAACAATCATACCGGAAACTCCATAATAAACCAGTTTCTTACGTCCGACTTTATCAATAATAATAAGTGCTAGCACCGTAGTCAGAGTATTGACTAACCCTACCAAAACCTGATAGTAAAGGGAATCTCCGCCTGATAAGCCTGCCTTTTCAAAAATGGACGGACCATAATAAAGAACAGCATTTACTCCCATAAACTGACCCAATATTGCAATACACACACCTATAATGACAGCTTTCAAAATTCCGGGTTGTAATAAGAGAGACCATTCGGACTTCGATTCAAAAGACAATACGGACTTCGTTTCATTCACTTGGAACATTGCTTCTTTAGCAGAAACATAAATTTTCTTTAGAATATTCGTAGCCTTTACATCTTGTCCTTTCAATATCAGCCAACGAGGACTTTCCGGTATAAAGAAAATTATAACAAAGAATAATAAAGCCGGAAGAGTTTCCATTCCCAACATACCTCTCCACACTTCGGTAACAAAAATCAAATCGAACCAACCGATTCCCGGATTAGGATAACTTTCTGCATAAGCAAGCAACTGATAGTTTACCAAATAAGCACCCAGAAAACCAACCGTTACAGCTAACTGATATAAAGAAACCAAACGTCCCCTATATTGAGCAACAGAAACTTCTGATATATATAGCGGGGAAATTATAGAAACGACACCAATACCTATACCACCAATTATGCGAAAAATAACCAACTGATTAAAATCGGCACATAAAGCACATCCGATAGCTGATGTAGAAAATAGGATTGCTGAAATAATCATAGTGAGTTTCCGGCCAAACTTATCGCTTAAAACTCCGGCAAAAAGCACGCCTGTAATTGAACCAATCAATGCACATCCCACATACCATCCTTGCTGCAAGGTATCAAGTTTAAACAGTTCCGTCACTTGAGCAATAGTTCCTGAAATAACAGCAGTATCATACCCAAATAGAAAACCACCTAAGGCAGCAACCACTGACAGGAAAACAAGATAACCTATATTAATTTTAGATTTCATAAATATATTATTTTATATTTTGCTTATACACATTTCCAAAGCGGTCCGTCACAACAATTTCAATGGCTGCATTTCTGTTTTGCGGAGTCACTTTAAACAGATGCTCTGTTTTTATTGGCATAATCCAGTCATACACTACCCGCTCTTTATCCGAGCAAATGATTTTAGCTTCCGGATCATATCCTTCAAAACGCTGCATTTCGCCCATACGTTTGCCATTTTCATACCACTCCACTTTCCACTGCTCATCCCAGTTCCAGACATTGGCAATTATATCTTGCGGATTATCTTCAGATGAACCAACCGGATAGCCTCTGAACTGGTAATTAGCCGGATAACCTACACTCTTATATTTCCAAGTCACCTTATTATCATTTATTTCATAAACTCCATAACCACTTGGAGTACCATCAGTACAAATATCAGCCTTCCAGAAAGTACCGCAAACAGCAGCCGTATTATGTTCCATGAGCTTATCATTGAACACAACATTCCAATTATAATGGGTGTGTCCGGTAAATATATGTGCCTCATATCCAGCCAAGAGGTCATATAAGCTGGAGGCATTGCTTGTTTCATCTGGAAGTAAAGCATTGAATTGCAACTCTTTGGTAGAACTGGTCGGAATATGCATGGCAACAAAAACCAGATAATCTTTCGGCACAAAAGATAAATCTTTCTCAATCCACTGTAGAGTACGTTCGTCAATATAACCGATATAACGATAATGGCGATTGATATAGAAACAGTTATTCAATACAATATAATGAGCTTTACCACGGTTGAACGAGTAATAAACAGGACCGAAATATTCCTCAAAGGTTTTATAGGAATGTTCATAAGAACGTACCCCATATTCCATATCATGATTACCTACAGCACGATAAAAAGGAAGATCCAAAACATCGGAAGATTGAATATAAGAAGGAAATATATCCGGAGCATTACCTACAATATCTCCACAATCTAACACAAAAATATCACTATTTCCTTGCTTATCAACGAACTGGCGGACATCTTTCAGGTATTTCACATATCCTTCAATATCACTTGCACTTGCTGCTTGTACATCAGACTGCACCAAGCAAATGTGTTTATTGTCATTCTTCGGATTCTTCGTCAAAGTAAAATCATATTTTTCTACCGAACTCCCTATTCTTTTATAATAATAAGGAAGGCTCTTTTCTCTTTGAGGAAGATAACCTGCTGGAGTCGTTACATATACAAAACGTGCATCCCGGTGATATGGCAATATATATCTGCCTTCCGAATCTGTCAATACACAATCAAAACCGTTTGTCACTACAACATCAGGCAACCCTTTACCTTGGCATTTTACCTGTCCCTCAACATCTGTAACCGATTGAGCCATCACACTCATGCCAAGAGTACAGAGGTAACAAACAAATAAATATCTCAATAAATGTTTCATATTATTTGATATTAAAGTATTCTTTATATCTATCATAGAGATGCCCTGCCTGCAGATAAGCTGATTGCGGACTCATAAAGTGAGAAAATTCAAAAGTTATGGCTTTATCATACCCGGCTCTTTTAGCTGCTTCTAACTTCATTCGGAGTTTATCAAACTTTATCGGCAGAAAGTTAATTGGCATATCACGATCAAATGTTTCTGCATTTGTCCAACACTTCATTCCATATTTATCTGCCAGTTTCTTGTTAACAGCGAAAAAAGCGTCTAACTCATCATAATCAATGTGTCCATCCTGAAAAGCGCAAGCATCTACCACATCATGAATTCCATCAAATATTTCATTCCACTCTCTTTCATGCTCCTGAACAGAAACAGCATCTTCCTTAGTTAATTTATCTGTTCCCATTACAGCTTTCTTTCCGTCAATCCAAGGAGAAATAAAAGTTGGTAAACCAGCAGAGACATCTTTACATTGCTTGCCCATTGTACGAAAAGCATCAATAGCCCCTTTGGTCTTACGGCTGATTTCACCACTGATATACCACCCTCCAAAACTCTTGTACTTTTCGCCATACAATTTCCAAACCTCATCAATCACATATTTATTATCCTCTATTTCCCAAGATAAGTCACCTGTATCCCAATATTTACCAGAATCATATAAGCCAAAGTAAAATTTCATCTGATACTTCTCTGCTAAGCGAAGATACATATCAACCAAATCAACAGACGGCATATAGCATCCTTTACCTAGCAAATACTTAGAAGGATAGGTTATGAACTTACGGTAACCGGAACGAATCATGATAACAGTATCAATTCCAATATTTTTCATATTACGGAAGTCTTGCTCCCACTCCTTTTCGCCCCAATTCTGATGAGGAATATCATGAGAGATTTCATCTAAGAAAGTTCCCGTAATCTTTAATCCATTATCCTTAGGAATAATAAATCCATTAGAATCTGCTTTATTCTTGATTACTGAAAAGGAAGATGTGCTTTCTCTCCCCTCAGTTGCCAACAGTCCGGGAGCTACCAAAGCGGAAGCTCCTGTCAATACGGCTCTTTTAATAAAACTTCTGCGACTATTTGTTTCCATAGCTCTTTCTCTTGTATTATATACAAAGGTTAACTTACTAGTCCTCAAGTTTAACCTTTATTACAAATAAGGTTATTATATCTATAACACGATGCAAATATATAGATATTTATTAAATAAACAATAGATAATTAATTATTTTATTATTAAAATCTATCATTACCTATATTTTAATTATATAACACCATATAATTAAATTAATAATGGGGATAGAATAGAGAAGAAGCATGAACTAAATATAAAAAAGAGAAAAGAATGATATAATGATTTTCAACTAAAACAAAAGAGGAAATAAGATTCTTTTCATCCACAAAGATTGAACTTAATAAATATTTTAATTATATTTGTGAGCAATAATGAAATTATCAAAGAAATATGTACCAGCAATTCCTAAAAGAAATAGAAATGGGGTCTAAAAATGCCCTCATAAAAAAAAGGATTATTACCTATTATATATATAATGGTAGTTCTACAATCCCTGATCTATCAAAAGAGCTAGATTTGAGCATTCCCACAGTTACAAAACTAATTGGCGAAATGTTTGAAGAAGGTTATATCAATGACTATGGGAAGTTAGAAACAAGTGGGGGACGCCATCCACATTTATATGGTTTAAACCCTCAATCAGGATACTTCATTGGAGTAGATATAAAGAAGTTTTCTATTAACATCGGATTAATCAACTTCAAAGGAGACATGGTAGAGCTTAAGATGGATATTCCATATATCTTTGAAAATTCTTTGGAGGGAATGAATGAACTCTGTAACCTTATTCTCAACTTTATCAAGAAACTTACCATTGATACCGAAAAGATATTGAACATCAATGTAAATGTATCAGGCCGGGTAAATCCTGAATCCGGATATAGCTTCAGCCAATTCAACTTTGAGGAACGCCCGCTTGCAGATGTATTAAGTGAAAGATTGAACTATACCGTAACCATCGATAATGATACCCGTGCTATGACTTATGGAGAATATATGCAAGGGTGTGTAAAAGGAGAGAAAGACATCATCTTTGTAAATATCAGTTGGGGATTAGGAATAGGTATCATTATCGATGGAAAAATCTATAAAGGAAAATCCGGATTTTCAGGAGAGTTTGGGCATGTCAATGCATTCGATAATGAAATCATTTGCCATTGTGGCAAAAAAGGTTGTTTGGAAACAGAAGCTTCCGGATCAGCATTACATCGCACTTTATCAGAACGTATACTTAAAGGAGAGAATTCCATTTTATCCAACCGAATAAATATGGAAAATCCATTAACACTGGATGAGATTATTGGTGCAGTAAACAAGGAAGATCTCCTATGTATTGAAATTGTAGAAGAAATCGGGCAGAAACTAGGCAAACAAATAGCAGGACTTATAAATATCTTTAATCCCGAATTAGTCATTATAGGAGGAACATTGTCTTTGACCGGAGACTACATCACTCAACCCATAAAAACGGCAGTGCGAAAGTATTCTCTAAACCTCGTAAATAAAGACTCAGCTATTACAACCTCTAAATTAAAAGATAAAGCCGGCATTGTGGGTGCTTGCATGCTAGCACGAAGCCGGATGTTTGAAGGTGTTAATTAGCAGAATTAGACCTCCAACATCCGTTTCATATATATAGCCGCACCTTCCAAGTCGGAGGGTGCGGGTGCCCACGATGCAATATCCTCAAGAGGAAGTGGTTGATAAGGCCCACTTTTTATTTCAAAAATTACAGTACCTGATTCCAAAGCGATGATACTGTGCCATGTACCGGAAGGAATTTCTAGCCCATAAACTCCGGCTGACGGATTCAAATTAACTTTTTCAGTCACATTACCCAAGTCGTCATAAAAGAATGCCAAGAGACTTCCTCGCAACACGAGATAAGTTTCCTCCTTATCCGCATGGCGATGAGGTGGAAGATAAGTTCCCGGCTCCAATGCATTAAGCAAGCGATGGATGGGGGCATCCAATGACGTATGAAAATTATAATTCATGCGCAGACGAGGATTCTCTTGCGCCTCACGAGTAACACTATCCAAGAGTTCGTCTGAAATCAGCTTCATCACACTATTTAAATAATTGGGCAAACTTCCCAGGAAGATTTGCCTTATCCGACACAATAGAAAGCTCTTTACCGTCAGCATTCACTAAGAAAGCCGCTTTTTGAGAGACCACGACAGAAGCCATAGCTTTCAAATCTCCTTCTACAAAAACACAACCGGAGAAAAAAGGAACAATAATTTCCTTTGTTTTTCCATTCCAATTCACATAAATTGTTTGCATAGGACAATAAGTCTTATATCCGGCAACATTCAAATGCCGCATCAATTTACGTTCCGATCTTGGTGCTGTATACAAAATATACCAGCAACGCGCATTTTCATCCATCATCATATTGTTGTTTGCTTTTTCCATCCTTTCAATAAGTCCTTAACAAATAAAATCCAACCTACACTACCTACCCCAGCTAAGAAAATAAAACCAATCAAAATCATAAATTTATTGGGTTTTGCAGCACGCAAGGGTACCGATGCTGGTTGCACAACTGTATATACCGGAGTAATTTCTTGTACCTTAGCTTTAGCCATCTGTAACTGTTGAGCAACTTGAGTATATACATTATATGCCAAATTCATTTCATTTTGCAAGCGCTCCTGCTCCGCACGATAGCTTAACAAAATTATATTTTGGTTGGCATCTACAAAAGATGCATATTTAGCTTGTGCAGTAGTATAATTATCTTTAGCTTCTTTATAGAGTTTCTCTGTAAAAGCTAAATCATGGCGTGCTTTATTTGTTCTATAATCGGTAATATAGTTCTGCAAACAACGCATCACTGTATCCGTCAATGAAGCAGAAATCAAAGGATCCTGCATAGTAACCGACAAAGTCGTAACACCCGTTTTCTTATCAACAGAAACAGAAATACGCTTACTCAATGCATCTGCAATTGCAGCTTCATCTTTAGTTAGCCTGAATGGATCTGCTTTAGCAGTTCCACCTTCTTCTTCCTTATCTTTAAACAAAGACATCACCCACCCCAGTGCTTTAAAAGGGGCCGAAGTAATGGCACCCCACCAAGGCCCACGTTGATACTCATCCAAATATGTATAAAGAGTAGTGTCAATCTTATCCTTCTGGTCTTTCACTTTTACATCGAAGAGCTCAATCAAAAAAGGAGTTGAACTTACAATATCAGGATAAAGTTCCGGTGAAAGTGCATCTTCCCCGCTGGAACTTCCTAAATTGATACCTGCCATAGCTGCCAATGCCCCCATACTGCCACCACCAGATTTACCTCCTGTTTCTGGTGCCAGCGTTACACTCGTAGAGTATTCTTTCGGGATACTGAATGCTACAACCAGCCCTACCAACACAGCATATCCACATGCCTTGAAGACCAGTTTCCTGCTTGCCCATACCTTTTGAGCAAGTTCAATCAAATCTATTTCCTGCTCTTCAGGCTGTTGAAGAGTTGTATTCGGTTTGTTTTCTTCACTCATAACTTCTATTTACTTAAAGAGGTTAACCATGGTTGCAATCATAGCAGCAATGGAAGCAGTTGTACTACCCATACCCAATATTTCAGCTGTACTCATCCGTTTCTTTTCTTCTTTACTCGGAACTATTATTTCACATCCCGGTTCTATAGCCGCACTATCTCGGGCTTTCAGACGGGATACCGTACCATTCATATATACAACATAAGCTTTCTTCTTCTTAGCCAAATTTCCATAACCACCAGCCTGATTGATATAGAAACGTAAGCTTTCGCCCTTCTTATATAATACAGTATTAGGATACATAACCGCTCCACTAATTTTCACTGTATTTATATACTCAGGAATAAACAGAATATCTCCTTCACGCAACACCAAATCAAAATCACTTCCCGGATTAGCTATAGCTTTTCCCAGATTAATACCCACAGTATAAGTATCCGATATATTCAATTTTTCGACAGAAATAGAGTCTTTACCTTCTCCCATCTGCGCCATCCGGACAGCATCAGCTTGGCGGCGTTGTTCTTCTTCTGTCATTTTACGAATCAAACGAGCTCCTTTTACATAAGCATCCGGAGTTACTCCACCAGCTTTTGAAACCAAGTCGGATAAACGTTCATTCTTTTTCATCAAAGCATAATTACCACCAAAAAGAACTTCACCTGCAATAACTACATTCTGCTGTTTACGATACGCAGGGCTTTTACGAACATATATTTCATCAAATGGTTCCAAATAAAAATTTTCTTCTCCACCAACGACCAAACCATCCTTAATATCAAAGGTAAAGGTCTTTCCCAAAACACTGCTAAAAGAAGTACTCTTAGGGTCTTTAATACGGCGGGTCACATCCACCTTAGTCGTTGCTGCTGTTTCCAATAATCCACCAGCCTGAATAAGCATATCTTCTATGGTCATCTTATTTGAGAAAAGGAATGTACCCGGATTTGCCACTTCACCATGGATAGAAATAGTCTCTTCTTCTTTTAGATCATTGATACTTGGTATATACAGAATATCGTTTTTCTGTAGAGGAATATCAGCAACAGTTCCTTTTAGCACACCAGCCAAATCAATCGCAATAATCTCATGAGATAAATCCTCATGTTCACGATCCAAGAGTACACGATTCAGGAAAGCATCCCCTCTCACACCTTCAGCTTTCTTTATCAATTGTTTTACTGTATTCACCGTACCACTCAATTCATATAATCCGGCACGATAAACAGCACCACGAATTTCCACACGATTTTCAAAACGCTTCAAAACGCCATCCACAGAGATTGAATCTCCATCATCCAAACGGAAAATAGAATAATCCATCTCATCAACATTATACACCTGATGTTCACGTCCACTCTTGCGTATGATGCGGACTGCTTTCTTATAAGCATCTCCGGTAAAACCACCTGAGTAATCCAAGATAGTAGCAACTGTCTCAGTTGGTTTCATTTCATAAAACATAGGACGTTTTACTTTACCGGTAATTCTCACTAAAGATTCATAAGGATTAACAATAATCACATCCCCTTCCTGAAGACGTATATCATCCTTCATTTTACCTTTCATTAAGTAGTCATATACATCAAGGTCAGCAACCGTTTTACCATCGCGAATTACCTTAATACTACGCAAGCTACCTATCTCATTAACGCCACCGGCACGATACAAAGCATGAAATACAGAAGAAAATGAGGATAATGTATAGGTTCCGGGAACAGCAACCTCACCCATTATATTAATCTGTATAGTTCGGATGTCCCCTAAAGTTAACTTTATTTGGGAATTAGGTTCATTACCGGATATTCCGGAATATATCTTTGAGAATTCACGTTGCAGATATGCATTAGCATCTTTAACTGTCATTCCGCTCAACTGAACAGGTCCCAAACCACTGACAAGGATAGTACCTTCAGGCGAAATGCTCTGACGAATTGTATTCTCTGAAGCCCCCCAAATATCAATAATAACTTCATCACCTGGTCCTAAACGATAATTTACCGGAGTAGCCAAGTTAATACTAGGTTCGAATGTCAAGTTTCTGTTAGTAAATAAATCATGACCAAATATCTGGGAAGTAGTTCTTCTTGCAATAGCACTACTATCTGGTTTCAAATCAAAAGAATTATCAGACAATTCCGATTCGGATAAATCACCAACTGAGGTTCCTCTCCGGGAAACATTTCCATCAACAAGAGTACGTTGGCGTAGTTGTGTAGATACATCAGTATTTTTTTCGGTAGCTTGATTTCCCGAATATTTCTGCTGTATTCTGGTAACCTGTTCCTTGGTTACTCCCCTACGCAACAGCTCTGTGGATATTTGTTTCTGGGATTTTCCACTTTTATTTGCTTCCTTTACATATTGAATAACTTGTTCATCCGACATCTGTTGGGCCATAGCCACCCCAGATAGGATGAAAATTAAGAAAAAGAATGTTATTAATCTGCGCATAAGTATTGGACTAATATTTAGAATTCTAATAATTAATTTAAATCGGGCACAAAGGTAGCATATTATTTCATAACGCCCATTTATTTTACATCTAAATTTTGGAAAAAGAATTTAAAACAGTCTCTATCAACACCTCAGACCTCTATTTAATATCCCTCACTGCTTGAAATTATTTTTTTCATTTCGTTAATTATTGTCAGAGCTTCACACGATTCACAATTTTCAACCAAAGAAGTAACCTGCTTACATACAGTGTCAGTCCCAGCAATAGTCTCCTTACTTCTTTTCACTTTCGCACAGCATGTAGACTCAACATCCGACACCGCTTCATCTTCAAACACATATACATCACCATTTTCCCCAAGACTCCCCACTTCCAATATCAACTGACAAGCTTCCGACAATGTCATCAGGCTACGGGGAGCATCCGGATACACATCGGCAAAACGAATTATAAATAATTTAGTAGCAAGCCCTTCCTTCGCTATCTTTTGAGAAAGAGCTTGAATATAAATCTCCGCCACACGTTTACTATATCCCATTACATGAACCGGAGAAAATGCATGATCGGTAGAAATCATCACAAATTTACAGACTCTATACTTCATCGCCAGTTCTACAACATTCTTAGTTCCTGCCACATTAACCTGAACAGCTTCAGTAACATAATCATTCAGCATAGAAATATTCTTATAAGATGCAGCATGAAACACCAACTGTGGCATATACTGTTTAAAGATAGCTTCTATGCGACTATAATTCGCAACATCAGCCACTAGCACCCGCACCTCAAGATTTTTCCAGTTATCCGACAACTCTAATTGAATATCATATAAAGGAGATTCTGCCTGATCAACCAATATCAATTGATACGGATTAAGCGCAGCCAACTGACGTACAATTTCCTGCCCCACCGCGCCGGCAGCACCCGTTATCATAACCCGATGTCCTTCAACATATGCCGCTATTTTACGAATATCAACCTGAATCGCCTCACGACGAAGCCAATCTTCTATATGTATATCTTTTATTATTCCATCATTCAGACAATCACTCAAGGGGGGAACAGTCATCACATTAATATCTTCTGCTAACATCCGTCTCGTCGTACCAGATGATTCCAAATCCGCCAGTTTGTCCGGTGCTACAACAATCGTTTGCACATTCTTCTTTTTCAGATGTCCGAATAATGTATCATCGTTAGCATACACCCTACATCCCATCGTGTGTTTACCTATCATCCACGGCTCATCAGAAATAAAACCGCATACACGATAATGATTATTCCGGTTCACACGCATAGATTTAGCTATATTTACCCCAGTCCCACGAAACCCATAAATAAACACATTCACGCAATGTCTGTTATCAAAAGATAAAGCTTCATGCAGCATCTTCACCAGAATGCGCAAACACACCATAAATGTAAAATTAAGAATATATGCAATGAAGATAATCCCATTAGGCAATGTTTCTCCCAATCCAAAAACCGACCAACAAAAATTCCCAATACCTAGTATTCCATAGCTTATCGTAAGAGAAATAAACACCCTGTAAATATCCACAAATGAAGAAAAGCGAATAACTCCGACATATGTGCAAAAGACAGAAAAGAAACACAGATTACAAATCAAAGAGAAAAAAATCATCCACACATACAATGACATCTTGTATACTATAGACGATATCCCTAATTGAAGAATACATGCTAAAAGCATAGAAATCATCACTAAACAGACATCAATAGCCAAAATAGTCCATCTTGAAGCGATACGGGATGAGAAATTTTTATAATAAATTCTTAGATTCATATTTATTGTCAGATTTTAGATTGACAAAAGTATCTGCAAAGATGTATTATTTATATCGATAAAACAATTATTTCAAAAGAAAAAATGACAGAATAAATATATAGAATGGCAGTAAGAAAGATTTTCTCAAAAAATTCTTCTTTTCTTTTCGTAGTTTCGAAGAAAGCTGTAAATTTGCACCCCGTAAACGAAAAGTTACTGCCGCTATAGCTCAGTTGGTAGAGCAACGCATTCGTAACGCGTAGGTCGCCAGTTCAAGTCTGGCTAGCGGCTCTTTGAAACAGACGGTGTATTTATCTTAGAAACAGATACTTACACCGTTTTCTTTTTAGCTTTAGGCTATAAAAAAAATCGTTCGTTTCCTGCCCACAGGTCAAACAGTGTGGAAAAAGTGTGGAAAATTGGCGATTTAAAATTTATAGCATTATGGCAGCATTATCACTAACAATTTTCACATCAAAACCCACGAAAGCGGGGAAGTTCCCAATTTTCATTTGTATCTACTCCAAAAATAGTAGAGAATACATCAAAACAGAGTATCAGCTTGACGATGCTTGTCAATGGTACAACGGTAAAGTTGTCGCCCGTAATGATGCGGCGATGGTAAATAAGCGCCTACTTTTTGAACTCAAAAAGTATAAAGAACGATTACAGTATATCGATAATATCGATTACTATTCAGCCAAGCAAATCAAAGCTATACTCATCAAACAAGATACGGCCGTACCTGATGTACGCACCTTCAATGAATTCATGCGCCAACGAATAAAAGAAATCCGGGAAGAGGGTCGGGAAAGCTACGCCAAAATGATGGAAGATACCATGAAGGTGTTTGATGCGGCAGAAGGTGATGTGCCTATGGTCATCATGAATCACATCACCGTTGAACACTTTGACCGATGGATGAAACTGCACGGGCATACTGATGGCGGCCGACAGATCAGATTATGCCACATCAAAGCCCGGGTAAATGAAGCTATAAAACTCGGTTTACTCCGATGCGATAAACATCCATTTGCTTACACCACTATTCCAAGCCCAGAACATCGGGAATTAGACATTCCCGTCGAGGCAGTCAGGAAGATTATCAATGCAGACGTATTGCACAGCCGGCAACTGACATTGGCCAAAGATATGTTTCTGGTTTCATTTTACCTCGGCGGAATGAACTTCGCTGACCTTATACAAATAGACTTCTCAGAGGAAGAAATCAGCTATATACGTCAAAAGAGTAGCGAACACAAGAAGAAGAACCGGAAAATCAAAATTAGCATTTGCCCGGAAGCTGCCTATATATTAAATAGGTATATAGGGCAAAATGGACTACTGGAGTTTAACTACAAATATACTTCCAAGAACTTGCAATGCTACATCAACAAGTGCCTCAAGCTTTTGGCCAAAGAGCTTAATATTAAAGGTAGTCTGACCTATTACTCTGCTCGCAAAACATTCGCCCAATTTGCGGCTGAAATAGGTATCCCCTATCCTATCATAGAGTACTGCCTCGGGCATTCCATCAAAACAGGAATCACCATCAATTCTTATGTCCGGGTAAAACAGTACCAGGCTGATGCGGCAATACGCCGGGTAATAGACTACGTAAACGACCCAGAAGTATTCAAGCCATATATTGAGATGAGAAATCAGATGCAAATGATGGCGATGATGTAGTATATAATAAGGTATAAAAGAAAAATAATCACTTAAAAGCTTGCGCAATAACCAAATGATTATTATCTTTGCGATGTCAAATAACAAAAGTAACAATATGAGTAATGAACAAATTAAAAAGGATTTGCTAATACAGAGGGCATTCCTTAAAAAAGAGCTAGACCAGCTAAGGTTTATTTCAGAAGTGACCGGGACGAACCAAGAAAAGGAGATAGATAAAAGATTAGACCGGATACTTACAATAGACAAAATCTTAGCAGAGTTAGAAAAAAAGAAGTAAAAACAAGCCATCCCTACGGGGATGGCATAAAACTATAAACTTATGACACTAAAAGAAGAATTACTAACTCTAAAGCCATTATTAGGCACAGATTCACCGGAGTTCTACGATAAAGTGAGAGATATAGCATCACGGTACAACTCAGAAGAAGACAAAAAAGTTATTGCTGACTTTGTGTCTGAACGTCTACAGAACATTGATAAGGAGTTGAATGTTATTGAAGAAAATGCAATAAAACTGCAATTGCAAGAAGTTGCGGAGATCGTTTCCCTTAGCTATTTGGCAAAGAAATACTTTAATAAGAGCCGGGCATGGCTTTATCAAAGATTAAATGGGAATATAGTAAACGGGAGACCTGCCCGTTTTACAAACGAAGAATTGCAAACATTCAATAATGCTTTGCAAGACATTTCTAAAAAAATAGGCTCACTTAATATCTCGTATTGATATTTTGTTATTTGACACTATCCCCGTAGTTGAGCCGCTACGGGGATTTTCATTTAAAGAAAAAGCCGAGGCAGATATTCACCACATGAACAAGTTATAACTAACACCTACGCCGCCATACAACCCTCCCGGATAACCATATCCTGCCTGCAAACCCAATCCCCATCTTTTCTTCTTCGGTACAATAGTATGGTAGATGTCATTCGTAACCGTTCGATACACCGTCTTCGGAAATACCATCAAACTATCCAATCTCGGCCGATATCCGCTCACCCATGCCCGGTAAAGACTATCCTCATAATAAGCCTGTTCACGATAAACTACCGTATCACCAATACGAATAGTGTCTGTTAGCTGGAAAACTAACAGAGGAGCCATAGGCGGCGAGATAAGTAACGTATCAACCTTTACAATAGTCTTTACCTTCGTTTCGGTATGTATTTCTGCCGGGAGAGGCTCATGCGGACGGAACCTGGTCGCCACACAAGCTATCACCAGCAACATGACTAATATCCAAGGTAGCTTTTTCATAAGCCCAGATATTTAACGATACCATCAATATGAATCTGCGCAACTGTCTGTTTACCTTCTGTGGATAAAAGGTATTCTACATCCTCCTTGTTATCCTGAAAGAAATTCTCAGTGAGCACGGCCGGACAATTCGTGTCCCGGCAAATAGCAAGGTTCTGCTGCCAATACGATTGGTCGGGTATTGGCTTACGAACCGGTATCGGAATACATTCTGCTACTTCAGCCAAACATTCAGCCAACTTCTTGCTATTACCTGATGCATTATTAGAAACGAAAACGCTCCATCCTCTTGCATTCATCCAGTTAGCACCGGAACCGGCCGCATTGCAATGGATAGAAACAAGTATAGCTTTCTTTCCTGTCTCTTTATAGATATCATTCGCCCGCCTGCATCGCTCAGACAAAGGAACGTCTGTATCTTCTTTCACGATCCGTTCAGCATCAACACCTTTTTTACGTAAGCCGAAAATAACCATATCGGCAATCTCTCTTGTATAGGACCACTCTCTTAACCTTCCGTCCGGTGAGCACTTGCCCGGAGTATTCTCACCGTGGCCATTGTCAACCAATACTCTCATTTCTTTTCCTCCTTACTTTTATTCATATATTCCACTACCGCCTGTGCTATCTCTGTCGGATCAGCCTTGTGCTTCGCTATCTCGGTAGCCAATGCAGCTACTTGTTTCATCTCCTTGCGTTCCTTCTCGTCTGCTTTCTCGTAAATGGATTTAACCTCTATGGCTGCCACGCCGAAAGCTCCCAAGAGGGTGATAAATGGGAAAATGGGTATATGATAGTCATAGTAATTATCCAGATACCAGACACCGGCCATCTGCATACAATCAACAACGACCAACGCAAGCAAGGCATTATAATATCTCGCTACTTTATTAACCGTACGTTTCCAGCCGTCACTTGAAATTTTCTCACAACGTTGTTTTGCTTTTCTAATGCCAGCCCACAAGTCGAAAGCTATAAAAAAAAGCGGAGTTAATAGGATGCCGAACAGCATCCAGGCCACAATAAATAATTCATCTAATCCTTTCATTTCCATACTTTATTTAATTATTAATACTACCAACCTTTTTTTTGTCGGACACTTGAAATGCGTTAAGCTGTGTAGCACTCATTTTCTATCGCTATGGCGCATTCCTTTATTATATGCACTTATATATATTTGTGGGTGGCACATATACGGTTCTATCAGGACTCCGTGGATGAGCTGAGGAATATATTCAACAGGCTGGCATTA
>NZ_CAJLKP010000024.1 GCF_905207245.1 uncultured Bacteroides sp. | reverse complement strand
TAACGGTCTTTACCTCGGTATGTAACGGCTTTTACCTCGGCATGTAAATGAAGTTACCATTTGGGGAAAATAGAATTTCCACGAAAGGAAACAACTATACGCTTATAAGATGAAGGAAGATAACTCATCACGGTGCAGAAAGGAATAAAGTTACGAGCTACGGGCTACAAGCTACAAGTAGCTGCGCTATGTTCCGAAAGGCACTTGTAGCTTGTAGCCTGTAGCTCGTAACTGATTCATATCCCTAATAAAAAGGAGTTAAACTTCGGCAGAAAAAACGATAGGAATGCCTGGGAAAAAGCTTAGGTGTTACCCCCTTCTATCTTAGCTTCGACTTTGCCAACCTTTCTCCGAACGTAATATTCAGATTCACACTAAAGCGGCTTTCCTGCATCAGACTGCTACGTGAGTTTACTTGTTTCCGCCACGTGGCCCCCAATGAAAGATAAGAATACCGGATGGGAAAGCTTGCCCCTGCGCTGACTTCCAGATAGTGCATTTTTCCATCTTTCAGATTAATATACGAATTGCTGAAACCCACTCCACCCATTAACTCCGTGGAGCGGGGCAGGCGTGGATTGGTGATGTAAATTCCTCCTATATTCAGCTTATGCTGGTTTTCGTACTTCATGGACTTATTGGACGATGTGTTGCGGCTCCAGTCCATATAATTGTAGTCGGCAGTCATCACCCAGCGCTCGGTAGTCATCGATATTCCGGTGCCGATGTGCATGGGCAGATACTGCTTCCGGCTATGATAATCCTTGTTGAGGCCTTCGCTGGTGGAAGAGTTGCTATAGGTCAGGTTGTTGTCATGGTTGATGGGTAGGGAAGGGGCGAATGTCAGTCCTGCCGCCCACGTCTGCTTGCCGGTGGCGAACTCATAATGTGCTCCGAAATCTACATGAAAGGCACGTTTGGAAGATTCATACTCCACGATGGCGCTTTCTTGCGTTTCGCTCTGAGTCACTGTCCCCAGTATCATACCCAGGTTTACACCTACGGACAACCGGTTAGTCAGTGCAAAGGCATTGGTGACGTAACAGCGATACAACCCTCCTGTTCCTTCAAATAAGGAATATGCATAGCTTCCGGGCATTCCTTCCACTGTCTCTTCGGTCTGGATGACGTAGCCCACGCTGCTGTAGGGTGAAGCACCCACTATGGCATACCAACGCGGCAGGACGCGGAAACCCATGCTGAAACGGTTGGGATTGCCCGTAGCACTGGAGCTATGCTCATTCTGGAAAGAATAACGGGCGTAAGAGGCTGATGCCCCGACGTCGAATGTGAAGCAGGTGCTATCCATCCGGGTGATAGCGGCAGGGTTCAGGGTATTCTGGAATCCGGTACGGTTCAGGGCGATGCCTATGTTGCCCATGCCGGCATAACGTCCGCCGTCGCTGGCGCTCAGTTCGCCCACTCCATACATGGAGGTGGGCAGGCTGGTGGTGTTCTGGGCTATGGCAGAGAGGCTTGCCGTGCACAGGCTGCACAGAACGAAGTAAATCCGATGGTGTCGTTTCATTGTTCGTTGTATATTTTAAATCTGATATCTAATCTGCATTGTCTCTCCTGTGAGGGGTCGTTGGTGAAGATTATCTGGTTGAAAGTAGTTGCCATTTCATTGTCCGGCAGACCCAGCAGTAACTTTTGCCGCCTTATGCCCCATGTGCCGAAGTTGTTGCGTATGAACTCGGTCACGTCAAAAGAATAATAGGTATCCCGCCAGAACATATCGTCCACGGTCAGGTTTCCGGTCTGCACCGTTACACCGTCACTGCCATACACGTAATCTTCCAGCACGTTGTTTTCGTCCGTGATGTAGAGGCGTATGTCTTCCGGCAGTTGATTTATCTTATTATAGCTTTGGCTCAGCGGGTAGAGATAGAGTGTGGCTTTTTCTATGGAGACAATATCTCCCGCATCCAGCAAGTTGTTCAGGTGCGGAAATTCTATCTGGTTGTAGAACCCCGTCAGTCCCTGCATGTAGGCTCGCATATTCATGTTGTTAGAGTGGATGAGATTTTCTATCCCGCTTGTCATTGTGGCGAGGGGAGTACCGGTGCGGTCGGTGCGGAGGCCGGTGTAGGCATAATCCTTGTTTACAGTGAAAGTAAGTTCCTTCTCTGTGCGCAGATTGGTGATTTCCTGGTAGTGCAGGGTGATGGTCATGGACGAGTCGTTCACCATGAATCCGGTGATGCACTCTCCACTGTTTTCGGCAATGAAAGCCAGACCGGGGAATTTCTCTTTGAACTTATCCTGAGTGTCGAAGTACTCTTCTTCATTGATAAGGTCGTTCAGCAGTTCTTTTCCCAACTCGTCGGGCAGACGTATTTCCAACTCTTTCTTTCTTCCGGGGCGCGGGCTGAAAGTGAAGCTGAACAGGGGAGTGCTTTCTGCGGGCAGGACGGTATTGTTATATAAGTCGTCGTCATCTTCCAGTATGATGGGCTGTTTCAGCCGGTAGACAGAGATGTGTTGTTGTGTCAGGGTGTCTCCCCAGAAGTGACCGGTATGTGTCATTCTCAGCACAAGTGAGTCGAAACTGTAACTGTAGTCTTCGTCGGGGGTGAAACTATTAGTGGAATACTCGGCATAGTAGGCAGCAGAGACTTCTCCCCATGAATCGTCTCTGTAGCGTCCCAGTTGGCAGATGGTGTCTCCCCTAGTTTCTATGGAGTCCATGAGGATGGTGCTGATGTCCACCGTGCAGGTATCTGCATATACATTGTAAAAGGAGCTGTCCACCAGGCTTTGTCCTAATTTCGAATTTTCGTCCTGACAGGCACAGACGGCAGTGAGCATTGCAATCAGGCTATACAATAATTTTTTCATCGTTGTTGTTTTTAGAGTTGCAAAGGAAAATGAATCTTCCATGTCTTCCTATTAAAATCGGTAATCGGGCAGGTTTTGTCGGTGAAGGTATTTACCGGAAATTTCATGCTGTTTGTCGGTTCTTTTTGTTGATGTATGACCTGTGGTCTACATTTGCTACCAAAATCATAGTAATCAAAAAATAAGTTTTAAGAAAAGATGAATCGACTATTATTTGGAATGATACTGTTGGCGGTTGGATACCTGGCCGGCAGTTGCACGGACGACGATGAATACACGCAGGGTGTATGGATGAGAAGGTCGGACCTGGACGGTGTTGCACGAGGATATGCCAGTAGTTTCACTATAGATAATAAAGGCTATCTGTGCTCCGGGCTCCGTGGAACGAACAAGACATACCTGAAAGACCTTTGGATGTATGACATGGATGGTGACTACTGGACACAATGCGCCGATATGCCCGATGCAGCACAGGGTCGCCACAGCGCTACTTCGTTTGCTCTGAATGGTAAAGGATACATCACTACCGGTGTTCAAAAGAATGAGTCCACCAATCTGGCAGACACGTGGGAGTATGACCCTGATACGGATACCTGGACACAGAAGGATGACTTCGGCGGCGGTGCACGCTATGGCGCACTGGCTTTTTCCATAGGAGGCTACGGATATGTGGGCACGGGATATAATGATAATTCCCTGAAAGATTTCTATCGTTTCAATCCTAATGCTCCAAGCGGGCAACAGTGGGAGATAGTGAACGGATTCGGTGGATATAAGCGTTACTACGCTACGGCTTTCGTTATAGACGACGTAGCTTATATCTGTTGTGGGCAGAACAATAGTACCTTGGTAGATGACTTGTGGAGATTTGATGGTACTAACTGGAAACAGTTGCGTGATATTGCCGATACGAATGATGACGAGGACTATGACGATGATTATGCCATTACGCGTTTGGGTGCTGTGTCTTTCGTCATAGACGGTAAGGGGTATCTTGCTTCCGGAAGCCGTAGCGGTGTGACCAGTGATTATTGGATATACGACCCCGACCAGGATTTATGGTTTGGTGATTCTGATGATGACTTTACGCCGATGACGAATGTGCATAATGTCAGTTCCGGGGCTTCGTCACGCGCTTATGCAGTTTCCTTCTCTACGGGCAGGCGTGGTTTTGTACTGACGGGTGCCTCGGGAACCAGCTATTTTGATGATGTTTATGAACTCTTGCCTTACGAACAGGAAGAGGTCGATTAGTGTTTTTGCATATTGTTTATATGAAGCTGATGTTTATTGTGAAGTTAGGTGTACTGTCCGTCGTGGCGGTATGCCTTTCTTGTTGCTCCGGTCGCAAGAGTGCCGGTAGCAGAGAGTTTGCCTGCCGTCCGGTGCAGGTGGTTGGTGGTTATGGGTATGTGGTGCTTCACCAGGAAGACACGCTGATTTATCAACCTTATATACCCGCCATTGGTAGGAGAGTACCTTTTGCATCAGAGGAAGATGCATTGAAGGTGGGTGGCTTGGTGTGTCGTAAGCTGATGGAGGGGCAACCTCCTACCGTGAGTCGGGAGGAGATTGTGGAAAAACTGCCGTTTATTCATCGCCTGTCAGGTCGGTGACTTCGTGACGTATCGGTGAACAGTCATAGGGGTATTCCTTCAACAGTTTTCCCCGGATGACTTTCTTTGTGTCGTTGCCCGACCTTGTCAAGGTCAGGGTGTAGCTCACCAGTAAGCGCTTGTAATAGATATCGGCACGATATGCATTTTTCTTTAGGGTTACCAAGTCTTTCTCAAAGCTTACTTCCCTTAGCTCGCTGTGGTAAATGCTTCTGCAGGTGAATAGCCTTTTTTCTTTTTCGAAGATAATCTTTCCATTTACGATGTCTTCCGGCATATCCACATAGCTCTTTTCTTCCTGGAAAAACCAATTCTGGAAAGGCTCCGAAGCATTACATTCGAAGTCATGTGTCACATAGGCATTGCTGTACGGATAGAGGGATATTTTTCTGGTTTCTTCCTCATCTGTAGATTTATCTATCCAGTTGATTCCCCAGGGTTTTGTTCCTATATCTTGTACTCCGTCGCCTTCTTCCAGATGATAGACGAGGGATTCTATCCGGTAGAAGTTGGTGCACTCCTTCTGCCGGACAACAATTCGTTCCGAATATAGTCCTTTGGAGGTGCTCAGGTTGATAATCATTCCGCGTTCCCTTCCTTCGAAGTTATCTTCTAATTGTATGGCCAGCGCGTCGGCTTTATCGCGAATAATATACCCCCAATGGAACCGTACAGTACCCATACCTTCCAGTTGTACAGGATAACCGTTTTCGTCCGACATGATGCCTCCGTCCGGATAAGTAACTGAAGCTACCTTCCAGTTGGTCCTGGTCATCGGGATTTCTATGGAGTTTTGGTCACCTTCTATGAGGACCTCTCCCGTAGAGGAGATGCGTTCATCGTTTTCGTTGTCGCAGGCTGTGCCGCCGAAAAGGATGATAGTGGAAAATAACAGCGTTTGAAGTGCGTTGGTTAGTTTCATGTATCTTTTGCTTCGTTCGTTTCCGAATAGTTTTTGTTTATTAGACGCAAGTTGTTTAGAATTGCTGCAAACAAAGGTATGTATTTTAGTGAGAAAGGCAAAGAAAGGGTAATTCTTTTGTGCAGATAAGGGAGGTTTTTATTAACTTGCAGGCAGTTTACAAATTAACCTTGTATTTATGGAAAAGATATTCAAATCAAAAGGGATGACTACTGTTGAGAAGTGGGGAATATTTGTTATTCTTGTTTTTATATGCGCTACATATCTCTTTGTTAAAGAGGTATCTACTTTTTGTGGGCTTATTGTGGCTATTCCCTTCATTGTGAGTAATTACAAGCGGAAATATATCGTTAAAGAAAATGGAGACCTTTGGGTGAAGACCCTATTTGGTGTAGCCCAAAGAGCAACAGGTGTGAACCGTATCCACTATAACCCGTCTGCCAAGGGATGGCAGTGGCGCACCCGCCAGATGGTGGTCAGGTATCAGAATGGGTTGAAGAAAGGCTTTTTCCCGATTACACCTGCCGACCCGGAAGGACTGATTGCTGCGCTTAAAGAAAAAAATCCCGGACTTGAATTGCAATATACCTATAAATAAATAGAAACTATGAAATACCAAGTTGCCATTATCGGTGGAGGTCCTGCGGGATACACTGCTGCCGAAGTTGCCGGAAAAGCCGGACTAAGTGTAGTATTGTTTGAAAAACAAAGTTTAGGTGGAGTTTGCCTCAATGAAGGCTGCATCCCTACCAAGACTTTATTGTATTCGGCAAAAACGTATGATGCCGCGCGTCATGCTTCCAAATATGCGGTCAATGTGTCCGAGGTTTCGTTTGATTTGCCTAAGATTATTGCCCGCAAACAGAAAGTAGTGCGTAAGCTGGTGCTGGGCGTAAAGGGTAAACTGACCGCTCACAGTGTGAATATCGTGCAGGGAGAGGCTACCATTATCGACAAGAATACCCTGCAATGTGGTGGCGAAACTTACGAATGTGAGAATCTGATTCTTTGCACCGGTTCGGAAACTTTCATCCCTCCTATTCCCGGAGTAGATACTGTGCCTTTTTGGACTCACCGCGATGCGCTGGACAATAAAGAACTTCCCGCATCCCTTGCCATCATCGGCGGTGGGGTTATCGGGATAGAGTTCGCATCTTTCTTCAACAGCCTGGGAGTGCGGGTTACTGTCATCGAGATGCTCGATGAAATCCTGGGAGGTATGGATAAGGAACTTTCCGCCCTGTTGCGTGCAGAGTATGCCAAGCGGGGAATTAAGTTTATGCTGAGCACGAAAGTGGTGTCTCTTGCCGAGACTTCTTCCGAAGGTGGACAACAGCAGGTACAGGTTAATTATGAGAATGCCGAAGGAGCCGGTGTCGTGCTTGCCGATAAACTATTGATGAGTGTAGGCCGTCGTCCGGTAACAAAAGGCTTCGGACTGGAAAACCTGGATTTGCGGAAGATGGAACGTGGAAATATTTGCGTGAACGAACGGATGCAGTCCTCCATCCCGGGGGTATACGTATGTGGCGATCTGACGGGCTTCTCCTTACTGGCCCATACCGCCGTGCGTGAGGCGGAAGTAGCCGTACATACCATTCTTGGAAAGGAAGATGCCATGAGTTATTGGGCTATTCCCGGTGTGGTGTATACCAACCCTGAGATAGCAGGAGTAGGGCAGACGGAGGAATCTTTGCAGATAAAAGGTATCAATTACCGCATAGTGAAGCTGCCTATGGCTTATTCCGGTCGTTTTGTGGCTGAGAATGAAGGTGTGAACGGGGTTTGCAAACTTCTGATATCGGATGATGAAACCATATTGGGCGCGCATGTATTGGGCAATCCGGCTTCCGAAATCATCACCTTGGCAGGTATGGCTATCGAACTGAAACTGACTACTACGGAATGGAAGAAAATCATCTTCCCTCATCCCACGGTTTCTGAAATCTTTAAAGAGGCGTTATAGATGTAGTTTACAAGGAAAGAAGTTAACGAGTTTACAAGGGGCTGCGCTGTATCTATGTTATATCCGCACGGTCTTATTTCCTTGTCCACTTCTTCTCTTATCAACTTAAATAATAGAAACGATGAAAACTGTAAAACTGATGACTTGCAATGATGCCGCCCAAGCGCATATCATTCAGGGAGCATTGGAGAATGAAGGCATCTCTTCCCTTCTTCATAACGAGAATATGTCTACATTGCTGCGAGGGTATATCAATAACATCGCAGGAGTAGATATTCTGGTTGACGAAGCGGACTATGAAGCTGCCATCCGGTTATTGGAACAGAATGAGATGATACCGGAACAATTAAAATACTGTCCTTTCTGTGGATCGTCCGATATCAAGTTCGTGTTGAAGAAAGAGCATCGCGTAAGGGCTGTCATGTCGGCCATTGCCTCTATGCTGGCGGCTGCTCCTCCGGGAAACAACCATTGGGAATACGTCTGCCGTGCATGTGGAGGCAAGTTTGAAAAGCCGGTTGCAAAAGCTCATCCGGCAGAAGTTTGAAAAGCATTCGTAATAAAATGAACATAAAGAAATATCTTTTGCCGCTTGCTCTTTCCCTCTTGTTTGTCCCTGCAACATTGTGGGGACAAAATGTGAATGTTAAGAGTCTCTCTGCCCGTCTGGATACCCTGATTAAGTATAAACTTCCCGCCGGATCCAATGTCGGCATATCCATATACGACCTGACTGAGGGAAAGTCCTTATACATCTATCAGTCGGATAAACTCTCCCGTCCGGCTTCTACCATGAAGCTGCTGACTACCATAACCGCCCTTGCCCGTCCCGAGGCGGATGAACCTTTCAAGACAGAAGTGTGGTACCAGGGGGTGATTGAACAGGATACGTTGAAGGGAGACCTGTACGTTGTCGGTGGTTATGACCCTGAGTTTGATGATGAGGCTTTGGATTCGCTGGTAAATACGGTGAGCCGTTTTCCTTTTTCTGTGATAGCGGGCAATGTATATGGCGATGTCTCTATGAAGGACTCTATTTACTGGGGCAGTGGCTGGGCATGGGATGATACTCCGGCTTCCTACCAGCCCTATCTTTCGCCGTTAATGCTGAATAAAGGTTTGGTTACTATAACTGCTTCTCCGGGTGTAAAAGGTGATGCGGCAAATATAGAATGTATTCCTGTTTCTTCTTATTATACCATAACGAATGAAACGAAATCCCGTACTCCTTCTGCCGGACGCTTCGGCGTTTCCCGCGATTGGTTGCAGAATGGCAACAATGTAGTTATTAAAGGAAATGTGGAAAGTAAGCGCACCGGTACGGTGAATATCTATTCTTCACAGGACTTTTTTATGCATACATTTCTTGAACGTCTGCAAGCGAAAGGTGTCCAATGCCCTGCGGAGTATGCTTTTAATGAATTGCAGAGGGATAGCCTTTCTGTGCAAATGGCCTCATTTGAAACTTCCGTTCAGGACGTGGTCAACCAGATTATGAAAGAAAGTGATAATCTGAATGCTGAGGCTTTGCTTTGCCGTTTGGGTGCACAAGCCACCGGTAAGAAGCGTATTTCTGATGAAGACGGACTTGGCGCTATCCGTAAACAGATAAAGGCTTTGGGGGAAGATGCGGATTACTATAAACTGGCTGACGGCTGCGGACTCTCCAACTATAACTATATCTCTCCCGATTTGCTGGTTTCCTTCCTCAGGTTTGCCTATTCGCGCACGGATGTTTTTCAAAAGTTGTATAAGGCTTTGCCCATTGGTGGCGTGGATGGAACATTGAAGTACCGGATGCAACGCGGAACTCTTTCTCATAAAAACGTACATGCCAAGACAGGCTCTTTTACAGCAATTAATTGTCTGGCAGGTTATTTGCGGACAACAAACGGGCATGAGGTTGCTTTTGCCATTATGAATCAGAATGTACTTTCAGGAGCTAAGGCACGTGCCTTTCAGGATGCCGTGTGTGATGAAGTGATTAAGTGACGAGCTACAAGCTACGAGCTACGAGTGGTTGCGCTGTAATATTGCAAACCTCTCGTAGCTCGTTTCTTATAGCTCGTACTAATCTATACTTGTAGCTCGTAGCTTGTCACTCGTAGCTTACTTATACTGTGCCCAGTCTATATTCTTCATATCCCCGCTCTTCGCCAGTTCGGCATGCATTCCTAATGCAGCACGGAGGGCGTGTGGAGTTTGAGACTTACCATCAGTCATTTTCAGGTAATCCAACAAGAGATTCTTATAGTCGGGATGTGCACAGTTTTCGATGATGGCTTGTGCACGTTCTTTCGGACTCTTGCCGCGCAGGTCGGCAACACCTTGTTCAGTGATGATGATGTTAACGTCATGCTCACTATGGTCTGCGTGTGACACCATCGGAACGATAGCACTGATTTTGCCTTCTTTGGCAACGGACGGACACGTAAAGATGGAAATATAAGCATTACGCGTGAAGTCGCCCGAACCGCCGATACCATTCATCATTCTTGTACCGCTGATGTGGGTAGAGTTCACGTTTCCGTAAAGGTCTGCCTCAATAGCCGTATTAATAGAGATGACACCTAAGCGGCGAACGATTTCCGGATTGTTGGAGATTTCCGACGGGCGGAGTACTAATTTATCACGGAAGAAATCCATATCGTCATAAATACCTTGCAGACAGTCGTTCGTAACAGTCAGTGAGCAGGCGCTACCAAACTTCACACGACCGTCGCGAATCAATCCGATGACGGAGTTCTGAATAACTTCCGTGTACATTTCGAATGCCGGAATGGTCTTGTCACGTCCCAGTGCACCGAGCACAGCGTTGGCAATATTGCCTACACCCGATTGCAGAGGCAGGAAGGTTGACGGAATAATACCACGTTTCATATCAGCAGCCAGGAAGTCGGCTACGTTCTGACCAATCTTGTCGGTCAACGGGTCAGCATCGGCAAAACCACGTGCTTCATCCGGCCAGTTTGTTTCTACCACGCCTACAATCTTCTTCGGGTCCACCTGGATATAAGGCTGACCAATGCGGTCACTCGGCTTGTAGATTGGGATTTCGCGACGGTAAGGCGGGTCGAGTGGTTCGTATACGTCATGCAGTCCCATGGCATTCTTGCTGTGGGCAGCATTCAGTTCCACAATGATTTGGTCGGCAAGGCGGCAAACGGTAGGAGCGATGCCACCGGCTGCGGTCAGATAAATCTTGCCGTCGGGAGTCACTTCGCAAGCTTCAATAATGGCAACATTCACTTTGCCCATGAAACCATAACGAACTTCCTGTGCCATCTGAGACAAGTGGATGTCGTTATAAGCGATTTCTCCGCTGTTCACTGCTTTACGGAAATCGGAATTGGTGGTGTAAGGAGCACGGTAGCGGATAGCTTTGACGCGTGAAAGTACACCGTCGCAAGAGTCACCCGTAGAGGCACCGGTGAAGATACCTACCTGAAAAGGGTTTCCTTTTGCATGTTCCGCTTCTGCTATTTTTGCTAATTCAGCCGTAACGGCTTTGGCTGTTCCTGCGGGAGTAAATCCGCTCAAGCCGATGTTGTAGCCATGTTTAATCAGGCTTGCAGCTTCCGCTGCCGAGATGTAATTGAATGCCATAATGTATTTAGTTATTTTTCCTGTGTATCAGTTCATAAGTTACTGAAGATGTAACTCTTGTTTTTTAATTTTCAATTCTCAATTAATATTTCCGTTGTAGTATTTCCGACCAAATAATGGCTTTTCGTGCTTCTTCTGCCGAATGAATGGAGTATTCGGAATCGGTTGCGGGATTTTGGGGAGTGGATGGAGGGGGAGAAATTTTTTGTTTCGGAGGGGCGGCGGCATGCTGGGGATGTATATCCTCAGAGTCTTTTCCGAAAATATGCTTTGAAGCCGAGAATTGATATTCTTTCTTTGTGATGGGTGCCGGTTCAGGTTCCAATTCAGGTCCTTCGGGAATATAACCGCCATAAGTTTTTCCCCAACCTTGCGGTATGGGCATTGCAGTGTCGTCCATATCCTCTTCCGGTATAGGCATAGCGGGGCTGTTGTCAGCATTCTTTTTTGCTTCTTTCTTGAATTGCTTGACAATTCCGATAACGATTATACCTGCGATTAACAGAAACTGTAATATGCCATCCATGCTCATTTAAGTTTTTCACCGCCAAAGGTAACTAAATTATCTGAATTACAGCCAATTTTTAGGCATGAAAAAAGGGCAGCTTCACAGCTCCCCTTATTTTTTTAACCTAAACCTTAACTATGAAAAAATCTAATGTTTCTTTCATTACGCAAATTTGTGAAATAATTCCAACTATGCCAAATATCTCTCTTGAAAATGTTTACTCTCTTAACATTAATTATCAGAAAAGCTTCAAATTCTAACTATTGGGTGTTATTTTTCTCCCATTTCGTCTGTAAATTAGTGCCGAAGGCGTATCTTTGCAACCGAAATAAAAAAAGAAATTATGGAAAATGTAACGGGAGCAGACTTTAAATCTGCAACTGCTGATGACAACAAGAAGTTGTTCATCGAAACTTATGGCTGCCAGATGAACGTGGCAGACAGTGAAGTAATTGCCTCTGTGATGCAGATGGCTGGATATTCTGTGGCGGACACGCTGGAGGAAGCTGACGCGGTGTTTATGAATACCTGTTCTATCCGCGACAATGCCGAGCAGAAAATTCTGAATCGTTTGGAATTTTTCCACTCACTCAAGAAGAAGAAACGCAATCTGATTGTAGGTGTGCTGGGATGTATGGCCGAGCGCGTAAAGGATGACCTGATTACCAATCACCATGTTGACTTGGTAGTGGGACCTGATGCTTATCTCACTCTTCCTGATTTGGTTGCTGCCGTTGAGGCGGGCGAAAAAGCCATCAATGTGGAGCTTTCCACAACGGAGACTTACCGGGATGTCATTCCTTCCCGTATCTGTGGCAATCATATCTCCGGATTCGTATCCATCATGCGTGGGTGTAATAACTTCTGCACATACTGCATCGTTCCTTATACTCGTGGGCGGGAGCGTAGTCGTGATGTGGAAAGCATCCTGAATGAAGTGTCTGACTTGGTGGCAAAAGGTTATAAGGAGATCACACTTTTGGGGCAGAACGTCAATTCCTATCGTTTTGAGAAACCGGACGGTGAAGTGGTAACTTTTCCTATGTTGCTCCGCACGGTAGCTGAAGCTGCACCGGGTGTACGTGTCCGTTTCACCACTTCGCACCCCAAGGATATGAGCGATGAAACGCTGGAAGTGATTGCACAGGTTCCCAATGTGTGCAAGCATATCCATCTGCCGGTGCAGAGCGGGAGTTCGCGTATCCTGAAACTGATGAACCGCAAATATACCCGCGAATGGTACTTGGAACGCGTAGATGCTATTCACCGTATCGTGCCCGATTGTGGTTTATCTACAGATATTTTCTCCGGTTTCCATTCCGAAACGGAAGAAGACCATCAACTTTCCCTTTCCCTGATGGAGGAGTGTGGTTATGACTCCGCTTTCATGTTTAAATATTCCGAGCGTCCGGGTACGTATGCTTCCAAGCATCTGCCGGACGATGTACCCGAAGAGGTGAAGATACGTCGGTTGAATGAAATTATTGCTTTGCAGAATCGCCTTTCTGCGGAATCAAATGCCCGTTGCATCGGCAAGGTGTATGAGGTGCTGGTGGAAGGTGTTTCCAAACGTTCCCGTGAACAGTTGGTGGGACGCACGGAACAGAATCGCGTGGTGGTATTCGACCGCGGTGCACACCGTGTGGGCGATTTTGTAATGGTAAAGATTACCGAGGCGAGTTCTGCTACATTGAAGGGGGAGGAAGTTTGATTCACTCGCTTCGCGCGCGTATACACAGAATTTATGATATACTTTTACCTACACGCTTGCACTCATGCTCTGTATTGCCTTGCTCATCGGTGATAGCGCAGTGGTGGCAGTAAATTGAGGCAGCGTGTAGGTAAATTTACCTACACTTTCTTTGTGGCATGTATGTTGTTGATTCTCTTTTTTGTTAACCCTTGTATTTGTGTAAACCAATCGTTTTTGTATCTTTTCATTTTTGGGCTTTTTTCTCAAAAAGATGCCCAATTGCCTACTTTTCGTTAGATGATATTCCATTTTATATTCAAGTGGCATGATAGCCTTTTGGTATGATTTCGATAAAGCTTAGTACAAACTTGATAAAACCTCACCTGTTTTGTTCGCGATAGCGCCGGGGAGTCTGCCCGCAGATGTCAAGAAAGGTTTTGTTGAAACGGCTGATTGAATTGAATCCGCATTCAAAAGCTATCTGTGTTATACTCATATTTGTCAGAATAAGTTTGCGTTTGACGTGCCCTATCCGTTCTTCTGCTATGTAACGGCTCAATGTACAGCCAAAAGCCTTCTTGAAAATGGCATTGGCGTAATCGGGGTGAAGCCCTATGGCCCGGCCAATATCGGAAATCTTTATTGGGCGGTTATAGTTGTGGGCAATATAGATCACAATTCTTTCCAAAATCGACGCGTCGGCAGGGTTAAGTATGGCAGTGAACTTGGTTCCGGATACGGACATGTTTTTTGTTAACCGTAATATTCGGGCTTGAATCTCAAGGCTTACCGCCTCTTGGTTTTGCTTGCCTGCCATATCAGAAACCCACCTCTCAAACATTGGCTTGTCAAGCTCGCATTCTGACTCAACGGTCTCAACTACCACTTCTCCTCCGAGAATTCTATCGACGATGGTTGAAGGTAACCTCCAGCTTAAGAAGAGGTTAAACGGTATGGTGACTACAAAATAGGGTGCGTCAGATTCACTTTTAATGATCTTGTGGGGTATAAGCCCCCAAAACAGCGTAATTTTGCGAGGTGGAACCGTCACTTTTCCTGTAGGGAAAAAATAGGTAATGCCCCCTTCGGGAATATAGTTCAGCTCAATCTCGTTATGACGGTCGATTTTCGGCATAAGCTGCGGACGCCAGGTTTCACACGTCAGGCCGTAGGGCTTAAACTCGCCACGCTTTTCATCGAAAGTCTTCAATTTCTCGGAATCTGACATGTTTTTACGAATTTGTGGGTGGTTTAAATTGAATTTCGAGCGTAAATTTGCAGAATAAATCTTAAATTAGCAAACTATCATGAAAAGATTGGTACTATTTGCCATTTTGATCTTAGGCTCAATCGGGACAAAGATTCAGGCAATTGACATTATTAAACCGCGTGTGCTTATTAGTACTGACATCGGAGGAACGGATCCCGACGATAACCAGTCGATGGCCCATCTGCTGATGTACACTGATTGTTTTGACCTTGAGGGGCTTGTTTCTTCTCCCTCTTACGGTTCGGGAAGTCAGGAAGAAATTTTCCGTATGATTGACCTTTACGAGAAAGATCTTCCCAAACTGTCCAAACATATTAAGGGACTGATGTCTCCCGCGAAACTCCGTGCCATAACCAAGCAGGGGCGCAAGGGGGCGGCTCCTTACCGGGGGTTCCTTACTCCTACCGAAGGTTCCCAATGGATAGTGGAATGTGCGCGCAGGCGAGATGAACGCCCGTTGTGGATATCTGTTTGGGGTGGACTTGACGACGTGGCCCAAGCCCTTCACGACGCACCTGATATCGCTGATAAAATCCGTGTCTACTGGATTGGAGGTCCTAACAAAAAATGGAGCACTAACAGCTACGCCTATATAGTCGAAAATTTCCCCAATCTGTGGATGATTGAAGACAACGCTTCTTATCGGGGTTTTATTACCCAAAACAAAGTGAAAGATAAATACAATGCCGGATATTACGATGCTTACATCAAAGGTGCAGGACATCTTGGCGCAGACTTTATCAACTATTACAAGGGCATCCCCAAGATGGGCGACACACCGGCACTTCTTTATGTGATGAATGGCAATCCCGATGACCCCGAAGGCGAGTCATGGGGAGGCAGCTTCGAACTAACCGCACGTAGTTCGCGACCGGTTTTCCACCGGCTCACCACGGCTGCGGACACCGTACCCATCTATTCGATTATCGAGTTTCACGTCAAAGGTCCTGACCGTCCCGATATTCCCGCCGACTCGGCCTGCTTTACTCTCACCATAGGGCGGCAGGAATGGGACGGATTCCACCTTGGAGGTGGTGATTATGCCGTGCGCCACTCTACGTATTACACCGGTACACTTCCCTATGCCATTACCTCCGACATACCCGGTTTTTCTGCGTTGGAGGGTGCCATAACCATTGAAAATCTGTGGCCGGGGCGAGAGTCTGCCACCGACTACAAGGTAGGTCCCAACTGGTACACTGATAAGAGCGACCCCGCACTGTTCTGGCAGAACCTTCAGGGTGCCGAGACTGTCTACAAGTGGCGCCAGGCAGCTATGGAAGACTGGGGAAAGCGACTGCAATATCTGAAGAATTAACTGAGTTTCTTACACAATGAAGAAATTTACATAACCTTTCGTATTTTGGCAAATCCTTTTTCTTAGGAAGAAGGTATATCATTCGTGCCCGTTTTTGCAAGAAGTTTGGAGGATATGGATGATTCTATAAAATAAATCATATCTTTGAATTTATAATTGTGGTTATTATAATCTGAATTATAAATAGTATAAATCTGATAATCTATATTTTATGGAGTTTTTTGGTAGAGAAAAAGAAATGGAAGGATACTTTTTTCGTATGCTACCAAAGAACATCTGAATCTGGTTATTGATGAAGTACAGGAGTTCTTCTATGTCCGCAAGAGCATTTTTGCAGATATGCAGGAATTGTGGGACTGATATAAGAGTGAGATGAAAATTAACTTTATCACTTGTGGCTCTATTTATTTTTTGATGAGGGAGCTGTTTGAGGACAAGAAAGCTGCTATGTATGGACGTCTGACGAAACGCATGGAGTTATTGCCTTTCAGCATTGAAAAAGAATAATAGAAGTCTCAGATGCCAGGATTTACATTCACTAATGCTAAGTATTCAACTAAAAGATTCGATTTATAGAAAAAATATAAAGCTAAAATGTGAACAGCGGGGATAGAAAAAGTATGTATATTATGAGCTTACCGCAAGACTTATGCATGTCTTACAGTAAGCTTTTGGAAGATTAATTGGTATGATTTATCCTATTATCCATTTACTGCCCGGTATGAACGAGATAATCTTTGTCGTTATGTAGCAACTGATGAATGTACTCACTGCAATACATGGTATGGCGGCGACGGTGGGCAATTCCAGCGTTTGTTTGAACACTGTTACCCACAGCCCAAGCCAGAATATGTGCATGAGGTACATGCCATAGCTGAGTTTCGACATTTCTGTTATAATCTGTGGAGCTTTCGGACGGTTTATGCATGTGAACATAAGGAACGTGCCTGCTGTGAGCATCACACAGTTGATTGTACAGAAAGCCCATCCTATCTCTATTACCGGCGTGGTATGAAGTTCACCGGGTATGGCCTGGATGTAGAATGAGTAAATGGTCAGTGCAGCCCCGGCAACCATTAAAATGGTTCCTATAGTGAGACGTCTCGAGCGGTTCCATGTCAGGTGTACGCGTATGTAATGTGCCAGTACGAGGTACCCCAAGTAGCCTGAGAAGTACCACAGCATGTGATATTCATTCCAGAAACATTGTCCCCACACTTCACCGAACCATCGGTTGAAATACGGAATACATGTTGATAGCAGGAATAGCCCTATAAAGAAACGTTCTTCTTTTGCTGTGGCCTTCTTCAGCCATGGCGATATGATGGGTATGAATAAATAGAGGCTGATTAGGGGATACATGAACCACAGGTGCCCCGCCAGTGTCGGGAAGTTCAGGAGTATTCGCGACATGTCTTTAAATGATGTTTCTCCATCTATCTGTCCCCACAACAGTGGCAAGGTGCTGTATAGTATCATGAATATGAAAAACGGCGGTAGGATGCGCAGGCAACGCTGGCGGTAGAATTGCCATGAAGTCTGTTCTTCTTTCATGGGTACCAGAAGAAAGGCGGAAACAATCATGAAGAGCGGCACTGCCATGCGTGAAAAGCCGTCGTACACAGCTACCCACAGTCGGTCGGCCTCACTGGCTAAATAAGATTGTGGTCCCGCCATGTCTGTAGAACCGGGAGCACCATAGAAATTTTCGCTGGCGTGGACAACCATGACGAGGAAGCAGGCAAACACGCGCACATAATCTAAGAAAACAATACGTTTCATTTTTTTTGAGTATTCAAGTTAGTAATTAGTATAAGATGATTTCTGTTTGTTATTTTCATGTATTTATGGCGGAAATATTTTGTTGATTTTCCGAATACTACTTTATTTTCGGAGGTAAAGGTAAGCAATGTTTTTTATAAAAATTGTTATATGAAAAAACGATTTGTTGTAAAAAGCATATTCTATAAAAGAATCTATAAGTAGATGCTTCGACTACGCTCAGCATGACAGATACTCTTGTGAAAGAAGGTGTGAATTAATGATGCTCATTTACTTATTTTTTATTCAGGTAATGAGTAGGTAATATTCTGATGGAAATTTTTATCTTTGTAGTATTCAATTTAATAGTATAGTCTACAAAATGAAAAACTATATAACTTTCATAATCTTTTTTGCTGCTTTTTTATTGCTGGCCTGCAACGAGGAACAGAGTGATAACAAGCAGTTGATATTGGCGAATTCTCTTATGCAATCCCAACCGGACAGTGCGTTGAGTATCTTACGGGGCATTTCAATGGAGAATTTTGCGGCACAGGCTGATAGCGCTTATTATGCGCTATTGTTGACACAGGCAAGGGATAAGAATTATGTTGTGCAGACAGATGATTCGTTGATACGCTATGCTGTGGCATATTACGATAAAACGAATGATGTGCGCATGCAGGCAAAGGCACATTATTATTGGGGATGTGTGTATAGGGATATGAACCGGCAGGCGAAAGCGTTTAGAGAATTTCTTATTGCGGCACCTTTGACGGAGAAAGCGAAAGAAAAAAGACAATTGGGATTGGTGTACAATAATATAGGATTTATCTATAATATACAGGGATTTAATGAAAAAGCAGATTCCATCTATCGGTTAGTGGAAGGTATTGCCGAAGAGTTAAAAGATACTTCCCTTTGGGCTGAAGCACTATCTAAGCAAGGTTCTATAGCTTTAACAAAAGGGAAGGAATATTTTCCTATTGCTGAACAGAAATTGTCAGATGCTTTTTGGGCAGTAGATAGGGTGAGGAATAATGGTCTGAAAGCTAATATTTCAGCTTTACTCAGTAATTTGTACAGTAGGATGAATCAGGGAGAAAAAGCTTTGTATTACGCAAAACTAAATCTTTCCTTACGAAGGGATACTGCACGATCTTATCACGCTTTCTTGATTTTAGGAGATGCTTATTATAAATGTGAACAGTATGATTCTGCAATTTTCTATCTTAATAAAAGTTTAATGAGTAAAGATTATGGAAAAAAGGCAGGCGCTTATATGCGCTTGGCAGACATCGCAATGATTCAGGGAAATGCTGCCTTATCCGTAGAACTGGAGAGGAACAGTTCTGCATATAAAGATAGCCTTTATAAGTTTCGTCGGAGTGTAGTTGCCAATGAAATGATTGAGGCAGAAGCAGATGCACATACAATGCTTCAAAAGCTATATTATAAAGGACGTTTAAATATGTACCTGTATGCTTTTATATTGATAACAGCAATGATTATCATAGTTGCTTTTTCTCTATACAAACGATATCAAAGAAAAAATGACTTGTTGCAAAAGGACAAGCAACAACTAGAAAAGGTTAATCAGGATTTGAGTCAACATTACGCTAATTTGCAGACTGATATAACGGAAAAAGATCTGGAGATTGAAAACTTGAGAAAAGAATTGGTTTCGCATCAGATTAATGAAGAAGAAAGAGCAAAATTGCAGGCAGAACTGGACGAGATGATTTTGAAGCGGCGGACTTTAGCGAAAGAGGCTTTTCTGCACTCACCGCTTTACGCGAAGATGCAGGCTATTATACAAGATTATCAGGATAGGGATGAATCTGATGAAGAAATAAGCGATCAGGAATGGCAGGAATTTGTTGTTGGGATGGATGTACAGTGGAATAATGCCATAACAGATCTTTGTGTAAAGTACCAGCTATCTAAAGAAGAACATCATTTGGTGTGTTTAAGTTTGGCAGGCTTTCCATTCTCTCATTTAGAATATTTGTTGCACCTTTCCAGAAGAACACTCTATCGAAAGAAAAGTGCTTTGCTTAAGCGGATAGGTGCTGAGCAAAATTGTGAATTTGAAGACATTTTGCAAAAAAATAGGTGATGGCACACTTATGACACACTTTGTTTACACAGACTTTCGTAATTTGGTCACCATAAAACAAAAGTCTGATGTATATGAAAAAGGTATTATTTATTTTATTTTCGTTTTTGGTTTTTGCCGGTTCTGCAAACGCTCAGTTCGTTTCTGGTAATATGGAGATAATGCTTACCCAGAAGGATGGGGATAGAGATCCAATTGAGCCGGTTGGTGATATAACTCCGGAAAATGCTCCCCAAACTCGTAGTGTTATTTCCCAACCTGTGTATGCTTACTTATATAATGAGGTGGTAATAGTTGACTTCCAGGCTGCATTCTCTGCTGTTACGGTCAATGTTATTAATGAAACTACTGGAGAAACTGTTTATTCTGAGCTGTTTATCAATCCTGCAAGTTTTTCTATTGATCTAAGCGGGAAAGACACAGGAGATTATATGATAGAACTTATCTCTGATGAAATCACGTTAGAAGGATATTTCCCTTTATAATATTCTATATAAACAAGGGTAATCATGGCTGAAGTTGATAATATCGCTGTTGTACTCTATCACTATTTACGGGTATTATCTGTAAAGGTGAGCAGAAGTACTGTGCATCGTTTGCTCGATACTCCGTTAGGAGGTAGCATACGAGGTATCAGTGATGCACTGGATATGCTTCATGTAAAGAATGAAGTATATCAACTTCCGTCATCCGATTATTTTTCGCAATTGGAATCTCCTTTCATCACAATGCTTCAGGTGGACAAAAATCAATTTTGTGTAGTGACGAAAAAGGGCGATTTCATCGTAGAATTCATTAATGGAGATGGACGAGAACACAGTATGACGGTGGACAAGTTTTTGCCACACTGGACAGGTACCGTCTTATTCGGAGAGCCTACTGAAAGGACCTCGAATGAACATTACTATGTAATGAAAAATGTTATTTTCTATTTGCTGCGTTATAAGTTTGCCATCGCTGTACTTTTTCTCCTGATATTGGGGATGCAAACTGCGTTCTCTCAAAATCAATCAGCTGTTTTTATTGTCTATTTATGTACATTGAGTTTTGGCATTCTTGCGTCTATCGCTATCCTCTACAAAGAATGGGTGAATGAGCAATTCATGGAGTCATTCTGCCATATAGGAAAGGCGGTGAACTGTAATGAAGTGCTTCATTCTAAGGGAGCAAATATAGCAGGTGTAGGATTAGGGGAATTATCTTTGTTCTACTTTGCTGTTCTCTTTTTGTTTTCTTTGATCCGCTGGAATGATTTTTATGGGATTTCTGCCATTTGCTGTATCGTTGCAACGGTGTTTACTCTATATTCCATTATTTATCAGGCTTTCATTCTTCATAAGGGGTGCATGCTTTGCATGCTGGTAAATTTGGCGGTATGGGGTAATGTAGCTGCTCTTTATATGTTAAGAAACTATTTTGATATAGACTTTTCCTTTACTTCATTTTCCGTATTTATTGCTATAGGATGTATTTGTTTGATTGTTGAAATACAAATAAAAACTATCCGGAACAAGGAGAGGGAAAGAGTTTCTCTAAAGAAACATCTTGGTAGTTTGTTTAATTCGGAGACTTTTCAGATGTTATTGGCACTAAAGCCTCAGATAGAGGAGATGGCAAGTCCGGATATTACGCTGCATAGTCAGGTGACAGGAAGTAGTGAGGTGATGATAATAACTAATCCCAATTGTAAAAATTGTGCGAGGGTTCATCGTCATGTGAGAGAGATAGCTTCAAGGATTTCTGTATCATTGGTATTTCTGACATTTCCAAATGATAGGTTGGGAGAAAAAATTGCGCAAATTGTCATTGCAGCTTATTACATGGATGGTTGGGATAAGGCAATGCAACTCTTGGAAGAGTGGTATGAAACGAAATGTATCAAAGAAGCGGATGATTACAATATAACAACCGAGGTACAAGGCTTGTGGATGAAGCAACAGGTATATTGCCGGAGACAGAGAATAAACAAGACTCCCTCTGTCATAGTGAGTAAGCATTATATACCGGAAGTGTATCCGCTATCAGATTTAAGATATCTGTTAACATAAAGATATTATTTTCGCGAAGTAATAGCTGTTTTGGAATCAGCTTAAAAAAATCCGGGATAACCTTTTTATTTACCTTTAAATTTTTTTATTGTTATGAAGAATTTAAGTAGTTTTGAAGCATTCAAGCTGAACAAGGTTCAGATGGGTGCAGTTAAAGGCGGCGGTCGTAAGTGTCATGTTACATATAATGATGCTTTGGGCGGAAGTTTCGATGTAACTATCGAACAAAATGTTTCAATTGCCGAAGCTGAAAAAACATTAAAGGATCAGCACCCGGATGCAAATGCCGTTGTGTGTAAGTAGATTCTAAAAAGGAGCCTGTTTTTAAGGTTTCTTTCTGTTTATGGAACTTAATCTCTAATTAGGAAAGCCAAAAGTCTGCTGATATATAAATATATTATGGATTTTTATATGTCTAAATGTTTTTATAAATTGCAACTTTGGGCTTTTCTTCTTACTAAAAGTATGTCATTATGAAATTTATTGTTTGCATATCTTTAACTGCTGTATTTACAATAATGTTAGGTTTTTCTTCCCAAAAGGTAAATTCTGACCTCAAGGAGAAAAGAGCAAAGATTGTCTTGCTTTTGGACAATTATGTTTGTAGCGAGGATCAATGGGTTTATCTGTATGGTTTCAAGGAGTGGGTCTCAGGTAATGAAAGAGTTATATTTGATTCTGCATTTATTGAAAAAGGGCAACATACAGTAGAGCTGCAGGCAAATATACCTATCGAATGTGAAGCGGCGGTACTATTTTCAAAAAATGGTCCTAACTTTTCGCTTCCAATGGAACCGGATTCATGTGTCATAATGAATATAGAAGAATCTGACGGAGAATCTTTTTATTATAAAAAAGCAGTTAAAGGAGAATTTAACAATAGTCTATACGCCTTTTGGAGAGAGAGAATTACATATCGTTCGAAATTGCAGGACTTAATTTCAAGGGATGAAAAAGATAGCATTAACCATCTCAAAGCGGAGTGGTTTATTAGGTCAATGGACAGGCTTAAAACGGCTAAATTGGGGCATATTGTTTATGATGCTTATATTATATTGTCAATAGATTTTCCGGAAAAAAAAACAGAAATAAAAGTACTATCAAAATTGCTAGCTAAAAAATTCCCTGAGCATCTTATGTTACAGGAGTCTGTGAGTAATAGAAAACTTGCTCCTATATCCGAAGGGTCAAAGAAAGCAGGAGACAGACTTTTTGAATTGAGGGAGAATAGACCTCAAATTGATTTGCTTGATCTATCTTTAGGGAATAAATTGGAACTTGCTTTCTTTGATATAGAAGGAAATAAAATTTCTACAAGCAGTTTAGGTATAGATTATACATTAGTCGATTTTTGGGCAAGTTGGTGCAAGCCATGCCGCCAAGAAACGCCAACAATTAAATATGCTTTGCAGAAGTATCCTAATAATTTTGCTGTGTATGCTGTTTCTCTTGACGATAAACGAGCAGCTTGGCAGAGAGCTATAAATGAGGATTCGACACAAATGTTTAAGCATTTAATAGGGACATATCCTAATGGACAACGATCCAGATTATTACGGCAGTTAAACATTGAAATAATTCCTACAAATTTTTTGATAGATAATAATCAGCGTATCATTGCCAAAGATTTGCATGGTGAAAGACTCCTACAAGTTTTAGACAGCCTTATTCAAAAATGAGATTTTGAGAGCATTTGTGTTCAAAATATTTTAGGATTATATGGCTATGAAATCTTTCCCTCACTACATCCAGCATGATGTCATGGACTGTGGCCCCACCTGCCTCCGCATGGTGTCCGCTTACTATGGTAAACGTTATTCACTGGAAGGGTTGAGGGAAAAGTCATTCATCACCCGTGAAGGTGTATCCATGTTAGGTATCAGCGAGGCAGCAGATAAACTTGGTTTTCGAAGTATATGCGTGCAAATAGATTATGCAAAACTTCAAGAAGCTCCTCTGCCTTGCATCGTACACTGGAATCAGCAGCATTTTGTTGTAGTCTACAAAATAAATGATCAGCAGGTATGGGCTGCCGATCCCGGAGCAGGAAAACTGAAATATACCAAAGAAGAATTTTGCCGTTGTTGGATAAGTTCACGAAAAAATGAAGAAGATACAGGTGTTGCGCTATTGCTGGAGCCTACTCCCGATTTTTATGTCATGAAGGATGAAGATGAGCCTATTAATCGTAAAGGTTTCGGATTCTTGTATTTATATCTTCACCCTTACCGGAATTTGGTGGGGCAACTGCTATTAGGCCTGCTTTTAGGCAGTATGATACAACTAATGCTTCCATTTCTCACCCAGTCCATTGTGGACTTTGGAATTAATAACCAGAACCTTAGTTTTATATATCTGATACTGATAGCTCAACTGATGTTGAGCTTCAGTAGCAGTGCCGTGGAGTTTATCCGTGGCTGGATATTGTTGCATCTGGGGACGCGTATTAACATAGCCCTCATTTCTGATTTCCTGATTAAACTGATGAAGCTTCCTATGGGATACTTTGATACTAAGATGACAGGTGATATCCTGCAACGCATCAACGATCATACGCGTATTCAGAATTTCCTGACGGGAAGCAGTCTGAGCATGGTATTCTCTACATTCAATATCGTAGTCTTCGGTGCTGTACTGTTGCTTTATAACTGGATGATATTTCTTATCTTCATGGGCGGTAGTGGACTTTATATAGCATACGTCTGGCTATTCATGAAGAAACGTGCGGAACTGGACCACAAGCGTTTTGCACAGCAAAGTGCAAACCAGAGCACAGTGGTGCAACTGGTGAATGGCATGCAGGAAATAAAGTTGAGTGCCTGCGAACAGCAGAAGCGTTGGGAATGGGAGCGAATACAGGCACGACTGTTCAAAGTGAATATCCGCAGCCTTGCCTTGCGGCAGTATCAGGATTCGGGAGCGGTATTGATAAACCAGACGAAAAATATTATAATTACGGGTCTGGTGGCAAGTCTTGTGGTACGGGGAGAAATGACGTTGGGTATGATGCTGTCCGTACAGTATATCATTGGGCAACTGAACAGTCCGGTGAATGACCTGATAGCTTTTGCACGTGACATGCAGGACGCGCGCCTCAGCATGAACCGCCTGGGCGAAGTGCGTGACAAGCCGGATGAAGAAGAACCGACAAGACAATTGATACGGGAAATACCTGTGGGAAAAGACTTGAGAATAGAGAATCTAAGTTTTAAATACGACCCGTTGAACGAATTTCCTACACTGGATAACATCAATTTGGAGATAAAGGCAGGCAAGCAGACAGCCGTGGTTGGCATGAGTGGGAGTGGGAAGACAACTCTGGTAAAACTGTTGTTGGGCTTCTATCCTCCTGCATGCGGGCAGATACTGCTGGGAGATACGCCATTGGAGAACTACAGTATCCGGGAGTGGAGAAAACAGTGTGGCGTTGTGATGCAGGACGGGTTTATCTTTTCCGATACCATTGCGGGGAACATTGCGCCGGGAGTGGAACACATCGATAAAGAATGCCTGCGCCATGCAGCAAAAGTGGCAAACATACATGGATTCATTGAAGAATTACCACTGGGTTACAACACCAAAATAGGACAGGAAGGGCATGGATTGAGTCAGGGACAAAAACAACGTATCCTCATAGCCCGTGCTGTGTATAAGAATCCGGAATTTATCTTCTTCGACGAGGCAACCAATGCACTGGATGCTAACAATGAGCGCATCATCATGGAAAATTTGCAGAAGTTTTTTGAAGGAAGGACATCGGTAGTGGTAGCTCACAGACTGAGTACCGTCAGGAATGCGGACCGGATAGTAGTAATAGAACAAGGACATATAGCAGAGATGGGAACACATGAAGAACTTACAGCAGTGAAAGGCATCTATTACAGGTTAGTGAAAAATCAGTTGGAACTCTGATAAATCGGAAGTCTGAAAGTTATGGAGAAAGAGGATAAAGATATAGAACTGAGATGTGAGGAGGTGCAGGAGATACTGACACGTCCGCCGCATGCGCTGGTGAGGTGGGGAATCACGGTATTCTTCGCTGTGTTGGCTATGTTCTTTATCGGAGGATGCTTTTTTAAGTATCCGGATGTGGTGAGTGCAGACATCACGGTTACTACGGAGCATCCGCCTGTATGGATCGTGGCGCGGGGAAGCGGGAAAATAAAGGAGGTATATGGCAAGGATCGAGAGCGGATAGAAGCAGGCAAAATCATTGCCGTACTGGAAAATCCGGCAGAGACGAAAGATGTATTGTTATTGGAGAAGGTGTTGCAGGATTTCTGTCTGACGGATAGTTGTATACACAGGACAGTATTTTCCGAACGTTTGGCTCTGGGTAGTATACAGGCTGTTTATGCCACATTTATCAAGAGTTTGACGGATTATCGTAATTTCCTTTCTTTAGACCTTTACGAACAGAAAATAGAGGCTACCCGTAAAGAATTGCAGGAATATCGCAACTATATAGTGCACTTGAAGCGTCAGGCAGAGCTGGACAAAGAGCAGGTGCGAATAGCTGAAACTGTGCATAGTCGGGAGAAGAAGCTTTTTGGCGAAGGGCTAACGGCACAGTCGGATTATGAAGAGGCTAAGCAAGTATTTCTGAACAGGCAGCAGGGACAAGAGCAGATGATGACTTCGCTTTCTTCGGCTAAAATACAGGAGGCACAGTTGCAGCAGAATATTCTGGAAACCCAGATGGAGCGGAGCCGGGAGGCTAACAGCCTTATGACAGCCTTAAAAGCAGCTTATAATGAGTTACAGGTGAGCATTGAAGAGTGGAAAATGATGTATCTTTTCATTAGTCCGGCACATGGTATACTTTCTTATAACAACGTGTGGCAGAAGAATCAGAATGTGAACAGCGGAGATAAGGTTTTCTCCATTGTAGCCTCGCGGACGGGAGATATCATTGGTAAGATAAAACTGCCCGTCACAGGTTCGGGCAAGGTAAAACTCGGCCAACGGGTAAATATCAGCGTGACGGGATATCCTTATATGGAATTCGGTTTCCTGACCGGAACGGTAGTATCTGTTTCTCTTTTGACGGATAGTGATAGTATGTATACTGTTACCGTAAGTTTACCACAGGATTTATGTACATCATATGGCAAGGTGTTAGAATTTAATGGGGAGCTTACCGGAATAGCGGAAGTTATGACGGATGAACGGAGTGTGATCGGAAGGTTGCTTGGCCCGTTGCGCTATCTGTGGGAAAAATATCTGTGATTTTTTCTCTTTTCATTCTTTTCTTTAAAATTTTACATTAATTTTGTCACATTGAAAAGTTAGCTCTATAAAGAGAGGATTTTTCAATGACATGATTATATAAATGTGATAATTATTATTTCTTGATAGTGAAAATCTGGTAAATTTTCTTTCGAATACAGGAATAATAAGTATAGTACGTGTTTACACCCTTGTTGAAGCATAGGGCGTGGACTGTTTTTTACTTATTTGTATTCGGGTTTACCAGAGCCTCACTATTGGATAAGTAAAAGCAGCGTCACGCCTTTTTTCATTTCTTCAAAAAATACTATGAAAAAAAGTTTGTTGTTGCTGTCACATTTTTAATGTTTCGTTCAATAGTTATGTAGACGAATAAGATTTACCGGATGAAAAAAGTAAAATTAGAGTAAGAGTGGTATAAAAACTGGCTTTTTTCTTTTTAGTGAAATCTGGTAGATTTTTTGGTTAGGGATACAAGGAAATTAGCTCGTTTTATACCACTTTATTCAGAACAAAACAATTAAAATAGATAAGAATTATGAGAAACAAACAAGCACTCTTAACCGTCGCTCTGGCGGCCTTTGTCATGACATTATTAGCTTCTTGTGGCAGTTCTAAAAAGGCTTCTTCAGCAACTTACACGCGTATGGATGAATTAAATGAGAAGTTACAGCAACTGGAACAGGCCGGTTGGCAAATTCATGGGAACACCCGCACTTTACGAGGAAAACTCAGCGAACATTATGCAAAGATGGATGCAAATCCGGACCTCTATGAAGTAATTGGTACATCTACCGGTTGTCGTTCTGTGACCGTTTGCAGGGCTGCTGCCCTTAATGCCGCATCTGTGGAGATGGCTGCCAAAATGGGGCAAGACCTGAGGGGAAAGGCTATGCGGGATATGGGTGTGGACGAAGGGGCGGAAACTCCTGCGGAGTATAACCGTTTTCAGGAAGCTTGCATCAGTAAATTTCAGGGAGCGATTAAAGGAGAACTGGAAGAGAGTTTTGCCTTGATTCGTAAGGGAGTAGATGGTCTCAACAGTTATGAGATTTACTATCTGGTGGATAAGCAATCGGCGCGGAAGAAACGCTCGCAGGCCATCAGGGATGCATTGGAAGAGTCGAATCTTCGTAATGAATATGCCAAGTCTGTGGAAAAGTTCATTGATGGTGAGGTGGAATAAACAACGGCAGCATTTATGAAAAAGATATTTTTTAAAGAAAGCTATTGCATTTTCTTTATTACGCTTATTGTATTGGGAGCATGTGCTCCCTTGCATGTTTGTGCCCAAAAGGTGCTGGAACGTTCTGAAAAGCTACGTCCGGCCTGGTTGGCAAATAAAACTCCGAAGCCCGGTAATGGTGGTTTCCATTATCAGATAACAGAAGGGGAACATCGGAACTTACAGGATGCAAGGCACAGTTGCCTGCTGAATCTTTCTACCTATATTAAAAGGACGCACCGCATCAGTGAACAGGCGGTTGCAGAGATTCAGCTTGAGCAGGAAAACGGGAAATCTTCTGAAAGTGAAAACTATCGGTTTTCTTATGATATACAGGGTGAGCAAGTGACGGTGGTTTCCTGTAAATATGATGAATACTGGGAATATGTTGTTTATCCGAACGGCGAGCGGGTTTATCGTTGTTACTCCCTGTATGGAATTGCTGACAAGGTGAATCCGGATTTCGACCGTTTGTCGTTTAGCCGGAAGTATGGAATGAGAGGATTTGCCCGGTCGCTGATTGTTCCCGGATGGGGACAGCTTTATAAAGGAAATACTGCCAAAGGGGTTTGCATACTTGGAGGAGAGGTCGCTTTAGTGACCGGCATTCTAGTAGCGGAGAATTTGCGTAGTTCGTATGTGAAGAAGATGCGTGAGCAGCCTCAGCACCTGAAAATTTACAATACAAAAGTTGATAATTGGGAAAATGTCCGCAATGTGTGCATCGGCGGGGCGGCGGCTTTGTATGTATACAATTTGATTGATGCTCTTGTGGCTAATGGTCGTAAAAGAAGTATCACACGCAAACCTGTGCGCTTGGCTGTTTATCCGTCAGCGGGAGATTGTAACGGTATGGCATTGGCTATACGGTTTTAAATGGAATAAATAACAAAATATAAATATGTATGAAGACTAAATTACTTGGTAACCTGTTTATGGGCGGAGTTTTACTGTTATCCTGCGGATTGTTTCAGAGCTGCGTCAAAGATGAAGTGGAAACAACAGGAACGATTTACGGGATTGTGAACGATTCGGATAACGGTGAACCGGTGCAGGATGCACATGTGGGGCTTTCTCCTTATGGGAAAACGGCAAATACAGGCAGCGATGGGAGCTATGAGTTTCAGGATTTGGAACCCGGTCAGTATACCATTCAAATATCTAAAACAGGTTATAAGACGAATACTAAACGGATAACGGTGATAGCCGGTGAGAAAGCATCCGGAGATATGGTGTTGAAAGGGGGGGCTTCTGCTATCCGGCTGAGTACTGCTTCGCTCAACTTCGGCAGCCAGTCAACAAGCAAAACATTTACTATACAGAATATTGGTACTTCCGGTAAGTCCATTTCGTGGTCTGTATCCAAAGCATCTTCGGCGGAATGGCTGAGTGTGACGCCTGCAAGTGGAAGTACGGCGTCTGCCAAAGAAAGTACCATTGTAGTGAATATAGATCGCAGTCGGATTAAGAAAGACGAGACAGCCATTCTTTTGATAGATGCAGAAGGCGAATCGCTTTCTGTTGAAGTTTCCGTTTCATTGAATGAGAGTAGTGGCGGCGAACAGCCGGATGGAGGCAGTTGCGGGGCGGTCACTCCCTGGGATACAAAACTAAAGACAGAGTTTGCAGGATGCACCAGGGTTGGTAATACGGTTGAATTCCGGTTTACTGTGACGAACACGGGCGAGGATGTGAAACTTACATTTAAAAGTTACGGAGGGCTTGATAACAAAGGGAACTCATATGATTCCGCTAATAGTGAGTTTAAGATATCCAATAAAGCGGCTAACATACTTCCTGTATTGTTTCCTAAGAATGTCTCTATCCCGGGACAGATTGTCCTGAAAAATGTACCTTCCGATGTGTATTCCGTAGCACGTTATCAGATTACGATAGAGAAAAAGTCGGAACCCTGGCAGGTGCTGAATACGGAACTGAAGTTTGAAGATATAAAGTGGTAAGATTTATTATTCATTTAAATAAAAATACATTATGAAAAAGCAGATTATTTTTTTAGTGGGGTTATTTTGTTTAGTGTCATTTAATCTGGTAGCGCAGAACAGTGCTCCCGAATTCGTCGGTGGTCAGGAAGCTATGAAGGAGTTCTTTAACAGAAATGCTAAACCTAAAAAGCCTGCAATAGCAAGTGCGGGGCAGGGTGAGGTAATTATTGAATTTACTGTCACCGAAACCGGAGAAATAGAAAATGTAAAACTGAAGGCCAGAGTTTTGGTGAGTGCGGACGAGGAAGCCTTGCGGCTTGTCAATATGATGCCTAAATGGAATCCCGGTCTTGTGGACGGGCAACCTGCTACAATGAAAGTACAGGTAGGACTTCGATTCTTCCCGAAGAAGGAATTCCGCTTTATAAAAGCGATGCTTCGTTAATTCGGACTGAACAGAGGGCTTATGAAGATAGCTAAAATAATTATAGGAACCATGTTCCTTCTTCTGGTTGTTTCTTGCGATAGTGCTCTAAACAGAACTATTGCAGAACCACTTACTCTGGAAGAAGTAGAGAATGCTGTGAAGAAGGAACCTGGTTTTTCTTTTGCTTACAAGTTTGTGGAAATGCATAGAAACTATTTGCAGACCTCCTCCCAGAAAGCTATGTGGCAGGACTTGACTTACAAACGGTTCTACAAATTTGTAAGTACGATATTGGATACGGAATTTCAGGAATCACACAGAAAAGAGTTTGCTGAAAGATGGGAATCGCAATATGGTCATTATCAGGCTTCGGCAGACTCCGTTTGTGATATTTGGCAGCGCTATTGGGATACCCATGGACCTACGAATTATGTTCGTGTTGATTTGGCTGATATTGAAAAGGAATATATGCAACCCCCATGGGGAGGCGAGCCTATTGTAACTTCCAAGAAGTTTGTACTAAAAGTGACACCACTTCGTGGAACCGTAGATGGCGTATCATTTGATTATGATTTGTTTGAAATGGATGAAGAGCCTTCCTTCTCGGATATGTTCTCTCATTATCATTCTGCAGAGATAAGTAGCCCTTTCAGTGCTCCTGTTGTAGTCAGGGACTCACCTATGGTAAAGTTCCAGATTGATGAAACGATTAAATCGTCCGACTTTAAAACTGTTCTTAGCAAATATAAGTTTGCATTTGCCATTAATTATGTAATCGTAAACGGTAAAAGAATTGATACGCTTGCTTTGATAGAGGCAACTCCTTATGCAGTATTTGAATACATGAAGGAAAAAGATAAGGAAAAAGAGAGTGACTTCAATAAGGAATATGCCCTTAAAAGGTTAGTGGAAGATGTTTTGAAAAAGGAATATGAGAGTAAGGATATTTATATTTACGAGCAGATGAATAACCTTTGTAGCGAAATAGACGGGTTGGCTTTTCGCTTTTATTCTCTTTAACGTTACATTAATAATCTGATATTATGAGAAAGATTTTATTATTGATGAGTGCGGTTGTCATTTTTGCGAGTTGCAATCTTGATAAGATGGTAAGCAGCAGAGAAGAAATAAGCAATATCTCTATTGTACAATTCAGCGGCAGCCAAAATGTGAAAAGTTTAGAGGAATTTGATTTATGCAGAAACTATCACAGGAATGATACTTTGTTTTTAGAGTTGCTTTTCAGTAAGAAAGTGATGGCTTATCCTTATTCTGAACTGAAAGAAGAGCATCTTGATTCAGTGAAAAACTATAAAGTAAGTATGATGGTTAAAGGTTGGAAAAAAAAGGAATATGTTCCTGCAGTTATTGTGCCATCCTCTGCCATTGTACCTGTTTTTAAATATCTTTCTAAAGAAGATGGCAGAATGTTCAGATTAAAATCTATTCTGAAGGGCAATGACGAACCGGATGATGAGGATATACCTTATGCTTTTGCTTATCTACCCTTATATCTATGGGGATTTGCCAATGCCGGTAATGGTTTGCTTTATGACAATAGATTTTTCTTCCCGGAAAGTTCATTAGAGGCAACTGTCACAACTGAACCTTTGGATGGAGGAAAATTCTCTGTAGTCGCAGATTATAACGGAAAGCTTCAATTGTGCCAAATGAAATATGATATAGAGGAAGATGTGATAGCGCTTCGTTTGGAGGATGGAAAAACCTACCGTTATCCTGCTGCTTTAGTATTTCCCGGTTTTCGGGAAAAAGTGGATGCTGAGACGGTCTCTGCCTGCATCACACCTACAAATAATTGGTTTCCGGTAGGAATATATGAATCTGATTATAGGACCGGATACAAGCCTACACGATTGAATATAGAATCCGATTACTTGATAGGAGGGCTTTGGAAAACAATAAAAATTAAGGATGCACGTAACTATTTATTTTCTAAGGGAATGGCAGAAACAATGATTAACTATGATAAGTTGTTCTTTACTAAAGAAGAAATGGATAACCGGCCTCCTAAGGAAAACCTTAAACTTACAGAGGGGTATATATATAGCGGCTTTGTCGATGATTTTGGTCAAATAAGGATGGAGATACCTAATTATGGTGGACGGATAGATGGAGCCTTCTATTTTGAAGCGGAGCAGAAACGCTATGAACTGAGTGGAACTACAAGTATAGATGAAGAACACTATGAACTAAACGAGGATAATATTACCTTGACTGCCTATCGCAATAATGAAAGGGCAGGAACTTTTAAAGGGAAATGGATACCCGGGAAATCGTTCTCCGGAGTTTGGAGGCCGGAAGGTAGCTCTAAACGATATTCTTTCAGTTTGACAGTGAACTGAAATTAGTCGGGTTATTTTGATTTCTAATTTGATATAAATATGGAAAATGCAGGAGAAAATTTACAAGGTAGGTCAACATCTCAGATCACTGAAATAGTATGTTCTGTAATATTGCTGATATGTTTGTTTCTGCCGTGGGTCACACTTCAAATAGGCGGGCGAAGTACGTATGGGATGTCTTATGATACCTCATATTCTGCTTTTGACGGGATTAATCTGATTGCCAAGATGAATCGTTCTTCATCATCTTTTGCAGACTCCTCCTTTCTGCCAGTATCACAGTTTATACTGTTTTTGTATTTCATTTTGATATTGTATATAGCTAATCCGATAGTACAATATTTCAAACGACTGCCTTGGTTGTCGTTTTATACGGCATGGATGCCAGTCACTGCGGGAATCATGTTGTTATATAAAACTATTGATGGAGGTAGTAGCGGATTTGGTGGATTTGGGATAGGAGCCGGTGCCGTGTTGTCTTTGTTAGCTGGTTTGGTGATGCAATTTTCCGCTTGGACGACTATTGGTATTCATAGGAAGGAACATCGGAAATATTTTTGTACTGCACTTATCTGGTGTATAGCAGGATGGTTATGCTTTATAGTAGGTGGAGCTATTGCTGTATCTGATAACGTGTCTTTATTTGATTCTTTTACGGATTATAATTCAGCAGTAGCATTATTATATTTGTTTTCCCTGATATTTTTTCTTGCAGTTGTTGGTGTTGGGCATACTCTCTGGATTGTATACGGCGGAATGGTAATGCTGTTTTCCTCAAGTAGTTCCTCTATTAGTTCCGGAAGACCGACAAGGAATCCTGCACAGGAAAAGGCGGATGAATTCCTGAATCAGGTAAGGAGGCGCTCGGATGAGGAACTGAAAACCATATTGCAACATAAAGAAGATTATAATGAGCGGCTTGTCAGAGCTGCTAAAATAATCATGCTTGAGAGAATTTCCACTCCTGATTCTTCCGTTTCTTCTGGAATATCTGATTCTACAGTTACGCCACCTGCAGAAGAAACATCGGACGATAAATACAAGGCATATTGGCCGTCTGCTTCTAATCCTGCACCGGAAACAAGTAGTGCTGCCATGCCGGAACAAGAGAGATTTCAACCCTCTTCCGTTGCGAAAGATGATTCATTTGATGCAATCAGGGAAAGTTGGAAAACAAAAGCGAAGGAAGAAGACCGGAAGACTGCCGGAGTGCAATCTGTAGAGACTGCTGCTCCGATGGTTCGTTCGTCAAAGAATGGGCACATAGTACTTATTTCCATTCTTGCAGGTGTACTGTTGGCTGTTGGAGGAATATCGACATATTTTTTGTGGTATGTGCCTTATGCCAAAGACAAAGATGCACCTCGTACATACGTTGTGGCCAACAATGTATTTCTCCGTTCTTCGAGAACGGCAGGAATAGAGTCCAATATTTTAAGAAAAGTGCCTTATGGAACGAGAGTAATCACATACAACAAACTCGGTGACTGGGCAGAAGTAAAAGTGGACGGACAGGAAGGAGTGATGGCTGCACCTTACTTGCTCGACTCACTGGATTTTGCTCTTTTGGACAGAGTGTGGGATAATAATGATGCCAAAGAGTGTATTGAATCCTCTAAATGCCGATTGGCAATACTTGATTACTTCAAGAAAAACCATTTGCAAAGTGGGCAGCATGCCTGGAAATTTTATGCAAATCCCGTAGATCAGAAGCCGAATACTGTTTTCTATCCACGGATTTATAATGCAAACAGTAAGTATACGGATTTTGTATTTATTGTTGGAAATGGTTTAACTGGAAATCGCGTATTGGTATGTTACTCGTTTGATGATGCAACAGAGAAACCCATCTTTCGGTTTAGCACGGGCGCCCCTCAGACGGGATTTATAAAAAATATTGTAAACAAGTCTGGAAATGTGAGGATTATCTTTGATAATAATGAATCTGTTAATCTTTCGCTTTGATGAAGATTAGATCTATGCTGTTGGCTTTGTTTCTCTTCGCCTGTCTTCCGGTACGGATATCTGCGCAGAATAGCAACTCATCTGAAGGAGATGAATTTATCGACTTCCGCAAAGAGCTGCAAGGTGAGTATGGGGATTTCCGGAAAGAAATCAATAAAGAGTATATAGACTTTTTGAGCAAGGCATGGAAAGAGTATCATTTGTTTCAGGGAAAGACTCCTGACGAAACACCGAAACCACTCTCTCCTATCTTGGCTCAGGAAGAGAAGAATTATCGTGAAGTACTTGTGAGTGCAGCGGAAGTGATAAACAGCCAAGCTGAACAGGCACTTGCAGCGGAAGAAGAGGCGGAACAAAATATACCGGATAGGATTTCTTCAGAGGTTTTCTCCCGGAAAGCTGCAGATTCCCTGCTATTGGATTACTTTGGGGCTAAATTGGGGGTGCATTATCAGAACCGCCAGTTTTTTCTGCCTGCAGTCACAGAACGAGCTGTAGGGTATCTGTGGAAGGAGATAGCTAACAGCCGTTTTTCTTCTTTATTGGCCGACATGCTCCGCTATAAAGAAAAAATGCAGATGAATGACTGGGCTTATTTTCTGCTGGTGGAGAAAGTGGCTGCCCGGCTCTCGACTCTGCAAGGTGAGGATTGCCGGACAGTATTCCAGCACTTTCTTTTAGTACAGTCCGGCTACGATGTACGCTTGGCTCGGATAGACCGGTTTCTGGTTTTGTTGGTTCCTATCCGTGAGAAGGTGTATGCTTGCTCTTATCTGGAGATGAATGGGCGCACGTATTATGTTATCTCTGATAAGGACTTGAAATCTTATTCGAACATATTTACCTATCAGTTGCCGGATAAGTTGATTCAGACTCCTTATCTGTCATTAATGATTGATAAGGAACTGCTACTTCCCATGCAGCCGAAAGCTTTTTGCATCAAGGCGGCCGGATTGGAAGTGAAAGGAGAAGTAAATCAGAATAAGATACGGTTTTATAAAGAATATCCGTCATGTGAACTGTCGGTGTATGCCCGTGCAACTCCTGACGATAAGTTGATGAAGCAATTACTATCGTCTCTTTCTGCCCAGTTGGTAGACAAACCGTTGGCAGAAGTTCTTAACCAACTCCTCTTGTGGGTGCAGGCAGGATTCTCTTATCAAACGGACCATGAGCAGTTTGGTTACGAGAAACCATTTTTTATAGAAGAAAACTTCTATTATCCGGCTTGTGATTGTGAAGACCGTTCTATTCTTTTTGCTCATCTGGTCAACCGGCTTTTTGGAAAAGAGGTGTTGTTGCTCGATTATCCGGGGCATGTGGCAACTGCTGTCAATATGGCTAAGGAGGATTTGAAAGGCGCTTATGTCCAGTTGAAAGGGGAAAATTATATCATATGTGATCCTACCTACATGAATGCAAAAGTGGGACAAGTGATGCCTTTCTGCAAAAACAAGCGTCCTAAAGTGATAAGACTATGACGAATAATCAACTGATAGAAGAAATAGTAACGAAAGAATGTGAACGTTATGCATTGGAGGATAGCGGATTTGTTACGGATAAACGGGCTGCTGTGAAAGAGTTGTCTTGTGGAAATAATGCTTTCCTGCCAGATGGCTGCTCTTTGGTAGAATTTAGAGAGTGGAAGGAACATTTGCTGAGTAATTGGTATTCCCGGAGAGGATTTGCAAAGTTCTTCCGCCGGAAAGCGGAGAAACATTGCATGTTTCGAATGGTGAGGCGGCTCTCACAAAATGCATTATCTGCTATTCAAAGGCGGCAGACGGAAGCAACGATTGACGAGGAGTTGAAGATGGAAAACGGAAGGACAGTTGCTTTTAGATTGTCTTCGGACCTTTTCATGAAATTCTATCAGGAAATGTGTTGTAACGGTACACTGTTTGCTTCTCCCGGAGAATTGGAAAAAAGCTGTATCAATGGGGTATGTTCTTTGTTCCCTTTGAAATACACATTGCTATATGAGCGTTTGTTAGTAAAGGATAATGAATTCTGGGAAGAAATATGGAGGTTAATTCATCGCTTTATCCGCTTTCTGGTGGTAGAGAAGAATAAGGAGGATGAGGAAGCGGTGAAAGAAGTGAGTATGGAAACGGTGATTTCTGTCCAGGAGCAATTGGAGCGGGGAAAATTAGCTCAGGTTGAATCGGCGCGCCATCTGCTAAACTCATTACAGATGACCGGGCGTAATAAATTTCGTGAATGGCTTAGGACGGAAAAGAAAAGACAGGAGGAAATTCTATTGGAAGATGAAGATTGGCAGTATCTGGAATGTCAGGATTCCGTTGTGCCGGGTTCGGAAAAGATAGATGGCCGGTTTGCCTATTTACTTGAAGTGAATGAGAAGAATGAATATGATGTTTGTTGTGCTTTGGCGGATATATTGAGTTATGGGCATGGCAGGGTTTATGATGAATTAGTGGAAGGCATGCAGGATGTGGCACAAGCTATATCAATGCTTTATGTGGAGAATAAAAAGTATGAAGAAATTGCCTGGACATTGTATGGGGCGTCTGATGGGCGAAAGTTGGATAATCTGCGGAAATCTGTTAGCCGTGGCAAAGAGTATCTGAAAAAAAGGACGGTCAGTCTGATTATTGAATATAAACACAAAGGTTATGTGCCCTTTGTTGTGGGAGAGGAGGTAGTAAAATGAAGAAGCAATGTGGGTATAAGCATTCCGATATCTGGTTATATATACAAAACCGGATGAGTCGGGAGGAGGAAACGGAATTTCAACAGCATTTGCTGAATTGTGAAGAATGCGGGAAAGAATTGGTTCGTTTACGTCTCATGGTTCAGTCTATAGGGAAGAAAGAGCGACGGAATATTCCATTTCGTATTTGGATGGTGGCGGCCTCAGTGACCTGTATATTGATGGGGGGAGGGGCCTGTTATTATTTCCTCACTCAGAGGGGAGGGACTTTTTCACCGGGTGATTCTCATGAGCTGAAAATAAATCCCCCGATTTTGCATAATAATAGAGATAGCATTGCCCCTCAGGATACCATTCCGGCGGATACTATATTGGTAAAAGTGATGCATTGTGAATGAATTCCGGGTAATATGTAAAAGCACGAACTTCTCAGCCCGTGCTTTACCTGAATTTTAACTTTAATTCCTATTTTGCGATTGCCAGTAGATTGGTCGTGGAATTCATCTGCTTGTGTGTTCTGTATACTGTCGGCATATTTTCATCATTCAGTTCGTAGACGTTTTTCTGAACGGCTTCATCATAAGCTTTGTGAGACTTGTTCCAGCGGGCATAAATTGTGATTATTTCATTGTCGCTGTATTGGAAGGTGATCTTGAAGTAAGGGGTCCATGTACCTTTTGTTCCATCCCATTTGGAAGCTTCTTTGCTCACCAGACGATTCTGGGCGTCGTACGCAAAAGTGTATTGCATATAGCGGTGGAGGTAAGAGCCTTCTTGCTTGAAGATTGTTTTCGATGCGACCAATTTGCCGTTCATCACCTTATTCGTAATAAATTCATCCTGAGCTTTTATCTCGGAGTTTAGAACATTTGCTATCATTAAAGTTACCAATGCAACAGCTTTAAATAAACTTGTAGTTTTCATAATCTTTATTTTTAAATGGTTATTATTCTTTGTTTTCTATTAGACGTTACTATCTACTAAGAAAGTTGCATTTCGGTAAAACTTTTTTTGGTTGCTAAATGAGTTTCCCATTTAAAAAGAAAGCACGAACCTCCCGGTCCGTGCTTTACCTAATTGTTAACTTTAATTTCTGTATTTTTATCTTGCAATTGCCAATAGATTAGTCGTGAAGTCCATCTGTTTGTGGTCCACCAGAGTCCAATCTGATTTATTATCTTGCTTGTAGGCTTTGTAGGCCGTCGGCATATTTTCATCATTCAATTCGTAGACACTTTTCTGAACAGCCTCGTCGTAAGCTTTGTGAGACTCATTCCAGCGGGCGTAATTCATGGTTATTTCATTATCGCTGTACTGGTAGGTCATCATGAAATAAGGTACCCATGCATCTTTCACACCATCCCATTTGGAAGCTTGTTTGCTTACCAGGCGGTTCTGGTCGTCGTAGGTGAAAGTATATTGCATATGGTTACGTAGGTAAGAGCCGTCCTGCTTGAAGATAGTCTTTGAAGCGACTAAATCGCCGTTCATCACCTGATTAGTTATGAAACCGTCCTGAGCTTTCACTTCGGAGTTAAGAACACTTGCTATCATTATAGCTACCAATGCGACTGCTTTAAATAAACTTGTAGTTTTCATAATCTTTATTTTTTAATTGTTACTATTTCTATTGGGCTTTCGCTCTATCTGTTAGACGGAACTACTTGTTGAAAAGTGGCAGATGAACTTTATTTTTTTGCTGACCGCTTTCGCTTAATAATAGTCAATTCCTGTGCCAAAGTGGTAAGTTGTTGAATATCAGTAAATACAGTATTGACGTAGCTGTTCATTATCGGACAGTTGTCCGCTTATTATCGAACACTGATTGTTTTTGGAGAAAAATTTTGAGTGCGGGTGTAAAAGTGTTATGAAGGTGTGCCAAAACTCTGATAAGTGTATCATGTCTTTCTCTTTTATTAAAACTCCTTAAAGAAAGCCCTATAGGTCACTTTTTATTTGTTATTTTGCACCAAATTCGGGTATAGTGCGGTCCGACCGGTTCGGGCTGCGCTTCATTATTGCAGAACGTTCAATGAATAAACTCACCATAAAAGTCTGTCCGGTATGCGGTAGTGCGCATATAGAGCGTGCTATGACTTGCATAGACCATTATGCTTCCAGCGAAGCATTTTATCTGTGCCGTTGTCAGGATTGCGGTTTTCTCTTTACGCAGGATTTTCCTGTGGAGGCCGAGATAGGCAGATATTATGAAACTCCCGATTACATTTCCCATTCTGATACGAAAAAAGGCCTCATGAATAAGGTGTACCACTGGGTGCGCAGTTATATGCTGGGTCGTAAAGCCCGTCTGGTGGCTCGTGAAGCACATCGCAAGACGGGGCGTCTACTGGACATCGGTACGGGAACAGGATACTTTGCCGATGCCATGAAGCGGCGGGGCTGGCAGGTGGAGGCCGTGGAAAAGAATACGCAGGCGCGTGTATTTGCCAAGGAACACTTCAATCTTGATGTAAAGCCTCATACCGCATTACAGGATTTTGCTCCCGGTAGCTTTGATGTTATTACGTTGTGGCACGTTATGGAGCATCTGGAACACCTGAATGAGACATGGGACATACTAAATAACCTACTGACGGAAAAGGGTGTACTGATTATTGCCGTACCCAATTGCTCTTCGTATGATGCAAAGAAATACGGTGCGCATTGGGCTGCTTATGATGTTCCCCGGCATTTGTGGCATTTTACACCCGGCAGCATCCAGAGATTGGGAGCTAAGCATGAACTTATATTGGCTGCGCGCCATCCTATGCCATTCGATGCATTCTATGTGTCGATGCTAAGCGAGAAATATATGGGTCATTCCCTGACTTTTTTCCGGGGGATGCTCAGTGGTACGCTGGCGTGGTTCAGCGCATTGGGAAGTAAGGAGCGGAGCAGTTCGATGATTTATGTGTTCAGGAAAAAGCAGAAATAAGATAGATAAATAAGGTGGTAAGGCATGAAGACGAAAAGCAAAAATAATTCTGTATCCTACTTTGATATGCAGTTCATCACGTCCAGCATCAGTACGACGTTGGTGTTGCTGTTGTTGGGATTAGTGGTGTTTTTCGTGCTGACTGCTCATAATCTTTCCGTCTATGTGAAGGAGAATATTAATTTCTCCATTGTCATCAGTGATGATATGAAGGAGGCTGATATTCTGAAATTACAGAAGAGGCTGGACAAGGAAGTTTTTGTACGCTCCACCGAATATATTTCGAAGAAACAGGCACTCCACGAACAGATTGAGGCGATGGGAACAGACCCGCAGGATTTTCTGGGATACAACCCTCTACACGCTTCCATCGAGGTGAAGCTGCATTCCGACTATGCGAATACGGACAGTATAGCTAAAATAGAAAAAGAAATAAAGAAGAATACCAATGTGCAGGAAGTGCGCTATCAGGAAGACCTGATAAATATGGTCAATGAGAATATCCGTAACATCAGCCTGATGCTGCTGGGATTGGCTGTATTACTGGCTTTCATATCCTTTGCATTGATAAACAACACTATCCGGCTGACCATTTACTCCAAACGCTTCCTCATCCATACAATGAAGCTGGTGGGGGCAAGCTGGGGCTTTATCCGACGTCCGTTCCTGTGGCGAAATTTCTGGATTGGTGTGTTGGCGGCTGTCATTGCCGATGGCATCTTATGGGCTGCCGCATATTGGCTGGTGGTGTACGAACCCGACCTGATTAGTGTAATTACGCCCGACGTCATGTTGATGGTTTCCGCTTCGGTGCTTGCGTTCGGGGTGTGCATCACGTGGTTCTGCGCGTATCTCTCCATCAATAAGTTCCTGCGGATGAAGGCGAGCACGCTGTATTATATATAGGTGAGTAATTAGTAGAATAGTAATGTTATTTATAATATAAAAGAGATGAGTAAACAGAAATTTGCTTTCGATAAGACCAACTTTATCCTGCTTGCCGTTGCAATGGCGGTGGTGATTATCGGTTTTATCCTGATGACCGGTCCGGTGTCCACGCCGACACACTTTGAACCGGATATTTTTAGTGCGAGACGTATCAAGGTAGCTCCGTTGGTTTGCCTTGTGGGTTTCTTGCTCATGATATACGCCGTATTACGCAAACCACGTGGTGGACAAGAAATGAAAGAATGACAACCTGCATCGTTCATAATTTATATTTTATAATTCATAATTAGATTACATGGAATGGTTTGAGGCGCTCATCCTGGGATTAATCCAGGGTTTGACGGAGTATCTGCCGGTAAGCAGTAGCGGACATTTGGCTATCGGTTCGGCATTGTTTGGCATCGAAGGAGAAGAGAATCTGGCATTTACGGTAGTGGTGCATGTAGCCACGGTATTCAGTACGATGGTGGTCCTGTGGAAGGAAATCGAATGGATATTCAAGGGACTGTTCAAGTGGCAGATGAATGACGAGACACGCTATGTAATCAATATATTGATTTCGATGGTACCTATAGGTATTGTAGGTGTGTTCTTTAAAGATGAAGTGGAAGCTGTCTTTGGTTCGGGCCTGCTGGTTGTGGGCTGCATGTTGCTGGTGACGGCTGCTTTGCTGTCGTTCTCCTATTATTATAAGCCGAAGCAGAAAGAGAATATATCTATGAAAGATGCATTCATTATCGGTCTGGCCCAGGCTTGCGCCGTGCTTCCGGGACTTTCACGTTCGGGCACCACGATTGCTACAGGGCTATTGTTGGGTGATAATAAAGCGAAACTGGCTCAATTCTCTTTCTTGATGGTGATGCCGCCGATATTGGGCGAAGGATTGCTGGATGGCTTGAAGTTGATGAAAGGTGAAGATATTGCAGGCAGCATTTCAACGCTGTCATTGCTGATAGGTTTCATTGCCGCTTTTGTATCGGGTTGCCTGGCTTGTAAATGGATGATTAACATTGTGAAGAAGGGCAAGCTGGTATACTTCGCCATCTATTGTGCGATTGCCGGTATTGTAACCATCGTTTTGTCACAAATGCAAGGATAACGAATGAAATTTAAAGAAGGAGAAGTACTTTATTTCAATAAACCGCTGGGGTGGACCTCATTCAAGGTCGTGGGACATGCACGTTACCACATCTGCCGGCGGATGGGAGTGAAGAAATTGAAAGTAGGCCATGCCGGCACGCTCGACCCTCTGGCCACAGGGGTGATGATTGTTTGTACCGGTAAGGCTACGAAACGGATTGAAGAGTTCCAATATCATACGAAGGAGTATGTTGCCACCATTCAGTTGGGCGCCACCACTCCCTCCTACGACTTGGAGCACGAGATAGACGCCACTTACCCCACGGAGCACATCACCCGGGAGTTGGTGGAAGAGACATTAAAAACATTCATCGGTGAGATACAGCAGGTGCCCCCCGCTTTTTCCGCTTGTATGGTGAATGGCAAGCGCGCCTACGACCTGGCACGCAAGGGCGAAGAAGTAGAATTGAAACCGAAGTTGCTGGTGATTGACGAGATAGAGTTGCTGGAATGCAACCTGCCGGAAATCAAGGTTCGCGTGGTATGCAGCAAAGGTACGTATATCCGTGCCTTGGCTCGCGACATCGGTGAGGCGCTACAGAGCGGTGCCCATCTGACAGCCTTGGAACGTACCCGCGTGGGAGATGTCCGGCTGGCGGATTGCCTTGACCCGATGGATTTCAAGGAGTGGATAGACGCTCAGGAGATAGAAGAGTGACAAGCTACAGGCTACGAGTTACAAGTGGCTACGCTATAAACCGCATGGCACTTGTAGCTTGTAGCTCGTAGCTTACTAATGAACTCAAAAACTTAAAACTTAAAAACTCAAATAATATGAAACTATCGCAATTTAAATTTAAGCTTCCGGAAGAGAAGATTGCCTTGCACCCGACAAAGTACAGAGATGAGTCGCGCCTGATGGTGCTGCACAGAAAGACAGGCGAGATTGAACACAAAGAATTCAAGGATGTCCTGAACTACTTTGATGACAAGGACGTGTTCATCTTCAACGATACCAAGGTATTTCCTGCCCGTCTGTATGGCAATAAGGAGAAGACAGGTGCCCGTATTGAAGTGTTCCTTTTGCGCGAGTTGAATGAAGAACTTCGTCTGTGGGACGTATTGGTGGACCCTGCACGTAAAATCCGTATCGGCAACAAGCTGTATTTCGGTGACGACGACTCTATGGTAGCCGAGGTTATCGACAATACGACGTCCCGTGGTCGTACGCTCCGTTTCCTCTATGACGGTCCGCACGATGAGTTCAAGAAGGCCTTGTATGCACTGGGCGAAACCCCTCTGCCTCATAGCATTATCAACCGTCCTGTAGAGCCGGATGATTCAGAACGTTTCCAGTCCATCTTTGCCCGCAACGAAGGTGCGGTGACGGCTCCTACTGCCAGTCTGCACTTCAGCCGCGAGTTACTGAAACGTCTTGAAATCAAGGGTATCGACTTCGCTTATATCACATTGCATGCCGGTTTGGGTAACTTCCGCGATATTGATGTGGAAGACCTCACGAAGCACAAGACGGACTCTGAGCAGATGATTGTAAACGAAGAGGCTGTCAGCATCGTAAACCGTGCCAAAGATATGAACAGACAGGTTTGTGCCGTTGGTACTACCGTGATGCGTGCCATTGAGAGCACCGTGAGCACAGACGGACACCTGAAATCATACGAAGGTTGGACAAATAAGTTCATCTTCCCTCCCTACGACTTTACGGTAGCGAACTCAATGATTTCCAACTTCCACATGCCGCTTTCCACATTGCTGATGATTGTTGCCGCTTTCGGTGGTTACGACCAGGTGATGGAGGCGTACAACGTGGCTTTGAAGGAAGGTTACCGCTTCGGTACCTATGGGGATGCGATGTTGATTACAGACAAGTAATGAACGTTTATTTCGGTTTAGGAACGAATCTCGGCGATAAGGAGCAGAACCTCCGTCTTGCCGTGCAACATATGGAAGAGCGGATAGGGAAGATTGTTTCCCTGTCCGCTTTTTATGCTACTGCCCCGTGGGGATTTGCTTCTGATAATGCTTTCCTGAATGCTGCTGTTTGTGCGGAGACTTCGCTTCCGGCACTGGAGGTACTTTCTATAACCCAGGCTATCGAGCGGGAGATGGGGCGTACCCATAAATCAGTGAACGGTGTGTATGGTGACCGTGTGATAGATGTCGACCTGTTGCTCTACGGCAATCTTGTTCTTGATACTCCTACCCTGAAACTCCCCCACCCGTTGATGCAGAAGCGACGTTTTGTGATGGAGCCACTGGCGGAGATTGCCCCCGATGTAATGCATCCGGTATTGGGAAAAACATTGGGAAATATCTTTCATGATATGCTTGATTAATAACCGGCTTCCTGCATCTATATATCCAATGTTTCCCATCTATATATCCAGCAGGCTGCATATATATGCCCTGCAAATGAAGTAATAATGAAGAATAAATACCGCAACTTATTTCTGCTTTTCGGCATACTCGCCATTGCCATTATGCTTTGCACGCTCGATATGGATTATTCCGACATCTGGAAGAACCTGAAACGAGTCGGTTTCTGGTTTCCGGTAATCATGTTGCTATGGTTCTTTGTCTACCTGATAAATACCTGTTCCTGGTATCTGATAATCAGGGACGACCGTAAATATCATGTTCCCTTCCGGACGGTCTGTAAGTTGTCCATCACAGGCTTTGCCATTAACTATGCCACTCCCGGCGGCCTGATGGGTGGCGAGCCATACAGGATTATGGAACTGACCCCTTACGTTGGTGTCAGTAAAGCCACTTCCTCCGTCATTCTGTATGTAATGATGCATATCTTTTCTCATTTCTGGTTTTGGTTCCTTTCCATCTTCCTCTACATTGCCCTGTATCCCATTAATTCTTTCATGGCTGCGCTGCTTACTGCAACAGGTGCTTTCTGTTTATTGGCCATCTATTTCTTTTCCCGCGGATATAAGAACGGCATGACGGTGAAAACCTTCCTTTTCCTGCAAAAGGTTCCATTCGTAAAGAAATGGGCACGCCGTTTCCTTGCCATCCGGAAAGCAACATTGGAGCAGATAGACAGTCAGATAGCTTTGCTGCATAGCCAGCATAAGATTACCTTCTACAGTTCGTTGCTGCTGGAACTTTCCGCCCGAATCATTTCCAGTATTGAAATCTATATCATTCTGAGTGTCTTCACTCCGGATGTCAACTGGTGGGACTGTGTGCTGATACTGGCTTTCTCTTCTCTGTTCAGCAATCTGATATTCTTTTTCCCGATGCAGTTGGGAGCGCGTGAGGGTGGTCTGGCGTTGGCGGTGGACGGATTGCACATGTCTGCGGCATTGGGCGTTTATGTGGGGCTGATTACCCGGCTGCGCGAGTTGCTGTGGATAGCTATCGGGATGGTTCTGATTAAGGTTGGCAATAGAAAGCCGGAAGAGCCTTCTTCTGAGAGTTGAATAAGCACTGCCGTTTTACCTATGTATAGGTATTTTTCTGATTACAAGCGCATATTTTCGTTAATACTTTCTTGATTGTATTCCATATTCATAGAAAACCTTTATCTTTGCACCCGAAAAATGAATGTGGAAAGATTTGAGTAGCTTGCAACCACAGAAAAAAATGCTAAAACAACATCCTTTTCTGGCGGCTTCGTGCTGATGCTCCTACTCACATTTACCTCCATACTTCTTTTAATTTTTAATTTCTAATTTTTAATTTGAAATGGGATATTTATTCACATCCGAATCGGTGTCTGAAGGACACCCCGACAAAGTGGCCGATCAAATATCGGACGCTGTGCTTGACAAACTGTTGGCTTACGACCCCAGTTCGAAAGTAGCTTGCGAAACTCTGGTAACTACCGGACAGGTAGTGCTGGCTGGAGAAGTGAAAACCAAAGCGTACGTTGACCTACAACTCATTGCGCGCGAAGTAATTCAGAAAATCGGCTATACCAAGGGCGAGTACATGTTCGAAAGTAACTCGTGCGGCGTATTGTCCGCTATTCATGAGCAAAGTCCCGACATTAACCGTGGTGTAGAGCGCCAGGACCCTATGGAACAGGGAGCAGGCGACCAGGGAATGATGTTCGGCTATGCTACTAACGAAACAGAAAATTACATGCCTCTTTCTCTTGACCTGTCGCACCGCATCCTGCAAGTGCTGGCCGACATCCGTCGCGAAGGTAAGGAGATGACTTATCTCCGTCCCGACTCCAAGAGCCAGGTAACCATTGAATACGATGATAACGGCACGCCCGTCCGCATCGATACGATTGTAGTTTCTACCCAGCACGATGACTTCATCCAGCCGGCTGACGACAGCGAAGCTGCCCAACTGAAAGCGGACGAAGAAATGCTTGCTACCATCCGCCGGGATGTAATCAACATTCTGATGCCGCGTGTAATAGCTTCTATTCATGCAGAGAAAGTACTTGCATTGTTCAACGACCACATCACTTACCACGTTAATCCTACCGGAAAGTTCGTTATCGGCGGTCCTCACGGAGATACAGGTTTAACAGGGCGTAAGATAATTGTGGATACTTACGGAGGCAAGGGGGCTCACGGTGGTGGTGCTTTCTCCGGTAAAGACCCCTCGAAGGTAGACCGTAGTGCCGCTTATGCAGCCCGTCACATTGCCAAGAACCTGGTGGCTGCCGGTGTAGCCGATGAAATGCTGGTGCAGGTGTCTTATGCCATCGGCGTTGCACGCCCCATCAATATTTATGTCAACACTTATGGGCGCAGCCATGTAAACATGAGCGACGGTGAGATTGCGAAGAAGATTGATGAGCTTTTCGACCTTCGTCCGAAGGCTATCGAGGACCGCCTGAAACTTCGTAACCCGATTTATCAGGAAACTGCCGCTTACGGTCATCTGGGACGTGAACCGCAGGTGATAACCAAGCACTTCAAATCCCGCTATGAAGGCGACAAGGATGTAGAGGTAGAACTCTTCACCTGGGAGAAACTGGATTATGTGGATAAGGTGAAAGCTGCTTTCGGTTTGTAGTCTTTAGTTAGTAATCAGCGTAGCTTTACAGGCTATTTACATAGAAGCCGCCCTGTTTCCTTTCATTCTGTGAAAGGGGGAGGACGGCTTTTTATTTGTCACAGCAAAATAATAGGATTTCCTTTCCGGAATTTAAGGCAGAGGGATGTCCGACCCTCCCATAGTTACCCTTTTGATGACCCATTTCATCACTTCTTCCGTCATATGGCAATCTTCAGAAGCCCTGACCCCTTGTGGAAGTTCCAGCCATGTAGGTTTGTCTAATTCATGTAGCATATTTAGAAAGTCCTGAATGGAAGATACGCCATAATATCTACCTCCCGTAGCTGTCGCTATTTCTGAAAGATATTTTGGGTCAAAAGTCATTTTGACGTTTATAATCTTTTCCCCTTCGGGAGTTTGGTATGGAAAAGGCACCATTCCGTTTATTCCTATGCCAATTACGTTCAGCTTAATGTTATAATGCTTCAGGATTTCGATTGCTGTACTTGTAGAGACGGTGCCGCAATTCTCAACCCCATCTGTGATTAATATAATGGTTCCTCCGGTTCCCGTTAGGAAAGAAGCTGCTGATAATAAAGCTGATCCTATAGCTGTTCCATCTTTCAACCTGCCGGTACGCAGAGATTTCAGATGAGACTGAACTGTATTATGGTCGGTTCTGGGTATGCAGATATCCTCCCATACTCCGGCAAAAGCGGTGATGCCGATAGGTACATCAGGATGTTGTTCTATAAAGATTCGAGCTAAGTCTTTGCACCGTGCCAACCGGTTAGGTGCTATATCTTTTGCCAACATGCTACTGGATATGTCCAAAACCAACATTACTTTCCGCTCGTTGCCGTCAGCCCTGAGATTGCCAATGATTGTGAATAGCAATATTCCAAGAATTCCTATTGTTCTGTTCATGACTTTTTTTGTTTTTATTGAGTAACATTGAGCGTTATCGGACTGGTAGATACGCTATGCTTTATCTCTTTGGAGAGGGAACCGTTGAAGAAGGAGTCAAAAGGATCTTCACTTGCCACCGTTTCCTTTGAGGTAAAGCAAAAGTTGATAGATGGAATCCGGATCTGCCCAATTTGTAAAGGAGTTAATTTGAATTTCCTGAATATAAGAGTTTTATAGGTTACATTCCGGATGTTTTCTAATGTATAGTTTTGGGAGCTTTCCAGTTCCTGCTCCTCGATATAGCAATATGGGAAATCAATAAGTGACACCTCATCCACTGATGATATATCGTTTAAGGTATAAATCTTCAATGAACATAGCACGCTTTCTCCTTTGCGGACAGTCTCCTTATCCAATATGATTTTTACAAAGATGCTGTCTTTTTTTGTTGTGGTTGGTTTACCGGAGTTAACGGCTCCGTTATCAGTAACGTTTATATAAGAAGGTTTTGAGGTTACATTTTGTCCGTTGACCTGTGCCGTTAATGAAGGAAGCGGTAGTTTCCCTTTACGTTTAGGGGTCAGAATATAGGTAAATCCAAATTTGGTAATTGTTGTACCTGCCTTGACAGTAGTGGAAGTTGAGGTCGCTGGTCCCATTAAAACTTCAAAGTTGCCAGAGGAGTTCAGTTTTACGTTTTGTGGTTTGCTTTGTAAGGAAAAGATTAATTTAAATTGTCCATTTACTCCGGTTGTTTCAGGAGCGGTTATTTCAATAGATGGTGGTGTCTTGCCGGGCACAGAACTGTCTTCAAAGTAAGTTAAAGTACAAGTTTCAATGAAACTTTTGCTTTCGGTAGTTACCTTTTCAGGCTTTCCATCTTCGTATTCTACGTCTTTCCTTGTTCCGTTTACTTTTCTCTTTGTCCAGTTTCCATGTACATCAATATTCAAATACTGGTATGCATAAGTAATGGTGGTTCTTCCCATTTCGTCATAAAGTTCTATCACGGTTTTAGCCGGGTGTTTTTCTGAGCCATTGTAAAAGTAAGTTTCATTATGTCCGCTATAGCCTCCAAAAAGAGCTTTACTGATTCTGCCTTGATTATCAAAGGTATAATCATCACTCAGTTTCTCAGGGTTATCCATAACTTCCTTGCGCATATTGTCTGTGAACACGATGTTGTAGGTGAAGTACGAATTATTATCAGCTACATATCTGGTGGGGGTAATATACGAGTAGGTAGTTGTATATTTTTCTTCTTGTACTTTTATAATATTGCCTTCCCTGTTGAAGGTAATGGTTTCTCCGGTGCTGTAAACGGCTGTTTTCACTTTTCCGTAAAGCCCTTTTGTACTCCTGCCGGTCATTTGTCCGGGAGTTAAATCGGTATTTGCCATGCAGATTGCAGCAAATAGAATTCCTAGTAATGATGTATATATGCGTTTCATATTTATGCTTAAGTATATCCTCACAATTAAAAAATAAGCTGTTACGAATTAGAGATTTATCGGCTTATGAGAGCAGAAATTGATTGGCGGGCATCAGCCGGATGTGTCTGCCGTCTTCTTCAAAAGAATCGGTCTGATTAGTTGTTACAATAATACCTTCCGATAGATTAAATGCTTTCATTGCTTCGAGCAGCCCGTTATATTCGCGTGCGAAGTTCTGGTCGGTTATCTGGTGGCAGACCTGGATGGCATGCAATACCTTGCCTTTTTCAACGACAACAAAGTCGCATTCTCCTTTCTCTTTGTAGTAGCAGATGTTTCCCGATTTCCTCCGTAGATGCAGGAAGATGAGGTTTTCCAATTTATGTCCGGTGTTATCCGAGAAGTTGGCAGAGGCTTCGTTCGCCAGTCCTAAATCCATGGCATAAACCTTTTTGGGGTTTCGGGACTGTACTTTTAGCGAATAGCTGAATATAGGTACAAATTCCAATAAATAAGATTGTTGATAGAAAGAGAAATAATCCAGAAAGGTAGATGCCGCTTTTATATCGAACATCCCTACCAGTTTACCGGCTGATACCAGATTCCCAATGTTGGATAGCAGATATACAGCCAGTGCCCGCAGCGAATTTACGTCTTTGATAGAATTGCGGATAGCGATATCCCGTATCAGGATATCATCAATCAGTGTATTCAGGATTATTTCAGCTTGGTTCTTCACGTACTCGGGAATACCGCCGTTGCGCAGATAATTTAAAAGTGAATCTTCATCTGCAGGGAGGTTCTTGAAAGATAGGTATTCCGAATAAGAAAAAGGAAACAACTCCATGGGGATGTGTCTGCCGGTGAGGTGAGTGCCCAGTTCGCTGCTTAATAAGGAAGCGTTGGAACCGGTGATGAACAGGGTATATTCTTCATTGAGCATTTGGTGGATGAAGATTTCCCATTTAGGGATGATTTGTATTTCATCGAAAAAGAGTACACGGGTGTTACGCCGCTCAATTTCCCGTTGCAAGCGGGTGAAGTCGTCAGTGTCAAAGTTGGCGAGGCGTATGTCTTCAAAGTTTAGATAGAGTGCTGAGTCATATTTTCGGGACATCAGTTGGCGCAAAAGAGTGCTTTTGCCACAACGGCGTATACCGGTAATGATAGTGGCAAACGATGGGATGGCAGGCACTGAAATCAGTGCTTCTCGTGTCAGACCCTGCTCTTTCTTGCGAAACATATCGGCTTGTGCGTCCAGTATAGCTGATATCTCTTCTTGTCTAATCATCTTATTTAGAGTTGTTTTTCGCAAATATACTATTTTGTTTGTTACTAACAAATGATTTCGTAGTTTATTGGCAAACGATTTCATTTGTTGCTGGCAAATGAATCTTCGCTATGCCTCTTTCATGCTATGTGGGTATTTGGACGGACACAACGGATTCTCGACAATCAGAAAATACATTTTGTCAAAATGATAATGCGATAGAAGGAGTGTTGCAATTGGCATATAAACGTCCAAGGAGGTAATATAAACTTTTTCCTAAATCTTTGATTGCTCTCTTTTGATTATCAGTGTGTTGCAAAATCGATTGCACTTTATAAACCTGTCGATATAAATCAATCGAACCCTATTTTCAGCCTAATTTTGTCTCATCAAATCATTCAAAAAATTAGGTTTATGAAACACATGATTATTTTATGCATTGCGTCGCTTGTATCCCTTATGGCAGTTGCCCAAAACAAGATAACAGGCAGGGTTGTAGAAGAAGATGCAAAGTCGGGACTGGAATTTGTTACAGTGCAGTTGCTGACTTCTGATTCGTTATTTGTAAAAGGAACTGTTACAGATACCAAAGGGAATTTCTCTTTTGATAATGTGGCAAACGGAAACTTTAGAGTCACTGCCTCTTATGTAGGTTATGAAACGGTGTGCATTGACATCCGGAACCTGGAAAAGAACCTGTCTATTGGAGATATTGCCTTACTGAACTCGGGCGTAATGCTGGAAGGGGTTACTGTACGCGCTAACCCTGTCCTGAAGAAAACCGACCGTCAGATTATCCTTCCCACACAAGCACAGGTAAAAGCGTCTACCAATGGACTGTCCCTTTTACGGAATCTGCAATTGTCCCGCATCTTGATTAATCCGGTGGATAATTCCGTGAAAATGTCCGGTGGAGAGAGTGTGCAATTCAGAATAAACGGAGTAGAGGTTACTCAGGCGGAAGTAATTGCTTTGAGCCCTGCGGATATTGTTAAAATAGAATATCACGATAATCCCGGTTTGCGCTATGGCAGTGTAGGGGCGGTGCTGGATTACATCGTCAAAAGAAAAGACTCCGGCGGAACCATTGCGGCGGATTTATCGAATGCCCTTTCAGCTAACGGTTATGGCGAAAACAACCTTTCTGCCAAGTATAACTACCGGAAGTCTGAGTTTAGCGCCTATGCCTATTGGGGACGGAGAGACTTAAAGTGGACGCGGGAGAACTATGAAACTTTCCGCTTCCCCGATAACACTTTGGAGCGCACGGAGATTGGCAAACCTACTCCGGTGAAGTACGACGACTTTAACTTTTCCCTGACCTATAACTTGCAGGACGATGACAAGCAAATGCTGAATGTCGCTTTACGGAATAATTATAACGATACTCCCAACTCCTTTTCCGACCGGGAGAGCAGCTTATACCAGGGAAAAGATATCCTCTCCATATCCGACCGCCTTTCTTCGAAGTTGCGGATTCCTTCGCTGGACGTTTACTATCAGCGCAGCATGAAGCATCAGCAGAGCCTGACCTTCAACGTGGTAGGTACTTATCTGAATAGTGAGAACATGCGCACCTATCAGGAAAGCCTTCCGGACGAAACTCCGTCGACTGTCTGTTCCTCTATTGACGGCAGGAAGTATTCCCTCATCACCGAAGGCATTTATGATAAGAAGTTCAAGAACGGAAAACTCTCCGGAGGCATCAAGCACACGCAGGCTTATCTCAGCAACGAATATTCGGGAGCTGTGGAAGAACAGGTGGAGATGAGCACCGCAGAAACGTACGTCTTTGCAGAATATCAGCACAATATCAATAAGGTTGCCTATACGCTGGGCATAGGTGGCATGCGAACCTACAATTCGCAGGAAGGGAAGCATAACGAAACTTATATCTTCAAGCCTTCCATCCGCCTGTCCTATACTCCGAAGGAGAATCTGTTTTTCAGATATAACGGTTATATCTCCGGCTATTCCCCTTCTTTGTCCGACCTCAACGACATCTCGCAACCCATAGACTTGCTACAAGTGCGCCGGGGAAATCCCGGATTGAAGTCCGTCCGCTTCTATTCCAACACTTTCAGTGCAAGCTGGATGCACAAGAAGGTGGTTGTTGACATCTTTGCCCGCTACAGTTATGACAACAAACCTGTGATGGAGAGTACTTACTTTGAGGATGGAAAGTTTATCCGCACTATGGAGAACCATAAAGGCTTCCATAGGATTAACCTGGAGACATCTGTCCAGATACTTCCATGGAAAGAATACATTGCCATCAGAGTGACACCGTTCCTGAACCGTTATATCAGCCGGGGGAATACTTATACACACACTCATACCAACTTTGGTGTTCGTGGCAGCCTGATGGCGGCTTATAAGAATTGGACGTTCATGGCGGAAATGAATACCAGCAACCATACGTTGTGGGGCGAGACAATTACTAAAGAAGAAAAGCTGCACTCCATGATGCTGGGCTATAATAAGGAGAAATGGAGCGTTTCGGCCGGAGTGCTCAACCCGTTCACCAAGCGGTATGAACAGGAAATAGAGAATGTGTCACATCTGGCCGGCAGCCGGCAGGTGGCTTTCTCTACCAACCTGAGTCCGATATTCATGGTGAATGTTTCGTTCAGGCTCGACTTCGGCAGAGGTTATAATTCGAAGGGCAAGGTGCTTAATAATAGTGACTCGGATACGGGTGTGCTGTCCGGGAAGAAATAAGAGAGTTTACCGGCTCAGAAAATCCGCAATGTCCTCTTTCTCATCCATATTCAGCTTCTGGCGAATAGTTGTTTTCCGTTGATAGACCGTGCGCACACTCTGCTGGGTGACTACACTGATTTCTTTCGTAGAGAAGTTGGCTTTCAGCAGGCAGCAGAGTTGTAGCTCACGCTCATTCAGCACATTGCCGAAGCGGGTGAGAACGTGCGTGTAGAAGTTGTCATATATGGAATCAATCACTTTATAAAGGTCTTCCCAAGCCAGCAGGTCGTCCGTGGGAATATCTTCCCGGGTGATGCGCTTCATCTGCGACAGGAACTCCTGGTTGTGTGGCGTGGGGTTGGTGGCTACCATGCGTATGATACCCATTTGTTGGAGCAGGATTTTCTTGAAGAACTGGTCATTTTCATTATTCGTCTTCTCTACATCGGCCCACAGATGTTTCAGCGTGTCCAGTTCTTCTTCCTTTTCTTCCAGCAACTTCTTTCTCCGTTGGATGTAGAATGCTACGAGTACCGCAGCCAGAACGACAACCAACAGCACAATGATGAGTAACATCTGCTCCCGTTGTTTGGCAATGGACAAGTAGAGGTTCCGTTGTTCCAGTACCCGCTTGCTTTCGTTCTTCTCGGCAATCACTTTCTCCCGGTTGAGGTAGTCCTCGAACATCCGGTTGGAGAAGAGCGTGACATCCTTGATGAGGAACTGATTGGTGGAAATATATTGCATCAGGGTATTCTGGATGAGGTAGTAGTTGCTCAATGACAAGTCCCGGTCGATGTAAGGCGAGTAGGTTTCCTTGCTCATTTGCATATAGTATTTAGCTGAATCCATCCGGTGGATATTCAGGTAATACCTGCCCAGGGAGCTGTAAGAGAGCGATGCGAATTTATCGTTTGCTGCAAGGTAGCGACGAAGCACTTCGCGCTGGATGTCGATTGCCTTGCGGTGTTCGCCGAAGTCACTGAGAATGTCCGCATAGTTTCGTGACACAAGTCCCCATGAGTTGAGGTCGCAGTCGGGCTGATTGACTGCCTCGTAGGCTTTTTGCAGGTAGCATAAGGAGGAATCTTTCTGCTGGAGATAATAATAGGCGATGCCCAGCATATTGTAATTTACATAGGTGTCCGGAGAATTTCTGTCTGTTTCCAGTAATTCTTTCAGGTACTTCACGGCATCTTCAAAATTCTCGTCTCCCGTGCTTTGAGTGATGATGGAACGGAGTAGTTGGAGAGTGCAGGCAGTGTCCTGTGCTGCCTGTGCGGTTTCCATTCCTTCGCGCAACAGGTTTGCTGCTTCTGCCCGGTTGCCTTTCCACCAGAGGTGTTGTGCGAACAGTTTGTATGCCTGAGTTGTTCGTACAATATCGTTGTGTTCCTTGTAGTAGTCCAGCGCATATCTCAACAGGGAATCTTCGGCTGTGGAGCGGTTGCAGTTGTAGTGTGCCTGCCCGTTGACCAGCCAGAATTTTGCCCGTACGGAGTCGGTCAGCGCTTCTGGTTCGTGTATGGATTGCAGAAGGGCGAGGGCACTGTCCGGGTTGTGGAAGACAATGGCTTCGGCCTTGTCTATTATATCATTTGCTTGCCGATTGGCATTGCATGATGGTAGAAGGATGGCGAGTAGTAAGAGTGCAAGATGCTTCATGATTGTTGGTATTTATCAGGGCAAAGATACTATATATTTATGGTTTGTCATTACCTTTGCAGATTCAAAGTGGTTGTCGGTATGTTTTTTGAATAGACTAAAAATGAGTAATATGCTAAAGAAACTGTTCTCCCTTTTCGGAGGAAATGAAGAGGTGCCGGACTCGCAGGCTTTGCTTGTCCCTATGGAAACTTTAGATAAACCGAAGGTAAAAGATATTGTGCGTCGGTGGCTTCTCTACATTGACGCGCACGAAACTGTGCCCGCCGATATCGTTGCGCTGAACTTCAACCTCTGGGAAGCAGCCGAGGAGAACGGTGACAGTTGCTATACCCTGGAACTGACCGGTTCCAGGCACTACGACGCCGAAGATGATGACTGGGCATGTGAGGAAGACTTTGAGCCGAGAGAAAGGAACTGCGATAACCTGCAACTTTCCAGCCGTCTTCCGTGGGAGGAAGTGCTGAAGACTCTGGTGGAAGTGCTGAAAGAGCTGAAAGACGAACTGGCAGACATCTCCCTCTTCCGGGTGGAGCACATCACGGCAGGCTTCACGGATGGCGACCTAATCACCATTAAATGAGCCATTTATTCGTAAAGCTTTATGAACGCGTTCCTAAAGCTTCATGATCACGTTCGCAAAGCTTCCGGAATACGCTCCCGAAGCTTTACTTAAAAAACGAGCTGGGTGTCTTCTTATATTGCTTCACAAAGCAGCGGGTGAAGTACTTGGGATCGTTAAACCCCACCCGGTAAGCAATCTCGGATACAATGACGTTGTTTGTACTGTTCTCCAATATCTTCTTTGCAATCTGCAACCTGTACAGTTGGAGGAAACGCACCGGAGGCAGACCGGTGAGCGAAATGAACTTCTTGTAGATGACCGTATAGCTGATGTTCAGTTTGTCTGTCAGTTCCTTCACGCCGAAGTCGGGGTTCGCATAGTTCTTCTCCAATATATCCATCACATCATTCATGAATTGCTGGTCTGGTTGCCCCACTTCCAGCAAGATAGGGTCTAAGTCCTGTTCTACAAATTTCTTCTGGCGTAGGTCCCTGTTTTTCAGTATGGAGTCTATATTAGCCAAGAGAACAGACTCTTCGAAAGGCTTGGTGATATATCCGTCCACCCCATTCTCATAACTTTCTATCCGGGCATTCTCGCTCGAATTTGCTGTAAGAAGCAGGAATGGAATGTGGCATAGAAGCTTGTCTTCGCGTATTCTCTTGCAGAAGTCGGCACCGTCGCAGACGGGCATCATCAAGTCGGACACGATGAAATCGGGCATAATATTTTGTGCCGCCTTGTAGCCCTGTTCGCCGTTGTTTGCCTCAGCAATGTTATACTTTTCTTTCAGCATATTCTTGATGTAGTGGCGCATGTCCGGATTGTCTTCCACCAGCAACAGGGTGGGTTTGCTCCTGTCAATGGGGATGAAAGGCTCTATTTTGTCCTCTACCGGTACGGGCTTGCTGTATTCTTCTGAGTGAGCCTCACTTTCAGACTCATTGGCCAGTGTGATGGGGAAGTAGAGCCTGAAAGATACTCCTGCATCTTCCGAACTCTTTACTTTTATGGTTCCGCCCAGCAGCGTGGTAATTTCTTTTACGATGTGCAGGCCGATGCCTGTGCTGCTTTGTCCATAGCTTGTATATTTGTTCTGGTCGGGAATCCGGTAGAAACGGTTGAATATCTTATCCACCTCATCGGGGGCTATTGTGCTGCCGCTATTGGTGACGGAGATGAACTGTATAAGCCTCTTCGACTTGTCGGTGAACTGGTTGGCATGTATCGTGATTTTCCCTTTGTCGGGAGTGTGCTTGATGGCATTCGATAAAAGGTTAAACAATATCTTATGCAGGTTTTCCTTGTCCGAATAGATATGGTCGCTTTTCAGGCGGTATATTTTCTCGAACTGTATATTCCGTTCCTTCATTAAGTTGGAGAAGTCCATGATGGTGGTGTCCAGGAACTTACTGAAGTTGAAGCGGACGGAGTTGAGAGTCAGGTTCTTGGTGTCTATCTTGCGTAGGTCGATGAGTTGGTTGACCAGCGAAAGCAGATATTGCGCGTTGCGGTTGATGATTTGCAGGTCCTCCTTCTCACCGGGGTCGGTGGCTTGGTTCATAAGCTGGCTTGCCGGCCCTTGTATCAGGGTTAGCGGAGTTTTGAATTCATGTGCAAGATTGGTGAAGTATGAGAGCTTTTCTTTATTGATGGCTTCCATTTGCCGGGACATGACTTCTATCTTTTCTTTCAGTAGCTTCTGTATGTGCTTCTGCCTGGCATTATATGAATAGACGATATAAATCAGGATTGATATAATCAGGATGGCTATCAGTGAGTAGAACCAGGTGGTTTTATAGAATGGCGGGTGCACAATGATGCTGAGCGTGGTCGGTTTGGCGGACCAGGTGTTGTCATGATTGGTACACTGTATCTCGAGCGTGTACTTTCCGGGAGAAAGATTGGTGTATTTGGCATTTCTCTTCACGAGGCCTATGTTCCTGTTCTCTTTCAGTTCGAGTATGCGGTAGGAGTAGAACACTTTTTCCTGTTCCAGATAGTCCAGGCAACTGAAGGTGATTTCAAAGGAATTCTGCGGCGGATATAAGTGCAGCTCTTTGGTGGTCGATATACTCGTCGGGAGATTATCGCTGTCCAGATAAGGAATCAGTTGCTTCCCGTCGCAGACGGCACTGGTAAGGGTGACTGTCCGTTGCTTCTGCTTGGGTAGGCTGACTAACGGGCTGAAGGTGACAAACCCGTCGATAGTGCCTAACAGCATATTATGATTGGCTGCCTTACATCCCGACCGCTTGTAGAACTGAGGCACTAACAATCCGTCTCCTTCATCAAACTTGAAGGCCCGTTTGGTGGTGATGTCGAAGAAGTAGACGCCTTTGAGTGTGCTGATCCACAAGTTCCCGTTCTTGTCGTCCAGTATATTGGAAATGCTGGTATCCGAAAGACCGCAGCGTACGGCATAATTCATGAACTTGTATTTTCCCGCATTGATTCCGTCTTCCAGCAGATAAATGCCGTTTCCGAGGCTGCCCAGATAAATCTCTCCCTTCTGGGTTTCAAAGATGCAGGTTATTTTCTCATTGATCTTGCTTTCGGGGTTATCCAGCTTATACTGGTAGTATATACATTCGTAGTTGTTTCTTGAGTCTTCCAAGTCGATGACGTAGACGCCGTTGCCACCTATCCATAATCTGGATTTTGAGTCGATGAAGATAGTGTTCATGTTGTGGACGGGCTCTCCTGACTGGGTATAGTACTTCAGTCGGTTGATGACTCCCGTCGAGAAGTCGAGTGTGTTGATGTGGCTGCTGGTGCATATCCATAGTGCGTTTCTAACTGAGTCCAGTGCAATGTCGTAGATGTCATTGGATGGTAAGGCAGAGTTGAAGCTGTTGTAATGTTCGAAGACTGGATTGGAGAGGTTGGCTTTTGCCAGCTTGTCCAGTCCCCCGCCAATGGTTGATATCCAATAATCTCCGTGGAAGTCCTGGATGATGTCCGAGATATTGTTGTGGGCCAGCGAATGTGGGTTTCCCGGATTATGCTTGTAGAAAGAGAACGACTGGCTGCCTTTCTTCTTAATGGCTAATCCTCCGTCTACAATGCCGGCAAGGATATTGCCCTCTTTGTCTTCGAATACGGTACTGATGATATTGGGAGAGCCCTGTTCATGCCTTTGCAGTGCATATGTGAAAGTGATGCGTTGCGGAGACATGATATTAATGCCTCCGAAGTTGGCTCCTACCCAGATATTGTCGTTCTCGTCCACAAATATCCGGTTGATGATATTGTCGTTCAGCGACTGGGGCTGGGTGCCCTTGCTGAAAGTTACAAATCGGTTGTCTCTTTGGTAAATGTTTATCCCGTTTCGGGTACCTACAATGATGTCGCCGGATGAGTTTTTTCCAATGTCTGTGATGAAATTGGAAGAGATGCTGCAAAGGTCGTTTGGATTATGTTGATAGAGCATGCAGAACTGGTTCTGGGTGTTGTAACAGTATAAACCGCTCTGCGTACCCATCCACAGATAGTCTCCGTAAGAGAACAGACAGTTGAAGGTCAACTTTGAAATATCCAGGTTCAGGGTCACGGGTATGCTGTTGTAACCCTCCTTCTCGGAAGGGGCGAAATGCAACAGGCATTTATCGCCTCCTGCCCAGATGTCGCCTCCATGGTTCACAATCGTTTTGATATCCACATCTTTCTTCAAAATCTGTATATCTTTTATCTGTCTTTCTTCATTCAGTATGATGTAGGCGAGACCGTCGCTTTTACCAATCCAGAGATTATTGAAGTCATCGACAAGTATTGTCTGAACGGGGGAGTAGAGTACGTTATTGTTTTTGCCGGAATAGTCTTTATAGAAATTGAGGTTTTCGTGAAGGAGGTCGATGCTCATGATTCCGGATTCGGAAGCTATCCACAAATAGCTTTTGTCATCCTCGTCAATGTCGTTGATGAAATTGCTTTCGATAAACTGATAAGGTTCCCTCGGGGCGGTAGAGTAGTGTTTCAGTTCATAGCCGTCGTATCGGTCGAGCCCGTTGGATGTTCCGAACCACATGAATGAGTTGCGGTCTTTGTGTATAGCCTGGATAGAGTTGTCGCACAGTCCGTTCTGGATAGTCAGGTACAGGTAATTGTATTGGTTCGGATTATTTTGGGCAACGACTAAACCCTGCCCTTGCAGGATGCAGAGCAGGGTTGTGAGTAGCGCTATTATTTTCATGTACTTCATATCCGGTCTGGAGGCTTACTCAAAGAGGATTATTGGAAAGTAATCCAGTCGGTTTCGACCTTTCCGTTTCCCTTTAGTGATACATATAAATCATGGATACCGCTCTGACCGGAACGGACAGGCGATTCGATTTCAGTCCATTTATCACTCTTGGGAACTTTGACTTCTGATATAACCGGACCGTCTGTTCCGTTTATACGTATTTGTAGTATCCCTCCGTCTTCCGAGGAAACTCTTGCCTTTACTTTCCGGGGAACGTTGTTGCCGAAATCTACCCGGTTGTATTGCACCCATGCACCGTTTTTGCTTAATATGGTTTTCCAACCTTCAAACTTGTTTGTTTGGTCCAGGTAGTCGATAGCAGCTCCCTGGTTGCTCAACCGGCTGTACCGGTCGAGTTGTATTTCCTTCCGGGCATCTGTTATACCTACTCCACGCAGGGTGGGGGTTACCTTCTGGATAGTACCGTCAGGATTGAAGAACAAGGAATCAATACGTGCCGATCTGTTTTTATCAAATTCGGGAGAGTAGTCATTGTGGTGGTAGAACAGATACCACTGGTCTTTGTATTCCACTAATGAATGGTGATTTGTCCAGCAGCCGGTCGGTGACTCATCCATGATGATGCCTTTGAATTCAAAAGGTCCCATAGGGCTGTCGCCCATAGCGTAGGCCAATGTTTCTGTTTTCTCTTTTACCCAAGGGAACGTGAAGTAATATTTCCCGTTGCGCTCAAATGCAAAAGGACCTTCTTTAAAACCTTCGGGCAATCCTTCTATTTTGATGGGCTCGGAGTCCAGTTCAAGCATGTTGTCTTTCAGCTTAGCTACCGACATTCCGCGACCCGACCAGTAGATGTAGGCCTGTCCGTCTTTATCAATGAGCACACAAGGGTCGATGCCGTTTACTCCTTCGATGGGGGTGGCTTGCGGAGTGAAAGGACCATAAGGTTTGTCGGCTACGGCAACTCCGATACTGAAACCACGCTTGCCCTCACCTTTGGGGGTGGAGGGGAAGTAAAAGTAATATTTTCCATTCTTGTACACACATTCGGGAGCCCACATGGAATAGGAACCGGGAGCTACCCAAGGCACGTTTTCCTGGCTTAGAATCACTCCATGGTCTGTCCAGTCCACTAAGTTTTCTGACGAGAATACATGGTAGTCTGCCATGCAGAACCATTCTTTCAATCGTTCAATAGGGCTTGGAATGTCGTGTGAAGGATAAACAAATATCTTACCTTCAAAGACTTTTGCTGTGGGGTCAGCGGTGAACTGATCCTTTATAATCGGGTTCTGAGCTTGCAGTGTACCTATTAATACCAGAAAGGCGGATAATAAAAATAGTCTTTTGTTCTTCATAAATTGTTTTTTTGAGTGTACCGGTTCTCTATTTCTTCACCCGGATACAAAGATAAATAAAAATAGGATGAAGCCATGAAATAGGCTGGCTTCCTTTTTATAGTAAAGTGACTTTGATGGATTGCAGATCCTTGGCTGCGGAACTGGTTCCATAGAATAATTCATACTCACCCGGTGCCACCCGCATTGTATTGGTGGAAGGGTCAAAACATTCAAATGATTCGGCCGGTAGTTGTATCTCTATGTCCTGGGTAGCCCCTGCTGCAAGTTCTGCGCGGGCATAGGCTTTCAATGACTTTAATGGGCCGTCGGCATCATCTGTTTTGCGGATGTATACTTGTATGACTTCCGTTCCGGAGCGTTTACCTGTGTTAGAGACCGGTACGGTCAAGGTTAGCGACTCGTCTGTGCGAAGTTGGGTTTTGCTGCAACGGGCTGTGCCTACGGTAAAATCGGTGTAGCTTAATCCGAATCCAAACGGGAACAGAGGGTCGGACATATACCGGTAGGTGCGTCCTTTCATGGAATAATCCTCATAGTCGGGCAGTTGTTTCGTACTTTTATAGAAAGTAATGGGCAACTTACCGGAAGGATTATAGTCACCGAACAATACATCGGCCACCGCTTGTCCGCCTAATTCTCCTCCATACCATGCCTGGAGGATGGCGTCGCAACTTTCAGTTTCGGGTAGCAATGCCATAGACGATCCGGAACAATTGACAAATACAACTCGCTTGCCGGCCTTCTTTAAGGCTTTCAGGAAGTTACGCTGTACCGCCGGCAGTTCTATATCTGTGCGGTCACCATTCTTGAAACCGGGAAGGTTCAAAGGCATTTCTTCTCCTTCCAGTTGTGGTGAGATGCCACCTACGAAGACTACCATATCTACGTTCTTCAGCTTGGAAATGCTTTCGTCGTAATTAATCGGCAATTCTTTGCCGAGGTTGAACTTCAGGTTTGCGGCCCAGTTTTCCACTTGTGCATAGAGTATTTCTATCTTATATTCTTTTCCCTTTTCCACTTGCAACATGGTGCGGGTGTCAGTGGTTCTCCAGGTGCGCCGTTTGGTCATTGACTGGCCGTTTACTAATAACTCAAAGTAGCTGCAACCTTCGAGATTGAGGAGGACTTCGCCTGACTCTTTGGGGGTAAATACTGTTTCGTACTTGGCCGAGAACTTCTCGAGGTTCACTCCCGGGCCGAAAGTATGCAATCCGTATGTGGTTACATTGATGGGCTGGGTGGTTCGGAGAGAAGAAACCGGTTCTCCCTGGCGTTCCGAATTGTTCCAGAATGTAGCTTTGATGCCCGGTTTCCCATCTATGCTGCATTGGTCGAGGTAGGATTCCAGTGTTTTGTCATTCACCAGGTCGCAGCCTTTCATATAAATAATCTGATTCTTCTTCAATTTGGTTTTGATGCCGTCCAGAATAGTAATAGTCTGATTGGGCGTTCCGTTATAGTTGCCCCACAACATGGGCTTGTCGTCGGCATTGGGACCGATAACTGCAATTTTGCGGATGGATTTGCTTAACGGCAATACATTGTTCTTGTTCTGCAAAAGCGTCATTGTCTGGCGTGACATATTCAGTGACAAGTCCTTGTGAGCTTTACTGTTGACTACGGACATTGGTATCTGGCTCCATTTAACCAATGATGGATCGTCCATTTCTCCGAGTTCGAAGCGTCCTTCCAGCAAACGGAGCACATGCTTGTCTATTTCCTCTTCCGTAATCAGCCCTCTGGACACTGCTTCCGGCAGTTTCTGGTAAGCATATCCATATCCGCATTCCACGTCCGTACCGGCCATTGTTCCTTTAACGGCGGCATGTACGGCATCGGAGGAGCTTTTATGGGAGGTCCAGAAGTCGGCAATGGCTCCGCAATCGGAAACCACGAGGTATTTAAATCCCCATTCGTCACGGAGGATTTGTTGGAGCAGACGGGTGCTTCCGCAGCAAGGGTCATCGTCCAGACGTTGATAGGCGCACATCACCTCACGTACATTGGCTTTCTGCACCAGTGCCTTGAATGCGGGCAGATAGGTTTCCCATAAATCGCGGGGGCTGATGTTGTTCAGGTTGGCTGAATGGCGGCTCCATTCGGGACCGCTATGCACGGCATAATGTTTGGCGCATGCAAGGAGCTTGCGATATTTTTCATCTTCAGGCCCTTGCAGTCCTTTCACTACTGCAATACCCATTTGAGAAGTCAGATACGGATCTTCTCCATAGGTCTCCTGACCGCGTCCCCAGCGGGGATCACGGAAGATGTTTACGTTGGGAGTCCAAACGGAAAGGCTGTGGAAACGGGTGTCTTCCAGTCCATTGCGTACACGTTCGTTGTGTTTGGCACGCATTTCATCGGAGGTTGCATTGAATATCTCGAATACCAGCTTGTCATTGAATGAAGCAGCCATCCCGACGGGTTCGGGGAAAACGGTTACATTTCCCTGATTGGCTACTCCGTGAAGGGCTTCGCTCCACCAATTGAACTTCTTTATTCCCAAACGCGGAATGGCTTCCGAATCGTCGCACATTAAGAGTGCCTTTTCTTCCAAAGTCAGGCGTGACACTAAATCCTTGGCTCTTTCTGCCGGACTTAATTCGGGGTTCTGGTACGGCAATGTTTGTCCCCATCCCGATAAGGAGAACAACAAACCGCATGTTACTATTATCTTTCTCATGATACTATTGTATATAAGTTACTTTATTGCTAAGGGTGGTATTTTCCCAGTATTTTAATCTGGTCTCCCGAAGTATCAACTTCCAGCAGAGTCGGCTTTCGTGGACCGGGGTGTTCGGGGTCGAGGCTTTGGTGGTGCAGGCACATCAACAACTTTCCGTCGAATGTGCGGAACAGCATGCCATGTCCTGAGTTATTGGGAACCAAAGGGGTATTGTACTGAATCCAGGGACCCGCCAGCTTGCCCGACTCGGAGTAGGCTACTCCCTGGGCGCAACGGTTGTCGCTCCAACTGGACCAGAGCATTCCCAAACGCCCTGTGTCCGTTCTGAACAAGAATGGACCATCTGCTACATATCCTCCTAATGCCATACCGAAAGTAAGTTCGCCTATCACCCTCATGTCTCTTGGCCATGTGGCTTCGGATGCTCTGAAAAGGATGGTGGAGGTTCCCACTGATTCTGATAAGTCCGGAGCAAGCCTGATATAATTGACCATTCCATTGATGGTTTGCATCCATTCGTGGCAGAAGACCATATAGGGCACCCCGTCTTCTTCCCAAAAGCTGCCGTCGAGTGTAGACCAGTTCTCTGGTAAATAGTTCTTGTCGCTGATGGGATGATAAGGACCTGCGGCTTTGTCGGATACAAGAATATGAGTGGCGCGGCGTTGCACGTTATACCTGTTGGGCACAGTATCCACAATGATCTGGGGATTGGTAAAGGTGACGAAACAGTAATATTTGCCTTTATATTTATGGAGTTCCGGCGCCCATATTCTTGGGGAGGTTCCTATCCACGAAGTTGTATCTACGGTGATGTATTGATAGGGACCTGTCCACATCTTCATATCCGTGCTTTTCCATAAACTGCCACCGCTTCCGACCAGATAGTACATTTGTGTTGCTTCATCTGCAAGGATGAATGGGTCGCTCATCTGCAAAGAGTCGAAACAAGTGGTGTCTGCTTTGCTCCCTTCTCCGCCACCGATAAACGTGTATTGTAGCTCTGTGTTCTTTGTCTGAGTGCAGGCGATCAGACAAAGAACAAATAAAGCCGGTAGGACATGAAACCATTTCTTCATAGTTGTAGTTCTTTTTATGCTTTTTCAAAAAAACTTCTCAAATACTGATGTTGACTGCAAATGTAGCAGGTAATACCTTCTGAGAGGGGTACTAAATTGTTTTTTAGGAGGATTTTTCTTGCTGGCAGGGCTTTTATGCAACACTTGTGCCCCTTTGACGGGGCATAAGTGTTCTGTAAAAGAAGAGCATCAAGCACTTCATTTCAGCAGGCTGTTGACTGCATTCACCAGGTAGATGTAGCTTGCTGCCAAATCTATTACATACTCATTTTCGCTCCAGAGGAAAGGATAATCCTCTCTGTTCTCGGGGAAGTCCGGTTTCAATATCCTGACGCCCGGCACTACACCTCCGGGAATGAAACTGAAGTCGGCGCGGTTGTTACCATAGGCTACCTTTTTGGGCTGTGCGCCTACTCCCGAAACAAAGGACAGATTGTGGCACGGATGGCAACCGTACAGATAGTTCAGTCCTCTGTAGATATATTCAGTATCTATCAGTTCGGGGAACGAACGATAGAGCAGGTAGTTCGTAATGCA
>NZ_CAJLKP010000023.1 GCF_905207245.1 uncultured Bacteroides sp. | reverse complement strand
AAATACTAATAATAAGAAGCCCCTTTTGCATCATGCAAACGGGGCTTCTTATTATTGAGAATATTATTATTTCTTCAACTGTTCGTTCATAGCTGCAGCAGCCTTTCGACCGTCTCCCATGGCAAGAATGACGGTAGCGCCGCCACGAACAATATCGCCACCGGCATAAATGGTTGGGATGGACGACTGCATACTCTCATTCACGGCAATCGTACCTTTACGTCCCAGTTCCAGACCCGGAATAGATGAGGGTACAATCGGATTGGGAGATACACCTACACTGACAATAGCCAGGTCAATATCAATCGTTTCTGTTGCTCCCGGAATGGGGACAGGGCTACGACGTCCGGAAGCATCCGGTTCACCAAGTTCCATCTTTTGCAGAATGACTTGTTTTACTTTTCCCAGTTCATCGGCAATGTATTCGATAGGGTTATGCAGCGTGAGGAACTCAACACCTTCTTCTTTTGCATGTTTTACTTCTTCAATACGTGCAGGCATTTCCTCTTCGGAACGGCGGTAGATAATCATGGCACGTTCGGCACCTAAGCGACGTGCGGTACGTACCGAGTCCATCGCTGTGTTTCCGCCACCGATAACGGCTACGTTCTTTCCAAAAGGTACCGGAGTATCCGAGTCTTCGCTGGCAGCATCCATCAGGTTGACACGCGTCAGGTATTCATTGGATGACAAGATGTTGATGGAGTTTTCTCCCGGAATATTCATGAAGTTGGGCAATCCGGCACCGGATGCCACAAATACTCCTTTGAAACCCTCTTCTTCCAACTGCTCCACACTGATAGTCTTACCGATGATGCAGTCTTTTATAAAGTTAACACCCATCTTGGCGAGGTTGTCAATTTCTACATCCACTACCTTGTTTGGCAGACGGAATTCGGGGATACCGTACTTCAATACACCACCGATTTCGTGTAGCGCCTCGAAGACAGTAACCTCATAACCGTATTTCGCCATATCTCCTGCAAAGGAAAGCCCGGCAGGGCCGGAACCGATGACAGCAATCTTAATACCGTTCTTTTCTTTGATTTCCGGAACGGATATTTGTCCGCTTTCGCGTTCATAGTCGGCAGCAAAACGTTCCAGATAACCGATAGCTACCGGCTGCTCTTTCATCTTCAAGTGGATACATTTAGCTTCGCACTGTTTCTCTTGCGGGCAAACACGACCGCAAACAGCAGGCAGGGCACTGGTTTCTTTTAGTGTCTTGGCAGCTTCAAGAATTTCTCCGCGCTCTATGTTCTTGATGAAGCGGGGGATGTCGATACCTACGGGGCAACCTTCCATACAGCCCGGGTTGGCACAGTCCAGACAGCGTTTAGCTTCTGTCAATGCCTGTTCTTCTGTTAGTCCCTGGTTTACTTCTTCCTTGCGACTGTGTGAGCGGTATTCTGCATCGAGTTCGTTCATCTCAACGCGCGGAATAGCAGTGCGTTCTTTGGGTTTCATGGCTTTGCGAAGTTCCAGACGCCATGCAGCATTGCGGCTTTTCTCGTCTACTATCTCTGCAGTTTCCGGCATGGCTTTGCAGGATTCTCCCTCTTCGAGTTTGTGCATTTCTTCACGTTCGATGCTTTTGAAAGCACCCATACGCTTCAGCATTTCGTCAAAGTCTACCTGGTGGCCGTCAAATTCCGGTCCGTCTACGCAGACGAACTTGGTTTTTCCGCCGATAGTGATGCGGCAGGCACCGCACATACCGGTACCGTCCACCATAATGGTGTTCAGTGAAACGTCTGTCGGAATTTCATATTTTTTAGTCAGCAAACAAACAAATTTCATCATGATGGCGGGACCGATGGCGAAGCACTTGTTCACCTTCTCCCGCTTGATAACTTCTTCTACTCCTTCTGTGACCAATCCTTTACGTCCATAAGAGCCATCGTCGGTCATAATGATAACCTCGTCTGCACTTTCACGCATTTCTTTTTCAAGGATAATCAGCTCTTTGCTACGTCCGGCAAGCACGGCGATAACGCGGTTTCCGGCAGCTTTCAATGCTTGTACGATAGGAAGCATGGGGGCTACACCTACGCCGCCACCTGCACAGACCACCGTTCCGAAGTTTTCAATGTGAGTAGCCTGTCCCAACGGGCCCACTACATCGGTGATATAGTCGCCCTCATTCAGTTCGCAAAGGCGGGTGGAGGAGAGGCCTACTTCTTGTACTACCAAAGTGATAGTGCCGCGCGCAGTGTCTGCCGCGGCAATTGTCAGCGGCAGACGTTCGCCTTTTTCGCCTACACGTACAATAACAAAGTGTCCTGCCTTGCGTGAACGGGCAATTAAAGGTGCTTCAATCTCCAGTTTAAAAACCTTTTCTGAAAAATGTTCTTTGCTAATGATTTTGTTCATTATCTTATAATTTTGTTGGTATAATTACGTAATTACTTTCAGATTGTTACGGTTTGCAAAGATACGGGTTATTTGGTAAAAACAAAGCAAGTTGTGAGTAAAAAAGAGAAGGGCAGGGGTCAAAGTGCACTGTACCTCAAAAGTTAGATAAAAACTTTTGGAATGCAGCTTAAAAGGTTGGAAGCCTTTTATCTTATAGTCCGGGGCAATGGGTATTACTATCTTACGCTCTGAAGCGGGTGATGAAGAAACCCGGGGCAACGGCCCCGGGCTATATGATGCAAGGCTCTTTCAGCCTTTGGATAGCGTTGTATTTATATAAAACGTTGTGTTTATATAAAGTTAGGCTATCATTGAAGATTAGTCAATCATTTCAAATCCCGTATATGGCACCAACGCTTTCGGGATACGGATACCTTCCGGTGTCTGGTTGTTTTCCAACAGAGCGGCAACGATGCGCGGCAATGCCAGAGCCGAACCATTCAAAGTATGACAGAGTTCGGTTTTCTTTTCTCCACTGCGATAGCGGCATTTCAGGCGGTTAGCCTGGTATGTATCGAAGTTGGACACAGAGCTTACTTCCAGCCAGCGTTTCTGTGCCTCGGAATACACCTCGAAGTCGAAGCAAAGCGCAGCCGTGAAACTCATATCACCACCACAGAGGCGAAGAATACGGTATGGCAATTCCAGCTTTTGCAATAAACCTTCTACGTGGTCCAGCATCTCCTTGTGAGATTGTTTAGAATGTTCCGGCTTGTCAATGCGAACCAGTTCCACTTTAGAGAACTCGTGCAAACGGTTCAGACCACGTACATCCTTACCATAAGAACCGGCTTCACGACGGAAACATTGTGTATATGCGCAATTCTTGATAGGAAGCTGCTTCTCTTCCAGAATCACATCGCGATAGATATTTGTAACAGGTACTTCAGCCGTCGGGATGAGATACAAGTCATCCACTTCGCAATGGTACATCTGACCTTCTTTATCAGGTAACTGGCCTGTTCCGTAACCAGAAGCGGCATTCACTACTGTCGGTGGCATAATTTCCAGATAACCCGATTTGCGAGCCTCGTCCAGGAAGAAGTTGATTAGCGCGCGTTGCAACTGTGCACCTTTTCCTTTATAAACAGGAAATCCGGCTCCCGTAATCTTCACGCCTAAATCGAAATCAATCAAATCATATTTTTTCGTCAGTTCCCAATGGGGCAGTGCGTCTTTGGGAAGTTCCGTCTCCATGCCTCCCATTTTTTCAACTACATTGTCTTCGGCACCTACGCCTTCGGGCACTTCATCATAAGGCACGTTCGGAATGGTATAGAGCAGGTTCTGCATATCTTCGGTTGCCTGGTCCATTTCGGCCTGCAACGTCTTGTTGGTTTCCTTCAGCTCGGCTACACGACTCTTGGCCACTTCGGCTTCCTCTTTCTTTCCTTCTTTCATCAGTTGTCCGATGGATTTGGAGATTGAGTTCACTTCAGAGAGGTTGTTATCTAATACAGACTGTGTACTACGTCTTTTGTCGTTGAAGGCAATTACCTGGTCTATTGTCTCTTTAGCATTTTTGAAATGCTTTTTCTCCAGTCCGCGGATTACCGCGTCGGTGTTTTCTGTAATTTGTTTAATGGTAAGCATATCTTGATACTTGTTTTTGATGTTTCTCTTCTATATGAGTGTGCAAAGATAAATAAAAAACAAATAATGTGCGATGTTTCGCACAAAAAGAAGAGGGATGTAATCCATACACGGATCACATCCCTCTTTTTTATTTCTTGTTCCGAAACTTATGCTTCTGTAGTTTCAGCAGGGATTACAGATACATAACGTCTGTCACCCTTGGTTACTTTGAACTGTACAGTTCCGTCTACTAAAGCGAAAAGAGTGTGGTCTTTACCCATGCCCATGTTGGTGCCCGGGTGGAATTCAGTACCTCTTTGACGAATGATGATGTTGCCTGCTTTGCAAACTTCGCCACCAAATATCTTAACGCCTAATCTCTTGCTCTGTGATTCGCGGCCGTTCTTAGAACTACCGACACCTTTTTTATGTGCCATTTCTTCTTACTGTTTTAAATTGATTAAGCTACTACTTCTGTAATTGTTAACTCTGTGAATTGTTGACGGTGACCGTTCAACTTGCGATGACCTTTTCTTCTTTTCTTGTGGAAAACGAGAACTTTGTCACCTTTTACCATGCTTGATACAATCTGGCAAACTACTTTTGCACCTTCTACAGTGGGAGCACCTACGGTGATAGCGCCTTCTTTGTCTACCAAAAGAACCTTGTCAAATTCTACTGTTGTACCGTTTTCTGCATTCTGAATGTGGTGTACAAACAGTTTTTTGCCAGCTTCTGCTTTAAATTGCTGACCGTTGATTTCTACAATTGCGTACATTTCTTATATATAATGTATAAGTTAGCTCCGTCGGGTGGTCTCTAATCACTTAGAAAACGCTTTGTCGAACCCGGTGCGGAATAATCGGGCACAAAAGTACCTCTTTTCTTCGGAACAGGCAAATGTTTTTTCTTCTTTTTTCGTGGATTCTGAAATTCCCCTTCTTGAAAATGAGAGAGATGCCTGGGAGCGGATTGATGGGGTGGCATCTAACTAATCTTAAACATACGATGAACTAATCCTAAACATGCAACCAACTAATATTTTTCTTGCATCTTATTATTCATACAATAGCTGTGAAAGTTTCCTACAATAAATATAGAAGTTTCTTACAACAGCTATTGTAAGAAACTTCTATATTTATTGTAGGAATAATAAGATGCAAGAAAAATATTAGTTCCTTGCGGTGCCGGGATTAGTTTCTTGCAAGCATAGGATTAGTTTGTAGGCGGCATTGTAAACCCTCTCTAATACAAAAAGTTCTCTCGTATCAATTAGAGATAGAGAGAACTTTTTGTATCTTACAAATGTCTTGAAAGACAGGGGAGGGAATTTTTTCTCAATGCTATAAGAGCAGATTCAATATATGGACCATTGCAACCACCAATCCTACAACGATGATGGCAAAGAGTATGAGCAATATCAGGCTATAGAAGAACATAAGTATTGTGGTCCAGAAACTTCTCCACCATGTGTAGCCATACAATTGCTTGTAATCCAAGCAGAAGAGGGCGAAGATGAAAAATATGGGTAATTCATATAAATCATCCACCGCTGCATTGCCATTGAAGGGTAGCACGATGATACTGAGCAAGAGTATCTGGCAAGCGATATAAGCCTGTACAAATACATGCTCTGTAAGATTATAACGTATTTTATTTTTTTTACGCCGGAAAGCCATAAGTGTTGCCAAGGCAAAGAGGGGTAAGGTGGCTATGATGCGGAATGCTTTGTTGCCATGTCCCCAACTGTGCAGCAGGTTCCACACTTTTTGAAGAAAGGGTGTGTTTTGAATAAACTTTTCGAGCTTATTACTCACTGACAGGCTGCTTTCCACTATCTCGTCTATGAGATCCTCGTCGCCTTCATCCCTTACTTTGATGGTGTAATTGAATGTCTCTAAGGCGTCTTCCGCTTCCAGCTTTTTCAGACTTTGCTCGATGCTTTCTATGGTCTGTACCAGAACTTCTTTCTGTGCCGGATCTTTTGCTTTTTTCTTTTGCTTTTGCAGTTGTTCAAGGGTAGCTATGTATTTCTTTTTCTGAATTTCTGTAGTTTCCTCCGGTTCCAGATCTTCTAACTTGCGATTCAGTTTTTCTATAGTTAGGGTAAGGACTTCCTTGGTCTTAGGGTCCTCAGTTTGTTCTATCCGCTTTTGCAGTTGTTCACGCGTATCAATTATTTCTTGTCTTTGGACTTCCGGAGAGTCCTTGTCTTTCTGGCTTAAAGCGTCCGGATCTACCAGTTGCACAGTCATGATGTAGAGGGCGGCCAGCACGAATAATGTCTGGAAGGGGCGGAAGTAGAGTATCCGTTTTCCGGCAATGAAGTCTTTTATCATATATCCCGGACGGTAGAGCAAGTCCAGCAGAGTACGGCCAAAACCGTTATCAATATTGGTGAATCCTCCCAGGATATTTCTGAAAGCATTGCTGAGACGGTATCGGGGGGTATTGCGACTTTGCCCGCAACGGTTACAATAGCTGCCGGTATAGGTGGTGCCGCAGTTCAGGCAAGTGCTGCTTTCTTCACTGGCAACCGGTACTTGCTTTCCGTGTATCATCTTGATGTGGAGGGCGCGAAGACGTATTTTGCAGGGAGTCCACCAAGGGGAAATAAAATCTAATACACGGTTGGGGAGAATCCGGCGTATGGTAAGTATATACCAGAGCACCAATATGAAAGCCCACATAAAGACATTGCTGTCTTCCCCCTCTTCAAAAGATAGCCATAGCAGTATTGCCAGGGTTAATATCTGCCAGATATTAATTATCTTTTTTCTGCGTGGAGCGGAGGGAGTAGAAACGGTAGACGAACCGGTAGCCGGATGTGGAGATACCGCTTTATCGACAGCCGGATGTTGGTTATCGGTCGGCTGTTTGTCGTTGGCGGGACGTTCATCGTCTTCCAATAACTCTTCCAGTGAACTCATTATCTTCCAGTGCGGATATTTGCTTAATTCCTCGGCAGTGGTCACCCCATGGGTTACGCCGGCAAAGTCTACTCCGGCAGCTTTGGCTGTGGCGGCATCTACTGTACTGTCACCTATATAAAGAGTTTCCGCTTTGGTGGCATGCAATTGTTTGATGGCAAATAGCAGACCTTCGGGCGAGGGCTTGGCGGCTTTTACGTCTTCTCCACCGACGATGATGTTGAAGAAGTTGCTGGGGAAATGCTGGTCGAGCAATTCCTTTATCCGGAAACGGTATTTGGTGGAGATGATGCCGATGAATGCGCCTGCATCTTTCAGGGCGAGTAACACGGATTTGGTTTCAAGGAAAAGCACCGTGTTTATGGTCATGTGCGTATCCGCTTCTTTCCTGTACTCGTTTCTGAAACCTTCCAGTTGGTCGGCATCCGTCACGCCTGTCAGGATGGAAAAAGATTCTTCCAGGGTTTTTCCAATGGTGCGTTTGATGGCTTCATCGGTCACGTCGGTATAACCATGTTGAGCGAGCACATTGCGGAAGCAAGTGACGATGCCGCGCGAGGAATCGGCGAGCGTGTAATCAAAGTCAAAGAGATAAGTTGTATAACTCATTGTCGCTTTTTACGGCAAAGATAATGTAAACCGGGAACAGAATAAAATGAACCTGCTCATTTTTTAGGTTGAGGTGCAGATTATCTGTCATCCACTAAAAATACTCACCACTTTTGCTTCTTGAAACAACTCTGTATCTCTTGTGTCCGGAATAATAAAAAAGTAAACAGGCTCTATGTGTTTATCGGATTTTTGTATTATTTTTGTTTGCCAAAGTTTTTTTGCCGGCGAACTAAGTGTTTTGTTGCATTGGGTTGTTTTATGAGCACGTTAACTAATTATATTATGAAATTACTGAAATCCTGTTGTTTAGTTGCAGCTCTTTTCTCTTTTTCAGCGTGTGTGTCCCGACAGCTTAATGCCGGAAGTGATTCTTATGTCGAGTATGTAAACCCTCTTATTGGTACTGATTTTACCGGAAATACCTATCCCGGTGCCCAGGCTCCGTTTGGCATGGTGCAACTTAGTCCTGACAACGGTCTTCCGGGCTGGGACCGTATATCCGGTTATTTCTATCCGGACAGTACGATTGCAGGTTTCAGCCATACGCACCTTTCGGGTACGGGAGCCGGTGATTTATATGATATTTCTTTCATGCCTGTGACGTTGCCTTATAAAGAAGCAGAAGCTCCGTTGGGCATCCATTCCCTGTTTTCCCATTCCGAAGAATCGGCTGGTGCCGGATATTATCAGGTCAGGTTGAAAGACTATGATATTAATGTGGAACTCACGGCAACCGAACGTTGTGGTATTCAGCGCTACACCTTCCCCGAAGCGGATGCTGCTATATTCCTCAATTTAAGGAAAGCTATGAACTGGGACTTTACGAACGATACACGTATCGAAGTCGTCGATTCCGTCACTATTCAGGGATACCGTTTCTCTGATGGCTGGGCGCGCGACCAGCATATTTATTTCCGTACCCGCTTCTCCAGGCCGTTTGCTGCTGTGCAACTTGACACTGCCTCTGTCATCAAAGATGGCGAACGGATTGGAACATCCGCCATTGCCCGGTTTGATTTTCATACCGTTGCGGGTGAACAAATTATTGTCACTACCGCCATTTCCGGTGTAAGCATGGAGGGAGCGGCACGTAATCTGGCTGCCGAGGCGCCGGATGATGATTTTGATAAGTATCTGGCGGCTACCCGCAAGAACTGGAACGAGCAGCTTTCAAGAGTGGAAATCAAATGTGATAATAGAGATGAGAAGGTTAAATTCTATACCGCCCTCTATCATTCTATGCTGGCTCCCACTATTTACAGCGATGTAGATGGTGCTTATTATGGTCCTGATAAGAAGGTGCATCAGGCAGACGGGTGGGTAAACTACAGCACATTCTCGTTATGGGATACCTATCGCGCGGCTCATCCTCTCTATACCTATATAGAACCTAACCGTGTCAATGATATGGTGAAATCTTTCATAGCCTTCTATGAACAGAACGGACGCCTTCCGGTGTGGAACTTCTACGGCAGTGAAACGGATATGATGATAGGTTATCATGCTGTGCCTGTCATTGTAGATGCTTATTTAAAAGGAATAGGGGATTTTGACCCAGAGAAAGCCCTGGAGGCTTGTGTGGCTACCGCCAATATAGATGAATATCGTGGAATAGGATTGTATAAGAAGTATGGCTATGTACCCTATGACGTGACAGACCACTATAATTCAGAAAACTGGTCATTATCTAAGACGCTGGAATATGCCTATGATGATTATTGCATCGCCCGTATGGCAGAAAAGTTAGGGGAGAAAGAGACTGCGGATGAATTCTACAAACGTTCCCGGAACTATAAGAATGTGTATAATCCTCAAACTTCTTTTATGCAACCGCGTAATAATAAAGGGGATTTCATAGAAGGGTTCAGTCCGGACGACTATACTCCTCATATTTGCGAAAGCAACGGCTGGCAGTATTTTTGGTCTGTGCAGCAAGATATTGACGGTCTGATTGAGTTGACGGGAGGCAAGGAGAGGTTTGCGCAGAAACTGGATAGTATGTTTACCTATAATCCGTCTGCCGATGAGGATTTGCCTATTTTCAGTACGGGGATGATTGGGCAATATGCGCATGGAAATGAACCGAGCCATCATGTCATTTATCTCTTCAATGCTGTGGGACAACCTTGGAAAACCCAGAAATATGCAGCCGAGGTGATGCATGAGCTTTATAAAAATACGCCTGCCGGTTTATGCGGGAATGAGGATTGTGGCCAGATGTCTGCCTGGTATGTGTTCAGCGCAATGGGCTTCTATCCGGTGAACCCGGTTGGTGGCAAGTATGAGATAGGCACTCCCATGTATCCTGAGATGAAGATGCATTTGGCTAACGGTAAGACGTTTACGGTACTGGCACCGGCAGTCAGCGAGGAGAATTTCTATATCCAGTCGGTAAAACTCGACGGGAAACCTTACGATAAAAGCTATATCACACATGAGCAAATAATGAACGGAAGTATCCTTGAATTTGAAATGGGGAACAGGCCGGGAAAGGTGTGGTATGAGTAGTTGACGGGGATTTAAAACAGATGTGAGATTATGGGTGATAACTTTGACCTGACTTATAAACTGCTTTTTCGTCAGTACTATGCTAATCTGCTCTTTTACGCCACGCGCATTGTGGGCGAAGAAGAAGCGGAAGACGTAGTACAGGACGTATTTGTGGAGTTGTGGCGGCGACAAGACACAGTGACGGTGGGCGAACAGATACAGGCATTCCTGTATCGGGCGGTCTACACCCGTGCTTTAAATGTACTGAAGCACCGGGAAGTCAAGAATAGTTACGAAGCGGTTGTGACGGAGATTAACAAGAAGAGAGTTGAGTTCTATCAGCCGGATAGCAATGAAGTTGTGAAGAGGATAGAAGACCGGGAACTCAGAAGGGAACTCTCCGAGGCGATTAATGAGTTGCCGGACAAGTGTAAGATGGTCTTCAAGCTCAGTTATCTGCATGATATGAAGAACAAGGATATTGCAGAAACAATGGGCATATCGTTGCGGACAGTAGAAGCCCATATGTATAAAGCTTTGAAGTTTCTGCGCGAAAGATTGGGCTACCTGAACTTCATGTTGGTCCTCTTTTTATTAGGTAAGGTATAAGTGTTTTTATCGAAACGATTGTTTTATTAGTATGATGAAGGAAGGAATAAATAAGTTGGATGAAGAATTGATAGCTAGATTTCTTATGGGTGAATGTTCTGAAGAAGAACTCCATAAGGTGAACGCTTGGCTGGACGAGTCAGACGGGAACGTGCGTGAATTGTTCAGGATAGAGCAAATATATCATCTTGGAAAAAACGAAAATTTTGCAGATGAAAAGAAAATAGAGAGAGTGGAGAAACAATTATTCAAACGGTTGAAACAGGAAGAGACGAAGCGGCATAAGGTGCGGAGAATGAATACCTGGATGCGGTATGCTGCCATGCTGATAGGCGTCTTTCTTATATCCGGTTTGAGCTATCATATTTATCAGTCGCAGAGCGAGACGGGTGCATTGGTGGCTGTCACCGCCCGGGACGAAGTGAAAGAACTGATGTTGCCTGACGGTACCAAAGTTTGGTTGAACAAACATACTACCTTGAAGTATCCGAGCGAATTCTCAGAAAAGGGAAGAAATGTATATATAGAAGGTGAAGCCTATTTTGAAGTAAAGAGAAATGTGGAAAAACCTTTTATTGTACGGAGTGAAGCCATGCAGGTCAGAGTTTTGGGAACTGTCTTTAATCTGAAGAGTGACAAGGCCAACCGCTCGGCGGTAGCCACGTTGATAAAGGGAGAGATTGAAGTAAAAGGGAATCATGAAGAAGGGATGATTGTTCTGTCTCCGGGACAGAAAGCGGAACTGAATGGTATGACCCGCCGTCTGGTAGTGAAGCAAGTGGATACAGGAATTGAAAACTGGCATAATAACCAGTTTGTATTTGAGAAGGCGGATATTTTCACCATTGCACGAACATTGGAAAATTCTTATGGAGTGAAAATTATTCTGGCACCCGATATGGACGTGACAAAGACATATACCGGTGCATTAAAAAAGAAGAATAGTGTGGAGGAAGTGTTGAACTCAGTTAAGAATGTGATACCTATTGAATATAAAATAGTGGGAAATAGTGTATTTTTGTCTTCGAAGAAATAAATAGTTTCAAATGGTGTTACGCATAACGCCTGATAACCCAATAATTATTGTAATAGTATGAAGAACCTTTTTTTATCGATTTGCTTTTTGTGCTGCGCTCTTTGGGGGCAGGCTAAAGATTTTACACAATACGTCAATCCATTGATGGGGACGTTGTCCACCTTCGAACTTTCTACCGGTAATACTTATCCGGCTATTGCGCGTCCCTGGGGTATGAACTTCTGGACACCGCAGACGGGGAAGATGGGAGATGGCTGGCAATATGTGTACACTGCCAATAAAATCCGCGGCTTTAAACAAACCCATCAACCTAGTCCTTGGATTAATGATTATGGTCAGTTTTCTATCATGCCGGTGGTAGGTAAACCGGAGTTCAATGAAGATAAACGTGCCAGTTGGTTCTCACATAAAGGAGAAATAGCATTGCCACATTATTATAAGGTATATCTTGCTGAGCATGATGTAGTAACAGAATTTACTCCTACGGAGCGTGCCGTCCTGTTCCGTTTCACCTTCCCCGAGAACGACCATTCTTATGTGGTGGTAGACGCCTTTGATAAAGGTTCTTACATCAAGATTATTCCTGAACAAAACAAGATTATCGGATATACTACTCGTAATAGCGGTGGGGTTCCTGATAACTTTAAGAACTATTTCGTTATAGAATTCGACAAGCTTTTCACTTACAGGGCTTCCGTTGCCGATGGCAAGCTGGCTGAAAACCAGAATGAGCAGTCTGCCGGACATGCAGGTGCCATCATCGGTTTTAAAACCCGTAAAGGTGAAATCGTTCATGCACGTGTTGCTTCTTCTTTCATCAGCTTTGAACAAGCAGATAGAAACCTGAAAGAATTGGGTAATGACAGCTTTGAGGCTTTGGTTCAGAAGGGACAGGATGCCTGGAATCAGGTATTGGGAAAAATAGAAGTGGATGGTGGTAATCTTGACCAATATCGCACTTTCTACTCTTGTTTGTACCGCTCGGTACTTTTCCCCCGTTCTTTCTATGAGTTCGATGAAGCCGGAGCTCCTGTGCACTACAGTCCTTACAACGGACAGGTGCTCCCCGGTTATATGTATACCGATACCGGTTTCTGGGATACTTTCCGTTGCCTGTTTCCTTTCCTCAACCTGGTGTATCCGTCAGTAAACAAGCAAATTCAGGAAGGTCTCGTCAATACATATAAAGAAAGCGGTTTCTTCCCCGAATGGGCCAGTCCGGGACATCGCGGTTGTATGATTGGCAATAACTCGGCTTCCGTGCTTGCCGACGCTTATTTGAAAGGTGTTAAAGTGGATGATGTAACTACTTTGTATGAAGGACTTATCCATGGAACCAAGAATGTGCATCCCGAAGTTTCTTCCACCGGTCGCCTGGGTTACGAATATTATAATGAACTGGGTTATGTTCCTTACGATGTGAAAATCAATGAGAATGCTGCCCGCACGTTGGAATATGCTTATGATGACTGGTGCATCTACCAGATGGCCAAGGCTCTGAATCGTCCGAAGAAAGAACTGAAACTTTTTGCAGAGCGTGCCATGAACTATAAGAATGTATTCGACAAAGAGAGTTTGTTGATGCGTGGCCGTAATAAGGATGGCCAGTTCCAGTCTCCCTTCTCACCGTTGAAGTGGGGTGATGCCTTTACGGAAGGAAACAGTTGGCATTATTCCTGGTCTGTGTTCCATGACCCGCAAGGATTAATAGATTTGATGGGTGGCGAAAAGGTATTCGTTGGAATGCTGGATTCTGTATTTACTGTTCCTCCTGTTTTCGATGATAGTTATTATGGTCAGGTGATTCATGAAATACGTGAAATGACGGTGATGAACATGGGAAACTATGCTCATGGCAATCAGCCGATACAACATATGATTTATATGTATAATTATGCCGGACAACCCTGGAAAGCACAATATTGGTTGCGTGAGGTGATGAACCGCATGTATACTCCCGGTCCCGATGGTTATTGCGGAGATGAAGACAACGGTCAGACTTCTGCCTGGTATGTATTCTCTGCGTTGGGCTTCTATCCTGTTTGTCCGGGAACCGACGAATATGTCCTTGGTGCTCCTTTATTCAAGAAAGCTACTCTGCATTTCGAGAACGGTAATTCCTTGGTGATTGATGCTGCGAATAACAACTCTGAAAATATATATATCGAGTCACTCCGTTTGGATGGAAATACGTATACCAAGAATTATCTGAAGCATGGAGATATGATAAAAGGTGGTGTCCTGAAATTTGATATGGGCAGTAAACCCAATCTACAGAGAGGAACACAGCCGGAAGACTATCCTTACTCTTTCTCCAATGAACTAAAAAAGAAGTAAGAAAAAGCGTTAATGATGTGTTGAAGAAGGGGATAGTCAAAAGGAAACTATCCCCTTCTTCATTTTAAAGAAAAAAAATATCATTTTGTACTAAGTGTATTTTAAGTGCCTGTTGTTTTATAATACGAAGGCCGGGAGAAAGACTCCCTTGGCTGATTAAATTAACCAATGTGTAACCTTTAAACTTTGTTTATGAACAACAATCATGCTTTTCAAAGTTCGAAATTTCTGCGGACTTTATTAGTTTTGTTCTTCATGGCTGTATCAGTTCAGTGGACTTTTGCCCAACTGAATTTGAACGTGTCCCGCACAACGTTAGGAACAGTCATCGAACAGATTAAATCTCAATCCAAGTATCAATTTTTTTATGACGACAAACTCGCCACAGTGACAGTTGAGAGCGTCAAGGTGAAGAATGCATCGATTGAAGATGCCTTGAATGCTATTCTTAAAGGAAAGGACATTTCTTTTAAAGTAGAAGATAACATTGTTTATCTTTCTGAAAAGTCGGCTACGCCGCAAGAGGGGAATCAACAAGGTAAGGAACGCACTATCACCGGAGTGGTATCGGATGATATGGGGCCCCTTATCGGTGTGAATGTATTGGTGAAAGGTACCAGTGTTGGCTGTATTACCGATTTGGACGGTAACTTTACGCTGACTACTACCGAAGCTAATCCTGTTATCCAGTTCTCCTATATTGGTTATAAGCCACAGGAGATTGCTGTTAAAGGCTCAGGACCTATTAACTTGCTGATGGAAACAGACTCACAATTGATAGAAGAGGTAGTAGTGACGGCTTTGGGTATCAAGCGTGCTACGAAGGCGCTGAGTTACAATGTACAGGAAGTTAAGAGTGATGAGATTACCCGTGTAAAGGATGCCAATTTCGTAAACTCTTTGAACGGTAAAGTTGCCGGTGTAAATATCAACGCTTCTTCATCCGGTGTCGGTGGTGTATCAAAGGTAGTGATGCGCGGTACAAAGTCTATCATGCAGTCTTCCAATGCACTCTATGTCATTGATGGTGTTCCTATGTATGCCGGAACCGGTAAGGGTGGTACTGAGTTTGACTCAAAGGGTGCTACCGAACCTATTGCTGATATTAATCCTGAAGATATTGAATCAATGTCGGTATTGACCGGTGCGGCAGCAGCAGCCCTTTACGGGTCGGATGCTGCAAACGGTGCCATCGTCATTACAACGAAAAAAGGTAAAGAGGGACGTGTAAACATTACTGTGAACAGTAATACCGAAATCTTTAATGCCTTTGTGACACCTGATTTCCAAAATCGTTATGGAACCAGTAGCAGTCAAATTACACATAGCTGGGGGAATCGGTTGAATTCTTCTAATTCTTATGGATACAATCCGACGAGTGATTACTTTCAGACAGGTGTTACCGGAACAGAGAGCATTTCCTTGTCTACCGGTACGGATAAGAACCAAACGTATGTTTCGGCTGCCGCTGTTAATTCTAAGGGACTTATACCGAATAATAAGTATGCACGCTATAACTTTACTTTCCGCAATACTACTTCCTTCCTGGATGATAAGATGACTCTGGATGTGGGTGCAACTTATGTGCTTCAGAAAGACCAGAATATGGTGAACCAAGGTACTTACAACAATCCGTTGGTGGGCGCTTACTTGTTTCCGCGCGGCAATGACTGGGCAGACTTCAAAATGTACGAACGTTATGATGCTTCTCGCAAACTGAATACCCAGTATTGGCCGATAGGTGATGCCGGTATTGTGATGCAGAACCCATACTGGATTAATTATCGTCAGCTTCGTAATAACAATAAAGACCGTTATATGCTGAATGCCAGTTTGAACTACAAGATACTGGATTGGTTGAGTGTAAGTGGGCGTGTCCGTTTGGATAATTCTTTCAATGATTATACTGAAAAGTATCATGCCGGAACAAACACGCAGATGACTGAGGCATCTACACGCGGTCTCTATACTATTTCTAAAACGACAGATAAACAACTGTATGCTGACTTCCTTATCAATATTAATAAGAGTTTCGGAGAGAACTGGAACCTTTCGGCAAATATCGGTACTTCATTTATGGATATGCGTTCGGATGGACTGGAAGTGAGAGGACCTATTGCCGACGAAAACTTTGAAGGTGAAACTCCGGGGCTTGCCAACGTATTTAATGTGCAGAACCTGAGTGCTAAGAAAACGAAGCGTATGCAGAGCGGCTGGCGTGAGCAAACCCAATCTGTGTTTGCTTCTGCTGAACTGGGCTACAAGAGTACTTATTATCTGACATTGACCGGACGTAATGACTGGCCTTCACAGTTGGCAGGACCTAACTCTACCAGTAAGTCGTTCTTCTATCCTTCAGTCGGCCTTTCAGTTGTGTTGTCTGAGTTGATGCCTAATCTGAATCGTGATTATCTTTCTTTTATGAAGTTGCGTGGTTCTTTCGCTTCCGTAGGTACGGCATTTGAGAGATACATAGCCAATCCTCGTTACGAATGGAATGAAAGTACAGGACAGTGGAGTAACACCACTCAATATCCGGTATACAACCTGAAGCCGGAGCGTACCGAATCATGGGAAGTCGGTTTGACTTTGCGTTTTTTGAAGAACTTCAATTTTGATATGACCTACTATAATACGACTACCAAGAACCAGACATTCAATCCTCAATTGGGAGTATCCGGTTATTCAGCGTTGTATATCCAGACGGGTGCTGTGCGTAATCAGGGTATAGAACTGGCATTGGGATATGAAAATACCTGGAAAGACTTTACCTGGAGCAGCAATTATACATTCTCTACCAATCAGAACAAGATTACGACTTTGGCAGACAATGCCATTAATCCTGTGACCAATGAGGTGATTTCTATATCTACATTGAATATGGGTGGTTTAGGATCTGCGCGTTTCCTATTGAAGGAAGGCGGCTCTATGGGAGATATCTATTCTAATATAGATATGAAACGTGATGCCAATGGCAATGTGTACGTGGATCAGAACGGCAACGTGGCTACCGAAAAGATAGACAACTCGGATGAATGGATTAAACTGGGAAGTGTATTGCCGAAAGCCAATATGGCATGGCGCAATAACTTTTCCTGGAAGAACTTTAATGCGGGATTTATGATTTCAGCCCGTTTGGGAGGCGTAGTATTTTCGCGTACACAAGCAGTTCTGGATGAATTTGGCGTATCAGAGGCTACGGCTGCGGCAAGAGACTTAGGATATGTGTCGGTGAATGGAGGAGACCGGGTAAATCCGGAGTCATGGTATGATGCTATAGGTGGTGGTGACGCAGTGGCGCAGTATTACACTTATTCGGCAACAAACGTACGTTTACAGGAAGCCTCTATCGGGTATACATTCCCTCGCAAGATGTTCAATAATGTATGTGACCTGACGATTTCACTTGTAGGACGTAATTTGTGGATGATTTACAGCAAAGCTCCGTTCGATCCTGAAAGTGTAGCATCCACTGACAATTTCTATCAGGGTGTCGATTATTTCATGATGCCTTCTACCCGTAATTTCGGTTGTAGTGTAACTCTTAAATTTTAATGTTATGAGAAGAAGTATTATTAATAAAATAATAGTAGGAACGCTGGTTTTTACCGGAGTATCTTGTACAGGTGATTATATGGATATCAACTCGAATCCTTATCAGCCTGGAACCGATGATATGCAGGCCGACGATTATATGTTGGGCTCGGCAATGAACAACCTTTCCAGTTGCGTGGTGTCTTCGGACGTAAACACGGCACAGTTCACCGATTGTTTGTTGGGTGGACCGATGGGGGGGTATTTCTCGGATACCAATACCGGATGGGGAAATACGATTGGAAACTTTAATGCTACGGATAATTGGACCAATGTATTTTTGAAGTCCGACAAGCTCATTCCGCAGTTGTTTACTAATTTGACTTCGGTTAAAAATATATCCGAACAAACCGGAAACCCTGTCCCGTTTGCCATTGCAAAGATTATTAAGGTAGCTGCCATGAGTCGCGTGACGGATACTTACGGTCCTATTCCTTATTCAAAAATAGGTCTGGATGGTGCTGTTACCACTCCTTATGATTCGCAGGAAGCTGTGTACAAGCAGTTCTTTACCGAATTGGATGAAGCTATTGCTACTCTGAACGATAATCCCGGAGCTGCTCTGGCTGCTACTGCCGACTATGTATATAGCGGAAACATCAGCAAATGGACCCTGTTTGCCAATTCTTTGAGATTACGCCTTGCTATGCGTATTGTGTATGCTAACCAGGCATTGGCTGAACAAGAAGCTCAGAAAGCTATACAGGGGGGAGTAATTGAGTCAAATAATGATAATGCCAAGTGGAGTTATTTCGGTTCGATTGTCAATCCGCTTTATACCGCAACCCGCTATAATTCAGCTACGGACCATGCTTGTCTCACTGGTGGTGATACACATGCGGCTGCCGACATTATCTGCTATATGAATGGATATAATGATCCTCGTCGTTCTAAATACTTCGTTCCGTCCGAATGGGCTGGTTATGACTATGTGGGAGTTCGTCGGAGTATTGATCGTACTACATTGGGCGCCGACGCACACAAGTATTCCGGTGTCAATGTCGGTCAAAGCGATCCGGTTATGTGGATGAACGCCGCTGAAGTTGCCTTCCTGCGTGCTGAAGCTGTGGCTGTATTTAATTTCTCCGGTATGGGCGGTACTGCAAAGGAGTTCTACGAAAGAGGTATCGAACTGTCATTTGAACAATGGGGTGCCGGAAGTGCAGTTGATTATATAAACAATGCTACCAGCAAGCCGGGTATCTATGATGATCCTTCCGGAGCTAACAGCTATGGTTCACAGTTGTCCACCATTACCATTAAATGGAATGACGGAGATACACAGAACGTTAAACAAGAACGTATCATTACCCAGAAATGGATTGCCAACTGGATGCTTGGAAACGAAGCATGGGCGGACTTCCGTCGTACGGGCTATCCTCGCTTGATTCCTGCGGATCCTGCTGGAAACAAAAGCGGTGGTGTAGTCGACAATGAACTGGGAGCACGCCGTATGCCTTTCCCCACTGACGAATATGTCAGCAATAAGGAGAATGTGGAAGCTGCTGTGTCAAGCCACCTGAAAGGTGCAGACAATTATGCTACCCGTGTATGGTGGGATTGTAATTCCAATATCAGATAACCCTATTTTATTCGATAAGTTATGAAAAATATAATAAAACCTATTACCGGTCTGTTCGTTTTGGTAAGCATAGCTTTGGCTTCCTGTACGGATGTGGAGAGTCTCTCCATCAATGAGTCTACCATAAAAGATCAAAATCCTGAAGGGTATGCAAAGTACCTGAACAACCTGACCGCCTATAAGGCCTCTGAGCATAAAGTAGTATATGCTTATTTCGATAACAGTAATAAGGAGCCTTATAGTCCGGCGCAGCATATTACTAATATGTCGGACAGCATCGATGTTATTTCAATGATGTATCCCGAATTAGCGGACTTCGAGAAAGCTGATATAGAAACAGTTCATCAGAAAGGAACGAAAGTTGTTTATACCGTCAGTTATGATGCTATAAAGGCGGCTTATGATGAATTGGCATCAGCTGGCGACAATACTTCTCTGGAAGCCTTTGATAGTTACCTGCAAAAAGAACTTACCACACAGCTTGCCTACTTGGACAGCTATGACGGACTGATTGCAGAGTTTTCCGGAAAAAATCCGGCATTCATGTCGGCAACTGACTTGGCAACTTATCAGGCAACACAGAACATTTTTCTGAATGCGGTTAATACATGGAAGGCAGCTAACGTAGATAAGTTTTTTGCATTCAAAGGAAAACCGCAGAATCTGATTGACAAAACTATCTTGAATAGTTGTAAGCACATCATTCTGGACAGTGGAAGTGCAACTACTGCTGCCGGGTTAAACCTGTTGGTGAACAATGCCTTGGAGGATGGGGTTCCGAGTGACCGCTTCGTTATGGCTGTGTCTACGATTTCTTATGATACAACTGATAAGAAGACAGGGTATTGGAATGGTACTCGTGCATTGGGTGAGGTAGCCTATTGGGCCACTGTGGAGGCTGCCGGATATGAGATAGCCGGTATTGCCATCTATAATGTTCAGAATGATTATTACTCTACCAGTGGTGCCTGCACCTATGTGAAAGAAGCGATTGATATAATGAATCCAGCTCCCGTTAAATGATTACTATTATGAAAATTAAGAATATCTATTTTATCTCTCTGACACTGATTTCCGGTATGTTATCCGGTTGTGCCGATGATACGGAGAATTTTGACAACCAGTTGTTCATGACCTCGAAGGCTCCGACCACGTTTTTTGTAAAGGCAATTACTCAAAATGCTACAGGAGAATTTTCTATGTCTATTCCGAAACCCTCAGAGCAGGATATCACCTTCACTATAAAAGCAGATGCAAGTTTGGTTTCCGCGTATGAGGACACTTATTATGTCAGTGATATGGAGATGCTTCCGAAAGGTCACTACAGTTTCAGCACAACAGAAGGAAAAATTGCAGCCGGTGCTTTGAAATCGACCCCAATCACGATTTCCTTTACCGAACTCGGTAGTTTAGACCTCAATAAAACCTATGTATTGCCGGTTACGGTTGCTGATGCAAGTATCAATGTGCTGGGCTCGTCAAATACATCTTATTATGTATTCAAAGGTGCTGCGCTGATTAATAAAGTGGCGAATATCAATAAAAATAACGTATATGTAGACTGGGTAAACCCGAATGTTGTTCAAAATATGAAGACGATGACGGCTGAGGCATTAATCCGACCATATAGCTTTGATAACCAGTTGAATACATTGATGGGCATTGAAGGACAATTCTTGTTCCGTTTCGGTGATTCGGGCGTCCCCTCTAATCAATTGCAGATAGCAACAGGCAAGGGTAACTTTACGAATAGTTCAATGGTGGCTCCACTGAACACATGGACACATGTTGCCGTAGCTTATGATTCGGAAGCGCAAACCATTAAGGTCTATTTCAATGGCAAACTTGTAGGTGACTTTACAGATGCTACGTATGGTCCGGTAAACTGGGGTATACCCCATTCTGACGAATCGGATGGTAAACCGCGTTGCTTCTGGATTGGTTATTCCTATAATAATGAACGTTTTCTGGATGCCGACATCTCGGAAGTACGCATCTGGAACCGAGTGCTGACTCAAGATGAAATAAATGCCGAAAACCATTTCTATGCCGTAAGTGAAGATGCTCAAAATCTGGTGGCTTACTGGAAATTTGATGACGGAGCAGATATTATCAAAGATTACAGTAACAGTGGAAATGATGCAACAGCATCTGATAAACTGACTTGGGTAGATGTAGAACTCCCTGCAAAAAAATGATAACCCTTAATCTAATTAAAAGTGCTTATTATGAAACATTGTTATAAAATAAGAATCGCTGCATGGTCGTTGCTATTGTTCGGAGCTGTATTTACAGCTTGCGAAGACGACCTCACTATATCAACAGGCAACGATAAAATCTTTGAGACTGTTGATGGAACCTATGGTAGTGTGCGTTCGGCTGCCGGAGCAAAGCAACTGACTACTATTGCCATCAGGGACAATAAAACCGGTGCAGGTCACTTGTTCTTTGAATTGAGCAAGAAAGCAGAAACGGATGTGCAGGTAACTTTCAAAATTGATGCAGATGCGTTGGCTGCTTATAATGCCGCCAATGGCACAAATTATCAGATGTACCCCACGGATAAGTTGTCTTTGGAAAATGGTGGTAAGGTGACGATTGCTACCGGAAGTAAGAGATCTGAATCACTGGAACTGGATATCAATCCCGGTGGAACAGTGGGCACTACTTATGCTGTTGCCATTTCGGCAACAGCCGGTAATGGTGTGGAGGTGTCTTCCAATACTCAGTCTTACATTTATTTGGTTGAGAATCTGGGTGTAACTCCTGATCCTGCTACGAAGGGTGATATTAAGAATCTGGTCTATGTAGAGGTGAACAATGAAAGTCCGTTGAATGCTGGCGAATATATGGTAGATGGTGTTCCTTTCTTTGATATCGTCAGTATTTTTGCAGCCAATATCAATCTGGATAGTGATGGCAGACCCTATATTTTCTGTAATGATCAGGTGTCTTTTGTGTTGGCGAATGCCGATAAGATTATCCGTCCGTTGCAGCAAAAAGGTATCAAGGTTCATTTATCTATCTTGGGTAATCACGATGATGCCGGTATGCGTAGTTTGAATGAAAAAGGTGCTAAAGCTTTTGCAAAAGAGTTGAAAGCATATATCGACATTTATGGTCTGGACGGGTTTGATTTTGATGATGAATATTCTTCTTATGCTGAAGGTAACTATAAAGGTACTTCCGGCAGCGTAGTATCCAGCGAAAGTGAATGTACGCCGGAGAATTACAAGAAACTATTGGAGGAATGCCGTAAGATAATGCCGAAAGAAGATGGCGTGACATTCGGAATTTATTGGTATACTGCTGACGACCATCCGATGGGCAGCGGTTTGGAAAATTTGATTGATTACTCTGTATATGGTACTTATGGGGCATTCCGTGACTATTACGGTCAAGATATACCGAAAGAAATCCAGGCACCGTATGCCATTACATTAGTGAGTGAAGATGGTGGAAATCTGAATAAGATTAGTGTTAACGATACGCATTTGGATAATGTGGTGAATGGTGGTTACAGATACTTTGCATTCTACAATCTGGGCTCAAGCCGTATGTACGAGTCTTATTTCGACAAGGTGGCTGCAAAGCTCTGGAATAAGGATGTGTCGTGGACCGGTAATTATTACACCCGTACTGACTTGTCTGCAAAGAAAGGTTCCGTACCCGGTTATGAATTCTATTTAGGAGAATGGACGGTAACTCCGGGTGCAGCATTGTATGTTTATCATGAAAATGATGTTCCTAAGTGGTGGGATTGGACAAATGCCGATGCTTTCGACATCACTATTGCCGAGGATGTTCAGGGAAAAAGCTACAAGGTTTACGGTTGGGACGGTAAGGATATTACCGGTACGTATCCGTTCATTATGAACTATGATGAAAGAGGAATAGCTCTTTGTCCTTCTCCTCAGGTTATCGGTACTGCTGACGGCACGACTTATGCCATGTCTCGTGCCACATATAGCGGTGCTGCTTGGGCTGCTATGGCGGCATCGGACGATGCTTTCGTTCTTGAAACATCTATGAGTGGCGGAGCTGTCTATATGTATGACTCGGGAAAACGCTATGGTTTCAGCCTGTTTACAAAGGATGGTGATACTTATAATGCAGTGGAAGGACTTAAGAATCCACATTCAAGCGGTATGTATACGCTGGTAAAGAAATAAAAGTAAAAACAGTAGTAATTTAATATATGTCAGAACGAGCCTCATGCTGACATCAGGATGAGGCTCGCAATGATATAAGTAGTATCATTGCTTGTGAGGCTACTCTCCCCTATACAATCAAACATATGAAACAACGTCTTATATATATAATTGTATCCTTTTTGTCTCTGGCAAGTTGCATTTCTCCGAAACGGACAGAAGTAACCTCGCCTGATGGTCATATCCGGCTTGTCCTCACTCTGGATGATAATGGTAGAATAGCTTATCAGGTAAATATTGGAGATACCTTGTTTATCAAGCCCTCCATGTTGGGTTTAGAGGCTAATGGCGGAGTCAATCTATCCGGGAATTTCCACGTGGTGGATACCGATTTCACTACTCAGGACGAAACCTGGACCCAGCCTTGGGGCGAAAATAAAACCATCCGCAACCATTACAATGAAATGGCTGTTCACTTGTCCGATACGGCAAAGACGAAATTAACTTTGCGCTTTCGCATTTTCGATGATGGATTGGGATTCCGCTACGAGTATGAAGTACCCGGAGCAGACAGTATTCTTGTGACGGACGAACTGACTGCGTTCAATATAGCACAGGATGGCACTTCGTGGTCCATACCTGCTAATTATGAAACCTATGAATTGCTATATCGTACACAGCCTGTCAGCCGGATAGAGAATGCCAATACTCCTATGACCTTCAAGACAGGAGGCGTGTATGCCAGCATTCACGAGGCTGCGTTGACAGACTTCCCGGAGATGACACTGAAAAATACCGGAGGCTGTAACTTCAAATCCGAACTGGCTCCCTGGCCGGACGGCATAAAAGCCCGCGTAAACGGTGGAAGTTTTAAAACTCCCTGGCGTACTATACAGATTACTCCGAAAGCTGTCGGACTGATAAATTCAGGACTTATATTGAATCTGAACGAACCTTGTGTACTGGAAACTACAGACTGGATACGTCCGATGAAATATGTAGGTATCTGGTGGGGAATGCACCTGGGCGTGGAAAGTTGGGTAATCAACGACCGTCACGGCGCTACCACCGAGAATGCCAAACGATATATTGACTTTGCTGCCGCCAACAACATAGAAGCAGTGATGTACGAAGGCTGGAATGAAGGCTGGGAAAACTGGGGTGGGACACAGGCTTTCGACTATACCAAACCCTATGCGGATTTCGATATGGATGAGATAGCCCGTTATGCCAAAGAAAAAGGTATTGAGATTATCGGGCATCATGAAACCGGAGGGAATATCGTGAACTACGAGAAGCAACTGGATAAAGCTTATAAATGGTATGCTGACCTGGGGATTCATTCGGTGAAGACCGGTTATGCCGGCGGACTTCCCAATGGATATAATCATCATGGACAATATAATGTGCGTCATTACCGCAAAGTGGTGGAGACTGCTGCAAAATATCATACCACTCTCGATGTACACGAACCCATCAAAGATACGGGTATTCGCCGTACCTATCCCAACATGATGACCCGCGAAGGCGCCCGTGGTATGGAATGGAATGCCTGGAGCGAAGGTAATCCGCCCGAACATCATGTGATGTTGCCTTTCACCCGTTTGCTGGCAGGTCCGATGGATTATACTCCGGGTATATTCGATATCATGTACGAGCGTGCAAAGAAATCTCCTTACCGCAAAAAATGGAATATGATGGATAGCAAGGACTGCCGCATCAACACTACGCTGGCAAAGCAGATTGCTAATTGGGTGATACTTTATTCGCCTTTGCAGATGGCAGCCGATATGATTGAGAACTATGAAGGACATCCTGCATTCCGGTTCTTCCGTGATTTTGATGCCGATTGTGACTGGTCCGAAGCACTTGCGGGCGAACCGGGAGAGTTTGTGGTAATCGTCCGTAAGGCGAAAGCCAAGTATTTCCTGGGTGCTGCAACGAATGAAGAAGCGCGCGAAGTAAATGTCAAGTTGGATTTTCTGGAAAGGGATAGAGTGTATCGTGCTGTAATCTATGCCGATGGAGCCGACGCAGATTGGGAGCTTAATCCTACGGCTTATGAAATTATTGAAAAACTGGTGACTGCTAACGACACCCTGACTATTAGCATGGCAAAAGGTGGCGGACAGGCCATTAGCTTTGAACCCGCTTAATATTTAAAACGTAATATAATCAAAATATGAGGAAAAACATGAAAATCAATTCTATGCTGGTGAGTGGTCTTTTGTTGCTGGGCATGTACAGTTGTACACCGGTAGCACAGGATTATTCATCCTACGTCAATCCGTTCATCGGTACAGGGGGGCATGGGCATACTTATCCCGGAGCAGTAGTGCCTAACGGCATGATTCAGCCCAGCCCCGACACACGCATTTATCAATGGGATGCTTGTTCCGGCTATTATTATGCAGATTCTACCATCAATGGATTTTCGCATACTCACCTCAACGGTACGGGGTGCGGTGATTATGGTGACGTGTTGCTGATGCCTACCGTGGGCAAACAAGATTACCACCCGATGGGGGAGGAGAGCCAGCAAATGGCTTATGCTTCGGCATTTTCACATGATAATGAAACGGCTCAGCCCGGTTATTATTCGGTCTTCCTGGACCGCTACAAGGTGAAAGCCGAACTGACTGCTACCCAACGGGCAGCCATTCATCGCTATACTTTCCCGAAGGCGGAAGATGCCGGATTTATCCTTGATCTGGATTATAGCCTGCAACGCCAAAAGAATGAAGAGATGGAGCTGGAAATCATCAGTGACACAGAGATACGCGGTCGTAAGAAAACCGTATACTGGGCTTTCGACCAGTATATCAACTTCTATGCTAAGTTTTCAAAACCGTTTACTTATACATTGGTGACCGATTCCATGGCACTCGATGAAGGTGGTCCGCTTCTGCCGACAGCCAAAGCATTGCTGCAATTCCAGACTGCGGACAACGAACAAGTCCTTGTGAAAGTAGGCGTTTCTGCTGTAGACATGGACGGGGCGCGTAAAAATGTGGAAGCCGAAATCCCTGCGTGGGACTTTGACGGTGTGCGTAGTGCCGCCCGCGAATCATGGAATAGTTATCTTTCAAAAATAGATATTGAAACTACTGATGCTGACCAGCGGACGATGTTCTACACGGCGCTCTACCATACAGGTGTACAACCCAACCTGTTTACGGATGCCGACGGTCGTTATCTGGGAATGGATTTGAAACCTCATCAGGGTAGTGTGGACAATCCTGTTTATACGGTATTCTCCTTATGGGATACTTTCCGTGCCTATCATCCGTTGATGACGATTATTGACCCGGATCTAAATCAGGCTTTCATCCGTTCACTCATCCTGAAACAGCGTGAAGGAGGCATATTCCCAATGTGGGAACTTGCGGGAAATTATACCGGAACCATGATTGGCTATCATGCTGCATCTGTCATTGCCGATGCTTACACAAAGGGATATCGCAATTTTGATGTGGAAGATGGCTATAGAGCCTGTATCCGTGCCGCTGAATATGACACAACCGGTATCCTGTGTCCTCCGTTGGTGTTGCCTCATCTGATGCCGCAAGCTAAATACTGGAAGAACAAAATAGGTTATGTGCCTTGCGACAAGGATAATGAATCAGTGGCCAAAGCCTTGGAATATGCTTATGATGACTGGTGTATTTCTGTTATGGCAGAGGCGCTGGGTGATGAAGCCAATCAGGAAAAATATGCAGCGTTTGCTAAGGGATATCAGGTTTATTTTGACGCTTCCACCCGCTTCATGCGTGGTCTGGATAGTGAAGGCAACTGGCGCACACCTTTCAATCCCCGTTCTTCCAATCACCGTAACGATGATTATTGCGAAGGAACTGCCTGGCAATGGACCTGGTTCGTGCCTCATGATGTAGACGGACTGGTGAAACTGATGGGAGGCCGTGATGCTTTTATTGGTAAGCTGGACTCTTTGTTCATCGCTCCCTCAGCCATGGAAGGTGAATCGGTGTCGGTTGATATTTCCGGTCTGATAGGACAGTATGCACATGGCAATGAGCCGAGTCATCATATTGCACACCTGTATAATTATGTAAATCAACCTTGGAGAACACAGGAACTGGTAGATGAAGTGCTCCATACGCTTTACTTCAATGATCCGGACGGATTGTCGGGTAACGAGGATTGCGGGCAGATGTCAGCATGGTTCATACTCAATTCAATGGGTTTTTATCAGGTATGTCCCGGTAAACCGGTGTATTCCATCGGTCGTCCTTTGTTCAATAAGGCAACGATAAACCTGAAAGACGGAAAGACTTTCACTATTGTTGCACACAATAATAGTCGTGAGAATAAGTATGTACAGAGTATGTTGCTGAACGGAAAAGAGCTGGCAACACCTTTCTTTACACATCAGGATATTGTAGACGGTGGTACGCTGGAATTGACGATGGGGGCGAACCGTCCTGCCCGGGATGGTCATCTGAATTAATTAAACGGAAATAGGTATGAGTCGAAATAATCATAGCCCCATTTCCTGGGTACCCACCGTCTACTTTGCCATGGGATTGCCCTTTGTGGTATTGAATATGGTATCTGTGCTGATGTTCAAAGGACTTGGCATCAGCGATGCGCAGATTGCTTTGTGGACGTCGCTGATAATGCTTCCCTGGACATTGAAGTTTCTTTGGAGCCCGTTTCTGGAGATGTTCAAAACGAAGAAATTCTTTGTAGTACTGACGCAAATGGCTACCGGGGCAGGTTTTGCCTTGGTAGCATTGGCACTGCATCTTCCGGCTTTCTTTGCCGTGTGTATAGCTTTGCTGGCAGTTATAGCTTTCAGTGGAGCCACACACGACATTGCTACGGACGGTGTTTATATGTCGGAACTGAACAAGCAGGATCAGGCAAAATATATCGGTTGGCAGGGTGCTTTCTACAACATTGCAAAGATTGTGGCATCCGGCGGGCTGGTATGGGTGGCGGGTTGGTTGCTGAAACACTTCGGTGGAGTGGATGGAGCTACGGAAGCGGTACGACACGAAGCAACCGTACAAGCCTGGATGGTGGTAATGCTGATGATGGCGGCTATTATGGTATTTCTGGGATTTTATCACATGCGCATGTTGCCATCGGGCGGGGCTGCGGTAACTACCGCAGTATCAGGTAGAGAGACTTGGAATCGCCTGGTGGAAGTGATACGGGACTTTTTCCGGAAGAAACACATTTTTTATTATGTTGCTTTTATAATTATTTATCGTCTTGCCGAAGGTTTTGTGATGAAAATTGTACCTTTGTTCCTGAAGGCGGAACGTTCGGCGGGTGGCTTAGGACTGAATGAACAGGAAATTGGGCTATATTATGGTACTTATGGAGCGGCGGCGTTTGTTTTAGGTTCACTTCTGGCAGGATATTATATCTCTCACAGAGGGCTGAGCAAGACTTTATTCTCTTTATGCTGTATCTTCAACCTGCCGTTCATTGCTTATACTTTGCTTGCTGTTTACCAGCCGGAAAATGGTATGTTGATAGGTGGTGCCATTGTATTGGAATATTTTGGATATGGATTTGGATTTGTGGGACTTACCTTGTTCATGATGCAGCAAGTAGCTCCGGGGAAGCATCAAATGGCTCATTATGCTTTTGCTTCGGGAATCATGAATCTGGGTGTGATGTTGCCGGGAAGTATCAGTGGCTTTGTCAGCGATGCGATGGGATATAAATCTTTCTTTATTTTCACGTTGTTTGCCACAATTCCGGCTTTTCTTATCACCTACTTTGTGCCATTCACGTATCCTGATGAGAAAAAGAGTAAATGAAATATATAACTAACTAATAAATAGAACAATAATGAAACTGACAACAAATATGCCTTGGGAAGAACGTCCGGAAGGCTGCACAGATGTAATGTGGCGCTATTCTCAGAATCCGGTTATCGGTCGCTATCACATCCCGACTTCCAATAGTATTTTCAACAGTGCGGTAGTTCCGTTTGAGGACGGATTTGCCGGTGTGTTCCGTTGTGACAATAAGGCTGTGCAGATGAATATTTTTGCAGGTTTCAGCAAAGACGGAATCAACTGGGAGATTGCCCATGAACCTATCCGCTTTAAAGCCGGAAATACGGAGATGATAGAGTCTGAATATAAGTATGATCCGCGTGTGACCTGGATTGAAGACCGCTACTGGATTACCTGGTGCAACGGTTATCATGGCCCTACAATCGGTATCGGCTATACTTTTGATTTTAAAGAATTCTTCCAGTGCGAGAATGCTTTCTTGCCCTTCAACCGCAACGGGGTGCTGTTTCCACAAAAGATAGATGGAAAATATGCCATGCTGAGTCGTCCGAGCGATAACGGCCATACGCCCTTTGGCGATATTTACATCAGTTATAGTCCGGATATGAAGTATTGGGGCGAACATCGCTGTGTGATGAAAGTTACCCCGTTTCCTGAGAGTGCATGGCAGTGTACGAAGATAGGGGCAGGCTCCGTACCGTTCCTGACTGATGAGGGCTGGCTGATATTCTATCATGGGGTTATTACTACCTGCAACGGTTTCCGCTATTCCATGGGTGCTGCTATTCTTGATAAGGAGAATCCGGCCAAAGTATTGTACCGTACGCGTCCGTACCTGCTTGCTCCTGCTGCTCCTTATGAATTACAGGGAGATGTGCCTAATGTAGTATTCCCTTGTGCATCCTTGCAGGATGGTGATAAAGTTGCGGTATATTATGGCGCGGCAGACACAGTGGTGGGGATGGCTTTCGGTTATATTTCGGAAATTATGGAGTTCACGAAGAAAAACAGTATTGTATAGTTGAAGAGCTCACTAAAGAAACAGTAAACTATGAAACGTATATTATTGACTTACACACTTTCAGTCCTCTTTTTGCTTCCGGCATTTGCCGGAGGTGAAGAGGGGACTTCGCTTTTAAAATACGTCAATCCTTTTGTCGGGACTACCAACTTCGGGACTACCAACCCGGGAGCTATCTGTCCTAACGGAATGATGTCTGTAGTTCCTTTCAATGTTATGGGATCGGAAGATAATAAGTATGATAAAGACGCTCGTTGGTGGTCTACCCCTTATGAGTATCATAATTGTTTCTTTACGGGTTATTCGCATGTGAATCTGAGTGGTGTCGGCTGTCCCGAGCTGGGCTCATTGTTGCTGATGCCTACTACAGGTGATTTGTCTGTGGATTACAAAGAATATGGTAGCCGTTATAAGGACGAGCAGGCGTCGCCCGGTTATTACAGCAACTTCCTGACCCGCTATAATGTGAAGACTGAGGTTACTGCTACTTCCCGCACAGGTGTTTCCCGCTTCACTTTTCCTGCCGGACAGAGCCATGTATTGCTCAATCTGGGTGAGGGACTGACTAATGAGACTGGTGCATTCCTGCGGCAGGTAAGTGACACTGAGTTCGAGGGTATGAAAGTTCTGGGGACATTCTGTTATAATCCTCAAGCTGTATTTCCTATTTATTTTGTGATGCGCGTCAACAAACAGCCTTCTGCCAGTGGTTATTGGAAAAAACAACGTCCCATGACCGGAGTGGAAGCCGAATGGGACCCGGATAATGGACGCTATAAACTTTATACCCGTTATCACAAAGAAATTGCCGGAGATGATATTGGTGCCTTCCTTACATTCGATACGGAAGAAGGTGAGCAAATAGAGGTCCAGATGGGCGTTTCTTTTGTCAGCATGGAGAATGCCCGTCTCAATCTGGATAAAGAACAGGAAGGGAAGAATTTCAATCAGGTACTTGCTGAGGCTCGTATCCGCTGGGAGGATGACCTTTCACGTATCTTGGTCGAAGGTGGTACGGAAGAACAGAAAACAGTGTTTTACACCGCGCTGTATCATACCTTGATACATCCTAATGTTTTGCAGGATGTAAACGGCCAGTATCCGGCTATGGAAAGTAACGAAATTCTAACAACTCAGGGAGAACGCTATACTGTCTTTTCTTTATGGGATACTTATCGCAATGTCCATCAGCTTCTCACGCTGGTTTATCCCGAGCGCCAATTGCAAATGGTCCGTTCCATGCTCGATATGTATCGTGAACACGGCTGGTTGCCTAAGTGGGAACTTTACGGACGTGAAACTTTAACGATGGAGGGTGACCCGTCTATCCCTGTTATAGTGGACACCTGGCTGAAAGGTTTGCGAGATTTCGATATTGACCTGGCTTACGAAGCTATGTATAAATCTGCCACTTTGCCCGGTGCTGAGAATCTGTTGCGTCCGGATAATGATGACTATCTCTCATTGGGGTATGTTCCTTTGCGCGAACAGTATGATAACTCTGTGTCTCATGCGTTGGAGTATTACATTGCTGATTACTCTCTTTCTTTACTGGCTGATGCTTTGGGAAAGAAAGAAGATGCACGCCTTTTTTACAATCGTTCGTTAGGCTACAAGCATTATTACAGCAAGGAATTTGGTACTTTCCGTCCTATTTTGCCGGATGGACAATTCTATTCGCCTTTCAATCCGCGTCAGGGAGAGAATTTTGAGCCGAATCCCGGTTTCCATGAGGGATGTGCCTGGAACTATACTTTCTATGTTCCCCATGATGTGAAAGGGCTGGCACGCCTGATGGGTGGTCAGAAGCCTTTCATTGAAAAGTTGCAGCGCGTCTTCGATGATGGTCTTTATGATCCTGCCAATGAACCTGATATAGCCTATGCTCATCTTTTCTCTTATTTCAAAGGTGAAGAATGGCGTACACAGAAAGAGATACAACGCCTATTGCAGAAGTACTTCAAAAATACCCCTGATGGTATTCCGGGTAACGATGATACCGGAACGATGTCTACCTGGGCCATCTTCAATATGATGGGCTTCTATCCTGATTGTCCCGGTGCTCCGTATTATACTCTTTCCACGCCTGTGTTCGACCGTGTGGTTATCCGCTTGGATGCTAAGATCTGGGGACGTGACCGGTTGGTGATTGAAACAGAACGTCCTTCTTCGGAGTCTTTGTACATTCGTCAAATGGAGTTGGGCGGAAAGAAATTATCCCGCTATCGCATCAGTCACGAAGAATTGGTAAAGGGGGGGACGCTGAAGTTTATTCTTCGTTAGTGTAAAAGTAAGGAATCCCTTGTAGGGAGTTACTCTTTCAATAATGTCTTCCCTTTTTCTGTAAGGCGGTATTTTTGTTTTGGATGTCTTGGTTGAGCCGGATATAGAGGTTCAACCAAGTTAGCGTCCATTGAAGGATTGAGATAGTTATTTAAGAAGTTTTCTCTATCTTTCAATTGCATCAGTCCCATCATCTCTTTTACTGAATATATATTTTCACCAATCAATTCGATAAGACTCTTAACTTGTGGAGTGCTTGTCGGGTGCTTGTCGGATGCTTGTCGGGTGCTTGTCGGATGCTTGTCGGGTGTCTGGGCATAACGGAATACGACCCAAACAAATGCTCCGTCCGTATGGAATTCCGGGTCTGGAAGTTCTACTCGGCGGCATTCACTAATCATCAAGCCTATGCCTCGACCCCAACTTTCCAAGATTTTGCTTTTATATAAAACATTAGCTATTATTGGATTTTGTGGTTCGGAATCATGCGAATTTAATAGCCGTTCCAAAGTCATATCTTCCGGGAAAGTTCCACTATTAGTAACTTCGACACGGTCATCGTAGATGGCTATGCTAACGGAACTTCCTGGTTTATGATAAATGCGATGGGAAAAAGCATTGATGCAGCACTCACGCAAAGCTCTATAAGGAATGGCTAACTCTTCTTCCCTGTACAGCCCCTCTATTTTCCCGGAAATGGAAAGGTGTTTGAAACAGAATGCCATGGCAGCATCCAGTAAATCAAATATATTGCCATATATACGTTGATTATCTATGAATTCTTCCTTGTTTATCCCTTTGAAACGGGCCATTCGCAATAGGCATTGAGGATAATCGGATAAATCTTTTCCAAACAATACAGCAGCAGCGTTTTTTAACTTTCCATTATTTGATGACAGGTTGAACTTTTCAAGAATGAGGGGAATATCCTCCCTTATTGTCGTTTCGGGTAAACGTCCACTTGCAACGCCTGTACGGACTGCTCCAAGAATAGCATTCTCATCAAGACTTTCAACCTTTAGGTCCTCGTTGATTATCGCTTCCCAACCATATTTTCCACCTCGCTGCATCAAAAGCAAATTGTAATTATCTTGAGGCATAACAGAAGTTACGCTTTCCATTCTGTAATAGGCCCTCCCTTTATATGTAAATGGGCGGGCATACATTTGCGATTCAACATGAAGAGCAATAATGTATTTGATTGTATCTGGAATCGTGATATATGAAACACTGATTACTGTCAACGGTTCTATTTTTCTGATTGCTTCTACAATGTCTCGCTTTGTTTTGTCACTCAAATCTTGTCCGATAATCTTTCCCTTATCTGTAACACCGAATAAAACAGTTCCGCCTTTACTATTAAGGAAAGCACAAAGTGTTTCCATACCACGTTCTAACTGGCCTGTGGTTTCCTTGAACTCCACTTGACTGTTTTCCATGTTAGCTATTAGCTCTTTTACTATATTGAGATTGTCTATATTCATTACATAATTTATTAATATATGTACAAAGGTAATGCTTTTAACGGATTTTCTGACAAATAGTCAGGAGAATGTGAATACTATATCAATACCCTGTCGACAAGGAGTTAAGAGTTTGTCAACAAGAAGTTAATTCTTTGTCGACAAACTCTTAACTTTTTGTAAGATGTTGATAATCAATATCTGTTTTTGCTCTTCATTCTGCGTTTTTTATCCCTGTTTTCGTGTCTTGTTCAGTGCACCGATGATGTATTTTCCATTGTTGAGCACTACGCTCCATCTGGTGTTATGAATTATTTTCCAGACCCCATTACCCAGGCGACCGTAATCGGACAGCTTCAATATTGCCTTTATATCGTCCGGGTCATTGATGTGCAATTCGTCCAATGAGAGTAGCAGGCATTCCAGATTATGCGTGCTCTTGTTGTAAGCGTATCCCGGAAACTCAATAAAAGAATATCTCCTCCATACATCAACGTCCTCCCCCGGCGGGGGAGTTAGAGGGGGAAGTCCTTTATTTTCGTCTGCTTTGTTTTGTTCTGTTTTGCTTTGTCCGGAATTGTCAGCTATTTCGGGTAAACTGTCTGCATCCTGCACGCTATTTTCGGGATTTTGCATACCATCAGCCTCTCTACTATCCTTATTATCTTTATCACTTTTGCCATCCTGATCGCCTTTTTTATCTTCTTCCGGCTTTACCAGCATGTAGGGTAGGGACGCTAAGTCCCTCCTCCTACGTTTAGTGGCATCCAGCCACACTTTCTGTATATTGACTGAAGTCAGTATGCAGTGCTCTTCGTAACTTCCCTTGTCAAAGAATCCTTTTTCTATCAGGATGTCCACGATTCCTTGCATCTCGTCTGCTGCAATCTCCTTTCCCGCCTTATTGCTGAACAGTACGCACTGCTCGTCATTCCAGTGCAGGTAATATCCGTTCTCCTTATAGATTTTGCATATCAGCTTCATTACCGCCGTTTCTGCTTTCATTCCATATTTAGCCTCAATCAGCTCCATCGATACCTCTTCGAACAGGTTCACCTGTGTCGGAAAATAAGGTATACTGTTATATATCATTGCCATACTCTTTTATTTTTCAATTTTTAATTTACCACCGGTCTCCATTCCAGAAAGTTCTCCAATTGGAAGCTTCTCCATGCCTGCAGTTCTACATCCCAATATACAATGTGTCCTTCTATGCGCTGTATATCGTATTCTTGATGGAAGTATCCTTCATAGGGCAGGAGTGTTGCTTTTACGAATTGGAAGGTTCCGTCTTGTTTGTAGTATGCTATGAGTGCATATCCATACTGCATGTAGTCGATGAGGCTTTCTATTCTGTCTGCCATCCATAGTGCTGCGTCCTCCGTATAGTCCTTTTCGAGCATAATACGTATTTCCCATTTCTTTTTAAGTGCTTCGTGGAGTGAAGCTGGTTTCTTCTTCTTTTTCATAACCTTTTAATTTTTAATTCTTTAATTTTTAATTGTTTAGTAGGTGTTTATGTCGGGCATAAAAAAGAGAAGATGTCGCTTCTTAGCAAAAGCGGCATCTTCTCGTGCGGGGCTTAATCTTTGCTAAAGTGGGGGCAAAGATATAAGTTGTTTCAATAGAGTGTAACTATTTAATTATTGTCTGCTTATTTCGTTTTTCTTTCTCTTTTTTTCTTCATCTTTTCTATCGTTTCTTTGGGATATAATTCTCTATTTAGCTCACCCATTCTTAATTCTATCGTTTTGGCTGACAGGATAGTGTGCTCTTTTGTGAGGAAGAGTCCTTTTCTCTCTGCCCAGTTTGCTACTCCCTTTATGGTTACTTCGCCTTTTTTACCGAGGTATCCTTTCTTCATGCCTATAAGTAGCAGTCTCATTACTGCTTTTTGGCATTCGGGAGGTATTCCCTCTACTACCGGGCTTTTGGGACGTCCGGGTTCTCTCTTAATCTCAACTACAATACTTTCCTGAGCTGAATTTTCAACCTTTTCCAACTCTTTTTTTCCAGGCTTTCAGCCGTCTTTTGATTCTTCATTTTCTTCTTTTATTTTAATGAATAATTAAATATCGTGTAATTGTATTAAATATAGAAAAAGCGACAAAGGTAACGTAATCTTCCTTATGATGGATGAAATTGATGAAAAGAAAAAATAGGAAGGATTTTTTGTAGGTGTAAATAGTTTGTATACAATGATATATGTACTGATTTTATGAGTGTTCAAAAAACGTTCGTTTAGTGGGCACAAAGATAAGGGGTATTTTCTGAACGTGCAAGATGTTTAATAAAAATATTTTCAGATAAGCCTTTTTTATAGCTATGTTATTGATAATCAGTCTTACTTTTTTGTCGTTTTATATATTTAATATCTCTTCATTTTTATGTTTTTGAACCATCTGCTTTTTCTTAAATCTTGACGTTTATTAAACGAACGATTAAAAGACGTTTTTTCTATTTTAATGTATTCGTTTCTAATGTATTAAGTCGTTCTTGATAATTTTCTACGGTTTGAAAGAGAATATGTCTCGTTCAAACCGCGAAGCGCACCCGAAACAGAAGTAAATTCTTAGATCTTGTTTTTGTAAGTGATTGAAAATCAAAAATATTGGTTTGCGGCTCGTACTCGTGACAAGCAAGAATTTGCAGTCCGAAAATTCTTAGATAAACTTAAATCTGAGGAGAATTTAGATATTGATTACTACCTTCCTACACGAATTGTCATATCACAATTGAAATATCGTCGTAAGCGTAGTGAAGTTCCTGTTATTCGAAATTTGATCTTCATTCGTGCTACCAAACAAGTTGCTTGTGATATTTCTAATGTTTATAGTGCCCAGCTTTTTTATATGAAGGATCTTTCTACCCATTCTATGCTGATTGTTCCCAATAAACAAATGGAAGACTTTATGTTTGTCATGGATCTGAATCCTAATGGGGTTAGTTTTGATACTGAACCTTTCGCTGTAGGAAACAAAGTGAAAGTCATTAAAGGAGATTTTAGTGGCATCGAAGGTGAAATTGCTACAGAATCCAATAAGACTTATGTTGTTATTCGTATCAAAGGTGTTTTGGTTGCCAGTGTCAAAGTACCCAAATCTTATCTAAAGATGATACAGTAGTCTTATCTTAATTGAGATTAATCATATTTTAATCATATACCAAATGAATTCTTTACTTTCTCGTGCTCTTGAGCTTCAACATGCTGCTCATGAGTTGATGTATCTTGGTATGGACGGTGAACCTATCTATTCTGATACTTTTTGTCGGCTAAATAAGGAACTTCTCGTCAAGACCGATTCCCTTTTTTCCTCTCGGAGTTCCAATATTGAGGAAGAAGCCAACTTGTGTCTGGCTCTTCTGATGGGCTATAATGCTACCATTTATGATTATGGAGATAAAGGGCAGAAAAAGCAAGCTGTTTTAGATCGAATCTATAATGTTCTGGAAGAACTTCCTGATTCTTTGCTTAAGGTTCGTCTGCTGACTTATACTTATGGGGAAGTTTATGAGGAATCTATGCTTCAGGAGGCTCATAGCATTATGGACGATTGGAATAAGTCGGTTTTGACTGCTGAGCAAATGGAAGTAATGGAGGAGTTGAAAAATATAGAGGAAAATCCTTATCCTTTCGAGGTGATTTAAAAAAAGTTTTAAGGGCAAAATGGTCTCTTTCCTTGCATCAATTGAAAATATGCAAACAATTTTCCTTTCCCTCTTAACAGCTGCTATTCAGATATGACTACTGAAGAATAGTCGAAGCTCAGTAAACACCCATTGTATGGCTCTTGACATGTTTTATTTTGTCCGTTACCTTTGCGCCAAATTTAAAAATCTACAAAAAATGAACATGAGTAAATTTTACATTGAGTTTTTGTTCCGTTATTAGCCGGATGCTGCTCCTCGAAAGATTTCAATCAATACCTATTGTATTCTTTTCGGTGTTTTGGAAGAGTTGAAAAGTCTCCGTGCCGCTGAGCTTTTTGAAATAGCAAAGCATAAACGTCAACTTTATGGTCGTAGGTCCGAGAAACTTTCTTTCTCAAAGGCATTGATAAAAAACTGAATAAGGGATATGGATGATTTTGATGGGATTAATCCGTCTACAGTATCTGGCAACGACTCATTCGCTACTGTCACATCCGAGATGAGTCTTGAATTAGGCTTCTAATCCGAACGGTAAAGTTTGGATTATGTCCAGTATTTTACTAATGTGGACAAGGTGGTGATGTATTACTGCGATGGGAGTGGCATTCCTTTGGATGCCCGTAAGATTGATATTCGTCATTGGATTCTTTATAAGTGGGATTGGAATGCCACCAAACATGTTTGTGAGTTATTGCGTGTGATTGATGGGGAGGGTATTATTTCTAATTACTACGAATCGGTTGATGTTGATGATTCCCTGCGTCTTTTTGATAATATTCTTCAGGGTTGTCATGTTGACTTTAATATGATTGCTCAGATTTTGGTTGATGAATATCAATACGGCATGTCTCTAGAACGTGTGGTAGACCGTTTTAAAGATGTAGACACTGTATTTTTCCCTTCTACTCTTTTCATTAAAGCGGTTCGCTATGTGGTTAACGAATGGGAAGCCGTGCGTCGTTATGTGAACAATGGGTAGGCCGAGATTGATAACAATATTGCTGAACGGTTGATGAAACCTATTTGTTTAGGAAGAAAGCACTATTTGTTCTGTGGCTCGGAATAGGCTGCTAAAAATAGGTCTTTGATTTACTCGATAATAGAAAGTTGCAGAATGTATGGACTGCGTCCAGTTAAATATATTTCAGATGTTTTATGTAAATTAGTATCCAGTGAAACGGATTATATGGAACTTCTGCCAATTAATATTACTAAATAACTTAATAATTAATCAAAAATATAACTCAATGTGGGCTACAGTACCTTTACAGGTATTATAGCTATGCAGTAAGTACTTGCTAATGAAACTCTTGAAGAATTAAAGGAAAGGACATCATCTATAAATAGTGACTGGGAAGATTATATATGGTTCGTCCAATTAAGTATGTGAAAGATGCTTGGATAAACTGAGGTTATGTGATGTTTGATTTTGGACAGGACCTAGAAGAACTACATGCGGATGTATTTCTAGTTGATAACGATGGTACCAGAGAGGATTAACGGGAATAATGTAAAGAACCTGGTTTGGAATATATGATTCTTCATCGTGTTTTTGAAATAGGACCCCTACAAATAGAACTGATAGAGATTTTTTTGAGTGGCTTGAATAAAAATTATATAAAAAATATGGCAGATTTTACACAAAAGAAAATAATAGCTATTATCCCAGCTAGATATAGCTCGACTCGTTTTCCAGGCAAACCTCTTGCTGATATATGCGGCAAACCAATGATTTGGTGGGTTTATAATCGGGTATCTCAAGTAAAGCAGTTTTCTGACGTCTTTGTCGCAATTGATGATGAGCGCATTAAATATGTTTGTGAAGAAATGGACATTAAATACGTGATGACAAGAAATGATCATCCAGAACATATCTCACGTATTAAAGAGGTCTCTGATAAAATTAAAGCAGACATGTATGTTTGCGTCAATGGTGATGAGCCATTGATCTCACCTTTATGCATCGAGCAGGCGCTTCCTGAAGAAATTCCATCTGGCTTTTTCTTTGGTGGAGCGATGAGAAAAATGTCTGATGCTGCAGAGACAATTGATCCGGCTAGAATCAAAGTTGTTGTTTCTGACACAGGTAGATGCCTCTATATTACAAGAACTCCAGCCCCTTATCCTAAAGGTTCTTTAATGTTTAAGTATAATAAGTATGTTGGTATTGAGTGTTTTACGAAAGAAGCATTGGACTTCTTTGTAACGACCCCTCAAGCGAACTTAGAACGAATTGAAGACATAGATCATCTCCGATTCTTGGAACATGGTAAAGAACTCCATTTTAAATTTGTTGATTCTGAATCAATATCCGTAGATACTCCAAAGGATTTAGAAAAGGTAAAACTCTTAATGGTGAAAGATCTCAAGGAAAATAAATAATTTTAGATTAGGTTCAATATGACAAATATGCAAATCCTAGATTGTACCCTCAGAGATGGTGGATACATCAATAATTTTGATTTTGGAGAGAAAGGAATAAAGGAAATTATCAATCAACTAACAAATGCTGGTATTGATATCATCGAGACAGGATTCCTGCAGGATGAAGAATATAGTATCAACCGTTCAATTTATAACACTGTTGAACAGATAAAGCATTTCTTGCCTGCAGACCATAAAAAGTCCATGTATGTAGCGATGGCTTGTTATGGTGAATATTCGTTAGATCAGCTGTCTGATTATGATGGTACATCTATCGATGGTATTCGAGTTACTTTTCACTATCCTGAAGTAGAGCCTGCTTTAGAATATTGCAAGCAAATTATGGATAAAGGTTACAAAGTGTTTGTACAGCCTGTAGGTACTAGTAGCTATTCTGATGAAAAGTTATTAACTCTTATTAAGAAGGTCAATGGACTTCATCCATATTCTTTTTATTTGGTTGATACATTGGGTTTGATGGATAAAGATGAATTGCTCAGATTCTATTATATTATAAATCATAATTTGGCATCAACAATTCATATGGGATTCCACTCTCACAATAATTTGCAGCTGTCATTCTCTAATAGCCAAGCTTTATTGTCTGTGGAAGGAGATAGAGTTATGTCTTTAGATTCATCTGTTTACGGTATGGGAAGAGGTGCTGGTAACTTAAACACAGAATTAATTGCTAATTATCTAAATGAGCATGCTAACAAATGCTATGATTTAGATCCTCTATTAGAGATAGTTGATGATTATATTTCCAAAATCAAGGAGAAGTACGAATGGGGCTATGCTGTTCCATATTATTTGGCAGCAACTAATGGTTGCCATCCAAATTATGCTATCTATTTATGTAGTAAGAATACCTTGAATGTTAAGAGTATATCTACTATTTTACATATGATTGAACCCAATAAACGTTCGCTCTTTGATAAAAATTTGGCTGAACAAAAATACATTGAGTTTCAATCAAGGGAAATTGATGATAAAAAAACAATAGATTTACTTAAATCAAAGTTCGTAGGACGTAATATTCTAATTCTTGCCCCTGGTTCATCTTTATCAAAAAATGAAGAGTATATCAAGAAGACTGCTTCTGATAATAATTGTCTTATTGTTAGTATTTCATTCGTTCCAGGCTTTATTAAGCCGGATTTCGTATTTATGAGTAATAAGAAAAGATATCTAACATTAGGAGACGACCAATATAATAACGAGACTTTAATACATACATCTAATATCAACATTGAGGGTGATAATCTCGTTGTTAATTATTCAGATGTTATAAATGAAGATGATAATATCACTGATAATTCTAGTTTAATGATGCTTAATCTTCTTTGTAAACTTCAGCCATCTAAAATTTACATTGCTGGTATGGATGGTTATATAGTTGGCCAAGACAATTATTACAATTCTAAGATTGCCATTAAGCATGATATTGAACAAACTGTAGTTTTAAACAAATCAATATCAAGAAGATTAGTTCAACTTGAGAGTCAGTTGAATATTGAAATGATAACCCCTTCGGTATACAAGTAATAACAACGATGGATATTTGTAGAGATATATACAGTATAATAAGAAGTAAGTTGAACGAAATTTTAGAACTTCGTTCAACAGGCACTCTTAAAGCCGATAATACCTTCGTATCAGAGGGTGATTTGCTTTGCGAATCACTCATATTTAGTTATTTAAAAGATAATCTCGCAAATTATATTGTTATTAGTGAGGAGTCAAACAATGATATTTTTGATATAGATGGAGCTGAATTTGTTGTTACCGTAGACCCAATTGATGGCACTGAAAATTTTGTTTCTGGTTTAAAGGAATGGGGAGTAGGGATTAGCGTTTATCGTAATGGTAAACATTATCAATCAATGATTGCATTACCAGAGTTGGATATTTGCCTTTGTACAGGTGAGAAACTCGAGAGAATTAAAAAATCTCGTATATGTGGGCTATCATCATACATGACCCCAGAAGATTTTGAAGTGTTAGGAGGTGGGCTTGAATATCGCATTATGGGATGCTGCATGTATAATATGTATAATGTAATTCACGGAAGCTATAAGCAATTTCAACATTTGAAAGGATGTTTTTCTTGGGATATTCTACCAGGTATAAATCTTGCGTTAGAACATGGACTTTCGGTTATTATTGATGGTAAAGCATATAATGGTGAATTTCTTAAACCAGGCATGAGATATATGTTTGAAGTATATTGATTCAAGCTATATGCTACTATGCAATGGATCAAAATAGTAAAAGAATTATAAAAAATACGGGGTTTCTATACCTAAGAATGATACTTTTGATGTGTATAAATATATACGCTTCAAGGGTTATACTTGATAATCTTGGAATAGAGGATTATGGAATATACAATGTGGTAGGTGGACTTACAAGTATGTTTGCATTCTTTCAAAGTTCTCTTGCAAATGCTACTCAAAGATTTTTAAGTGTTGAATTAGGTAAAGGATCTAAAGAAGGTGCAAAAAAAGTTTATTCTCATTTTTTTTTCATATATCTTATTTTCGTAATAATTGTGCTTATAGCTCTTGAAACAATAGGATATTGGTTCGTTGTTAATAAACTTAATATTCCTATAGAGAGGCTTGATGCTGCAGTCAAAGTCTTTCATATGACGGTGATATCGTTATGTTTTACTTTGATAGGAACAGTCTTTAATTCAGCGATTATTGCGCATGAGGATATGTCTTACTACTCTTATGTAGGAGTATTTGAAGGAATAATGAAACTTATCATTGCTTATGCAATAGTAATTAGCGGTTTTGACAGGCTTGTTACTTATGCATTTTTGTTGATGCTGGTTGTTGTCGGAGTCCAGGTATCATATGCTGTTCGATGTTTTGTAAAATATGAAGAATCTAATATCATTTGGTGTTTCCAACGTTCTACAATAGTCCAAATGGGCAAGTTCTTTTCCTGGAACTTTCTTGGAACTATTATATATATGACCAAAGATCAATTTGTTAACATACTGATAAATATATTCTTTGGTCCAGCAATTAATGCCGCCAGGGGTATCTCTTTTCAACTAAATAGTGTTTTAAGTAATTTTTCATCTAGTATTTTTACTTCGGTTCAACCGCAAATAGTTAAAAGTTTTGCTGCTCGTAAAATCGATTATTTACATAAGCTTGTATTTTCAAGTAGTAAATATTCTGTAATATTCTTTTGGATAATGGCTCTTCCTGTTATTCTTAATGTTGATTTTCTTTTATCAATATGGTTAAAAAAAGTACCAGAGTTTACAGGAATATTCACTATATGGATTTTAGTTGACTCTCTTTTGGTTCAGCTAACAAATGCCCCTTGGGGGGTAGCATTAGCATCTGGTAAATTGAGAAAGTATACCATCTATGGAAATGGTGTACTATTATTGGTATTTCCATTATCTTATCTCGTTCTCTCTTTAGGTGCTAGCGCTGTATCTGTTTTTATTATTACAGCGTTCGTTCGAGCTTTGCAGGTAGTACTTGTAGTCAATGAATCGAATAAACTATCATCATTTGGTCTTTTGAATTATCTCAAAGAGGTTATATTACCAATTGTAAAAGTAATCATTTTATCTACACCTATCCCTTTTTTAGTATCAAGTTTAATTGTGAATGAAGTAATTTCCTTTTTTGTATCTGGAATTATATCTGTTTTATTCACAGGTCTAGCTATTTGGGTAGTAGGTTTAAATAAAATGGAGAGACAATATGTGCTACAATTTGTGAAAAGTAAAATAAATAATGAAGTTAATTAAGAAATTTTTAGGTGCAACATATATAAAGATTATTGATGGCATAAATCTTGTTGCATATTATGCTAGTGGTGTCGAACTCAATAATACGAGAAAATTGCGTTCTTTAAAAAACTATTACAAGGGCAAGCAATTTTTTGTAGTGTGTAATGGTCCTAGTTTAAGCCCTGATGATCTGACACAGATTTCAAAAGCAAACTTTATATCTATAGGGATGAATCATATTGCGCGCATATATGAAAATACACCATGGCGTGTCGACTTCCTTATGGTCACAGATAATTCTTGTTATAAGGGGAAACATGCTAAAATGGTTAAAGAATGTTATGCTAAGTATAAAATATTTTCTAAGAAACAATTTATAAAATCTCTTTCTTTTAAAGGAGATAAAATTTATGAAACAATTAATGGTTCTAGGAAACTTTTAGATCATCCTGAATTTTCAGAAGATCTATCTAAAGTTGTATTCGCCATTGGTACTACTGCATATGAATCAATAGAATGGGCTCGTTACTTAGGAGCAGAAGTGATATATTTGATAGGTTGTGACATGTCCTATGCTGTTAATGCAAACAGAGATGGTAGTATATATTATAACACTTCAGGTAGCAGCCATTTTTATGGAAAAGAGAAAGAAGATCTTTCTAAGATAACACCAGTGCAGACATGGGAACAAAAAGTTGCTCATATTGCAGCAGAAAAATACTCTAGAAGTCATGGCTTTCGTATTTATAATGCTACAAGAGGTGGCTGCTTACAGGAATATGAGCGTGTAGATTTTGATGAATTAATCAAATAAATTGAGAATCTATGAATAAAGTAATAATTTTCGGAGGTAATCATACAAATGCCTTGGGTATGGCTAGGGTATTTGGTATTAATAATATACCCGTCTATGGGATTATTACAACTTCGTCATTGAAAAAACGTGACAATTATTGCACCTATTCTAAGTATTGGTGTAAATATTATTTGGTGAGCAGTGAAGAGGAGGGTTTGAATATATTACTTAATGAGTTTTGGAACGAAACAGAAAAGCCTGTAGTAATGCCAACCTCTGATGGTGCTGCATTAATTGTTGATGATAATATGGAATTGTTGTCAAAGAAATTTTATTTGCCATCAATTAATGGTGAATCAGGAAAGATTCGTTCATTAATGAATAAATTTAATCAATTTATTTTTGCTAAGCAATTAGGACTTAAATATGCTGATTCGTGGATCGTCGATCAAATAGACACTGGTTGTTATGATATATCTCAGATAGAATATCCATGTATTGTCAAGCCTGTATTAAGTCCTGAAGGCTCTAAAGTGGATATTTGTCGAATAGAAAAAGAAACTGATCTTAATGCCTATTTGAAAGAATTACAAGAAAAAAAATATAAGAGAGTCTTAATTCAAAAATATTTGAATAAAGATTATGAAATGGAGTTGTTTGGAAGTATTCCTAAACACACAGATAAGATACCTTTCTTTTTAACAAAACATTTTAGGGAATATCCTAGCATATGTGGTACTGTATCATGTCATCAATACATTTATGATGCCAATTTAATTAGTCAAGCGCATACAATATTGTATAAGGTTAAGAAGTATGGATATACAGGAAACATAGATATCGAATTGTTTAAAATAGGAGATGATATTTGGCTGAACGAGGTTAACTTTAGAAATAGTGGTGATATCTATGCTTGTTTTGCTGATAAATTATATTATCCAGTAATTCTTTATCTTGACACATTGGGAATGTCTACAGAACATTTAAATTTTAACATGATTAAATCAAAATATGCTATAGATGAATTTCAAGATCTTGGGCTCGTTCTTAAAAAAGAACAGAGTGTTTTTACATGGCTTAAATATATATTTAAATCTAGTAATCACGCTTATTTGTTTAAAAATGATTATATGCCTTTGTTTTGCGTATTATTCAAGAAAATCACTTGTAAGTTAAAAAGAATAATATAAAATGGTTGAATGTTTCAAGATATGCCTTCATCAATTAGAGAATTCTAATAGCCTTTTTAATATAAAAGAAGGTAAGAGCATATATCAGATAAAATGTTTAAAGCCTTATTTCAGGCTTAATCCAACTACTATAGTTGCAGATCCCTTTCTTTTTGTTAATAAGGATACGCTCTATTTGTTTTACGAAAGCAAACAATGGTTATCTCCGGGTGTGTTAAAGATGGTTTGCACAAAGGACTTGAAAAATTGGTCGTCGCCAGTTGTTGTTCTTGAAGAGCCATACCATCTTTCTTTCCCATGGGTGTTTGAGGAGGATGGACATATTTACATGTTACCCGAAGCTGGTGCTACAAATACTATTCGACTCTACGAGGCAAGAAATGAAGACTTGACAAACTTTATATTTGTTAAGGAATTACTGTATGCACCATTGGATGCTCAAATATTAATGGGATATGGCGATAGTTGTATTAATAAAATTGGTGATAAATATTTTCTTTTTACTCAATTACAATACACTGACAGGATAAACACATTAGAATTATTTGTGTCAGATTCTCTTATGGGTGAATATAAAGCACACCCAATGTCGCCAATTCAACATAATCAAAAGTTAGGTCGTAATGCTGGTTCGTTAATGAGATTTGAAGGTAAACTTTTGCGATTTTCGCAAGATTGCACAAATCTTTATGGTGATAATGTAAGTATAAGCCAAATCGAAAAGATTACTCCAACGGAGTATAAAGAAAAACTGATATTAGATAATATCATACCCACGGATATTCCATTTTATAAAGATGGTGGCCATCAGTTTAATGCTGTTATGTTTAAAGGAAAATGGATTGTAGCAACAGATGCTAAGGAATATCATAAATTGACATTACAACGTATTTATAATAGGATTAAAAGAATTTTTTCATGATACCAAAAATTATTCATTATTGCTGGTTTGGTCGAAGTCCATTACCTCCTTTAGCAAAAAAATGTATATCTTCTTGGAAAAAAAACTTTCCAGATTATGAAATTATAGAATGGAATGAGGATAATTTTGATGTCGATATTATTCAATATACATCTGATGCATACAATGCTAAAAAGTATGCATTTGTCAGTGATTATGCTCGCTTTTTTGTTTTAAATAAGTATGGTGGTATTTATTTTGATACAGACGTTGAAATTATTAAGAATATGGATCATATAATTAGTAATGGTCCATTTATGGGATGTGAGCACGAATCTGTGCTAGGGGAATCTCCCCTCAAACTTGGAGTTGCCACAGGGTTGTGTCTGGGTGTAGAGCCTAATCATCCATTTATAAATAAACTATTGAAACATTACGAGGCAAAGGAATTCGTATTGCCAAATTCTAATAATACTTCAGAGCATAATGTTGTTGCATACACTACTCAGATATTGTGTGACGATGGATTAAGACAAACTAATGAAATACAAGAATGTTCAGGGTTTAAAATTTATCCTAAAGAATATTTTTGCCCCACTCTAATAAAAGGTAGGCCTATTATTACCGACAAAACTGTTTCTGTTCATTATTATGCAGCATCTTGGTTTCCAAGAAACAAGAAAATCAAAAAGTGGTTAATTGATAATTTTCCAGCTTTTTCTCATTTCGTTTTCGGATTTAAGTCCATTTTAAGAAGGTGTCATATTATATCATAACATAAATACACAATGAATATCGGAATTATCATACAGGCTAGAATGGGCTCAACTCGATTGCCTGGAAAAATTCTTAAAAAATTTTATAGAAATGATACGCTTCTAGAGATTTTACTTAATACTTTGCATAAAGTAGAAGGCGTGAAGGTCATCGTTGCAACCTCTGTAAATCCTAATAATGATGAATTAGAGCAATTCTTGAGAGTCAAAAGTGAGATCGTGTTTAGAGGATCAGAAAATGATGTTCTCGATCGATTTATAAGGGCTGCTGATGAAAATAAATTAAATGGTATTGTTCGTATCTGTTCTGACAATCCTTTTATGGATTGGCATGGAGTAGCAGAACTAGTCAACAAGGCCAAGAATAGCGAAGCTGACTACATAGGATTTCGCATAAACGACACACCGTCTATCAAAACTCACTTTGGTTTTTGGGGAGAGTACGTTAAGTTTGATGCTTTAAAGAAAGTTCAGGCTACTACAGAAGTAAATACACCTGCTCACGAGCATGTTACAATTCAAATTTATACACATCCTGATGAGTATAAATGCGAATGGATTGAGTGTCCTTCTTATCTTCAGGGACGTAATGATATTCGATTGACCATTGATACTCCAGAAGATATGCAGATTACTCAGAAGGTCTATTCAGATCTTAAAGCGCAGGATGACAATTTTAACTTGAAAGATGTGGTAGAATATCTTGATGAAAATCGGATTCTAAAAGAATCAATGTTGCAGATAATAAGTGATAATGAAAAATAAGACGAAAATGGATACGCAAGGGAAAACTTACATTATTGGTGAGATTGGTCAGAATCATAATGGTTCGGTAGACATTGCTAAACTACTCACTGAGTTAATCATAAGGCCCATCAAAGAGGATACTTTTGGCATCGACCTACCTCCAATAGATGCAGTCAAAATGACAAAGCGCGATTTAAATGAGGAGTTATCATCTTCACAAATGAATCGTATTTATGATACTCCAAATTCTTTCGGAAGAACTTATGGAGAGCATCGTGCTTTCCTTGAACTATCAGATGAGGAGCATTTCGAAGTTTATAAGTATGCTAAAAGCCTTGGTCTTAAGTTTGTAGAAACACTTTGTGCAAAGGGGTGTCTTTCGATGCTGAAGCTCTTCACTCCTGATCAACTCAAGGTTGCTAGTCGAGACCTTACAAACTTGCCTCTTCTTGCGGCAATGGCTGAAACTAAGATTCCAATCATCTTGTCAACTGGTATGGCTGGTAAGAAAGAACTTGATGATGCCATTGGGGTTATTACAAAGTGTCATGATGATATTTCAATCTTGCATTGTGTATCACAATACCCAACAGAGCCAGATAATTTGAATCTGCTTACTATAAAGTACTTACAGAAGCATTATCCTCAGTATACGATTGGTTTCTCTGATCATACCATCGGTATTGCTGCACCTATCATCGCAGTAGGCATGGGTGCTAAGATTATTGAGAAACATATCACTGTTGACAGAGGTATGAAGGGGACTGACCAGAAGGGGTCCTTAGGCCCTGATGGTGTTCGCAGAATGGTTCGTGATATCCGACTTGCAGAGCACTGGATGGGAATCGAAGATATGTACATTGATAAGAGTGTAGCAGGCTCAAAAGAAAAATTGGAGCGTTCAATTGCTTCTAATAAAGATTTAGAAGTTGGCCATGTAATTATTGAAGATGATCTTCATATGCTGAGTCCAGGTGATGGTTATAAGTGGAGCCAACTCAACGAAATCATAGGCAAAACTATCACTGTAGCAGTTCCTAAAAATGAAGTCATTTATCCAGATTTCTTGAAACAATGAATTTACCAAAATTGATATTGACCGACATTGATGGAGTCTGGACTGATGGAGGCATGTATTACAATGGTACTAATGTAGAATTGAAGAAATTCAATACCTACGATAGTGCTGGCATATTATTCGCACATCATTTAGGCATACCCGTAGGAATTCTTACTGGAGAAAATACGCAGATAGTACAACGAAGGGCAGATAAGTTGAAGGTTGATTATTGTTATTTAGGGGCAAAGGATAAGGTAGAAATAGCTCGCTCTTTGTGTCGTAAACTTAGTATACAATTTGCAGACATTGCCTACATTGGGGATGATCTAAATGACGTTAAGCTCTTAAAGCTTGTCGGGTGGTCAGGAGTCCCGTCATCAGCCCCTTTCTACATTAAAAAAATTGCAAATATTCACCTCAATAAAGCGGGCGGGGATGGAGTCTTTCGTGAATTCGTTGAAAAAATATTAGGAAATCATATTATCGAAGAAATAGTCGGAGATATTACTCTTGCAGAACAATGATAATGGAATGATTCTATTGCATAAGGCTGAAGAAAATGAAAAAAATAGCATTAATATATGGTAGTTGGTTGAATGCTCCAACAGGTGCAAGCAAGGTTGTTAAGTCTTTAGTTGAAAACAGAGACTTTTTAAGGAATGGGGTGGAAATAGTATCATTTTCGATGGATACAATATCACCTAGAAATTATGATGTCAATATAAAAAATAAGATATCTGTGACTTCAAGGATAAAAGATATCATTAACTTTATTTCTCAGTATAGTAGCTTGATAGCTCTTTTTTCGTTGTATATCACATACATGCGTCATGCCAAAGCAATAGTTAGATATTATAAAGATAATATTAATAATATCGATACTATTTTTATTCATGATATGTATACATGTTATTATTTTCTAAAATACAAATGTCCTTTTGAAAAATTAGTGTTAGTACTTCATACTAATGGCGAACCTTTAAAGATGGAGAAATGCTACCATCGAAGCCTTGCTCGCAAAAGAAATATTGGTATGAAGGTTCTTCTTTGTATGTATAAGAAGGTAATAAATTTTGCAACAGATATCTGTTTTGTGGCTCAGAATCCTGCAAATACATTTTGCAAATTAAATCCGGAAATTAATCCTGGTAAAGTTCATTATATTTATAACGGCCTACCTGACTTAAAAGACGGTCGTCAATATGTTCATAATGAACGTAAGGAGATTGTTTGTGTAGGATCAGTGACTGAACGTAAAGGTCAGAGAATGCTTGTAGATGCAATATGCTTAATTGCTCAAGAGAAAAAAATAGACTTTCATGTTACTGTTTTAGGAGATGGAGTGATAAGATCTGCATTAGAGAAAAAAATCAAAGATAATAATCTTTCGGATTATGTATCTTTTAAAGGATTTACGAATAATGTTGACAAATATTTGATAGAAAGTGACATTTTTATTCTTCCAAGTAAAGATGAGGGATTTCCCATGTCAATTCTAGAAGCAATGAGATTGTCTTTGCCAATTATTTCAACAAAGATTGCAGGTATACCAGAAATGGTTAAAACTGGATATAATGGCATACTAGTAGAGCCATCTACCAAGGAAATTTATAATGTATTACTTAATATTGATAAATATAATTGGGAAGAGATGGGAACTAATTCGAGAAAACTTTTCTTAGATCAATTCATAATAGATGAAATGGTAAATAAATATTCGGATATATTACTATAAATTAAATTAATATGTCAGTTGTTGCATAAACGCATCTATTTATGATTAAATTTTTAAGATTATTTGATTTTGTATCGTTTTCGTTTTTCCTTATTGTGGCTATTCTTTCTTGGGCAGGTTCGCATGGGGATAGTACTCTAAGTACTCAAGGAGAAAAACAAATTCTTACGATTGTAACCTTAATACTTTCTTTATTTGCATTATTCTCAATTTTGAAATCAAAAAAACGAACTAGTTCTGTTGTCATTATAATGCCTTTTTTGATATACTGCTCATTTAGATATTTATATTTATATGATGTAAGTATATGTTTCGAACCATTCTACTTCTATTTGATGTGTTTGTTCTGTTTTCTGGATAGTGACACAAAATTTAAAGTCTTTACATATTATAGGAAATATCTAGTGGTCATGGGCTTTTGCGGTATAATAGCTATATTGGGATATATTACAAGTCTTTTCCCATTTGAGGTATTACCATATTATCTGGATATACCTGGTACTTATTATATCAATTTCCATTTTGCTTATTTTTATGCATCTGAAACAGGTTTTCGTCTGTGCGGACTTTTTAACGAACCGGGTTATTTTGGAACGTTATTAGCTCTATATTTAGTAGCTGATGGGGTCAAGTTAAAGAGATGGGATAATATTGTAATGTTTGTAGCAGGAATCTTCACGCTATCGGCAGCTTTTCTTATTTTAATCTTTGTATATTTTGTTTTTACACGTTATAAAAGCAAAATGATGTGGATTGTCTTAGCAGTAATATTAAGTCTTATTATTAGTGTTGCAAATTTAGATTTCGGTAATCAGGCTGTAAATAGTACTATTCAAAGATTTTCTCCTAGTAATAAAGAGGGTATTTTAAATATGGATAATAGAGCCGAAGATGCCTTTAATAAATTTTATCAATCGTTTGTAATGTCTGAAGATTTCTTAACTGGAATGGGTTCTGGATATGCTTCAAAGACGTCTTTTAGCGTTTCATCATATAAATCATATGTTGTTGATTATGGCTTAATAGGTACTATTCTTATATTGGGTTCTTTATTCTTAAGTGCTTATAAATTTGCATATAGTAATAAACTTAAAGTTTTATATATTTTTATATTTTTTCTATCTGTCTACCAAAGGCCTTTCGTTTTTGCATTGCCGTATTTTTTAGCTTTATATGGAGGACTTCTTTATATTGATTATAGCGGAAATGTGTTAAAAAAACAAATAGCACAATGAAATAAATGAAACATCTATTCTGTGTTCACAGTTCTATAACGTTTTATATTTCGAAGGGTATAATATCTTTCTTAGATATTAATCCTGATGATGTGATTTTTTTTATAGATAATCATTACGTAAATAAATATGAAAAAGATATATATAATTCAGTAGATGGAACTGAAATAATGACTCTATTTAAGTCAATATCAATTGGAAAATTCTTAAGATTACCTTTAAGTATACGGAAGTTGGATGCTTTTGTACGTGAGGCTACAACGAATGAGAAATATATTCTATATATTCCAAATACTACATCATTTGCGTGCCAATCGATGATAACAAATTCATTGTGTGTAGGTTATAATTTAATCGAAGAAGGAATTGGAAGCTATAAAAAAGAATTGTTCAAACGTCCCCCCGTATTATTTCATGGCATAAAGCATTACTTATTAAAAGGACTTGATTTTTTTAGCAATAGAATTGAATTTGAACATCCATTTCTTGCACCGTATCGCAAATCGTCATTACGACCAAAATATTTCTATTTTAAAAGTGACATTGAGCCATTGATAGATGATTTTATTCAATTACCTTTTCCTAAGTATAATGGATTTCTACCTCTGGAATATGGGTCTCATATTTTTATAGTGAGTCCCCTCCTTGAATACAATCTCATTAGCGAAAAGAGTTTTATAAGTTCAATTAGTTATTTGGTAAATAAGCTAAAAAAGAATTGTAATACGCTTTATATTAAGTATCATCCATTTCAAGATTGTAAGGTTAAAGCATTGATAGAAAAAAAAATTGAAGAGGAATCTATAAAAACGAGCGTAATCAATGATGATGAACCTATGGAGCCACTTATTATGTCGAATAGAAAATTATTCCTGTACGGTTATGAATCAAGCCTGTTATTCTACGCTAGCCAAGATGACACAAATAGAGTCTATTCATTGGACGATTATGTATATAAACTTGATAATCTCTATAGGATACACAAAAAAGGTATATCGTATGAATTGTTGTTTAGGCATATAGAGCAACTTTAAGTTTAATACGAGAGATTAAGGTATGGAAAAATAAAACAAATTATAAATAATGGATATAGGCTTAAGATCAAAAAACGTTCTTATTGTTGGTGGTAGTAAGGGCATAGGTGAAGGTATTGTAATGGGCTTTGCAAAGGAAAATTGTAAGATCGTTAATATTGCACGTTCTGAGGATCTCTTAAAGGAGGTAGGAAAGAAAGCTCTTGAAATAGGTGTAGAATCATATCAGTACGAGGTTGTTGACATCATGGAATGTGATACAAAGAAGTTTGCTTCTGATTTGATCGAAAAATATGGTGTCTTTGATGTGGTAGTTCACAATGTAGGTGGTTCGCTTGTTAGTCGTGATCATCTTGCTGGTATTGAGGATTGGATTTATGCATTGAGATTTAATGTGCTTGCTTCAATTGATATGAATAGTATTCTTCTTCCTCCAATGATTGAGAGAGGTTGTGGGCGCGTTATTCATATTTCTTCTATTTCTGCTCAGATGCTTCGTGGCAATCCATTGTATGCATCTGCTAAGGCATTTTTGAATGCTTATGTTACTACTGTTGGGCGCAAGTTAGCTCCTACAGGAGTGTTGATGTGTTCTGTTATGCCAGGGGCTGTAGCTTTCGAGGGCAGCTATTGGGATAAGTACGTAAGAGAAGGTCACCCACGTGTTGAGGACTTCCTTCGTCATCATCAGGCTGTTAATCGCTTTGGTTCTCCTGAGGAGATTGCGAATGTGGTTGTTTTTATGGCAAGTGATAAATCATCTTTCATGCAGGCAGCAAATATTCCTGTAGATGGTGCTAACATGTAATAAAATATGAAAAGATTATTTGATATAATATTTAGTTTTATAGGATTGGTCTGTTTGTCTCCAATCCTCTTGATTATTTCATTGATTATCGTTATCGACTCTAAAGGCGGTATATTCTTTCGTGGTGTTCGTGTAGGTCATTATGGAAAGGATTTCCGCATATTTAAGTTCCGGAGTATGAAACCTGATTGCGAGGGTAAGGGCAAGTGGAATGTTGGTGATGATGACGATCGTATCACAACGATTGGTCACTACCTTCGTAAAACTAAAGTGGACGAACTTCCTCAGTTAATTAATGTTTTGATAGGTGATATGAGTTTGGTTGGTCCACGCCCAGAATTGCGTTACTATATAAATATGTATACCGATAGAGAGATGCCAATTCTTGATCAGAAACCAGGAATTACTGATTGGGCATCAATGGTAAATATTGCTCAGTTTAAGGACTTTACAGAGGCTGCAGACTCTGATGAATATTACTTGAAAATGGTTCGCCCATTGAAGTTGGAACTACAGCTTTACTATCGTTATCATCATTCATTCTTTGGTGATATCAAGTGTATTTTGTGGACAGTTTATAAGGTAATAACCAAGTCAGACAAATTACCTAAGTCTGTACAGGAGATTGTAGATAAATACGAAAGGACTCAACTAAAATAGAAAATATGGCAATTTATAAATGGACTAGCGAGCAACTAGCATGGAAGATTCGTCGACATGGAGTAGAAATGACTCATTTAAGTGGTGGTAGTCACCTTGGTGCAATTCTCTCTGTTGCAGATATTGTGGCAACATTATATGGCAATGTGTTGAATTACGATCCAAAGAATCCTAAATGGGAAGGTCGTGACCGCTTTATTTTGAGTAAAGGCCATGCAGGTGCTTCTATATATGCTGCACTTGCAGAGTGTGGTTTCTTTGATATTGAGGAACTGAAAACCCATTATCAGAATGGCAGTCGTCTTTCTGGTCATGTATCTCACCACCTTCCTGGTGTTGATTTCTCTACAGGCTCTTTAGGTCATGGTCTAGGCGCAGCTGTAGGTTTTGCTTATGCACTTAAGAAAGATAATCGCAAGGAACGTTCATTTGTTGTCCTTGGTGATGGAGAATGTGATGAAGGTTCGGTATGGGAAGCTGCATTGTTTGCTAATCATTTCCGCTTAAATAATCTTTGTGCTATTGTAGATCATAACCATATGCAAAGTATGGACTTCAATGAGAATACATTGGAAATTGAGGACTTTGGTGAGAAGTGGAAGGCTTTTGGATGGAATGTGATAGAAGTCAATGGCAATGATCATAAAGAGTTGAAGTCTGCTTTCAAGAAGGTTGCGGAATATTCTGCAAATGATGACCACAAGCCAACTGTTATCATTGCGAATACCATCAAGGGGTATGGAATACCTTTTATGCAGAATGATATTCTTTGGCACTACCGTTTCCCACACGACGGATGGGAGTATGATTGTGCTGTTAACGAATTGCATAAGATTAAGCCAGAGGGATGTGATGATTTTTATACTCCAAATGGCATTGAGAACCCTCAATTGCCTACTGAGAATGATGACATCTACAATGATCACACTTTCTCTTATACTTGGAATACATCTTATCCAGAGAAGATGAGAAGAGTGGATGCAAAGATTGGTACAACAGAAAAGGTTCATAACGTATAAAATAAAGAAATGAGAGATACATTTGTGAGAACTTTGGTAGCTTTTGCCAAAGAAGATAAGGATATAGAACTCGTAACTGGTGACCTCGGATTTGGAGTTTTGAAACCTTTCTGGGAGCAATGTCCAGATCAGTTTACCAATGCCGGTATTGCAGAGCAGAATATGACTAGTGTGGCTGCTGGTATGGCACTAACGGGCAAAAACGTATTTACATACAGTATTGGTAACTTTCCAACACTTCGTTGTCTAGAACAGATTCGTAATGATTGCGCTTACCACAATGTTAATGTGAAAATTGTTTGTATTGGTGGTGGCTTCGTTTATGGTGCTCTTGGTATGAGCCATCAGGCAACTGAGGATCTTGCGATTCTTCGTGCACTACCAAATATAGTTGTACTTGCTCCTGCGGATCTTATTGAGGCTGAGGAATGTACTAAGGCATTAGTTAAATACCAGGGAACTGCTTACCTTCGCTTAGGTAGAGGAGGAGAGAAACGTATTCATGATAAGATTGATAATTTTCAGATTGGTAAAGCTATCAAGGTGTGCGATGGCGCGAAGGTTGCTATTTTCTCTACTGGTGCTATCTTTGAGGAGGTAACAGCTGCAAAGGAAATGCTGAATGACAAGACTATCAATCCTGCTGTTTATACATTTCCAACAGTAAAGCCTATTGATAAGGAAACTGTCGAGCAGGTTGCAAAGAGTTTCGAATTGATTGTAACATGTGAGGAGCACAATATCATTGGTGGTTTTGGATCAGCTGTTGCTGAGGTAATGGCTGAAATGAAGGAAAAAAAAGCCACATTGCTTCGCACGGGTTTGAATGATGAATACTCGGTAAGAGTTGGTGATCAGAAGTATCTGAGAGGTCAGTATGGTATTGATGCCAAGGGTATTGTAGAAAAGATAAACAATAACTTATGAGTTACAGCCAATATAGCGTTTTAAGTTCAGTTTATAATAAAGAAAATCCTCATTATTTTAGAAGGAGTATAGATAGTATTATATCGCAAAGGTTTGTTACAGATGATTTTGTCATAGTCAAAGATGGCCCACTAACAAAAGAACTTGAAGCTATCCTTGATGAATATTCATCTAAGTATAACTTCATTCATGTCTGTGGTTATGAAGCTAATAAAGGCCTTGGGGCGGCTCTTAATTTTGGATTGGCAAAATGTAAAAATGAATTGGTAGCCAGAATGGATGCTGATGATATTTCACTGCCTAACAGATTTGAAAAGCAGATAGCTGCTTTTAATAAAGACCCTGAGCTTGGAATTTTAGGATCGGACATTTTGTTGTTTTCTGATGATGAAAATGTAATTGAAGGAAGAAAAAAAATGCCATCTACTTATGAAGAGATTTATAGATTTGGCAAGAGACGCAATCCTTTTAATCACCCAACAGTCATGTACAAAAAGAGTATTGTGGCCCAATATGGTGGGTATAACGAGACTCAAAGAGGTGAGGATTTTGCTCTATTTACTAAAATAGTGCAAAATCATGTGAATGCAATGAATATTCCCGAACCTCTTTTGTTATATAGGTCCAATAAAGACCAGTTCTCACGGAGAATATCAATGACAGATTCAAAAGCTGTTATACGAGTCATTTATAATAATTATAAAAGCGGATATGCTGGCTTGTCTGACCTTCTATATGTTATTGCACTCCAATTGGCAGGGCATCTTATTTCACCAAAGATTGGTGTTTTTTTATATAAGAAATTTTTCTTGAATAAATCCTAGAATTTCTTTCTTTTGATTATTCTATTTTTTTGAACTTTTAGCAATTGCTATTGAAGAGTAAGCACTCATTGGTAAGCGTCCCAAAATGACGTCTTGATCTGTTCCCATTTAGTCTTTACCTTTGCTGGACACTTAAAAAAGTAGTTTTATGTACAGCAGCAGTGATTTTGAAAAGTTATGGTTCCTCTACAAGACTGAGGGTGATCCCCAAGGAGTTTCGATCAATTCGTTTTGTCTAACCCAAGGTGTTCCTTATCGTGACTTTAATGCTTGGTTTGTTAAGACTCGTAAGAAAATCGTTCCGGTCCAGAGTTAGCGTCCCAAAAAGCTATATATGACCTTCGCTGATGAATGCATAAATTAATGTACAGCAACTCAGATTTTGAAAGATTCTTTATTCGCTACAAAGCTGAAGCCGCCCCTTCCGGCGAATCGATGCAGAAGTTCTGCTTTAGAAACAAGCTCCCTTATAACCTGTTTGAAAAATGGTACAAGGATACGCGTCACAAGTTAGTTCCCGTTCATGTGGAAGGTGCTCCTGCGAGTCTCGCGGAGAGTACTTCGGAGAACGAAGTTGCCCCTTCTCCACAATCATCAGGTATTTCCCGCATCATGGTGGATATTCGGATGACCAACGGTATTCATATTCAACAGCGAAATTTAAGCTACGATGGTCTAAAACGCTTAGTAGAGAAGTTGGAGGCTTTATGTTAAGCATCACCGGCCTGAATCAATTCTATTATTTGCGTGGCTTTCACGATATGCGTTGCAAATATGAGCGTGTATTGTCTATCATACACCAGCAATTGGCCCGTGAGCCTCAGGCTGGCGACGTGTTTATAGTGATGTCCAAAGACCATAGGCTTATCGTCTGTTCAGCTACGACAGACGTTCTTACAGCCTGTATGAGAAACGTTTTGTTCCCGGTTATAAGTTTATGCATGTCGAGTTTGAAAACAACCTTCCCGTGCATAAAATCAATTGGGAAGATGTTGTGTTATTATTGGAAATCCCTGTAATTAAGGGTCTGAATATTAGGTAAATAATCGTGTGTTTTCTTGTCAGTATCATTGTTTTTTCGTATCTTTATAGTGTGACAGACAATGAATATGGACAAGGAAGAACGCACTAGAATATTAACTTCATCAAAGCTGCTTAAGGCCAGGGATGATTCTCCGGAACCTTGGGTGGATCCATATTCAGATATGTCAAGTGACGAAAAATCAAAATTGTTATGTGAGCTTATGGCCATGCACCTTCGCGATGAAAAGCGCAATGAGGAACTCATGGCCAAGCTTGATGGGCTTCTTGATGTGAACAGGCAAATGTCCGACCTCAAAGCTATGCTCGCAGAATCAGAAAAGCGGGCCAAGGCCAAAGATTCCCTGATAGAGCATCTGCTTAAAAAGATAACTTCTCTGGAAGAGGTTATCCGACTGAATAATAAGCATACTTATGGCAGCAAGAGTCAGCAACGTAAGTCCAAGAAAACAGAGGATGATGACCATACCAAAAACAAGGATGATTTTGACGGGACACGGGAATCTTTAGGAAACACATCGTCAGCTTCTGATAAGTCTGATGTGGAACCGGAAAAGAAGGAGAAAGAAGTCCGCCTGTACAGACAAGGTAAGGCATACCGCACCATGACGGCCGACAAATCCGTCTGCCATGAATGTGATATAACGAAATTGCCTGAAGGTGCCATTATCATAAAACGTATGCGCCGGTATTCTTACGAGCAGGTAAGCAGTATAATAGAGCATGATTATGAAGTAATCCGCTACAAGACAGTTGAGGGAATCATCCGTGACGGATACTTTCCTCTTGATGGCGAACCTGAAATAATGGATGTCGTACCCGGTACTCATGCGTCAAGTACCTTTATGGCTTATCTTGCTTTCAACAAATATGTTCTTGACACTCCTTTGTACAGAGAGATATCACGTATCCTTGACGAGGATATGCGGCTAAGCCGCATGACCCTGACCAATTGGCTTGAGAAAGGTTCATTTCATATTAACAAACTGATAGGTTTCCTGAAAGAATGTTGCCTTGAAAAAGATTCAGTCATCCATTGTGATGAGACCTGGTGCAAGGTGAAAGTTAAATCCGCTTACAGGAGGTATATATGGTATCTTGTCAACAAGACAGAGAAGATTGTCATATATTGCTATGAGGATGGTTCCAGAGGTCGTGACGTATTACGCCATATCCTCGGTGACCATGGAATAAAAGCGTTACAGTCAGATGGATATAACGTATATATGTATCTTGATGACAATCTGACAGACATCGAACATGTTTGTTGCATGGCACATGCAAGGGCAAAGTTCAAATATGCCATGGAACAAGGTGGTGACCTTGATGCCGCTTTCTTCGTTGATTGCATTGGTGAACTTTATGTGTTGGAGGCTGAATATGAGCATGGGCGGCTTTCCCCGGAACAGATAAAGACATGTCGGAACAATCTTAAGACAAAAGAAATCATAATCCGTCTGCGCAGTAAACTTGACGCATTGTTGAGTGATGATCATCCTCCACGGGGTGAACTAATGGAAAAGGCTCTCCGGTATCTGAAGGCTTTTTGGACACAACTGTTTGCATATACGCATGACGTTTCATACGTCCTTTAGCCGGAGAACGTAAGAACTCGCTATTCTTCGGAAGCGGAAAGATGGCAAGTGTATCAGCCGCATACCATACGATAATATCTACCTGCAAGATGCAAGGCGTACCTGTACTGCAATATCTGAAGGAATTCTTCAAACAGATAGTGATCGGTCGTACCGATTATGAGAATTTGCTGCCGATAACTATCGGATTAAATAATAATAAATATTAAAAAACAATCCAGATTTTAATAAACTTTATACGGAAACCGCTTAAATGCGGTTTTCCGTATGGGATATGTCTAAATTGGACGCTAACCGACTCTGAAAGAACTTTCTTTTTATCTTCTTGTTGATTGAATAAATAATGGTATCTTTGTATTGGAAAGGAGAATGAAGTATGACAACGAATTTAATAATAGAATTAGATAATACTCTATTAGAAAGTCTTAACCAATATGCTAAAAGTAAAGGAAGAACTGTGTCTGAAATATTAGAGGGACAGTTGCGCAAATTGGTGCAAACTCAATCAAGAAGGAAAGCGACTCCGGTCTCTTCTAAACTACGTGGAGTTGTAAAGTTGCCTAAAGATTTTGACTATAAAAAAGAACTGGAAGAAAGAATCTGATGAAGCACTATTTTGTAGATACTAATGTTGTAATTGATATGTTGGCAGATCGCGAGGGATATGCTGATGCTGCTTGCGAGCTTTTTGATGCTGCAGGAAGAGGGGAGGTGCATTTGTCTATCTGTGCTCTGTCTTATTCTACTATTTATTATATTCTGCGTAAGTATGCAGGAAAAGAGAATGCTATTTCAAGTTTACGTGATTTGTCTGAATATGTTTCTATTTTATCAGTTGATGCGGAGATAATAAAAAAAGCATTATATTCTGAATTCTCTGATTATGAAGATGCAATACAGTATTATTCTGCATTACAAGACACTTCTGTTGAAGGTATAATAACGAGGAATATTAAAGATTATAAGTATTCGGGTATTCCTGTGCTATTACCAACAGAATTTCATAAATCATATTAGAACTTATTGTTCCGGAAAAATAACGCTATCCCTAAATCAGTTGGATAGCGTTGTTTTATATGCTTGATTTGTAGGAGTTTATAGATTTATTTGAGATAACAGTGTTTGTAGTCCTGCTTTCTTCGTTTATCCCTGATATAATCTTCACCTTTGCACTGTTGATCAACGCAAAAATAAAATGAAGTTGAATTTAAAAGTAAAAGGAGAAAGATTATGCCTTTATTGTATTATGCGAGACAATCGCAGTTGAAAACGAAAGATGGTGTGAACCAATGGCACCTGACTTTGAAGAAAGTGGGACGGGCTGTAAGTTTGCAGCAGTTGGGTGAGATGGTGGCTGAAAAGTGCTCGGCAACACCGGGTGATGTGCACAATGTAATCAGAAACTTGGTGTCGGTGATGCGGTTGCAATTACTGAATAGCCGTACTGTCCGCCTGGATGGTTTGGGAACATTTACTGTGATGGCACGAACACGTGGAAAGGGAGTGGATAATGAGAAAGATGTAACTCCGAATCAGGTGACATCTTTGCATTTCATGTTTACTCCCGAATATACACGTCCTGCAGCTCTGGGTACTACCCGTGCGCTATGGCAAGGTGTTGAATTCGAGAAGTGGACGGGTAAAGATGCTACTGGCAATGATGATTCGGGTAACGGTGGAGGAGGAAACTCCGGTGGCGAAGGAGGACTTGGCGAAGATCCACTGGGATAGGGTCTTGAAGCCGGAGGCTTCAGAAATTAAAAATTAAAGAATTAAAAATTAAAGGCTGCGCAGTCTGTTCATTATTAAAATGTTGAAGAATATGAAAAAAACGGTTTGGGATAAGATTTTGAAAATTGTAATAGCTGTGGCATCGGCTGTGTTAGGAGTTTTGGGAGCCAATGCTATGGGTATGTAGTGAAACTTATATAATGATGAACGAGGGTATGTTAGGTATGAATCCTGATGTACCCTTTTTTATGTAAAATCGGGTGACTGCAATCACTTGCAATCACCCGGTATCTTACATTGTTTCGTGTTTATAAAATGTTAGTAAAGAGAGAATTTATAGTTTTTATTTCATAGGTTCTACGCTATAACCTGCCTGTTTCAACAAGTTTAATACGCCATTATTTCCCGGCAGGTGGCCGGCACCAACCACAAATAGAGTAGGAGCATCCTTCATGATAGTCGGCATTTTCTCAATCCATGCTTTGTTGCGGTTGTCTAACAAAGCTTCCATCTCACCCGGTAGCGGATCACAGGAGTTACCATCACGTTCTTCCATCAGCTTCAGCATATCATCCAGTTTCTGGGCTTTATATGCTTCGTTCAGACGTTTGGTCTGGTCCATAGCCTTGTCAATGTCGCTTACGAGACAATAGAGTAAATTGGCTTGGCGTTGCAAAGTCTGGCTGTTGAAGAGTACGTTTATCTGGGACTGAAGGGTTTCTAAACCACCTACTTTTTTACCGTTCTGTATGGCTTGTTGCTGGAAGTAAGTATCCAGTTGTTCTTGCGGATTGAAACCGCCCAAATGTTTCATGCACAATATCACGGTAAGCTGTTGAGTGATGGCGGCCGGTTTCAATTTTGCCAGCATAGCAATGTCAGCCATCATATTTTCTTTTACTACCTTGCCTACTGCCTCATACTGTTCAGGAGTGAAAAGAGCTTGAAGAGTGGTATCTCCTGCTATCATCATGCTCTGTTGCATTGTTTGCATGAATTCGGGAGACATTGCTTCGGACATGACAACTTCTCCATATACTTGGGCAGTTCCGTCTATAGCTTGTGGCAGTCCGGCGATGCTATCTTTGATACTTAATGGTACCAAATGGTGTGTACCCAAAATGTAGGAAGGTTTTTCCTGACCGTTACCAGAGATTTTCCACAATAATTGTGCGTTGGCATTCAGCGCAATGCCGATAAAGAGGAGAATACCTAAAATTTTTTTCATTCTTTTTTCTTTTTGAAGTTTAAACTATCATTTTACCCTTCCCCCACAAAGCCAGTATTGCGTATAGTACTTTTCATTGAGAGCACTGACAATTACTCCTTTGCTGGTGCTGGCATGGATGAATTTTCCATTTTTGAGGTAGATACCCACGTGCGCCACTTTCTTTTTGGAGGCACGGCTGGTGAAAAAGACCAGGTCTCCCTCACGCAGGTTACGGCGGGATACTTTGTTGCTTTCTTTAAGCTGGTCGTTAGTACTTCGGGCCAGACGGATGTTATATACTCTTGTATAGAGTTGTGATACCAGACCGGAACAGTCGGTACCCTGTTTGCTGTCACCGCCTGCGCGGTAGGGAACACCTAACCACTCCGCAGAGGCGATGTACAGCTTATGGTTATCTTCCTTATTTATATCTACTCCCAAACGGACAGACGCCTTAGCCAGTGCCTTATAGTCGAGGCGCGGCGCCGAGCTGCGACAAGAACTTAAACTAAATGCCAGTCCGACAAGTGCAACTATATATAAGAAGTGTTTTCTCATTCCTATTCTTCTTTCTTTTCCGGTTGAACTACTGTTTCTTCAACGATTGTCTCCGGATCAGGTGTTTCTTCGATCACTGCTTCCGCCAGTTCTTCTTCAATTTCTTCTTCTACTCTGATATTGAAGTAGTCTTCAAGCTCTTTCTCTGCCGAATTGTTTTCATTCTGGATATCGCGGATAATCACACCGTTCTCCAACAGGGCAATACGGGGACATACATCTACCGTATGGTTCAGATTGTGGCTTGAAATGATTACCGTGGCATGATGCTCTTCATTATATTTTTTCAGCAAGTGCTTGATGATGGACTGCGAACTCGGATCAAGGAAGTTGAACGGTTCGTCCAGAATAAGTAATTGAGGATGATGCAACATAGCGGAGATGATACCGATTTTCTGCTTGTTTCCGGCAGAGAAGTTACGGATAAACTTTTTCTGACCAATCACTTCATTATTCATGAAACGTTCAAACGGAAGCAACCGTTCGTCTACTTCTTCTTTTTTCAGACCATACATCTTACCGATGAAGTAGAAATACTCTTCTGGAGTGAGATAATCAATCAGAAAACCATCATCGATGAAAGCACCGGTGAACTGTTTCCAGTCTTCGTTTTTACATACGTCGATGTTGTTGATTGTTACATTACCCTGATCAGCTTGCAGCAGGTCCAACATCAGGCGGAAAAGGGTAGTCTTACCAGCTCCGTTGTTACCTACCAATCCTAACATATCACCTTGTTCGATGATATATTTCTCAATATCTACGGCTTTCTTTTGTCCGAAGTTCTTTTGAAGTCTGTTAATCTCTATCATATTCGTAATTATTTTTGTCTACTATCGTGAAATCCTTCCATATTCTTATACCGGCGCTTCATGAAGCGGTGATATACATTCCTTAACCACCATCTTGAAGTGGCAATGAATATAATGCCGATGCCAATGAGAATCCATGGGGCAACTTCTGTACCGACGGTTGCTTTTAATGCGAAGAGCAACAACAATGGCACGCCAAAGGCTCCTCCCGATATGAGATTTTGCAAGCCTGTACCCACATTCTGACGACTGGTCATCTTTGAATTCAGTGCAAGTGTCTTGTTGTTATACACTGCCAACTGGAACAGGCAGCAGTATACAGCTCCCGGAACAAATACAAGCCATGACACACAGGTCAGTACGGACACTTTGCCTGTTACCATGCCAGGAATCATCAACACAAATGGAATGATGAGAGCCAGACTATATAAAATATATTTGGCACGCAACAACGAATAGATAGATTCTCTGCGGCTCATCAGTCCATCAATGTAATTACCTTCATAGCTCATCAGAGGTGAAAGGAACAGGATGCCGAAAATAATATAGTTATAAAGTACGAAGAAATCGCGCATACCTCCGTCGTAAATATCAGAGAAACTGATAATAAGGCTGAACATCAGTACTACTGCAGTGATGGAATAGAGTGACTTCTTGCATACTTTGTTACGCAGCAATAATTTTAGTTCCAACCGGATGTATTCACCTATTTCCCCGTAACGATCCAGAAATTTGTATTCGGATACGGTTTTAACTTGCACAGTCGTATCTTCTACTTTGTTCAATTCATTGTAGACCAATTTCTGCATGATGCTCCGGTTGATGAACCACATGAGAGCAATGGCTACCAGGGTACCGGCAAATATCAGTATATTTCCGGTAATGAATCCTTCACCCAGTTCGATTGAGAGAGCGAACAACGGACTGTTGTCCGGAATGAAGAGTGCCGCCGCAATGCCGCCATATACTGCTACCGGCAAGAGGAACCACCAGATGCGTTCGTCCATCAACGTGCGGCACAGTAAATACCAGTAATTATTGAATATAATAAGCAACCAGATGCCGATGCAATAGGTCACCACACCTGCTATTCCATAAAATTTGGTGACGGTGATGATGGCGAACGGAACAAACAGGAAGAGCCAGAACAGGTTGAAACTGCTGAGTCCGGAACGCAAGAGCAGAAAGTCTATCAAACGGTTGCGTTTGATGGGAAGCAATAAGTAGGGCTTAACTTCCTGCGTGGGCGTTTTCAAAAAAGGCAGCCGTAAGAGAAAGTCGAGGGCAAGGATAAATATCAGTCCGCTATTCATTACATGGTAGGCTTCTTTTGCTCCACCATCGAAGGCAAACGCAAATGTTGTACCAAAGAAGATCAGATAACCAGCCCAGAATACACTCATGAAGTACATCCAAAACTTTCCGAATTTACTCTTTTCGTACATCGGATGCCGCTTTTCTGCCAACTTTCCGTGCTTGCGTAGTTCGAGAAATAAGTTCATGTTATTTAGTTATTAGTTATTATCACTTATTCACCGTCATTGTTACTTCAATTTCGTTTCCTTGTTTCAGTAAGTCTGCTGCGAACTTCTGGAGTTCTTTGGCAGTGATACCATTTACAAGGTCTGTATAGTCCTTAGTCATATCCATACCATAGAAGAAGTAATCATTCAGGTTGTTCAGCCAGTATGCGTTTTCCTTTTGGTTGTCGGCATACTTTTTCAACAGATACTCTTTTACCTTCTGCAGATGTACCTCGGAAGGACCTTCGGCTGCCAGTTTCTTCAATTCATCTACTACAATACCAGCCAGTTTGTCTTTCTTTTCCGGATCGGTCTGGAAGATGATCTGCATCAGCAGTTGTTCTTTCGGATACTTCTGTAAATTGCCTATACAGTTCACACCGTATGTACCTCCTTCTTTCTCACGTACCTCTTCGGTATAAACCATATCGAGAACCTGAGTCATGCAGCTCAACAGGATATTGTTTTTCAATGTATAAGGAGCTTTTCCGCTATACAGGAATACGATGGTTGCTGTAGGAGTTTGTTGTTCCTTAGCAAATTCATTTTTATATACACCTTTACGGATCTCCATCTTGGTATCTTTAAAGGTCTCCTTGCGGTTGATGGCAGGCAGTGCACCCAGATATTCCGCAATCAGCGGTTTGGCGGTTTCAAGGTCGATGTTACCTACAAAGTAGAATGTAAAGTCGCTGGCATCTTTGAAACGGTCGTTGTACATTTCCAGAATGCGGTCATAATTGATTTGGTCTATCATTTCCGGTTTGAGCAATACTAAGCGCGGATGGTTGCCATACATAGCTCTCTGTAAAGAATCTCCAATGGAAGAAAGCGGGTTTGCTTGTGCACTTTCCAACTGCGCTTTCGTGCGACTCTTGTAAGATTCGAATGCTTCCATGTCTTTGCGCGGAGCTGTGAATGTGAGATATGTCAACTGCATCATGGTTTCAAAGTCTTTCGGGGAGCAAGTTCCGAATACGTTTTCAGTTGTTGCACCCAGACCGGCTTGAACAGATACTTTTTTACCAGCCAATACCTTTGTCAGGTCTACTTTGCTGAAATTGCCCAAACCACCTGCGGCAACCACATTATCCATAACAGCGAAGTTTAGTGCATCTTTGTCGGGGAAAATGGATTTACCACCCAGGCTGGTACCTTTCATACGAATTTCGTCAGCTTTGAAGTCGGTCTTCTTGATGTAAACCGTTACACCGTTAGAGAGGACGAGCTTTGTGCTGCCATAAATTTCACCTTCTTTTTCTGAAACGATTTTGCCACCTTTCGGTGCTTCTTTCATCAGAGGTTCGTCAGATACCTTATCTACATATGCTTGCAGGTCAAGATTCTTCATGCCTTTCAGCAAAGCGACAACTTCTTCTTTCGTCGGGTACTTCAATCCTTCTTTCTCAGGACCGGCAATAATTACTACCTGATTGCTGTCCGGAACGAGTTGCTGCATGACCATATTCATGGCTTGTATAGGGATGTTCGGAGCCAGTTGGTTCATCATGGCGTATTCTGTTTCGATGCCCGGGATAGGTTCTGCATCCAGGAAGTTGCGTACATATTCGCGTACATAAGAACCGTGTTTGGTTTTCTCGCGTTCATTGTAAGCAGATTCCAAACGTTGCAGATAATTGGCGCGTGCACGGCTATATTCTGATTCGGTGAAGCCGAAACGACGGGCACGTTCTGTTTCTTGTAATAGAGTTTTCATAGCTTCTTCAATGCCGTCAGCTTTGCTTGAAGCGTAAATATTGAGAGCTTCTTTTGTCTTAGACAGGAAGAAGTTGCCGTAAGTACTGGCAGCACGGGTAAACGGCGGGTTAGCGCTTTGGGTAATTTCGCTCAGGCGGGCATTCAGCATACTGGTAATCATGCTTACCATATATTGGGAAGCCAGATAACCTACATTGTTCTTTTCAGAATCAGGAGTTGCATCCTGCTTGAAATAGAGTTCGATAGACGGGTCGTCCACCTCTTTATCCGTACCGATGGCTACGATAGGTTCTTTGTTGTCTGCTACAGGGAAGTAAGTACGTTCTGCCGGATTTTCCGGTTTTTTCACGTCAGCGAATACTGCCTTCAATTTGGCTTCTACGGCGTCTACATCGATATCACCTACGATAACGATACCTTGCAAATCGGGGCGATACCATTTGTGATAGTAATCGCGGATATCTTTATAAGGGAAATTATTGATAACGTCGATAGAACCGATGGGCATACAATCTGCATACTTGTCGCCCGGATAAATTACGGGAGACAGGTCGGTATAAACACGCAGCATGCCACTGTTACGGCTACGCCATTCTTCACGGATAACTCCACGTTCCTTATCGATCTCATCATCTTTCAGTAAGATGAAGTTAGACCAGTCGTGCAGGATCAATAAACAGGAATCCAGTACATTGGGGCGGTCGATAGGAGCGTTACTGATGTTATAAACTGTTTCGTCGATGCTGGTATAAGCATTCAGGTTTGTACCGAATTTGATGCCTACGGTTTCACACCAAGGTATGATGCCGAGACCTTTGTCATCACCGGGGAAGTTTTTCGTGCCATTGAAGGCCATGTGTTCCAGGAAGTGTGCAAGTCCGCGCTGTTGCGGTTCTTCGAGGATGGAACCTACTTTCTGGGCGATATAGAACTCGGCCCGGTTTTCGGGTAATTTGTTGTGACGGATGTAGTAAGTAAGACCGTTGTCTAACTGGCCGATGCGGACATTCTTGTCAACGGGAAGGGGCGGGAATTGCATTTGTTGTGCTACCGCTTGTTGAAAACTGGCGCATAACACTAATGCTACAACCAGTAAACTGCGAAATAAATGTTTCATATTTGATGTAGATTAAAATTGTTTCTTGCTCTATTTGTCGGAAGGAGTGGGAGGAAATCACAGGGAAAGGGAAAGTTTTTACTAAAAAAAGGTGCAGAAGGGAATAAAGTTACGAGCTACAGGCTACAAGCTA